>NZ_JAPFDR010000012.1 GCF_026168755.1 Clostridium sp. | reverse complement strand
GAGATTCGAACTCCTGGCCCACGCCTTAGAAGGGCGTTGCTCTATCCAGCTGAGCTAAACACGCTTATGGAGCGGGTAGTGGGAATCGAACCCACCTTTCCAGCTTGGAAGGCTGGAGTATTACCGATATACGATACCCGCGCATTGACTACGTTGTTTAGTATATTATTTTTGTCGATGTTTGTCAACACTATTTTTTCATTTTTTTATTTTATTTTTTTATACCTCATTCACATATCTAAATGATATAATGTAAATGATTAAAACATTATGCGGAGGATATTATATTTATGAAAAAAATAAGTATGGCAAATGGTAATATTACAGCGTCAGAAATTGGTTTAGGTTGCATGAGAATTGCAGATTTAGATAAAAAAGAAGTTAATAATTTAATTAATACTGCCTTAGATTGTGGTATAAACTTCTTTGATCATGCCGATATTTATGGTAAGGGAAAATCTGAAGAAATTTTTAGCGAATCAATTTCTTTAACACCATCTCTAAGAGAAAAAATTATTATTCAATCAAAATGTGCTATTAGACCCGGAATGTATGACTACTCTAAAGAACATATATTAACTTCAGTTGATGGCATATTAAAAAGACTAAAAACTGATTACTTAGATATTTTATTACTACACAGACCAGATACCTTAATGGAACCAGAAGAGGTAAGTGAAGCTTTTGAAAAATTATATAATGAAGGTAAAGTTAGAAACTTCGGAGTTAGCAATCATAATTCAATGCAAATTGAATTGTTAAATAAATACCTAAAAAATAAAATTACAATTAACCAACTTCAATTTAGTATAATGCACACTGGAATTATTGATTCTGGCTTAAATGTTAATATGAAAAATTCTCCTTCTATAGATAGGGATAACTCTATTTTAGAATATTGCAGATTAAATGATATTACCATCCAAGCTTGGTCTCCATATCAATATGGATTCTTTGAAGGCACTTTCATAGATAACCCTAAGTTCCCTGAACTTAATAAAAAGCTTAAAGAACTTGCAGAAAAATATAATGTAAGCTCTACTGCTATTGCTACTGCTTGGATACTTAGACATCCAGCTAAAATACAAACTATTGTTGGTACAACAAATGAAAATAGATTAAAAGATATATGTACTGCTTCAAATGTAAATCTAACTAGACAAGAGTGGTATGAAATTTACTTATCTGCTGGTAACATGCTACCTTAGGAAAATTAAAATGTTATTAAAAATAACTATGTAATTTACGAACTATAAAATAACTTTCACAATATAAAGAATTACATTTTAACTGTGATTCTTTATATTTAATTATAATATAACTTTTTCTCTTATAATTTTAATTACCATTAACATTTGATTTTATACATTTTATAGAATACTATTTAATAGTAAGAAAAATTGCAATATTAAACAATTAAATTATGGAGGGAAAATGAAAAATAAAAATAAATCACTAATATTTATTATACTTTTAAATATGTTTAGTTCACTTGCATTTAACATGGCACATCCAGTTACCCCTATGTTTATAAATAAGCTTGGATTACCTACCTTTATGTTTGGACTATTCTTTGCCACAATGTCTATTGGTAATTTTATCGGTTCACCATTGTTCGGTACATTATCTGATAAAAAAGGAAGAATTAAATTCTTAGTATTAGGTGCAATGGGATATGGCTTAAGCCAACTTGGCTTTGGTTTTAATACTAATCCATTTATAATACTTATATTTAGATTTACTGGTGGATTTTTTGTAGTGAGCTATTTAACTACATCAATGGCATATTTAACTGACATAACAACAAATGAAAATAGAACTAAGTATATCACATACTATGCAGCTGCAAACACAATAGGTACCTCATTAGGTTCACTTCTTGGTGGTATAATAGGTAACACTAATTTTAAATATACTTTCTTTTCTCAATTTATTTTATGTTTAATTTTAGGTATCTTAGTATACTTCTTATTAGAAGAACCAACAAAGGATAAAACTCTTACTAATTCAGTAAATGATGCTCATGATAAAATTAACTATTCAAAACTTTTAAATAAAAACCTATTAATTATGTTTATAATTGTTATGGCTTTTTACTTTGCATCAACAAGTTATAACTCTAGCATTAATTATTACATAGAAGATGTTTTAAAACTTCCTCCTACCTTTATAGGTGGATTCATGGCTTTAGTTGGAATAGTTGGCTTTATGATAAATTTATTTTTAACACATTTGCTTGCAAAACACTTTAAAGAAATTAACCTATTTAAAACAATAACTATATGTATTGCAGCTTCATTATTTCTTATGGTAATATCTAAAAATGTTATCTTATTCTTAAGTTGTGCAGTTATATTTGCATCATTTGCAAGTATACACATACCATTACAACAAAGTATAATAACAAAGCTTGCTAAAGAAAATTATGGTTCCCTTATGGGAATTTTAAATTCATCTAAAGCAATAGGCCAAGTTACTGGCTCATTAACTGCTGGTTTTATATTTGATTTAGGAAATAAATTACCATTTTTAATTTCAGCCATTATAGTTTTTATAAGTTTTATAGTTCTAATTCCATTGAACTCAAACTTAATTATAAATAATAAACACTCATAAAAAAAATACTCAAGACTCTCTAATGACTCTTGAGTATTTTTGTTTTTATCTTAATTTATTTAATTTTTAATTACTCACTTTTAATTATAATTTCATCATCCTTACCATCAATTACAACATGAGATCCATAATTAATTTCTCCAGCAATAATTAATCTTGCAAGTTTATTTTCCAAAGTATTTTGAATATATCTCTTAAGTGGTCTTGCTCCATAAACTGGATCATAACCTTCAACTGCTAATATATGCTTAGCTTCTTGTGTAATATCTAAACTTATATTTCTATCTTTTAATCTGTTGGCAACTTCATTAACAAAGATATCAATAATTTTAGTAATTCCATTTTCAGATAATGGCTTAAACATTATAATATCATCAACTCTATTTAAGAATTCTGGTTTAAATCTCATTTTCATTTCATTCATTACTTCTTCTCTAACTTGTGGATCTATACCCTCTTCTGATTTATTCTCTAAAAGATAGCTACTTCCTATATTAGAAGTCATAATGATAATTGTATTTTTAAAATCAACTGTTTTACCTTTATTATCTGTAAGCCTACCATCATCTAATATTTGTAAAAACATATTAAATACATCTTCATGCGCCTTTTCAATTTCATCAAATAATATTACACTATAAGGCTTTCTTCTAACTGCTTCAGTTAATTGACCACCTTCTTCATATCCTACATATCCTGGAGGCGCTCCAACTAATCTAGATACAGCATGCTTCTCCATATATTCAGACATATCTATTCTTATAATATTTTCTTCAGAATCAAATAAGTTTCTTGCCAAAGTCTTTGCAAGTTCTGTTTTACCTACACCTGTTGGTCCTAAGAAAATAAATGAACCTATAGGTCTATTTATATCTTTTAATCCTGCTCTTGCTCTAAGTATTGCAGATGTAACAGATGTAATAGCTTCTTCTTGCCCTATTACTCTTTTTTGCATTTCATCTTCAAGTCTTAATAACTTTTCTCTTTCACCTTCTAATAAATTAGATACAGGTATACCAGTCCATCTTGATAAAACTTGTGAAACTTCTTCTTCAGTAACTTCTTCTTTTAATAAAGCACCTTCATAATTTTCCTTAACTTCAACTTCCATTTGCTCAATAGCAGCTTCTAAGCTAGGAATTTCACCATATTGAATTTCTGCAGCTTTATTATAGTCATATTGTCTTTGAGCTGCTTCAAGATTTCCTCTGGCTTCATCAAGTTTTGCCTTTAATTCCTTTAATTTTAAGATGGCTCCTTTTTCCCTATCAAACTTAGCTGTCATTTCATCATTTTTAGCTTTAAGTTCTGAATATTCTTTTTCTAAAGCTTCTAGCTTTTTCTTAGAGCCTTCGTCTTTCTCTCTTGTTAGAGCTTCTTTTTCTATTTCAAGCTGTACAATTCTTCTTCTAATTGCATCTAATTCTGCTGGAAGTGAATCTATCTCAGTTCTTATCATAGCTCCAGCTTCATCAATTAAATCAATAGCTTTATCTGGTAAATATCTATCTTGAATATATCTATCAGAAAGTTTTGCAGCTGCAACTATTGCTGAATCATGAATTCTAACTCCATGATGAATTTCAAATCTTTCCTTTAATCCTCTTAATATTGAAATTGCATCTTCAACTGATGGCTCATCAACTATAACAGGTTGGAATCTTCTTTCAAGAGCTTTATCTTTTTCAATATATTGTCTATATTCATCAAAAGTAGTTGCACCAATACAATGTAATTCCCCTCTTGCAAGCAATGGCTTAATTAAGTTACCTGCATCCATTGCACCATCAGTTTTACCTGCTCCAACAATAGTATGAATTTCATCTATAAATAGTATAATCTTACCTTCACTATTTTGAACTTCCTTTAATACCGCTTTTAATCTTTCTTCAAACTCTCCTCTATATTTAGCTCCAGCAATTAAAGAACCCATATCTAATGAGAATATAATTTTATCTTTTAATCCTTCTGGAACATCGCCTCTTACTATTCTTTCAGCTAATCCTTCAACAATAGCAGTTTTACCAACACCAGGCTCACCAATTAATACTGGATTATTTTTAGTTCTTCTAGAAAGAATTCTAATTGTTCTTCTTATTTCATCATCTCTTCCTATTACAGGATCTAACTTATGCTTTTTAGCTAATTCTACTAGATTAGTACCATATTTAGCTAATGCATCATAAGTTCCTTCTGGATCTTGAGTATTCACTCTTTGACTTCCTCTTACCTCAGATAACACTTTCATAAAGTTATCCTTTGTAACATTATATTTATTTAATATTTGTTTTGTTGGCCCATTTTTATCTACATCAATTATTGCTAATATTAAATGTTCAACGCTAATATATGAATCTCCAAATTTCTTTGCTAAATCATCAGCCTTAACTAAAACTTCTTCAACCTGTCTAGTTATATAAACTCCTGATCCATTAGCACCTTCCCCCATAACCTTTGGCATTTTATCTAAGGTATTTTTTATATCTACTAACATCATCTTTATATTAATACCCATCTTAGTAAAGATATTAGGGATTAATCCGTCTTCAGCTTCTACTAAAGCAGAAAATAAATGAATAACTTCAATTTGTTGATGATTATATTTTACCGCTGTTAAATTTGCGTCATTTAATGCTTGTTGTACTCTTAATGTCATTCTCTCAACGTTCATTCACATTCACCTCTTATTAGTATTCTTAACTTTAATTTTATTTTAATACAAAAGTCAAAGAAAGTCAAAGTAAATTTTGATTTTATTTTTAGTTTTTTACATATATAGTATACTATTTTTTATTTATTTTTTTGTTTTTAATGGTAGTTATTGTTATAATATTTACAAGATAAATCTATATAGAAATTAGAGGTGAAATTTTGAGAAGAGAATATATAAATTATCCCTTTGAATTACCCATAAAAATATCATATTTAAATATTAAAAATTATCCAACCCACTGGCATAATTCAATTGAAATAATATATGTCTTAAAAGGTTCTTTACAAATAAAAATAGATACTGATTCATTTACTTTAAACGAACGTGAGGTTGAGATAATAAATTCCGATGAGTCTCATGAAATTCAAAGTTTAGAAGATAATAAAGTGTTAATTTTCAATATAGACCCATTTTTCTTTGAAAAATATTATAAAGATATAAATAATATATTTTTCTATACTAATTCTAATGATGATGAAGATCAAAATGGATCTGAATATGAAGAATTAAAAACTCTTTTATCTCAAATGCTTTGCGAGTATGTTCAAAAGCTTGAAGACTATGATGAAGAAATAGAAGACCTTCTTATAACATTACTTTATCACCTAGTAAACAACTTCCACTATTTAACATATGAAAAGGAAGAATTAAAGGAAAAAACCGATCAATTAGCTAGGTATCACAGAATTTCAAAGTATATTTACAATAATTATAATAATAATATCACTTTACAAGAAATTGCTAAAAAAGAGTTTTTAAGTACTCACTATTTATCTCATGAGATAAAATATGCTACTGGATATAGCTTTACAGATTTAATTAACTTAACTAGAATTGAGGAATCTATAAAATTATTACTTGATAGCGATATGAGTATTTCTGAAATTTCTGATGAAATAGGTTTTTCTCATGTTCGCTATTTTAATAAAAATTTTAAATACTACTTTGGATGCACTCCTCTTCAATATAGAAAAAAATATGCTACCACTGAGAAAGAATATGATATATCTAAACAATTTGTTGAGCTTTCTCTTAATGATGCTCTTGAAACGCTTTCTTATAATTTAGAAAACTATAATAGATTTAACTTTGAAAATAAGCTTTGGAATATTCATGTTGATGTGGATAAAGTCTTAAATCCATTAGAGAAAGATTTTAAAGAATATGTTAACTTAGGCGAATCTTTTGACCTTTTAATTGAAGACAACAAAGATATCTTAGAAGAGGTTCAAGAAGAAATACATTTTGAATATGGGCGTCTCGAAAAAATGTTTCATAGTGATATGGGAGTATTTCTAGATTCTGATTTTTATAATTGGAATAAAGCAAAAGGTGTATTAGAATTTTTATCTAATATTTATCTGAAGCCTCTTATTTTGCTTGATAACTTAGATTATTCTTTAGACAAGTATATTAATATTTTAAGTAGCTTTTTAGATTATTTTACAGAACTAGATATTGTTGAAGTTTCCGACTTTAAGTTTCAATTTGATTCTAGATTATCTCAAAATATAAAGTCTAATCTACGACAGTATATAAAAAACTTTTATGAATTAGAAGTTTGTGAAATTGATTTTACATCTAAATCTGATTTAAATTCAATTTATGATACAGCCTACATGCTTCCATATATAATTCATAATACTATTTCTAAAGGTAACTCTCTAAGCTTTCTTAAGGCTTTTGATGTTCTTGAAAAAGAAATAAATATTACAAATGAGATATTTATAGGAGCTCCAGGTATAGTTAATGATATGGGAATTAGAAAGCCATCATATTATGCCTATTACCTATTAAGTAAATTAGGCAATGATATAATTGCCCTTGATGATGGATACATTGTTACAAAATCAGATAACTATTATGCTATTCTTTTATACTCTCATAATGATGATGTTAATACTTTAGCTAGTTATGAAGATATCTATCAAAAAGGTGGTATAAAAAAATCTTTTGAAAGAAAATATTCACTTAATATAGTAAATATTAAAAATTCAACTAGAATTATCACCTATGAGCTTAATGAATCTATAGGTTCCTCTTATAATTATTGGCTAGCCATGGGTTCTCCTGATAGACTTAGCAAAGAAGAAAAAGAAATTCTTCACAAGGCATCTTATCCTAAAATAGAATTTAAATATTCCAAAAAAAGTTCAGTTTTAAATATAATTACTGAGCTTAAAGGGTATGGTGCTAAGCTAATAGTACTTAAAAACATAAAATAATGTACTGAAAACACCTTTTTTAGGTGTTTTTATGCTTTTTATAAATATTGCTTTTTATATATTTAACACTTATTGTACTAAAACTAAAGCATCTACATGAATACATTATTTTTATTTTTAGGCTATACTAATAATATAAATTGTTTTTTATGAAAGGATGTTTTTTATGAGAGGACTATTTTTTAATCCATCACTATTAAATTATACTAAATCAAAGTGGTCATTTTGGATTTGGATGTCTAACCTTTTACATTTTGATAACTAAATTTTTATTATGATATTACATTAATTAATTATAATATAAAAATAGAGAAGTGATAATTATCACTTCTCTATTTTTATATTATAACTTTTTCTCAATATTTATAGCTAATGTAAAATATTTAACAGATTCCTTTAATTCTCCTAAATTATAATATAATTCAGCCATTTCATTATATCTCTTATATCTCTCTTCACTATTAGCAAATCTAAATAAAAAGTCTGTAGATAAGTTCATATACATTTCTGCTTGTATAAACTCACCTTTTTTCTGATGTAGCATACCTTTGAAATAATAACCTTTTTCTATTAGCTTTATTTCCTCAATGTCAATAGCTAAATCTAAAGCTTCTTCTGTATATTTAAAAGCTTCTTCATATTGTCTATTATTATATAATGTATTAATGCATTCTATTAGGAATTCCCCACAACCTTTTTTATCCTCTCTTGGATAAATTTTAATTGCATCTTTTATTTCTTTCATAGCCTTATTAACTTCTTGAACTTTAAAATACAATTCTCCATTCTTTCCTTTAAATTTAGCTAATTCCTTTAAATCATTTTTTTTATATTCAAAAGCCTTTTTTAAATATTTTTCTGCCTCTATCTTATATAATAAAATATTTAAAATTCCGAATTCATGATAAAAATCTCCTTTAGCCTTATCACTTAATACATTTACAAACTCTAATACCTTTTTTAAACATTCGTATGCCTTTTCAGTTATATTAATATTCTTATAACAAATTCCCTCATAAAAACATGCATAAACATAACTTAACCTATCTTCCATATAGTTATTTTCATAGATTTCTCTTATTCTTGCAAAATAACTTATTGCTTCATGGTATTCTGCTGTTTTCATAAAGAATGTAGCCATATCATTATAATAAACAATAATTTCTTCATTACATTGAGTTGATTGATATAAATCATAATATTTTGAAATCAAAAGTTGAATATTCTCCACTTTATCATTATCCATATATAACTCAAACAATATATGAGTTAGCTTTAATGCCAAATCATTAAATCCATGTTTGCATGCATACTCTAAATTATAATTTATTATATCTTCTAGTTTTTCAAATGAATAAGTACTCTTTTTTATATCTTCAACATTATATTTTATTTGATCATAAACATCTCTTACTAAATAATTGTAATCTACTTCTAATTTATTTGAGATATACCTAAGCGCTTCTTCATCTGCTTTAATTTTACTATTCTCTATGCAACTCATTTTTGAAATAGATATTTTATCTCCACATAATTCTTTTAATGTTATTCCTTTATAAATTCTAGACCTTTTAATTTTTTCTCCTGTTGATAATATCTCCATGGCTACCCCCAGATAATTAATTATTCAATATACCTAAACTTCTAAAAATACTTACACCTTCATCTAAGTATCTAGCTGCCTCTGCTTCTCGCTTAAATCCAATGTAATATTTTCCAATAAATATTGCTATCTCTGCTGCTTTTTTATTTAATCCATTTATTTTTGCTATATTAAAAGTTTCTAATAATATACATTCTGCTTCATCAAACCTTTCTTTTATTATATATAACCTATAGCATAAAATATTTTTTTCTATTATTTGTTTTATATTGCTTTCATCTATAAGATTTTCAATTTCAGAAATAACTTTTTCACACTTTCTTATTTCCTTTATTTTTATATAACCTTCACATATATTAATTAATGTTTCTATTACTTCACTATCTTTATTTTTCATTCTAATTTCTTTAGCTATTTGATAGTGTTTAAAAGCCTCTTCAAGATTATCAAATTCAAAGAATAGCTTTCCTAGATTATTTTCAACACTAGATATATTTTTTTCTTTTTCTAATTCTTTGTATACCTCTAAGGTTTTCTTTGAGTACTTTATAGCATTTGCTATATCACCTTTTTTATTATACTCTTTTGATAATAACATCAATGCTTTACCGTATTCTTCTCTATTTTGAACTTGTTCAAATTTTTGTTTAGCTAAAAAAGTATAATCTATAGATTTATTTATATTATCAATTTTTAAATAGCTTTCAGCCATTTGATAATATATTTCTCCTAAAATAAAATCATTTCCAACATTATTATCTAAATATACTTTCTCAGCTTGTTTCAAATAACTTGTGGCAGAATGATATGCCTTTAGGCTTAATGTTATTTTCCCTAAATTTAAAAATGTGTTAATAATTTGCTCATAATTATTTCTTTTTATAAAAATTATATTTGCTGATAAATACAATTGTTGTGCTAAAACTAATTCGTTCTTTTCTTTATAAATATTAGCTCTCAAAAACAAATTTCTAGCTTTTCTATATTCTAAGTTATATTTTTCTGCATAATATAAAGCATTTTCTATATACTTTTCTGCACTTATATAATCACTATTTAATATATATGTTTCTGCCATTTGCTCATAATACATACATATCTTTTCTGCTTGTGTTTCTTCTGACTCCATTAAATATTCCACAGAAGTCTGAAGTGAATTTGCTAAATACTCCAATAAATCCATAGATGGATTTGATCTCCCAGACTCAACTAAACTTATTTGCCCTGGGGTAATTCTATCTCCTGCTAAGTCCTTCAGTGTCATTTCTAATTCTTTTCTACATCTTTTAATTTTTTCACCTAAAGTAAGTATCTCCATCACATAATCTTTCCTTTACCCACATTTGTATAAATTCCAAAACTTTCTTATATACTTTCCATTATATCATATAAAGTACCAAAAAAGTATATTTTTTGAGTATTAACTTCAATTGTACTTAAAATAATATAAAAACTGCTATAGAATTCTATAGCAGTTTTTAATACTAATTCATATAATCTAATAAATTATCATAGGCATCTCCAGCGGCACATCTAAGCTTTTTACTCGTTCTCCTAATATTTCTTTGAGTTTTTCTATCTAACTCCGGCAAAACCATCATTCCAATTGCCATTCCCAAAACAGTACCTATTGCTAAACTCTTAATTACTTTTCCCAAAAATAACACCTCTTTATATTAATTTATAAAAATAGTATGTGTATTTTAAAAGAAAATACTCGTATATTATTTTAACTATAACTTAATCTTTTCAATTAATTTCATATACCAAGAGCTTCTTTTGCTAGCTTATCAGCTAAATCATTATACTTATGCCCACTATGTCCTTTTATTTTCTTAAACCTTATCTTTACTTCATTCATTTTACTTTGCATAAATTCATTATATTCAACAGTAATTCTGTTATTTCTCTTCCATGTTCCAAGTGCCCATGATTCAACACCTTGATAATCATATGCTATAGTAATTTCTTTAAAACCATTCTCAATAGCATATTCTACTGCCATCTTTGCTCCTAAAACTTCTCCTGAAACATTTCTTAATGAAACAGCTTCTTTGTCAAACCCCTTACCTTTATCTTTATATATTATCTCACCATCTTTAACAGCTACTAATCCATAAGAATAATTTCCTTTATCAACTGAAAAACTTCCATCTACATATATAAATAGTCCTTCCTCATCTTCTATTAATTCCTCAGACATTTCCGCTGTCTTACCTTCTGAATTTAATGCAATAAAATTAATAGCATCCTTTTCTGTAGTAAAACTTTTGTATATAGCTCCTTTGAACCCTATAACTTCTTTTTTACATTCTTCCCAAGATGTAAATATTTTAGGCGCTCCTGATTTTCCCTTATAAACAGCATAGTACTTCAAACTAATCATTCCTTCCCATATGCTTAATACTAATCAACCTGTCTCATTTGTTAATCCTTTTATTTTTAAACTGATAAAACCTCTTCCATCACTCTATAAATACTATCTATATTTTTAGCACCAGTAAAGTTAGTTGCATATTCTATTGCACTCTTAACAACTATTAATATATCATTATTTCCTTGCCAATTTTCCATTATTATATTTAATGGAACATCTGTCATTATAACATTTAATGCAAATATTCCAATTGCTATATCATCAATTTTACCTACAAATGGCACTTTATCTGGTATTAAATCACTTGGAACTGTAATATATGCAACTGCTGCTGATATAACAAGCTTAGTTTTCATACTTACTCTCTTATCTTTAAGTAATCTATATATTAAGGCAGCTATATCCGGCAACAGGAATATATAATCCTTATACTTTTTAGCTTTTTCTGGTAACTTGCCACCGACTTTTTCTCTTCCTTTAGTATAACAATCTTCAGTCTTATTTATTTCCTCTTTGTCAAACTCAACCTTATTTTCTTTTTCAAAGTTTATAAGCTCTATTTCCTTCTTTAATTCTCCAGCTAAAGATAACTGTATATTTCTTAATTCTACATTTAGAGCTCCATATGTACAATATATACTATGAATATCAAAATCTACATATGGAATATCCTTTAATAAATATTTATACTGTATTATAACTTTACCATCCTTATAGCTTATTCCCATATCACCTAAAGATTTTAATGCAAATTTCAATGCAATTTTTCTTAAAAATGATGCTATTCCTATATTAAGAATCTTAAATCCTGTAACTTCTCCTTTTATTAATCCATCTTCCATAGAAATTAGTTTAAACCTACACTCAAACTTTATAACAATACCTTTAGTAAATGAACCTATTATCCTTATATCTTCTTTTATTTCTATATTCTCTATATTAAGTTCTTTTATTGATACAAAATCATTATATATACTTAATAAATCTTCTCCAGTTAACCCAACATTAATATTCGAAATATTCATAGCTTGTCCCTTTCTCCTCTTTAATATTTATATATGTAATATTTTTCTATATCATTTATACATAATATACAGTATACTTCATATACTAAAATTTTTAAAGGTAGTATTTCCCATCAATAAAATATAAAGATTAAGGTCATTGCCTTATACATGCAATGACCCTAATATACTATCTTCACTTTTTAAAAATTGTTTATACTAAAAAGCTGGAATTACACTTCCATCATATTTTTCTTCAATAACCTTTCTAACATCCTCTGAAGTTAATGTTTCAGATAATACTTTAATTTTATCACTATCTTTATTTTCTTTCTTAACAACTAAAATATTAGCATATGGTGAATCACCAGATTCAATAGCTAAAGAATCTTTTACTGGATTTAACTCTGCTTGTAATGCCCAATTTGTATTAATTACAGCTGCTTCAACATCTTCTAAAACTCTTGGTAATTGTTCTGCTTGTAATTCTGTAATTTTTAAATTCTTAGGATTTTCAGTTATATCTTTAACTGTAGGTAATTCAGTATCATTTAATTTTATTAAGCCATTATCAGCTAATAATTGTAATGCTCTTGCTTCATTAGATGGATCATTGGGCACCGCAATTTCAGCCCTATCAGCTATATCTGAAATATCTGAAACCTTTTTTGAATATAATGCCATTGGTTCTATATGAACTTTAACTGTATAATCTAAATCATATCCTTTTGCATCAACTGATTCTTGTAAATAAGGTATATGTTGAAAAAAGTTTGCATCTAAAGATCCTTCATCAACTGCAGGATTTAATAAAGAATAGTCATCAAATGTTTTAACTTCAAGTTCATACCCTTTCTCTTCTAATAATGGTTTTATATATTCTAAAATCTCTGCATGTGGTACTGCTGTGGCTCCAACTACAATTTTCTTATCATCTTTTGAAGAAGTATCCCCTTTACTTCCACAACCAACTATTGATAATGCTAAAACTCCGCTTAATGCTATTGCTAATATTTTTTTTAATTTCATTTTTGTTTCCCCCTAATTACTTTAATACATAAAACTTTTACTTTATTTAACTTTTAAATTACTTTAATTTAAACTTCTAAACTTTTTATAACTCTCTGTATATTAATCCCCTTAGTTATTACTTATTGCTTTTATTATTTTAGTTTCCTATACGCTAAATTACCTGCCCCTTGTAGTAATTGAACAATTATTATAAGTGTTATTACTGTATATGTCATTACTGCATTATCAAATCTTTGATATCCATAAGTTAAAGCTACCGCTCCAACTCCACCTGCTCCGACTGCCCCTGCCATTGCAGAATATCCAATTATTGATATTATAGATAATGTTATACCTGATATAATCGAAGGCATTGCTTCTTTGACCATAACTTTAAAAATTATTTGAAAATCTGAAGCCCCAAAAGATTTTGCAGCCTCAATTAGCCCCTTATCAACTTCCTTTAAAGCTCCTTCTATTACTCTTGCAATAAATGGAGCTGCCCCTATGGTTAAAGGAACTAGTGCTGCCGTTTCTCCTATACTTTTTCCAACTATAGCTCTAGTTAATGGAATAATAGCTACAACTAAAATTATAAACGGAAAACTTCTTAAAGTATTAACTATAAATCCCAAAATTGAATTAATGATTTTATTAGGTTGCAATCCTCCTTCATCAGTTACAACTAATATAATTGCTAATATAAAACCAATTAATGTAGCTAATATAGTTGATATACCAACCATATATATAGTTTGTCCTAACGCTTCTATTAATATATCAGTAAAAAAACTTAAAAACTTCTCCATTTTATATCACCTCCCATGGCATATTTTTAGATGTTAAGTATTTTATAACTTTATCTTTTTGATTTTCTTTTATATTAATAACTAATGAACCTAAAACATCATCTCTAAATCTCTCTAATTTACCCCATACTATAGAAAAATCTATATTTAGTTCTCTTGCCATTGCCGTAATTATGCTATCATTTGAATTATCCTTTGGAAAGAATAATCTAATATTAATTCCTTCATTTGGTAATATCTCTTCTTCACCAATTAAATCTTTTAATGCCTTAGAATTTTTTAGGAACAACTCTTCTGTTTTCCCAACTGCTATTACTTCTCCCCCTTCCATAATAGCTACTCGTTGACAAATCTCTTTTACAACTTCCATTTGATGTGTAACAATAATTATTGTAATACCTAACTTTTCATTAATATCTCTTAATAAAGCTAAAATAGATTTTGTTGTATTTGGATCTAATGCTGATGTAGCTTCATCACATAAAAGAATATTAGGATTTAAAGCTAGTGCTCTTGCTATTGCAACTCTTTGCTTTTGCCCACCACTTAATTCTCTTGGTTTACTCTTTTTCTTATCAGATAAACCAACTAATTCTAAAAGTTCTGAAACTCTTTTATCTATATCAGCTTTAGAATATCCCCAACATTCTAATGGTAAAGCTACATTATCATATACATTTCTTCTTTCAAGCAACGAAAAATGTTGAAATATCATCCCCAAGCTTTTCCTAAAACTTCTTATGGATTTATTTCCCACTGCCTTCACTTCTTGATCTTCATTTACTAATATGCTTCCTTCATCATATGTTTCTAAACCATTTATACATCTTAATAATGTAGATTTTCCAGCACCACTATGTCCAACTAATCCAAAGACTTCTCCTTTTTTTATTTCTAAGGTTATATCTTTTAAAACTTCTACATCATTAAAACTCTTATACACATTATTTATTTTAATCATGGTATCTCCTCCTTATTTTAGTAATAAAAAAACGCACTAGAGAATAAACTCAAGTGCGTATAAAAATCACATATTAATTTACTCTCTCATCACTCAGTTAAAAACTGCAGGAATTAGCACCACATAAAATAATTAAGACGCTTACGCTCGTTAAGATTTTTCACTATTTAAGTAGCCTACGGCTATTAAGCTTTAAAATTTAAATAGTTAATTTAAATTTTCACTAAGTGAAATCTTACTTTCTTAATTACTTATAGGTTGCCGGGTTTCATAGGGCCAGTCCCTCCACCACTCTTGATAAGATATAATATTTACTTGTTCTGTGTCATTGATATAAATATATATCAATTTAACTACTTTGTCAATAATTCCTTTTAAAGTTTTTTATTGTAAAGTTATTATTTTTTCTTTTATAAATTATTTTTCTAAATTATGAAAAAAACTTATTTTTAATAATCAATAACCTCTTCATCTATTTTTACTAATTCTGCATCAGTATTATCTTCCACAAAATCTAGTATTTTTTCCTTTAAAGAATATAATACTTCTTTTGTAGTAGCTACTGATGTAATTCCTATAACAATTTCCTCATGAATATCTTGATGATCAACTTCTGAAACTGATACATTAAATTTATTTGAAAGACGTTTAGTTAAGCTTAATACTATCATTCTTTTTTCCTTTAATGACTTTACCCACCCTGCTCTAAATTCTAATGTCATTACTAATATTTTCATATTACACACCTCAACTTTAGTTTTCCATGCTAATTTAATACTATACTAATATTCTATCCATCTTATTTTCAAATATTTCTACTATAGTAACTTTAATTATATATATTTTTACTTTAATTTTATCTCTTTTTATAATTTCTTTATACAAAACTATAAAGGACGGTAAAACCGCCCTTTGTTAATTTAGCTTTTAACTAAAAACCATCTCATATTCTAGTTCGTTTGTATCTTCATTATTTTTTTCATTTACTATTTTAAAATTATTTTTAAGATAAAAATTTATTGCGTTTTCATTCTTAGCATAAACATCTAATTTAAGTTGTTTATATTTAAGCTTAATATACTCTATTAATTTTTTACCAATTCCTTCTCTTTGATATTCCTCTTTTACAAAAAGACCTGCAATGTATCCATCTTCAATAATCCCTATAAATCCTTTTATAATATTATTTTCCTGAAATATATAAACCTTAGCATCAGGTAATAAATTTTTAACTAAATCAAAATTATTAATCCAATACTCTTTTTTTATAAAATCATGAGCATTTATATTAGTTTCAAGCCAAATTTTCATTATCTCATCTAAGTAATCTATTTTAAACTCCTTTATCATATTCTTTCCTCCATTTTTTAAAAACTACTTATACTTTCAATTAAATTTATAAATTCACCTTCATCCTTTTTATCAAGGAATATATCAATTAGGGTTTTAGTGGGCATTTTATTATATCCCTTTTTACCATTTATAAAAATATCTGATAACTTATCTCTAAAACTCTCTTCATCATCTTTTAATTGTTTAATAAGCTCTTCTATTTCATACTCGACTAAAGCATCTATTATATTATTTCTTAATGCTTCATTAAAACTTTCTGCAAATATTCTTTCTTCTTCACTTAAGTCTTGAATATCATTATTTAATAATTTAAAAATGTTCATAGTGCTTCCACTCCACTTTTTATCTCTTCTAATGTTTTCTTTACTAAATTTTATACTTCTTTATTTTTAAAAGTTACGATACTAATTTACTCATTTCTAAAATCGTACTTTCCATGTTGATATTAGCTCTTTACTTGGACTAAAAAACTCCTTTAGAAATATAATTCCTCCTATAAGAAGACCTAATATAAGTAACCCTAATATAAATGCTATAGTTGATTGAATTTTAATTTTTTTATTATTTTATTATCCTCATTCATATACTTACCCCTCATACTTTTTCTTAAAATATATCTTCTACAATATAAATTTTATTTAAATTAATATCTAAAATCATATATATTTTAGAGTTATCTTCTTTCATACAATAGTAGTATTTAAAATTACTATTATAATTAGGATAATTCTCTTCAGGCACCTTTAATTTTTTTAATATCCTTACCATATTAATTTCTATACTATTATTTTTATCTTGCCAATCTATTACATCATTAATTTCTTCTAAATTTTCATACTTAAATATAGAGTATCTTTCACCATCACCATTAAAACTTGGACCACTATCTTTATAATAAATTTCTTCGTAATTTCTCGGCAAATCCAGATTCCAATTCATATTAATTGCATGAAAATAACGCTTTTGTTCTTTTGTTATTATTACAGATGATATTAACATAATAACTGTAATTGTTCCTATTATACTTACTAATCTCCAATAATATTTTTTCTTTTTTAATAACACTCTTATAAAGGATATAATGATAAGTACTATAAAAATAAATGTAATTAAAGCTGTAAATAATATAGTATTAATCCATATTGATAATAACCGAAAATCATTTTTTGACAACTTAGATTCTACAAATAAATGAACTGCAAATACACTTAAAAATAATGTCATAAAAATACTTAAAATAAACTTCTTATTGTTTTTCCTTTTATTCTCAATCCCCAATTAATACTCTCCTTATTTCCTAATATTGATTTTACTCTTAACAAAAACAGAAATTACGCTTGCTAAATACTTCTTAATATCTATTTCCTCTATAACTTTTCTCTTTTTTGTTTTTTTCCAATATAAATCAATTTCAATAACATTACTCTTCATTTATTTTAGATAGTACTATATAAAATAAACTATCATCGAAAATCGAATATATAAATTCAACCTTTATATTATTTAAAGTTTATTACTTCACTTTCCCAACCTCCTCCTAATCCAAAGCTATAATTAATAATTACTGTATTCTCATTAATCCACTGAAGTTTATATGCTTCATTTGAAAAAGGTCTAAATCCATCATCATTTGAAATTTCACCCTCTATCTGCTTAATAAATATTCCATACTTTTTCTCATAAACATCACTCCATCCTGATAAAAGAAATGTCTTTTCTTCAACAACTAAAGTATTTACTTTATTAGGAGATTTAAAAGTAAAATACCTATATTCACTGTAAAGCATTATATAGCCAAAAATAATCATAGGAGTTAATATAACAATAGCTAAATTATATATAACTTTTACCAATGTTTTATTGTTATAATCAAAAAACATCATAGGTAATATTAAAATAAGCATTAATAATCCTAAAACAATAATATTAGGACCAATATTAAATAAACATATCTTTAATCTAAACAAATAAAATATCAAGTATAGAATTACTTCTAAACTTAAAGCTATTGTCCATATATACTTTAAATACTTTTTTCTCCCATTTCTCATTTTCAATTACTCCTCATCACTTCTATACTCTAAAATATCTCCTGGCTGACAATCTAAAGCCTTACAAATAGCATCTAAAGTTGAAAATCTAATTGCCTTTGCTTTGTTATTCTTGAGTATTGATAGATTTGCCATAGTTATTCCAACTTTCTCTGAAAGTTCTGTTGCACTCATCTTTCTCTTTGCCATCATAACATCTAAATTTACAATAATCATTTAGTTTGCTCTCCTTAAATTGTTAAGTCAATCTCTTCTTTTAACTCTATTCCTTTTACTATAAGCTCTCTAACTACTGATGTAATAATAAAAACCATTAAAGTTGCAATAGTAACTACAATAAATACCAAATTGCGATAAATAAATATAATTCCTATTAAATAAATAACAAACTCAATTAAAGAATAAATACTTATTCTCTTTAATCTTTTTAATGTATTTATATTTAAATATGTATCATTAAGTAAACTTTTAGATAACTTCATAACCTCAATTAATAAAAGTAAAAAAGGAATTACTGTTATAAACAAAAATGTACTTATAAATCTTGGCACTTCTGTAGTAGCAAAGTTTAAATAGTACCACCTAGTAATCCAAGGTATACATACTCCTCCAATTCCTGTAATACAAACTGCTAAAACTGACAGTATATATAATATTTTTCTGAATATATTATTCTTCAATCTTAATCACCTCATAAATATTTTATATTACACTTTATATTAAATCAAGAAATATTTATTGTTATACGATAAATATTTCTTGTTATACAAAATAAAGAGGCTGCTTTCACAACCTCTTTATTAAATATTCATTTTACTTTTTATTATTCTTTCTTCAATTTCATCCTTAGGACTTTTGCACTGTCTTGATATATTTAACAATACTCCCATGGCAGCCAAATTAAATACTAATGAAGTTCCTCCATAACTTATAAAAGGTAACGGAACACCTGTAACAGGCATACTTCCTGTAACAACAGCAATATTAATTATAGCTTGTACTGCAATAACCGAAATAATTCCTGTTGCTAAAAGCTTACCATATCTATCCTTTGCCCTGGATGCTACTTTTATTCCTGCTACTATTAATATTACAAATATTGAAATAACTACAATACATCCAATAAGTCCTAACTCTTCACCTATTATAGCAAATATAAAATCATTATGTGGCTCAGGCATATATAAAGCTTTTTGCTTTGAATTTCCTAAGCCTACACCAAATAATCCTCCTGAACCTATAGCATAAAGAGAATGTATTAATTGGTACCCTTCATCGTTAGCATATTTCCAAGGATTTAAAAAACTTACAAATCTCTCCGTTCTGTAATCCGAACTAAAAATACCTATAGTTCCTGCAACTCCACCAATACCTATTAAAGCAACTGTTTGCTTAAAACTCATCCCTGATACAAAAATCATTATAAATGCAACAAACATTATAATAGATGCAATACTTAAATTATTTTCTTTATATACTAAGCCAGCAAATAAAGCTGCTGAACCTAAATATACTAATGGAACCTTCCAAGTTTTACTTACTCCCCCATACTTATCTATCATCATTGCCAAGAAAAAAACTATAACATATTTGGCAAGCTCTGATGGTTGAAAGGAAACCCCAGCAATCCTTAACCAACGTGTAGCACCATTGATATTACTTCCCACAAGCAAAACTGCTACTAAAGCTACTACTGTAACTAAGTATGCACCTACCGTAAATCTCTTCCATGTATGATAATCTATTAACATCATAACTACTAATGCTACTAAGCCTATAGGAGCCCATGTAAGTTCTTTTTTCAAAAAATAGAATACATCTTTATGTTTATAAAGTGCATCATAATAACTTGCTGAAAATACCATAATTATTCCTATTGCAACAAGTGCTAATACAGAATATAGTATATATGGATTTACAGAGTTTATCTTAGACTTTCTTTTTAATTTTTTCCCACTCTTTCCTTTTTTTAACCTTTTAGCATTACTATTCATATTCTTTTCTCCAGTATACAATATTTAATATTCATATTCTTTTTTTAATGTTATTGTAACTTTTGTTCCTTTTACAACTTTATTTCCATTAGCTATACCTTGAGAATCAACAATTCCCTCTCCTTTAAATTCATATACCAATCCAAGATTATCTAAAACAGAAGTTGCAAACTCCTCAGTAGTCCCTTTCAAATCTGGCATTATAATTTCTTTTTCCACTTGTCCACTGTCTTTAGCTGTAATGGAAATAGTAGTTCCTTCTTTTACTGTTGAACCTGGATAAGAATCCATTGAAATAATAGTTTTTCCATTTCCCTTAACTTCAGCTTCCAAACCATTTTCCTTTAATATTTCTTTTGCTTCTTCAATAGATTTTCCTCTTACATCTGGAATTATTACATTTTTATAAATAGAAAATCTTTTCTTAGCAAGTGGTGAATCCATATATTTAAATACTTCTTCGAATAATTCCTTCATTAATGGAGCAGCAACTTCCCCACCATAATAAGCTCCATTACTTGGTTCATCTACTGCTATAAATACTGTTATTTGTGGATTTTCTACTGGCGCTAAAGCAATCATCGATGATATATATTTATCTGTTGAATATGTTCCAGTTGTAGGATCAACCTTTTGAGCCGTTCCTGTCTTTCCTCCTATATTATAACCTTGTACAAAGGCTCCATCAGGTCCATCTTTAGTAACTGTTCTCTCTAAATAACTTCTAAGTAAAGCTGTACTCTCATCAGATAATACATCTTTCTTTATTGTTGGTTTTATAGTTTCATCAATAACTCTATTGCCACTTTCATCTTCACGAGAAATTTCTTTTACTATATGTGGCTGAATAAGATCTCCCCCATTTGCAATTGCATTAAATGCTGTCATAAGTTGCATTGTTGTAACTGTATTAGTCTGTCCAAACGATATAGTAGCTAAATCAATTGCAGATACTGTATCACTTGATTTAACTATTCCTGATGCTTCTCCTGGTAAATCAATACCTGTTGTCTTTCCAAATCCTAATTTATATATATATTCATTTAAATTTTCAATTCCAAGTCTTTCACCAATTTCCATCATTCCAACATTACAAGAATTCTTTAAAACTTCTGCTAAAGTTTGTGTACCATGTCCTTCATGCTTCCAACAATGAACAGTAGTGTTTCCAAATTTAACTGATCCATTACAAACAAATGTATCAGAATCACTAACTACACCTTTTTCTAATGCTGCAATCATTGTTACAGTTTTAAATGTTGAACCTGGCTCAAAAGTATCACTTACTAACCAATTCCTCCACATATTTTGTATTTTATCATTATCAGTTTCACCTTCAAAGCTTTCATATCCTGAAAATGGATTATTGGGATCATAATCTGGCTTATTTACCATTGCTAATACTTCTCCATTATTAGGATCCATAATAAGTACATGGACACCTTTAGCATTATGTTCCTCTAACCCTTTTTGTGCAATTTTTTCAGCTATATACTGTAAATTTTCATCTACTGTTGTTATAACATCACTACCGTCTATAGCTGGAGTAAACTTATATGTATCAAACGGTAACCTATTTCCCCAACTATCATAAGATCCTATTTTCATACCTGCAATTCCAGCTAAATAATCATCATATTGTAATTCTATACCTGTTAAGCCTGTTCCTTCTGAGTTAATTCCACCTAATGCACTTGCTAAAAAGTTTCCATTAGGATAATATCTTTTTACATCTCTAGAAACTATAAGTCCATATATCCCCAATTCATCAGCACTATCAGCAACAGCTTTAGTAACTCCTCTAACCAATGGTGCATAACTAGCGTCACTTCCATCTGAATTTTTTCTGTTTAACGCTTCAAGAACTTTATCAACCCCTACACCTGTCACCTCTGAAATTTCAACTGCAATATCATCCATAGTTAAATCCTTGTCTTCTATATGATTCCTAACTGAATCTAAGTCAAAGTCTATTCTATATACATTAGCAGAAGATACTAGTACTGATTCATTTCTGTCTAAAATGTCCCCTCTTTTAGCTGTTACACTAATTTCCTTTTGCCATTCCGAATTTGCCTTTGCCTCTAATGCTCGTCCACTTACTAATGTTAACCATACTAATCTTAATACAAGAAATGCTAATAGACAGAATACAATAATTGAAACAATATATAATCTACTTTTATAGCCAATTGTTTTTTTCTTTTTTTTATATTTTTTATTTTTATATTCCATATTTTTGTCTCCTATCATAATGCTTAATTTTAATATCTCTTTAAAAACAGAGTTATAAATTTAATAAAGTAGTTTAGCTTTAAAAGAGTAGATTCTAATTGAATAGATGAACTTATATCTTGCTTTTAAATAAAAATTTTTTTCATAAAATCTATTAATTATTAATAAATTATATTTTACTATATTTTTGTTTATATCAAAAGATACTAAGTCTAAATATTATCTAATTTGTGATAAAATTTTATATAAATTTCACATAGATGAATATATTTTTATTATATTTTATATAAATACCCTTATTATTTCCTTTTCTTAGCTAAATAAAAAGTAGCCAATTATACTAAATTAATTTATCTAGTATTAAATTAACTACTTTTGTTTCATGCATTACTTTTTATTTAGCTTTTCTTTATCTATTTTATTAAAACTTTTTCCTACAGCTACTGCTGTAACCATTGTCCCATTTACGTTTAACATTGTACGTCCCATATCTAGTATAGGATCAATTGCTATTATTCCTCCTGCTAATGGGAAGTATGCTCCCATGCCCATTCCTGATATAACTACTGAAACTGCCATAGTTGCACTACCTGGTAAACCTGCAATTCCTAGTGAACCAATAACTATTATTACTATAAGCATTCCATAGAAGCTTATATCCATTGTTGTTCCTGACATGTTTGCTAATGTTACAGCCATTAATGCTGGATAAATAGCTGCACATCCATTCATCCCCATATTTGAGCCCAAACTTCCTACAAATGAAGCTATTCCATTATCTACACCAACCCCATCAGTTAATGTTTCTATTGTAACTGGTAATGTTCCTAAACTTGAACGAGATGTAAAAGCTAAAATCAATGGTTCCATAACTTTTTTCAAGTATTTAAATGGACTAATACCTAAAACTGCAATAATTATTAAATGTATAATAAATACAATACCTATACTTACATATAGAGCTACTATAAATCCAACAACTTCTTTTATAGCTGATAAACCTCTTCCAGCTATTGTATTAGCAAGTAATGCTACTACTGCATAAGGCATAAACTTTATAACAGTCATTGCAATACTAGTAATTATTTTATAAGAACCATTAACTAAATCAGTTACAGGCTTAATAACATCACTATATTTTTTATTTAATATTTTCATAGAGTTACCAATAAATGCTGCAAAAATTACTACTGCAACTACATTACCTTCTGCCATTGCAGATACTGGGTTTGATGGAAGTAATCCTCTTAAAGTATCAACTACTGGTGTTATTTCTCTTATTTCACTTGTACTCTCAACTACATTTGCTGAAACTCCTAGTTTAAATAAATTACCTACTATAATAGCAACAATAGTAGCAATAGTCGTTGTTCCTAGTAATATAAGTAGTGATCGAGTTGTTAATTTCCCAAGATTTTCTCCTGCCTTCATATTAATAATAACTCTAATTATAGATACAAATATTAAAGGTACTACAAGCATTTTTAATAAGTCCATAAACCCATATCCAATAAGTCCATACCACTTATTCACTTCATTAATCCACTGAACATCCTCTGGGTTATTTGGGAATCCTGCTACTAATTGAATTATTATTCCTAATATCAAACCTACAATAGTTGAAACTATCATTCTTGTAGAAAACTTTACTTTCTTTTTAGCCATAACATTTACTCCAAATAACACGACTACAAGAAGAATAATAAAGGCTATTGTCTTAAAATTTGTTATCATTATAAAATCTGATAAAAAAGTATTATTCATTTTTTCCTCCTATATATTTATAAAAATCAACATATATATTACATCAAATTTATAACTTATACTAGCTTAAATTATATATAATATATAATTTCTTCTTTTTCTTTTCTATATTGTTCAACAATATATTCTAATGTTATTGAATCAAAGTAATCATTTATTTTTTTATTGATTTCAATCCAAATAACTTTATTTACAAACCTTTCCATATCATTTGAATTATCATCACTTATATCTACAAGAAGGGACTCACCTTCTAAAGCTCTTAAAACCTCACCTATTGTAATTTCGTTGGGACTTTTTGATAAATTGTATCCCCCTTGTGCTCCCTTCCTTCCTATTATTAAGCCTGATTTTCTAAGTAATGAAAATATTTGTTCCAGATATCTTTCAGATATTTCTTGACGTTCTGATATAGCTTTTAAAGTTACACTTCCACATTCAGAATTAATTACTAAATCAATTAAAGCTCTAATTCCATATCTTCCTTTAGTAGAAATTTTCATAAATTCACCTACTTTCAACACTTCAATTTCCTACTTTTCCTATCGGTATTATGTTTATAATATATCTTTTTTTATACTTTGTCAATATTTTTTATCATTTACATTAAAAGCAAAATAGATATATAAGCTAATCTCATATATCTATCTTGTCAAAAATTTATTTGCTTTTATACTATTAATAACTCCATTAATTCAATTGGATTTTTGATTATATAATCTGCACCAGCTTCTCTTAACTCTCCTTCACCTCTAAAGCCCCATGAAACTCCAACTGATTTAACTCCTGCATTTTTTGCAGTATTTACATCTACATCAGAGTCACCAACATATATACATTCACTTTTTTCAACATTTAATAATTCCATTACTTCATAAATAGTTTTAGGATCTGGCTTAGTTGGATGATTTGGTCTTTGCCCATATGTTATTTCAAAAGCATCTCCAAAATATCTTCTAACAACCCCTCCTACAAATTCATGTGGTTTATTTGAAACTATTGCAATTTTTATATTTTTATTTTTTAACTCTTCTATCATTCTTATAATACCATCATAAGGTTTTGTCATATCAACCATATGCTCTTCATAATACTCATCAAATAATCTCAAAACTTTATCTATTAATTTTTTATCTTTTTTATACTTATTTGGTACTATACGTTGAATTAATTTATATCTTCCATTTCCTACGAATCTAGTATAATCTTTTACATCATGTTCTTTAAACCCACAACTTTTTAATGCATAATTACATGCATTTGCCAAATCCTCTAATGTATCTAATAATGTACCATCTAAATCAAAAACTACCGCTTTAACCATTCTGCATTCTCCTATACTATTTTCTTGTAAAGTAACCTATTATAAACCAAAGCTACATCAATTATTATTTTATCATACTTTACTTTGTTTTTAGTAAAATTTAATTTTATTACCTATTTTATTTTTATATTAATTGATATTTCACTATAACTTTTCATATAAAAATAAGCTAGATACTAATTTGTAACTAGCTTATTTTTATTTATTAAATCTATTTTATTGCATTGTCTATTTCTTCTACCATCATCATTGTTGATGTGAATCCACCTGTTGCAGTATACCAAATACTTGGATCTAAGTAAACTATATTATCATTTTGATATGCATCTGTTTTTGCCATTAATTCATTTTCAAATAACTCTTTAGCTGAAGTTGTTCCCCCTGTAACTGCAGCTCTATCAACAACAAATAGATATTTAGGGTTCTTTTCTACAATATATTCAAATGAAGCCTTTTGACCGTGAGTAGAAGCTTCAATAGTATCATCAATTGGAGTAACTCCAAAACTATTGTGTATTATTCCAAATCTTGACTCTGCTCCATAAACACTAAATGCTCCATCGTTAGCTAAGGCTATAAGTCCATTAACACCTTTTTCTGTAACTTTTGTATTTAATTTTTCAATTGCTTCAGTTATAGTTGCAAGCTCTTTCTCAACAGCTTTTTCTTCTCCAAATATTTTACCTAATGTATTCATATTTTCTGTAAATGATTCTAAATAATTTTCATTTTTTACACCTAAATGTATTGTTGGTGCAATTTTTATTAATTCTTCATAGTAATCAGCTTGTCTTCCTGAAATTATTATTAAATCTGGAGTTAATTCAAATATCTTTTCCATGTCTGGTTCTTTTAAAGATCCAATACTTGAATATTCTTCGCTTGCAAACTTACTTAAATGATCTGGAAGTCCACTTTGAACTACACCTACTATTCCTTCAACTCCTAATTTATCTAATGAGTCTAAAATCCCATAATCAAATACTACTATTCTTTTAGGATTTTTATTAACTGTTGTTTCTCCAAGCTCATGAGTAACTACTACAGTTTCTCCTTCACTATTCCCTTCTTCTCCTACAAATTTAGTAATACCAAATATACCTAACACTACTACTAATAACACTGCTATTGATATTATTGTTTTTTTCTTCATTATTATCCACCTCTTTATACATCTTTAATATTGATATTCATTATCATTATATATTTTATATAATAGGCAAATTTAAATTTGCCTTTATAATCATTTTATTATTAGAAATATACACATATATTCCTGTTATTAATATTTTCAATATGGAAATCTATTTCATAAATATTCTCTAGTTCTTCCTTCTGTATAGTTTCTTCAGCAAGTCCATTCTTTATAAGTTTTCCATCCTTTAAAGCCACTATATAATCTGAATAACAAGATGCAAAGTTAATATCATGTATTACTATTACAACTGTTTTCTTCAATTCATCACAAAGCTTTCTTAAAATTTTCATAATTTCAACTGAATGTTTCATATCTAAATTATTTAAAGGCTCATCTAAGAATATATAATCACTATTTTGAGCTATTACCATGGCAATATATGCTCTTTGTCTTTGTCCTCCACTTAGCTCATCCAAGTATCTATTCTCAAACTCCTTAAGTTGCATATAGTTAATTGCTTCATCTATATATTTATAATCTTCTTCTTTTAAATTTCCTTGAGAATGAGGAAATCTACCAAAACTAACCAACTCTCTAATAGTTAACCTAATATTAATATTATTTGATTGTCTTAGAATCGCTATTTTTTTAGCTAACTCTTTATTATCCCATTTTAATACATCTTTACCATCAACTAAAACTTCTCCAGAATCTCTTTTTAAAAGTCTACTCATTATTGAAAGAAGAGTACTTTTACCAGCTCCATTTGGTCCTATGAAAGAAGTTATTTTTCCTTCTTGTATATTTAAAGATACATTATCTACTACTTTTTTATTTCCATAAGTTTTAGTTATATTCTTTACTTCTATCATCTATTTCTCTCCTTCATTACTAAATAAATGAAATAAATTCCTCCAACAAAATTAATTATTACACTTACCGAAACACCAAAATCCATTAATTGTTCAACTAATAATTGTCCACCTATTAATGCTATTGTACTAATTAATATAGTTGCAATACCTAAAATACTATGTTTATAAGTTATTATAAGCTGTCGTGCAATATTTACTACAAGTAAACCTAGAAATGTTATTGGTCCAACTAATGCTGTAGCTACTGATGTTAATAAAACTACAACTACTAATATCTTCTTTACCATTTTGTCATAATCTACACCTAAGTTTATAGCTTCATCTCTTCCTAATGCCATAACATCTAATATTTTTAAATAATCATAAACATATCCTATACAAACAATTATTACTATGGTAGATATAAATAATAAATCTGTATTTATATTATTAAAGCTAGCTTGCATTTTATCTTGTACCATTTGGAATTCTAGTGGATCAATTAAAACTTGCATAAATGTAGTTAGACTTTCAAATAAAGTTCCACATACTACCCCAACTAATAATAATGTAAATATGTTTTTACTCCCTTTTTTAAATATAAATTTATACATTAAACTTGAAAATAAAAGCATTGATATTATTGAAATTATAAAATTTATATTACCATTACTCATTATTGCTGAAGATGATCCTAATAAAAATACTACAGTTGTTTGTAGCAATACATATAATGAATCTATTCCTAAGATACTTGGTGTTAATATTCTATTATTTGTTACCGTTTGAAATATTAATGATGAGAATCCTATTGCTCCACCAGTTAATATCATGGCATATATTTTAGGAATTCTTCTATATAAAGCATATTTAAAGTTAATGCTATTTACTCCAATAAATAAAAATGAACTTACTAATACTAAAACCAATACTGATAAAATAATTATGCTTCTTTTATCTTTAGTTTTCATTTTTTGTCCCCCTTATTATCATATAAAGGAATATTATACTTCCAATTCCCCCTACTGTTAAGCTTATTGACATCTCAAATGGGAATATTATTATTCTTCCTAAAATATCACAAACAAGCAAAAATATAGGTCCTAATAATGCTGTATGATATAATGTTTTCTTTAAATTATCGCCACTATACAAGCTAACTATATTAGGAATAATAAGTCCTAAGAAAGGTATATTACCTACAGTTATAATTGTTACTGCACATATTAATGAAACAATAGCTAGTCCCACATT
The DNA here is from genome assembly GCF_026168755.1 of Clostridium sp. GTDB lineage: Bacteria > Bacillota > Clostridia > Clostridiales > Clostridiaceae > Clostridium. The sequence continues at coordinate 53,832 of NZ_JAPFDR010000012.1, read as the reverse complement.
TACTACAAAATTATAGTTAAGTCCTAAATTAACTGCAAAGTCTTCTCCCATTCCCACTATAGTAAATTTATTAGCATATAGAAACGCTATTACTACCATTGGAATACTTAAATAAAGTAACTCATAACTCCCTTTCATTATTAATGACATATCCCCTTCCATCCAAGATGAAATATTTTGGACTAAATCATATTTATAAGCAAAGAAAGTAGTAATTGATCCAACTATCTTACCTAACATCATACCCATTAAAGGTACAAAAACTATGTTTTTTATTTTTATAGCTTTTATCATTTTCATAAATAAAACTGTTCCTAATCCAGCAAAGACAAATGATATAATCATCTTTTCCATAGTTGTTGCATTAGGAATTATCATTATACAAAATAATATTCCTAGCTTTGCGAAATCTGCTGTTGCTGCTGTAGTTGGCGAAACAAATTTATTTTTACTAATTTGTTGCATTATAAGACCACTTATACTTAACCCAATTCCTGCAACTAATATTGCTATTAATCTTGGAATTCTACTTATAAGTAATACATGTATCTTATCTATATTAAAAGTTAATATATCATTTATAGTAATACTTGATACACCAATAAATATTGATGTAATTGATAATAGTATTAATACAATAAATAAATACCTCTTTTTCATTCGTTATCCTCCATGACTTATTATTATATGTAAAAGAAAATTGGATTCATTTGAAAATACTTTGTAATTGATATTAATTATCAATCCTTTGCCTATCATATCACTAATATATTCCTTTGTCTATACTCTTTGTGTTTTTTACCAATTTAATATTTTTATAAAAAATTTATGTTATATTTATCAATAAAAACATTTTCTACTAGTATTTTGATAATCATTTAAGATTTTTTTAATAGATTATTAATAATCATTTTATTGTTTCCAATTTATATCTAATTTGTTATCATCTAATAATAAAGTCATTTCTTTTATTCAAATATCTTTTTTGCCTTGTTTCCCTACTTTTTTATAGATTATTAAAAACTTTTTTGCACAATATAATAGTGTAAAGTAAATAACTACTTTACAAAATAACTTTTAAAATTTAGGAGGGACTTTAAAATGGCACAAAAATTAGTACCTGAGGCAAAAAGTGGTTTATCAAAATTTAAAACTGAAGTAGCAAATGAAATGGGAGTTCCTTTTACAGATTACAATGGTAATCTTACTTCTAAACAATGCGGTAGTGTTGGTGGCGAAATGGTTAAGAGAATGGTTGAGCAATACGAACAAAGTATTAAATAAATTTTTATTTAATACCAACAATAGAAAAACTTTCTGTTTTTCAATAGTTAAGTTTTTCAATCAATAACAAATAAAAAGAAACTTTTTTGTAAAGTTTCTTTTTATTTGTTATTTCATATAAGATTTACAAATTCATTTTATATATTTTATATATTTGTTAATTTTTTAACCATTAGGGTTCATTTTTATTATTTTTTTGCATTTTATTAATAAATTACCCTTTTTTCTACAATATCATACCTTATTTTCTATTCAACCCCTTTGATTATAAAGTAATACTATGTTATTATATTTAAGGAATTAAATTACTATAATTTTTAAAATTTCAAGATTTATTTTTTAAACTTAAATCTTGAAAAACTTAAAATTTAGTGATATAGTTTAAATATGCCATTGTTAAACAATAATCATTATTATTTAGATATAGTTATTGCTTAACATTAAATGACATTACTTATGTAATAATTTTAAGAAAAGAGGCGCTATAAATGAGAGAAGAATGGAACGATTTCAAAACAGGTTCATGGACAAAAAATGTTGACGTAAGAAACTTTATCCAAACTAACTACACTCCATATGAAGGAGATGACAGCTTCTTAGCTGGAGCTACTGAAGCTACAACTAAGCTTTGGGCTGAAGTTAGTGAATTATTCAAAAAAGAAAGAGAAAATGGTGGAGTTCTAGATGTAGATACAGAAACTATATCTGGAATTAATGAATATAACCCTGGTTATATTGATCAAGCTTTCGAAAAAATCGTTGGTGTACAAACTGATGCTCCATTAAAAAGAGCTGTAATGCCATATGGTGGTATCAGAATGGCTGAAAATGCTGCTAAAGCTTATGGATATGAAGTAAGCCCAAAAATTTCAGAAATATTCAGCAAATATAGAAAAACTCATAACCAAGGTGTATTCGATGCTTATACTACTGAAATGAGATTAGCTAGAAAATCTGGTGTTATTACTGGTCTTCCAGATGCTTATGGTAGAGGAAGAATCATAGGTGACTACAGAAGAGTTGCTCTATACGGAGTTGATAGATTAATCCAAGATAAAGAACAACAAAAATTAAGCTTAGAAGTTAAAACTATAGATGAAGATGTAATCAGATTAAGAGAAGAAATCTCTGATCAAATCCTTGCATTAAAAGAATTAAAAGGATTAGCTGCTAGTTATGGATTTGATATATCAGGGCCAGCTACTAATGCTAGAGAAGCTATCCAATGGTTATACTTTGGATTCTTAGGAGCTATCAAAGACCAAAATGGTGCTGCGATGTCTCTAGGAAGAACTTCTACTTTCTTAGATATATATATTGAAAGAGATTTAAGAAACGGTGTTATTACAGAAGCTGAAGCTCAAGAATTAATGGATCACTTCGTAATGAAGTTAAGATTAGTTAAATTCTTAAGAACTCCAGAATACAATGATTTATTCTCAGGAGATCCAACTTGGGTTACTGAATCAATCGCTGGTATGGGATTAGATGGTAGAACTTTAGTTACTAAGAACTCTTTCAGAGTACTTAACACATTATATACTTTAGGACCATCACCAGAACCAAACCTAACTGTTTTATGGTCAACTAGATTACCTCAAGGATTTAAAGATTTCTGTTCTAAGGTTTCTATTGATACATCATCAGTTCAATATGAAAATGATGATTTAATGGCTCCATACTGGGGAGATGACTATGCTATCGCTTGTTGTGTATCTGCAATGAGAGTTGGTAAGCAAATGCAATTCTTCGGTGCTAGAGTTAACTTAGCTAAAACTTTACTTTACGCTATAAACGGTGGTAAAGATGAAAAGTACGGAATGCAAGTTGGACCTAAGACTGCTCCATTAACTGGTGAATACTTAGATTACAACGAAGTTATGGAAAGATTTGATATTATGACAGACTGGTTAGCTAACCTTTATGTTAATACATTAAATGTTATCCACTACATGCATGACAAATATTCTTATGAAAAATTACAAATGGCTTTACATGATAGAGATGTATTCAGAACTATGGCTTGTGGTATAGCTGGTTTATCAGTTTGTGCTGACTCTATTTCTGCAATCAAATATGCTAAAGTTAAGCCAATAAGAAATGAAGATGGTGTTGCTATCGATTTCGAAGTTGAAGGTGACTTCCCTAAATACGGAAATGACGATGACAGAGTTGACGAAATTGCTGTATGGTTAGTTGAAAACATGATGAATAAGATCAGACAAAACAAGACTTACAGAAATGCTTACCACACTCAATCAGTATTAACAATTACTTCAAACGTTGTTTATGGTAAGAAAACTGGTACAACTCCATGCGGAAGAAAAGCTGGAGAACCATTTGCACCAGGAGCTAACCCAATGCACGGAAGAGATTGTAGCGGATCATTAGCATCATTAAACTCAGTTGCTAAGATTCCTTACGAACATTCACAAGATGGTGTTTCTAATACATTCTCAATTGTTCCAGATGCATTAGGAAAAACTCCTGAAAATAGAATCCACAACTTAGGTACTATGATGGATGGATACTTCTCTCAAGGCGCTCAACACTTAAACGTAAATGTATTTAATAGAGAAACTTTATTAGATGCTATGGAACACCCAGAAGAATACCCACAATTAACTATCAGAGTTTCTGGATACGCTGTTAACTTCATTAAATTAACAAGAGAACAACAATTAGACGTTATAAACAGAACATTCCACAAATCAATGTAATTAGTTTATAATAATAAATAGAGCTTATTGCAACTGCAATAAGCTCTTATTTATTAAAAATACTTTACTTTATTTTCTATTACTTATAAGATCTACAACAACTAAATCTGGTCTATTAAATAATCTTAAAGGAAAACCACTATTCCCCAATCCTCTACTTACAACTAATTTGCTTTTTTCCCCATATATACCCTTATAATACTTTGGAAATAATCCTTGTCCTGGTGCAAATATTCCCCCTATACCTGGCAATATAAATTGCCCTCCATGGGCATGCCCTGAAAACATTATATCAAAGTTATATTTACTATAAGAATACTTTCCTACATATTCATAATTTTCAGGATAATGAGATAAAATAATTTTAACTCCTATTAATTTTTCTAACTTTCTAAATAAACTATCAGCATTATCAACCTCATATCTACTATTTATCTTACTATAAAACATTTTACCTTTATCTACTCTCTTTTCTGCTAATCCTAAAATATTAATTGTATTATCTTTAATTTTTATTGTTGCTATTTCATTTTCTAAAACATTAATATTTTTTTCTTTTAACTTTTCTATTATTTCATTTAATCTAGAACATCGTATTTCATTATTTCCTAATATATAATACACAGGAACTTTCTTATTTAATCTACTACAAAATTCTATTATTTTATTAATTCTTTTCATATTTGAATCTATTAAATCTCCTGTTGCTACAATAATATCTGGTTTCTGCTCCATAATAATTTTATATAAAATACTATTATTTTTTCCAAATTCTTTACTATGTAAATCTGATATTTGTACTATTCGTATTTTATTATTAACTTTAAGATTTATTTTTAGATTAGTTATACTAATTTTATTATTTTGATAATAACAAAAGGCTCCAGTAATCATAGCTATAGCAAATATTCTTTCCATTATTATATCTCCTAAATATTCTAATATACTTATCTATATATTAATTTTAATTTTTATTTATACTATTATATCACTTTCTAAATAAATTTAAAGTTTTATATTTTATATAAAAAAACACCTTAGAAGAAATTCTAAGGTGTTTTAAATTATATTATTCTTGTTCTGCTAATTTCTTTAATTCAGCATATTTTTGTCTAGCATGTTCTTCAGCCATTTGGAATAAATCTTCCGCTTGCTCTGGATATTGCTTAGCAATTGCTGAATATCTTACTTGATCCATTATAAAGTCTCTGAAGCTTCCTTGTGGTTCTTTTGAATCTAAGCTAAATGGATTCTTTCCTTGTTCTTTTAATTCTGGATTGAATCTATATAGATGCCAGTATCCTGCCTTAACTGCTTCTTCCATGTTTCTTATAGAGAATCCCATTCCCTTCTTTAATCCATGGCTGATACAAGTTGAGTATGCAATGATTATTGATGGACCGTTGTGAGCTTCTGCTTCAAGCATAGCTTTAACAACTTGGTTCTTATCTGCTCCCATAGCAACTTGTGCTACATAAACATTTCCGTAAGCCATCATCATTCTTCCTAAGTCTTTCTTCTTAGACTTCTTACCTGATGCTGCAAATTTAGCCATAGCAGCTGCTGGTGTAGATTTTGAAGATTGACCTCCAGTATTAGAATAGATTTCAGTATCAAATACTAATACATTTACGTTTTGTCCTGAAGCAAGTACATGATCTAATCCACCGTATCCGATATCGTAAGCCCAACCGTCTCCTCCAAGGATCCATTGAGATCTCTTAACTAAGTAATCAGCTCTGTTTCTGATTTCTTCAAGAGCAGCTTTTGCTTCTGTATCTTCTATGTTGTTATCAGCAAGTATTGCTTCAACTTCTCTTGAGTAAACTTTAGAAAGTTCCCCATTTTCTTTATTTTCTAACCAGTTTTTAAATGTTTCTTTATATTCTTCAGCTATTGGCATTTCTAATAACTTAGCCATATTCATAGCTATGTTATCTCTCATTTGATTAACTCCTAGGAACATACCAAATCCGAATTCAGCATTATCTTCGAATAATGAGTTAGCCCAAGCTGGTCCTTTACCTTCATGGTTCTTAGTATATGGTGTTGAAGGTGCTGAACCTCCCCATATTGATGAACATCCAGTTGCATTAGCAATCATCATTCTATCACCGAATAATTGAGTTACTAATTTAATATATGGAGTTTCTCCACAACCAGCACATGCTCCTGAGAACTCGATAAGTGGTTGTTTAAATTGGCTATCCTTAACTGTTTTACCTGGTGTTAAGTGTTCTTTATTTGATACTTCTTTTGATACTGAGAAATCCCAGTTTGCTACTTCTGTTTCTACTTGAGTTCCAAGTGGCTTCATTTCTAACGCTTTACCTGGAGCTGGACAAATATCAACACAGTTGTTACATCCAGTACAGTCTAATGTACTTACTTGAATTCTATAGTTTAATCCTGCTAATGTTTTACCAGTAGCTTTCTTAGTTTCAAATCCAGCTGGTGCTTTTGCTAATTCTTCATCAGTTACTAGAACTGGTCTAATACATGCATGTGGACAAACGAAAGCACATTGGTTACATTGAATACATTTTGCCATATTCCATTCTGGAACATCTGTTGCAACACCTCTTTTTTCATATGCTGCAGTTCCTGCTGGGAATGTACCATCTTCTAATCCGTTGAATGCACTTACAGGTAATTTATCTCCTTCTAAAGCATTCATAGGGTTCATTATATTCTTAACGAAATCTGTTACTTCTTTAGTTTCTACTTTAACTTCTTCAGTAGCAGTTTTCCAGCTTTCAGGAACATTTATTTTAACTAATGAGTTCATACCAGCTTCAACAGCTTCGTAGTTCATGTTAACAACTTTGTCACCTTTCTTACCATAAGCCTTCTTAATTGAAGCTTTTAAATATTCAGTAGCTTCTTCTTGTGGTATTATTTCGGCTAATTTAAAGAATGCAGATTGCATTATCATGTTAATTCTTCTACCTAATCCTATTTCAGATGCTATCTTAGTTGCATTAACTGTGTAGAAGTTTATTTCATTTTCAGCTATATATCTCTTCATCTTAGCTGGTAATTTTCTTTCTATTTCTTCTTCGTTCCAAATTGTATTTAATACGAAGTTTCCGCCTTTTTTAAGTCCTTTTAATAAATCATATTGATTTACGTAAGCTTGTACATGACATGCTATGTAGTCAGCTTCATCAATAAGGTAAGTTGATCTTATTGGTGTATCTCCAAACCTTAAGTGAGACATAGTAACTCCACCAGATTTCTTTGAGTCATATGCAAAATAAGCTTGTACATACTTATCTGTATTTTCACCGATAATCTTAATAGCTTGCTTATTAGCTCCAACTGTACCATCTGATCCTAATCCCCAGAACTTGCATCTAACTGTTCCTGGTGTAGCTATTCTTAATTCTTCTTCTACTGGAATTGAAGTGAAAGTAACATCATCTTCTATACCAACTGTAAAGAAGTTTTTAGAATCTTCTTTCTTTAAGTTATCAAATACAGCTTTAATATCTGAAGGAGTAACATCTTTAGAAGCTAATCCATAACGTCCACCAACTATCTTAGGTGCATTTTCTTTTCCATAGAATGCAGAACATACATCTAAGTATAATGGTTCACCATTAGACCCTGGCTCCTTAGTTCTATCAATTACACAAATCTTTTCTACTGATTGTGGTATAACTTTTAATAAATGCTCAACTGAGAATGGTCTGAATAAGTGAACTTTAACTAATCCATATTTTTCTCCTCTAGCATTTAATTCATCTATAGTTTCTTCTATAGCTTCAGTAACTGAACCCATAGCAACAATTATTTCTTTAGCATCTTCTGCTCCATAGTAGTTAAATAATCCATAACTTCTTCCTGTTTTTTCTTCCATTTTAGCCATGTATTCTTCAACTATTGGAATTATATTATTATAGAATTTATTTGAAGCTTCTCTAGTTTGGAAGTAAATATCTGAGTTTTGAGCTGTTCCTCTTGTAACTGGATTGTTTGGAGTTAATGCTCTACTTCTAAATTCTTTTAAAGCTTCTTTATCAAGCATTTCTGCATAATCTGCATAATCTAAAACTTCAACTTTTTGTATTTCATGTGATGTTCTAAATCCATCAAAGAAGTTTACAAAAGGTAATCTTCCCTTTATAGCTGCAAGGTGAGATACTGGTGCTAAGTCAGCTACTTCTTGTACTGAACCTGCAGCAAGCATTACACAACCTGTCATTCTTGCAGACATAACGTCTTGATGATCTCCAAATATTGATAATGCTTGTGAAGCTATCGCTCTAGCACTTACATGGAATACACCTGGTAATAATTCTCCTGCTACCTTATACATATTTGGTAACATAAGTAATAAACCTTGTGATGCAGTAAAAGTTGTTGTTAATGCTCCTGCTTGAAGTGAACCGTGGAATGTACCAGCAGCTCCAGCCTCTGATTGCATCTCTACAACATTAACTGTTTGTCCAAAAATATTTTTCTTACCTTGTGCAGCCCATTCATCAACAACTTCTGCCATTGTAGTAGATGGAGTTATAGGGAATATTGCAGCTACATCTGTAAACGCATATGCTACGTGAGCAGCAGCCGTATTACCATCAATAGTCATCATTTTCTTTGCCATGATAATATACCTTCTTTCATCATCCTAAGTGTTTTAATAATAATTATAATTATTTTTATTTTTTTCTAGTTCTTTTCTTTAGAAAACTTTTTATTATAATTTGTAACCTTTTGTCACTATTCTTAGTATAATCATATACTTCAATTTCTTCAATAGAAAAACACTATAATTATACATTTATTTTTATTATTTAACTATATTTTTTAAATAAATTTTTAATCATACTCGATATTCCTAATAATACTATTTATATACTTCTTGTACAATAAGGCACTTTTTTTATATATAGTATCAAAAAAGATACTAAGTATATAGTTTTAAATAATTAAATATGTTATTATTATAAGTGTACTTTAAATAAGGAGGTTTCATAATGAGTAAAACCCTTTCTTTTCATAATGATTGTCACCTTAAAAATCGTTGTGCAAAATATGATACATGTCCTATGATTCTTGTACATAGAATACTATCAGGAAAATGGAAAATTCTAATATTATGGTATTTAAGTAATGGAACACTAAGATTTAGTGAACTTAAAAGAAAATTACCTAATACTACTCAAAAAATGCTAACTAATCAATTGAGAAGTCTTGAAGAAGATAACCTTATTTTTAGAAAGGTATATCCCGTAATTCCTCCCAAAGTAGAATACGGGCTTACTGACATAGGAGAAAAAATAATTCCTATTCTAGAATCTATGTATACATATGGAATTGAGTACTCAAGAACTAAACACCCTGTTTAAATAGCTAAGTTATTTCCCTTAGCTATTTTCTATTTATCTCTGATACTTAATTTATCTATAGAAATAAATTACTATATTAAATATATAACCTAGAATATTTATTTACTATTTTAAAAATATTAAATTTAAGTTTATTAATTTATAATTATCTCTTTGTTTGTTTATTGACAATAATTATTGTTGGACTATAATTATTATAGAAGTTAGAATTAGAACTTATAGATTTGATATTAAATTGTAAAAGGAGATTATTCACATGGCTAAAACATTCAAAATAACTGAAGACTTATTTTGGGTAGGAGCTCTTGACCCAAACTTAAGAATTTTTGACATAATAATGGAAACTAAATTCGGTACATCATACAATTCTTATATTTTAAAAGGTTCTGAAGGTATTGCTTTATTTGAAACTGTAAAAGAAAAATTCTTCGATGAACATTTAGAAAAAGTTCGTTCAATAGTAAATTTAGAAGATATAAATTATGTTGTTGTAAATCATACAGAACCAGACCATGCTGGTTCAGTAGAAAAAATATTAGAATATGCCCCAAATGCAACTGTTGTTGGATCTGCACTTGCTATTAAATATTTAAGTGAAATTATCAATAAACCATTCAAAAGCAAAATTGTAAAAGATGGTGAAACTTTATCATTAGGAAATAAAACTCTTAAATTCTATAGTGTTCCTCAATTACATTGGCCTGATACAATGTATACTTACGTTATTGAAAATGAAACATTAATCACTTGTGACTCTTTCGGAGCTCACTACTGCGATGAACGTATATTAAAAAGCTCTATAGAAGATAATAAAGAAGATGATTATGTTGAAGCTTATAATTATTACTTTAGAATGATTATGGGTCCATTCAAGCCATTTATGCTAAAAGCACTGGATAAGATTAAAGATTTAAAATTAAGTTATATTTGTCCTGGGCATGGTTTAGTTCTAGATAGCTCAAATATTGAAAAATTTACTAACTTATATAGAGAATGGTGTCAACCTGTAAAAAGAGAAAAACAAAGCATAGTTATCCCTTACGTAACTGCTTATGGATATACTGAAACTATTGCTGAAGCAATAAAAAAAGGAATTGAAGCAGCTAACTTTGATGCAGATATATTAATGTATAATTTAGTAACTGCTGATATGAATGAAGTACTAAAAGAAATTAATGAGTGTAGTGGATTATTACTTGGTTCTTCCACTTTACTAGCTGATACTTTACCACAAATATGGACTATTTTATCTTCATTAAATCCTGTAATTCATAGAGGATTACCTGTAAGTTGTTTCGGTTCTTATGGTTGGAGTGGAGAAGCTCTTAAAAATATAAATGAAAGATATAAACAATTAAAATTAAATATTGTTTCTGAACCACTTGGAATATTATTTAAGCCTAGTGAAGAAAACCTAAATGCTGCTTATAATTTCGGTTTAGATTTTGCAAAAAAAGTTTTAAAATAAATAAAGCTAAGGAAGATGAATTATTAAACATCTTCCTTGTTTTTATTTAAATTTAAAATTATTATTTTATTTTATTAAAAAATTTAGTTAAATCCATTATTAATGCTGCCAGTATAGAAAAACCTAAGCATATTCCAAACTGTACCCATCCAAAAGTTTCTGGAATATTAAATATTCCTCTTACTCCTGGTATCAATACAATAGAATATAAACATAAACATACTAATATTGCTCCAATTGCATATTTATTTTTAAATAACCCTAATTTTAATACTGGCATATAATTTGATCTAGCTGGTAATGTTTGAAATATTCTTGCTAAAGTTACTGTAGAGAAAGCCATTGCAGCGCCAAGTTCTGGTGAATGTGAGTTTCCTATATATTGAGCTAATATTACTATAACTCCAATAATACATCCCCTAAAAACGACATCCTTTAATGTTCCTCCTGCAAGTATCCCTTCGTTTATATCTCTTGGCTTTTCTTTCATTATATTTGGCTCTGATGCCTCTAATCCTAAGGCTATTGCTGGTAATGAATCATTTATTAAATTTATAAATAATAATTGCAATGCAGTAAATGGATTTGGCCAATTTACAAATACAGCAAATAATATTGCAATTATAGCTCCTAAATTTCCTGCAAACAGATATGTGATTGCCTTTTTAATATTACTATAAACTGTTCTTCCTACCTCTATAGCAGATACTATTGTTGAAAAATTATCATCTGTTAAAATCATTGCTGATGCATCCTTTGCAACATCAGTACCACTTCCCATACCAATCCCTATATCAGCTTGCTTTAATGCAGGTGCATCATTAACACCATCTCCTGTCATTGCTGTAATATAACCTTTTTCCTGCCAAGCCTTAACTATACGTATTTTATTTTCTGGTGAAACTCTTGCATATACAGTAATATGCTCTAGTTTATTTTTAAGTTCTGTTTCTGATAATGAATCTAGCTCTTGACCTGTTAAAGATATATCATCTTCTGCCATTATTCCAATTTCTCTTGCAATGGCTGAAGCTGTTGTTTTATGATCTCCTGTTATCATTACTGTCTTTATACCTGCACCAATTGCTTCTTTTACCGCATCATAAACTTGTTCTCTTGGTGGGTCTATCATCGCCATTAATCCAACTAAAGTCATTTCTACTTCATCCTCTAAACAAGGAACAAAATTATCATCTGGAACATCTTTTATAGCAAAAGCTAATACTCTTAATGCCCTATTTGAAAATTCCTCATTAACTTTTCTATACTGCTCTATAATCTTATCATCTATTTCTACTATTTCACCATCATTTAATGCATATTTTGATCTTGAAAAAACAACATCTGGTGCTCCCTTAGTAAACATAATTGCATCTCCATTGATAGAATTCACCGTAGACATTAACTTTCTATCTGAATCAAAAGGTATTTCGCTTAATCTATCATATTTTTCTCTTAGCTCCTTATAGTCTATCCCTCTTTTATCTGCAAAGTGGAGAAGTGCAATTTCTGTTGGATCCCCAATTTCCTTTCCTGCTTCTGTTATTTCCGAATCATTACACAATGTAGATGATAAATTTATTGCTTCAACTTGCTCCGAATCATTTCCTTTTTCATCAACTGAATATTTACTAACGCCATACATAAAGAAATCAACAACTGTCATTTTATTCTGAGTTAGTGTACCTGTCTTATCTGTACAAATAACGCTAGTTGAACCTAAAGTTTCTACTGCAGGTAATTTTCTTATTATAGCCTGTTTCTTTGCCATATCCTTTGTTCCTACTGCAAGTACAATAGTTACTATTGAGGATAAAGCTTCTGGTATAGCTGCAACAGCAACTGCTATAGCAAACATAAATGAATCAAATATTAAAGTACTCATATTTTGACCTGAAATATATCCTCTAATTACTTGAACTATAAAAATTAGAGCTGCTAAAATCATTATTATTATTCCTAGCTTCTTACCAAATTCATCAAGCTTAGCTTGTAAAGGTGTTTGCTTATTTCCTGCAGTTTCTAATAATGTAGCCACTTTTCCTACTTCTGTATTCATACCAGTTGCTGTAACAACTAAAGTTCCCCTTCCATAAACAACCGTAGCACCACTGAAAACCATATTTCTTTGGTCTCCAATTCCAACTTCTTCTCCTATTTTTTCACTATGCTTTAGAACAGCTTCGGCTTCACCTGTAAGCATTCCTTCAACTACCTTAAGAGTTTGTGCTTCTATTATTCTTCCATCTGCTGGTATATAATCTCCAGCCTCTAAAAACACTATGTCTCCTACTACTATATCTCTAACTGGAATAGTTTTTTTCTTTCCATCTCTAAGTACTTTGGCATTAGGTGATGATAACTTTTTCAAACTATCTAAGGAGCTCTCTGCCTTTCTTGTTTGTGTTACACCTAGTACAGAATTTAAAATTACTACAACAAATATAATAATAGATTCAACAAATTCCCCTAAAAATATTTGTACAATTGCTGCAATAAGTAGTATTATTACTAAAGGATCTTTAAAGCTTTCTAAGAACATTTTCCATATAGGAACTTTGTCGGACTCTTTTAATTCATTAGCACCATTTTGGGCTAATCTATTTTTAGCTTCCTCTTCTGATATACCATTTATTGTACTTTCTACTTCTTTTAATACATCTGAGTACTCCTTTTTATAATGCATTTTAACTCCCCTTTCTTATATTATTTCTAATATAGTATTTACTCTAATTAAAAATTATATTAGTAATATTACAATCACTATATAAACTTAATATTTATTTTAAACTTCCAGATCTAATTATTGATATTAACAACCATAATCCTAAAATTGCAGAAACAAAATATCCCCCCATTCCAATAATTGATATTCCATATACTTTAGGCTCAGGATTTTTATTAATTATTAAAGATGAAGCAACAACCATTCCTGCTATAACTAAAGCAAAGGCTAATCTATTAACCATTTTGTTTAATACATTTATATATTTCTCCTTATCCTCTATTACAATATTTACTTTCCCCCTTCCTTTAATCAATGTATCTGATAAAGTTATAATCTTTGATGGTATATTTAAAGTATCTCTTGTTAGTTTATAGCCTTTTAATAAATAATCATTAGCATCAAATTGTGATAAGAAATATTCTTTATAATAATCTTTAACATATGGAATAACTAAACTTATAATATTAAGCTCTGGGGAAAGTTCAGCTACTAATCCTTCAACGATTACCATTGTCCTTATGAGCATAGTAAAGTCACTTGCTAACCTTAAGTTATTTCTCTTTGCAATAGATGATATTTCTTGAAATAAAACTGAGATTTTTATATTCTTTAAAGATGTAGTATAATAATTTCTAAAAATATAATCTATATCTTTATATAATATTTCTCTATCAACTTTTCCACTTTTTATTCCTATACTCATAACAAAGTCAGTTAATTTATCTATATCCTCATTTGCAATAGCTTCAATGGCACTATTTAATTCACGTTGCTTTTCACTGGATAACTCTCCAACAATACCAAAATCAATAAAACATATTTGTCCATCTCTTATTAATATATTTCCTGGATGAGGATCTCCATGAAAAAATCCATCTCTTAATACTTGTTTAAAATATGAAAGTACTAACTTTCTTGATATATCTTCTTTATCATAACCTAGTATTTCAATAGATTCCCTATCATTAATTTTAAATCCTTGTATGCTCTCTAATGTTAAAACTTTACTTCCTGTATACTCATTTATTACATAAGGTGCATATATACATGGTATATCTTTATTTAAATCTTTAAATTTCTCTATATTTTCAGCTTCAAAACTAAAATTTAACTCTTTCTCGGTAGCCGCTTTAATCTCTAATAAAATTTCTTTAGGATTGACTATAGAATCTTTAAATATTTTGCTTACTTTTCCGCTTAAACCTAATAAAATCTCAAAATCCATATCCATTTTTTCTTTAATATTAGGCCTTTGAATTTTTATTACTATCTCATTTCCATTCTTTAATATACCTTTATATACTTGTGCTACAGAAGCTGAGGCTATTGGATTTTTATTTATAAATAAAAATTCATCTTCTATTTTTTTAGAAAATTCATTATAAAATACTTTAGCCATTTCTTCAAAATCTTCTGCTGGGACATTATCTTGTAACTTTGATAGTTCTACTATATACTCTTCATTAACTAATTCTGGCCTTGTACTTAATATTTGACCAATTTTAATAAATGTTGGCCCCAGTTCTTCAAATGCTTTTCTAAGATTTGAAGGGGAATTTTTTATTTTATCTTCTTTTTTACCTAAAAGATATTCCAATCCATAATTAGTAAATACCTTTAATATTTCTTTAAACCGATTAACAGAATTCCCCTCCATTACTTACCTCCAATATAAGCTTCTATTTTTCATCTTCTTTATTAACTAACTTTTCAAGCTTATATACTCTAGCTTTTAACATTTCATACTCATCTCTTAAAACATAATTACTAGCTTCTATATTCCTTATATTATTCCCATTTGTATTAGACAATTCTTCCTTTTCCTTTGCCTTTTCTTTAAATGTTCTTTTTAATTCCTCTCCTAATTCCTTTCCTTCATCTATTGTTATTTTCCCCTTTTTTACAAGATCATCTACTACTTCTGTTGCCCTTTCATATGTGCTTGCTACAGCTCCCACACCAAATAGTAACACTTTTTTTATTTCATCCATCATTTTTAGCCTCCATATTAAAAATAATTTTGCTAATTTAAATTATTTACAATAATATATTTTTTATATCTAATATATACTTATGTAATTAAACTTAAAATATATTCTATATGTGATAAAATTTAACTATTACTATATCTAATAATAATTTATTCAGTTTCTATATCCCCTGATACACTAGCTGTATTTTCTAATTTAAATGAGTCTTTATTCTTTTTATCCTTAAAATAAAGATTTCCTTCAACTTTCGTATCATCTAATATTAATCCATCACTTTCAACATATATATCGCCCTTAATCTTACCGCCCTTTATGGTTGTGTCATTACTTTTTATAACCAACCTAGGAACACTTAAAGTATAACTATTAATAACATTATTACTTTTATCTATATAAAATAAATTTAATTCTCTACCTATATGACTAACTTTATTCCCTTCTGTAGTGTCTGTTTTTGAAAAATCCCCTTCCATTATTAATTCATTATTAGTCTCAATATTATTTTTTATAGTTATTCTATAATCATCTTTTAGTGCTATTGCTAATTCTTCTTCATTTGCAACCGTTAATGTTTCCTGGAGGTCATCCTTTCCTTCATTTCTTTCAATTTCACTAGCTCCTTCATTTATTTTATTGTTAACTTCATTACATCCTATAAAAAGACTTATCAACAATAAATATAGTACCGCTCTAAATTTAACTTTCATCAAATTTATCCTCCTAAATTATCCTTGAAATAAAATTGTACTTTTTACTATTATCTTTATTTTCCCTATATAATCATCATTTATTCTAATTATATAGTTGATATTTTATTTCATAAAAAAACAGCAATTACAAAGTAATTACCGTTTTCTATAATTATTATATTAAATTCTATAACCTGCAGCTCTTAATCCACGTTTATAACCAGCCCTATATGCAGCTCTTATCGCATCCCTTGCTCCAGCTTCATATCCTGCGTTATACCCTTCTTTTTTTCCTTTTAAATAAGATTCTTTGTTTTCTCTATATCTTTTATCTTCATTAAATGTATTACTATAATTATCATTACAACTAGAATGTTTATCTGAGCTAGAACATGGGACTGATTCATAGCAATTACATTTATAATCTTCTTCTGAATCACAGTATTGATAATCACAATCACACCTATAATCTGAACTTGTTTCATCACTTGAACTTGTTTCATTGCTGGAACTTGTATTATCCTCTGAATCACAATATTGATAATTACAATTAAATTTATCTTCTGAAGATTCATCGCACTCTGAATTTGAGTATTCATCCTCACATTGACAATTAACTTTCATTATTATATTTTCATCTAAGCTACTATCATTCTCTTCTCTTTCACTTTCTTCTAATTCATTATAATTTTCATTTACTTGAGTATCATAATCTAAATTATCCTCTTCATTTGACTCTAGATACTCATCCTTTGCATTGAAATCTATTTCTGATGAAAAATCATAATCTTCATCACTCCACATATAATTTTCCTTTAGAACCTCATCTTCTTCGTCTATTTTTTGAAAACTCTTTGCACTTTTATTTTGAGATAAGTCTTCTATATTGTCATTTTCAAAAAATCTTCTGTCCATAATTATATCTCCTTTGAATATTTTTATAATTTATTATATGAATTATAAAAATAATTGCTATTATCTAATTACATCTTTAACTTCTTGATTTACTTCTCACCAGTAAAAAATTTAATGCATTATCTTAATAATCACAAACTCTTATATTTAGTAGTACCCTTTATATAATGCTTACTTTACGTAAAGCATAATCCATTGCCCCTTGAAGATTGCTAGAGTTTTTACCGCCACCTTGTGCCATAAACTTACTTCCTCCACCTCTACCATCAATTAGGCTTATTGCATCTTTTAATAAATCACTCATTGATATATTGTTGATATTTTTAGAAGCTGCAAATATTAAGTTTGCTTTATCTTCAGATTTTATTGCAAATAATACAATCATATTATCATTTAATGTAATTTTCTCTGCAACTTTAGATATATACTTTATATCTCCACCATCATATATTTTGGTTACTACATATATATTTCCCATTGCTTTTGCTTCTTTTATCATATCCTTAATTTGATATTCAGAAATTTCTGTTTTAATTTGTCTATTCTCACCTAATAATTTTTTTAAATCATCTGAAAGCTTATTTATTGAATTTATTGCATCATCTTCACCACAATTTAAAAATCTACAAATCCTGTTTCTAAATTCATCTTTCTCAAAATAATCATCTATTGCTCTTTTTCCCGCTAGATATTCAATTCTTGTAGCACCCTTATGTTTTTCCCATCTTTTAATTTTTATTGCTTGAACATCTAATGTTCTACTAGGATGCACTCCACAACATGCATTAATATCTAAATTTCCTATTTTAACTATTCTTATTTGTTCATCTGTATTAGGTAAATCTCTTCTTAAATTTAATTTTTTTAATTCCTTTTTAGATGGTGTTAAAAATTCAACCTGTATATTTTCTTGTATTATTTCATTTGCCATCTTTTCTGCTTTTCTTATAGTTTCCTCATCTAAATAACCTTGAATGTCTACAGTACTAATTTCCTTACCTACATGAACACTTACTGTATTAGCATTAAATAAATAAAAAAAACATCCTGACAAAATGTGTTGCCCTAAATGTTGTTGCATACCATCTAATCTTCTATTCCAATCAACTTTACAATTTACTCTATGTATTTTTATTGGCTTTGTTTCTGTTATATGATATATTTCTCCATTTTCTTCAATGACATTAATAACTTTATGATTATCTATATATCCTAAGTCACAATGTTGACCTCCCCCACCTGGGAAAAAGGCTGTTTTATCCAATTTTACGTAATATAAATTTTCTTTATTTGCTATCTCTGTTATTTCAGCAACAAACTCTTTTACATATTGATCTTCATAATATATTTTTTGCATCATTTACCTCCAAAATAAAAATCATTACCATTTTTTTAATTTTATATTAGTTTTTTTTATGTTTCAAGCCACTTTCTATTTTTTCCCAAATGTTTGTGTTATAATATATTTATACTTACTATATATACATGTAAATTATTATAATATCTCATAAATTACATTAATATGCAAGAAATTTGACATACAAAAGTATCTATAGTATATATAATTAAACATTATACTTTTAAATTTTATCATGGAGGTGAATGTTTCTGTTTAAAAAATATATATCTTGTGTTTTAGCAATGTCAATACTATTGTCTTCTCTAGGTACTATTCCAACATATGCTACTACACCACAAGATACAATCAATGAAAATTTATCAAAATATAAAGAACTTGATAGTGAAATTTTAGATTTAGACTCTAAGATAGAAGAATTAAACACTGAAATAGCTACTATTAATTCTCAACTTACTGAAAACAAAGAAGCTATTAATTCTATTGAAACTCAAATTCAATCTACAGAGGCTAAATTAGAACAAACAAAAGAGGAAATTGAAGAAGCTCAAATAATTCTAGATAACAGAGTAAGAAATATGTACAAGACTAATATATCTTCAAATATGATAGTTAGTATTATAACATCAACTAGTATTTCAGAGTTATTTTCTAGAATTCAATCTATATCTAAAATAATTTCTACTGATAAAGAAATTCTTAGTAATATAAATGAAAAAAAAGATTCATTAAATGAAGATATAGAGACTTTAAATAATAAAAATAACGAATTAAAAACTTTGCAAACAACTATAGAAAATGACTTAAAAGTAGTTGAAGAAAAGAAACAAGAACAAGAAAAATATTCTGATAAACTAAATGCAGAAAAAGAAGCAGTTTTTGCAGTTATAGAAGAAAATGAAAAAACTTTAATTTCAAAACCTTTATCTATTGCCAACTCATCAACTAATTCTGTATCTGAATTGCAAAGTGCTATTGATACCTTAAATTCTTATATTCCATTGTTAAATAGTTCAACAACTATTAACATGGCTAAAGAAGGTATTAGTAACGCTGAGGCAAGAATATCAGAACTTAATACACCTACAGTTCCAACAACTAGCACTGAAATTGGTAATGTAATTAAAACATTAACTATGGAATCTACTGCCTATTACGGTCATGGAATTACAGCTTCTGGATTAAAACCAGTTAGAAATCCTGATGGTATAAGTACCATTGCAGTTGATTCTGATGTAATTCCACTTGGTACAAAAGTTTATGTATCAGGATATGGCCTTGCAATCGCTGCTGATACTGGTGGTGCTATTAAGGGAAATATTATTGATGTATACCTTAATACTCACGAAGAGTGTATATCATGGGGAAGAAAACAAGTTACTGTACAAATATTAGAGTATCCATGATAATTATTAACTTATAGACAAGCTTTGAAAATGAAGGAAGAAAAGATACTATTCTTGTTACTCTCTTCCTTCTACTTAATTAATATCCATAGTCATCATTAAGTAATAATACAAAGATTCTATTTGGTACAGGCTTTCTTATTACTGTATATTCACGACAAATTCGTTCAGGACTACTACAGTTCATACACTTTCCTATAACTGTACATGGCGTTTTCTTATCTAATCTTTTTGCATTTGCTGGAGCTACAAAATTCTCTATTCTAGAAATCGCTTCATTAATATCCTTTACTATTTTATTTACTCCTGCAACAACTATTACCTTATCAGGTCCATAAAGCATTGCAGCTACTCTATTTCCATTGCCATCTACATTATACAATTCACCTTCTTCAGTTATTGCAATAGTGTCATTGACCCACCAAAGCTAACCTTACTATTTGCATCGACTAACTCTTCTATCTTATTAATCAATTCCTCATGTGTATTAATTAAAAAACTTTCCATATTGTTTTTTCTTAAAGCTTCCAAAGTTCTATTTATTTTAACCTCATTTACCCATTTCGTATTATTATCCATTTTAACTACTTCCCTCCATTATTATATTATATATTAATTCTAAACCAACATTTATTATAATCCAATAATGTGCTTCATTTTTTCGCTATCTATGTTATTATATTTATTATATTTAAGTTTTAGAAAGGTTTGGAATTATGAATTGGATTGAATCTATTAAAAATTATATTCCATATAATGAACAAGAAATTAAAGATAAAGCTTTAATTATGGAATGTATAAACAAATTTGATAATATATTAACTAGAGAAAATACAATAGCTCATATAACTAGTTCGGGATATATTGTTAATAAAGATCGAAGTAAAGTATTAATGATTTATCATAATATATATCAAAGTTGGGCATGGACTGGTGGACATGCTGATGGTGATGCTAACTTACTTCATGTAGCTATTAAAGAAGCTAAAGAAGAAACTGGTTTAAAAAAAGTTAACCCAGTTATGAATGAAATTTTAGGATTAGATGTTTTAAATGTTAATGGTCATATAAAAAATAATAAATATGTCTCTTCTCATTTACACTTATCCATTGCTTATCTTTTAGAGGCAAACGAATATGATGAACTAATTATCAATGAAGAAGAAACTAGTGGAGTTAAGTGGATACCAATTGATGAACTTAATATCCACTGTAATGAACCTTACATAGTAAAAACTGTTTATGATAAATTTAATAAAAAAATTAAAGAGCTTAGTTTATAAAACTAGCTCTTTAATACTAAATAAATACTTTTATTAATCTTGTGCTAATTTCTTATAATTTTCTAACCTTTCCTTAGCATCCTTCTCTGTCTTAGCAAATAACTCTTCTGCTAATTCTGGGAATACTTTAGCTAAAGATGCATATCTAACTTCTCCCATTAAGAAATCTTTAAAGTCTGCTTTTGGCTCTTTAGAGTCTAAAATAAATGGATTCTTTTCTCCTTTAAGATCTGGATTATATCTATAAAGATGCCAATATCCACAAGCTACTGCTTTCTTTTGTTCATCAGGAGTATTAGCCATACCATTCTTAATTCCATGGCTAATACATGGTGCATAAGCAATTATTAATGATGGTCCGTTATATGCCTCTGCCTCTGCAATAGCTTTTATAGTTTGATTCTTATCTGCTCCTAAAGATACTTGAGCTACATATACATATCCATAGCTCATTGCCATCATTCCCAAATCTTTTTTCTTAGTTCTCTTACCTGATGCTGCAAATTTTGCAATTGCTGCAGTTGGAGTTGATTTAGATGATTGACCTCCAGTATTAGAATAAATTTCTGTATCAAATACAAGGACATTGACATCTTCATTACTAGCAAGAACATGATCTAATCCACCATATCCAATATCATATGCCCAACCATCTCCACCAAATATCCATTGTGATCTCTTAATAAAGAACTCTTTGTCTTTTAGTATTTCCTTTGCAATTTCATCGCTACAACCTTGTAACGCATCTTCAAGTTTTTCTGCTCTTTCTCTTGAACCATTCCCTATATCCTTATTATTTAACCACTCTTCCATCGCTTCTTTTGCACTAGTACATAAATTTTCATCTAATGCTTTCTTAATATTTGAAGCTATTCTTTCTCTTATTGTTTTAACCCCCATAAACATTCCAAATCCATACTCTGCATTATCTTCAAATAATGAGTTAGCCCATGCTGGTCCATGGCCATTTTGATTCTTTGTATATGCAGTTGAAGCACCTGAAGATGCCCAAATAGAAGAACATCCTGTTGCATTAGCAATTACCATTCTATCTCCAAATAATTGAGTAACTAATTTAGCATATGGAGTTTCCCCACAACCTGCACATGCTCCTGAGAATTCTAAAAGTGGTTGCTCAAATTGACTACCTTTAACAGTATTTTTATTCATAGGATTCTTTTTATTTTTAATTTCTTCTACAGCAAAGTTCCAGGCTTCTATTTGGTCATGTTGAGAATCAAATGGCTTCATTATCAATGCTTTTCCCGGTGCTGGACAAACTTCTGCACAATTTGAACATCCTGTACAATCTAATGGAGTTACTCCTATTGTATAGAAATATGGTTTTTCACTTTTAACTCCATTTGCCTTCAACTTCTTAAAACCTTCTGGAGCATTATTCACTTCTTCTTCAGTTGATAAGAAAGGTCTTATACATGCATGTGGACATACATATGAACATTGATTACATTGAATACAATTTTCTGGTACCCACTCTGGTACATTAACTGCAATTCCCCTCTTTTCATATGCTGTAGTTCCATGCATGAATGTTCCATCTTCAATATTATTGTTTACAAAGGCTGAAACTGGTAACTTATTACCTTGTTGCTTATTTATAGGCATACATATATCTCTAACAAAGTCTGGAACAGATATATTTTCCTCCACTTTATCATCTTTAGCATCTTTCCAATTATCAGGAACATTTATTTTTACAACAGATTCAAGTCCCTTATCAATTGCAGCATAGTTCATATTTACAACTTTTTCACCTTTTTTGCCATAAGATGTTACTACAGCATCTTTTAAATACTTAATAGCTTCATCCACAGGTATTATATTAGCAAGTTTAAAGAAAGCTGCTTGCATTATCATATTAATTCTTCCACCAAGCCCTATTTCTTGTGCTATCTTAACTGCATTAATTGTATAAAAATTAATATTATTTTCAGCTATATATCTCTTCATTTCAGCAGGTAATCTATCATTTAATTCCTGTTCATTCCAAATAGTATTTAATACAAATACCCCATTTTTTCTTAATCCTTCAAGTACATTATAAGAATATACATAAGATTGATTATGGCATGCTACAAAATCAGCTTTATCTATTTCATAATGGGATTTTATAGGGTTATTTCCAAATCTTAAATGTGAAATAGTAATTCCACCTGACTTTTTAGAATCATATGCAAAATATCCTTGGGCATACATATTAGTATGATCACCTATTATTTTTATAGCATTTTTATTTGCACCTACTGTACCATCAGAACCAAGTCCCCAAAATTTACATGATGTTATTCCTTCTATAGCTACATCTATTTCTTTATTTGGTTGTAATGATAGATTAGTTACATCATCTTCTATTCCAATTGTAAATCTATTCTTAGGATGTTCACTATTTAAATTTTCATATATTGCTATTATATCAGAAGGATATGGATCTTTAGAGCCTAGACCATATCTACCACCAATTACCTTAGGTGCATTATCCATTTCACTAACAGCTCTTAGTACATCTAAATATAAAGGTTCTCCAATTGATCCTGGCTCTTTAGTTCTATCTAAAACTGCTATTTTCTTAACAGACTTTGGTATAGTATTTAATAATCTTTCTATACTAAAAGGTCTATATAATCTAACTTTAATTAGTCCAACCTTTTCTCCTTTATTTCTTAAGTAATCTATAGTTTCTTCTATGACTTCACTTACAGCTCCCATAGATACAATAACTCTATCGGCATCAGGATCACCATAATAATCAAAACAATGATATTCTCTTCCTGTTAATTCTGTGATCTTACTCATATATTCTTCAACTATTGCAGGAATATCATCATAATATTTATTTAAAGATTCACATAATTGAAAATAAACATCTGGATTTTGAGCTGTTCCTCTTGTAACTGGATGATTTGGATTTAATGCATTTTTTCTAAAATTATCAAGTTCATCATAATCTATAAGCTTTCCTAATTCATCATATTCTAATAATTCTATCTTTTGAATTTCATGAGATACTCTAAATCCATCAAAGAAATTAACAAAAGGCATTCTTGCTTTAATAGCTGTTAAATGTGCTACTGGTGACAAATCCATTACCTCTTGCACTGACCCCTCTGATAGCATTGCACACCCTGTTGCTCTTGCTGCCATAACATCTTGATGATCACCAAAAATACTTAATGAAGATGTTGCCAACGCTCTTGCTGCAACATGAATAACTGCTGGTAATCTTTCTCCAACCATTTTATACATGTTAGGTATCATCAATAATAACCCTTGTGAGGCTGTATATGTTGTTCCCAATGCACCACTTTGTAATATTCCATGAAGAGCTCCTGCTGCACCAGCCTCCGATTGCATTTCTACGACTTTTACTGTTTGGTCAAAAATATTTTTCTTTCCTTGCGCAATCCATTCATCTACATGCTCTGCCATAGGAGATGAAGGTGTTATTGGATAGATTGAGCTTACTTCTGTAAATGCATATGAAACATAAGCAGCAGCAGTATTTCCATCCATGGTCTTCATTTTTCTCATAGTTTTCCCTCTCTTTCATTAATTGCTTAAATTATATTATGTTTTAAGTTTTTACCAAATAAATTTTTCACTCTTTAATAGTATTTAAAAAATAAAAAATATTATGTATATTTAACAAAAGAGTTTTTTCCTTTTTTTGTATTTTAATATTGACTGTATAAAATTTAAGGTTTATACTAATAATATAATTATAAAATATTTAATATCGCGGGGTGGAGCAGCTGGTAGCTCGTTGGGCTCATAACCCAAAGGTCATAGGTTCAAGTCCTATCCCCGCAACCAAAAAAGAATGTCGATCAGACATTCTTTTTTATATTACTTTTTAATTAATTATAAGCTACTACTATTTTAAATATCTCTATTTATTACCTTAACTTGTAATGATTCAATTACATCTAAAGCTTTTTTATGTAAATCTTCATCAAAGCTAGCACATAGAGATGCATCTACTGAAATATCTGCATTTATATATTGTGATTGGAATGTTACTACATTACTTATTACACATATGTTAGTTACAACACCAACTATTTCAATATACCCTATGTCTTCTCCTATTCTCTCAACTAATTTAATCATATCTTGGGGAGAAATTCCAAAAGAATATTTATTTATATGAATAGTATTTGAATCTTCTTTAAACTCTTTTAACTTTCCATATAATTCATGACCTTCAGTATTTATTACACAATGAGATACCGGTAAATTTTTTCCCTCTCTTGTATTTAAATATTCTTCTGTATGAGTATCATATGTAAAAACTACATTATATCCTTCATTTAAGTACTTTTTAACTTTATTATATATACAATCTTCTAATTCTTCAGCTTTTTTAAATCCTAAAGAACCACTAACAAAATCATTTTGATAATCAATTACTACTAATAATTTCTTCATAAACATTCCTCCATTTTTCACTTCTTCATATATTAATAATTTTACCCTATAACGTTACTAATGTATATACACTGATTGAATTTTATATACACATTACTAATAATTTACTGTTTATTTTTATTAAAATTTATGGTATTTTACTATTTTTCCTTTAATAAATTGTTGATATTTTATATAATGGAAAAGTGATTAAATTAAATATATTTATAATGGAGGTAATTTGATGGAATTTTTAGAAATTATTAAAGCCATAATTCTTGGTATTGTCGAAGGTATTACAGAATGGCTTCCTATCAGTAGTACTGGTCATATGATTTTAGTTGATGAATTCTTAAAACTAAATGTTTCTAAAGAATTTATGGATATGTTCTTAGTTGTTATACAACTTGGTGCAATTTTTGCAGTTATTTTATTATATTGGAATAAAATATTTCCTTTTAAATATGATAACGGAATTAAAATAGAAAAAGATACATTAATAATGTGGGTTAAAATAGTAATTGCATGTGTTCCTGCTGCTGTTATTGGACTTTTATTTGATGATCAACTTAATGCATTATTCTACAATCCTACAACAGTTGCTGTAATGCTAATCTTATTTGGTATTTTATTTATAGTTATAGAAAACTATAATAAAGGTAAAAAACCTAAGATTAATAGTTTAGCTGAAATAACTTATACAGTTGCAATTATGATAGGCCTTTTCCAACTTATCGCTGCCGTTTTCCCTGGAACATCTCGTTCAGGTGCAACTATAGTTGGAGCACTATTAATTGGTGTATCTAGAACTGTAGCAGCTGAATTCACTTTCTTCCTTGCAATTCCTGTTATGTTTGGAGCTAGTGCTTTAAAACTTGTTAAATTTGGACTACAAACTGGATTTGTAATGACAGGAAGCGAATTAACAATACTATTAGTAGGTATGATTGTAGCATTTATCGTATCAATACTTGCTATTAAATTCTTAATGTCTTATATCAAAAATAATGATTTTAAAGTTTTTGGTTGGTATAGAATTATATTAGGTATAATTGTTCTTTTATATTTCTATGTTATTAGATAATTATACATAAAAAGGACTGCTCTTCGCAGTCCTTTTTATATTTACTCTTTTAATATAATTCATATATCTAAAAACTCTATATGAATTTTTTGTAGCAATGGTTTATTCTCAACATCAATTACTTTATTATCCTTTTCCTTTTCATTTCCACTCCTAACATTAGATATCTTAACAAGAAATTCACTACCTTTTTCAGTTCACTTTTCTAAGTATACCTGTCCATATTTTATCTATAATCTAAAAAAATTAAATTTTTTCTAATATTCTAATTAGATTTTTATTATATGAGAAATTTTACTTGTGCTGCATATACTATAATATTATAAGCAATAACTTAAGTGATTTTATGAATAACCTTATAGAATTGAATGATTGTGTTCTTCTTGGATATGGAGCTGAAGGTAGTGTCTATTTAACACCAGAAGGATTCGCTTTAAAACGCTTTAATACAATAAAAGCTGCGAAAAAGGAAGTAGCTATTCTTGACAATGTTAAAGATAGTCGTTTTTTTCCTAATGTAATTATTAGAATTAGTAATATAGTAGTTAGAGAATATGTACAAGGGGATAATTTATCTGAATATCTTAAAGCTAATGGATTATCATACTCACTTTCTATAGAATTAATTGAATTAATAGAGGATTTAAAAAGATTAAAATTTAAACGAATTAATATTAGAAATGCTCATATATTTATAGATAAAAATCAAAAAGTAATGGTCATTGATCCTAGAAAACCCTATACAAAAGTTACTCCTTATCCAAAGAATATAGTTAAAATACTTTTAAAGCAAAATTTATTTGATACTTTTTTAAAAAATGTACTATTATACAGACCTGATTTGCTAGATTATTGGATTGACGCTCATAATTTCGTAATCAACAAATACAGACACCTCTTAAGATACGCCTAAACTAATAATATTGTTCGTCACGTGGAGGCGAAATATTAATGATATAACCTCCAGGAGTTATATAAATTCTAGGTGAAAATTTCACGTTTCCTGGAAAATAAATATTTCATTTTTTCACTTACACGTAACGAACAATTTAGTTATTTTGAAATTTTTTCAAATAGATTTATAATTTCATCTATTTTCTCATCTCCATTACTATTTAAAATTGCATCCTTTACACAATGATCTAAATGTCTTCTTAAAATTTGTATATTAGATTTTTTTAATAATGATTGAACAGCTATTATTTGATTAGATATATCTATACAATATCTTTCATCTTCAATCATTTTTATTATTCCCTCAATTTGCCCTTTTGCTATTTTAAGATTTTGAATTGCTTTTTTTCTTTCTTCCATAATTGCCTCCATAATTACCACCCCATAGGGGAGTATGCTTATATTATAAAAAAATTTCTTTATAAGTCAATATATTATTAGTATGTATTACTATAATTTTTTTATTAAACTTTTTATTTCTACTTATACCTTTATTTTTCAAACATACTTTATCTTCTTATAGTAAAAAATATAAACATAATATTTAAAGAGGTGATATTTATGAATAAGAATCATACAGAATCTGATCCTAGTTGCAAAGACTATGCAGAAAAAGTTAAAAATAAAGCTAATGAAAATACTCCTTTTGAAATTGATAAACCTACAAAACATTATTAATTAAAATTAATTTATTTTCACAATGATTTTAAAGAGTAATAAAAAACTTCTAGGATAATTTTCCTAGAAGTTTTTTATTAGTTATTTTTATAACTATCTAATAACATCATAAAGAATTTAAATAACACTACTGATATTATACCTGTTGTAAGATATATTTGTATTCCTGATATTTGATTAATAACATTACCAAAGGTTTCATAACCTTGACCTATTAAATATGCAGACATTTTACTTGATGCAACTGTTCCTATAGCCATAGGGAATGTTAATCCTGCAAATCCAGGATGGAATATAAATGAGAAGAATGTTGGTAATTTAATTATTATAAATATTAATGCACAAATTACTGCAAAATATAAATAATATACTATAAGTTTATTTGGTGCTTGAATAAAATTTAAATAACTTACCAAGCAAAGACTTGATGGCGCAAGTAAAATTGCTTGAGTATGATACATAGGCTCTTTTAATTCGTGTTTTAATAATCTATAAAGCATAAATGGTATTATAATTGTAAATACAGCAATACCATAGTACACAACTATCTTGCATATTGCAGGCTCGTTCATTACTCCTCCAACAACGGTTGAAACCATAATTCCATTATAAGTAACAAACCAACTTGGAACAAAAGTTTGCATATTAACACCTTTTACAACATTTCTATATGTAAATATTAAAATATGAATTGCATGTAAAATTAATCCTGTAAACCATAGTGTTTTACCAAATACAGGACTTGCATTATAAAAATAACTACCTAAAATCATAGTTATCATTGTAAATCCTGCATAAAGAGATGCTGGTACTGTATTAGAATATTCCTTTAGACAAGTCTTAGGATATACCATCATTTTAATTATATATGATAGTAATACTATAACCGCTATCCATGAAGTAATATGTCTTACCCAAGTATATCCCATATTAGAGTAAATAGTTGATAAAGTTAAGGCACCTACCATTGTTGGTAAAATTGGAACAGGTAGATTTTCAATCTTTTGTAAAAACGTTTTATTATTCATATTTCCTCCTAAAATAATAATAAAATAAGTTCAATATATACTTTATAAATTTTCATTGAGCTTAATTATTTGTTAATTTTTTCACTTGAAAATTGACTAATTTACTTAAACTCTTTTGAACAAATTAGATTATATATATTTTTTTTAATTTAGTATGTGATTTATATCACAATATTGTTAATTTTTAAATTATTTTTTCTAAATCTTTTTCTCTTTTCCTTAACATTTATTTTTAAGACATATGTGTTATTTTGTTGAAAGAAAAAAGGAGATGTATTTTTACATCTCTTAATATTATAAACTTAATATTCTTTTATTATTCTTAACTAAAATAACTTCATCTCCAACTTTTACTTTTCCACCTTTTAATACTCTTGTAAATATACCATTCTTTGGCATTATACATTCACCAACTTGATAATAAATTGCACATTTATCATGACACTCCTTACCAATTTGAGTAACTTCTAATAAAATATCTTCTCCAATAGTTAATCTTTGACCTACTGGTAACTTATTTAATTCAAATCCTTCAATAACTAAATTTTCTCCAAAAGCTCCAAAATCAACATTACCACCTTTATTTCTAAAATCTTCAATTTTTTCTAGAGCTAAAAGACTAACTTGTCTATGCCACTTTCCAGCATGTGCATCTCCTTCTATTCCAAACTCTTCTATAAAATTTGCTTCTGAAACTTCATTTTTTAATGTTCCTTTATGTTTACTTATACATATAGCTATAACTTTTCCCACTTTACTATCCTCCAATTTGATTCATAAATTTTATCTCTTTATGATCACTTTTCTCTAAAAATAAATGTTTTTCTGGCTTATGATAAATATTCTCATAAATTAATTTTCTTAACTCTTCATCACTTATTCCTGTTCTAAGTTTACCCTTTAAATCTACTCCATAATCAAAATGCAAACATTGCTTTAAAAAACCTTCAGGAGTTAATCTAATTCTATTACACTCTTCACAAAAACAATTACTTATAGCACTTATAAATCCAATCTTTCCTTTAGCATCTTTTAATTTAATATATGATGCAGGTCCACCACTTTTACTTCTTACTACCTCTTCGTAGTCAGAATAATTTTCAGATATAACTTGTAATACCTCTTCATTAGTTGCGCCTTTATAATTTATAGCAATTCCTATAGGCATAAGCTCTATAAATCTGACATCTATATTTTTTTCTTTTGTTAAATTAACAAAATCTATTATTTCATCTTTATTTATATCATTTACAATAACAGTATTTAACTTAACTTTTACTCCTAAAGCTATTGACTTATCTATTGCTTCTAAAACTTTATTTAATTTTCCTAACCTAGTTAATTTATTAAATCTTTCTTCTTTTAATGAGTCTAAACTAATATTAACTCCTTTAAGGCCATTCAAAACTAATTCATCTATCATATCAGCAAGTAAAATCCCATTAGTAGTTAAATAAATTTCTTCAATACCTGGAATATTATTTATTTTACTTACAAGCTTAACTAAATCAGGTCTTACCAGAGGTTCTCCTCCTGTTATTCTAACTTTTTTTATACCCAATTCAGAACTTTCTTTTACTACTCTATATATTTCATCATCAGTTAACTTCTCATCATTTTTTAAGAAAGTATTATCTTTTTCATCCATACAATAAATACATCTTAAATTGCACTTATCAGTTACTGATACCCTCAAATAATCTATTTCTCTTCCAAATTTATCCTTCATATTATTTTATGAGTAATTTAAAAGTTAAACTCCCCACTTTTTCCTCCTGTTTTTTTAAGCAAATGAGTTCCTTCTATAACCATTCTTTTATCTACAGCTTTACACATATCATAAATAGTTAATGCAGCAACCATAGCAGCTGTTAAAGCTTCCATTTCAACTCCTGTTTTATCAACTATTTTAACTGTAGCAGTTATTTCTATATAATTTTCCTCCTTATTTATATCAAAATCTACATTACAGCTTGTTATCATTAAAGGATGGCACATTGGAATTAAATTTGATGTTTGTTTACTAGCCATTATTCCAGCAACTCTAGCAACTCCTAATACATCTCCTTTTCCAATTTTACCAGCTTCAATAAGTTCTAAGGTTTCTTTACTTACTCTAATTTTTGAAACTGCAATTGCAACCCTGGCAGTTTCTTTTTTCTCTGAAACATCAACCATTCTTGCATTTCCACTATTATCAAAATGAGTTAATTTATTATCCATAAAATTCATCCTGCTTTCTAAAATTATTTACCAAATGAACAATGTGGAAAAGTACATACATTGCAATCTAAACATAATCCACCATGTCCATATTCAGCTATATCATCTGCTGATAATCTTTCATCACTTAATACTCTTGGCAATACTAAATCCAAAACTGTTCTCTTTGAATACATTGCACAACTTGGAACCCCTAATATTGGAGTATTTCCATGATAAGCTAGTAAGAACATAGCACCTGGAAGCACTGGTGATCCATAAGTTACAAGTTCTCCACCACATTCTTTTATGGCTGTTGGAGTTACATCATCTGGGTCTACTGACATTCCCCCTGTACATATAACCATATCTACACCTTCTGATAGCCCTTTTTGAATTTCCTCAATTATTCTTTCTTTTTCATCTGGTAATATCACTTGTCTTACAACTTCACTACCATAATACCCTAACTTTTGCTTTATAACTGGTAAAAATGCATCTTTAATTCTACCCTTATAAACTTCATTCCCTGTAGTTATTAAAAGACATTTCTTAGGCTTTATTTCCGCTACACTTATTATTTTTTCTTGAATTAAATTCTCAGCAGTTATAATTTTTTCTTCATCTATAATTAATGGAATAACTCTTGTAGCTCCAATTTTTTCACCTTTTTTTATAGGAGTATTATTATGTAATGTAGATACTATAATTTCTCCAAGTGAATTTAGTTTAAATAAATTAGCCTTATCTATTTTTAAAACTCCATCTATATCAGCGAAAAAATCAACCTTTCCCTCTTTAATTTCATCTGAAAGTTTGATTCCATCTCCAACAACTAAATTTGAAATTCTTGTTGCCGCATCATTTTCATGAAGTTGCCCCTCAACAGGTTCCCAAACATATACATGTTCTTTTCCTATTGATAATAGCTTTTCAATATCTTCCGCTTTAATTATATGACCTTTTTTAAACAATCTCCCCTTAAACTCTCCTGGAATTATTTGAGTTACATCATGAGACAGTATACTTCCTACAGCATCTTCAACCTTTATCATTTTCATTGCTCATACCTCCTTTTTACTTTCTAGCACATTCCTTTGAAGTTCCTAATAATATATCAATTCCATGCTTAATATCATCTAATACATAATCTAAAGCCTCTTTACAAGCTTTAGGACTTCCTGGTAAATTAACTATTAAAGTATCCTTTCTTATGCCTGATACAGCTCTTGAAAGCATAGCTCTTTTAGTAATTTGCATACTATACATTCTTATTGCTTCACATATTCCTGGTGCTTCTCTCTCAATTACATCTTTTGTAGCTTCTGGAGTAATATCTCTTTTAGAAAACCCTGTTCCCCCAGTACTTAATACTAAATTAACTTTAACTTCATCACACATTACTTTAAACTCATTAGCAAGCATCTCTCTGTCATCAGGTAATATAATTTGTTTTACTACAGTAAATCCTGCATCTTCAACTAATTTTTTTACTAATTCCCCACTTTTATCTTCTCTTTCACCAGCATATCCTTTATCACTACTTGTAATTATTCCAACTGTATACATTACAATTCCTCCAATTCTCTATATTCCTTTTCAGTATTTATATTAGAAAAATCCTTCTCTATAAATTTACTTCTATCATCACCTTCAATTACTTTTAAATCAAATGATTTTATTAATAATTGAAGCTTATTATTATTTTCTTTTATTGCTTCCTCAAGTTTAGGAATTATATTTTTAGAATATATACCGCATAATGGCTGCAACCTTTCATTAACTCTCGGTACTAATACATCATATTCTCTATCATAATTTCCTATAATATTTAATGTATCTTTAGTAATTAACGGCATGTCACAAGCAATACATAAAACTTTATCTGTAGTTGAATTAATAAGGGCTGAATGTATTCCACTCAATGGACCATTACCCTTATATATATCTTCAACTATTCTCAAATTAAACCCTTTATATTCTTCCAAATTATTTGAAATTATTATTATTTCTTTATAGTCTTTACCAGCTTCAATTATATGCTCTATAAATTTCTTCTCTTTATAATTCAATAATGCTTTATTATTATAATTCATTCTACTACTTTTTCCACCAGCTAAAATAGCTAAAGTTTTATTTATCATAATTGCCTTCTCCTTAAAACTTTATGATATCTACTATTTCTCCTGCCTTAAGCCCATCATTTTCACCTTGAACTTCTATCATACAATTTGAATTTAAATTAGAGCTTAGTATTCCATTTCCACTCTTAATCTGTGTTATATATACCATTTGTTTTCCTTCTTCAATAATAGCTCTTGCTCTAATAAATCTTCTTTGTGGACTTTTTTTACTAAAATTATCGCATAATATTGCCTTTTCTCTTTTCACTTCCAATTTATAATATCCACACATTTTTTCTAATGATGTTTTTACAAAAAGCTCAAATGCAGTTAATGCAGCTGTTGGATTTCCTGATAAGCTAACAACTAATGCATTATTTATTTTACTACAAAGTACAGCTGATCCAGGTTTAATTTTAACCTTCCAAAACAGTTTTTCACCATTAATATTATCAATTGATTTATTTAATAAATCCTTTTCTCCAACAGAAACTCCTCCTGTTGTTATTATTAAATCCATATCATTGGAAAACTTCTTTATATACTCTTCTATATTACTCTCACTATCTTTTACATGAGTTGTATATTTAATGTCGTATCCTAGCTCCTTAATTCTAGAAATTATACTATATTTATTACTATTAAATATTTTTCCTGACGTAAGAGTATCATTTATATCTATTACCTCATCTCCAGTACTTATTAAAGCAATTTTAGGTAACTTATAAACTTTAATTTTTTCTATACCTGCACTAGCAATAATTCCTATATCAGCATAATCTAATTTTTTTCCTTTTTTAACTAATAACGAGCCTTTTTTTATATCTTCTCCTGTAAAACAAATATTTTCATTTTCTTTAACACTCTTGTTTAAAATAATGTAATTATCATCACTTAAAGTAACATCTTCTTGTTTTATTACAGCATTGGCTCCACTTGGTATTGGTGCTCCTGTCATTATTCTTACTGATGTTTTTGAAGTAACTATACTCTCACATAAACTACCTGCAAAAACTTTATCTATTACTTTAACCTTATCTTTTAATTTACTATCATCAGCTATTACCGCATATCCATCCATAGCTGATTTATCAAAAGGCGGATTATCAATTGTAGAATAAATATCTGTTGCTAAAACTCTTTTTATTCCATCAATTAAATTAACTTCTTCAACATCTAAATGTTCTACATTATCATTTAATATATTTATTGCTTCTTCTAACGATATAAATGACTTCATTTATTCACCCCTTAACTAAAAAATAGACTTATTACTTCATATTTTAGGTATGAGTAATAAGCCTATTTTAAATATAAAAACCTAAAAATTAGGTCTTAAATTAACTAGTAAATAATTAAATATATTTAAATCAACTTATTTTCCTTCCCAAAACGTGGAGATAATATCTTTTCAAATATCACCCTTGAA
This sequence comes from Clostridium sp., assembly GCF_026168755.1. GTDB lineage: Bacteria > Bacillota > Clostridia > Clostridiales > Clostridiaceae > Clostridium. Next base: position 18,714 of record NZ_JAPFDR010000012.1, on the reverse strand, counting down.
TTATATAAATTCCGGCTTAAGCTCCATAGAATACTCCTTAGGATACTTAGCTCTAGAAAATATTTTATTGATAATTTTCAAAATCAAACTCTCTTTCTTTTTCAATTAAATCTGCAAGTTTTTTATAATTTTCTTTATCTACTATAATTATATCATTAATATCTAAATTAGTATCACTTGCAATTGCAATTAACTTATTCTTAGGAGTTATTATTTTTTCACTTACTCCTTCTCTAAATACTTCTATTTTTCTTAAATTACTTTTTTTATATCCCTCTATTAAAATAATATCTTTATCTTGCACCATTTTAATAATATCATTAAGTTCAGTTTCTTCCTCTAATTCTTTTATCATTGCAAACCTATTTTTAGAAGAAATTATTACTGTTTCTGAACCTGCTTCTCTATGTTTATATGTATCTTTTCCCTTTTTATCTATATCAAATCCATGAACATCATGCTTTATAGTTGCTATACTATAACCTCTAAGTTTTAGTTCTTTTATTAATCCTTCAAGTAAATAAGTTTTTCCAACATTAGAACTTGATCCAACTATATTAACTACTTTGGACATTAATTTCATCCCTTATATTATATTTTTAGTTTGCATTATATATACTTTTATTAGTTTTGTAAATAGTTTCTTTTAACATAACTAGTTAGCGAAGAAGAGATTATTTAAAATAACTCTTTAAATTACCCTTCTTCCTCTAACTTTTTTTAGTTTATTTTAAAGGAAACTCGACTCCTTTCAGTCGCTGAGTAAGATTCTAAATCGAAGATTTAGAATCTTACTTATAGCTAAACTCAAAATTCTTTTTTATATTAAAGAAATCTGCATAATCTATATCAAATAAACTCTTTGTTACTTTAGAAACATCAATATTTTCCTTTATAAGTTGAGTTAAAACTCCAGCATAAGATAAGTCACCTTGAATTATAGCTCCATAAATTTTTCCATCTTTATGAATTATCTTCTTATAGTTATCTCCTTCAACTTGAGTTTCAACTATATAAGTTTCATCAGCTGGTTCTACCATACCAAGAGACATTGTAGCTACTCCTACAAAGTTCATTGTATTTTTGCTTCCAAGATTATTATTTTCATCTAAAAGTAATTTTTCAGCCTTAACATCAAGTTTTAAAGAAACACCTTCTTCAGTAAATTTATTTTCATAAACATCTGATGCATGTTTATCTAATTGTAATGGAAGTATTTTATTACTCATTTCAACTAAAGATATATTTAATCCTTGTCCAAGTAGTCCACTAACTGCATCTATTCCAACAAGCCCAGCTCCTAAAACTACTACATTTTTAACTTTCTTAGCTTGCTCTTTTATTAATACAGCATCATATAAATTTCTTAATCCAACTACATTATTACCTTCCCTAAGACCTGGAACTGGTGGTATAAATGCAGATGCACCGCTACAGACTAATAATTTATCGTAACTTAAAGTTTCACCATTTGATAATTCTAAAGTTTGTTCTTTATCATTAACGCCTTTAACTTCTAAACCTTTCATCCAAGTTATCTTATTCTCTTCAAAAAAATTCTTGCTTGTAAAGTTTAATGCATCAACATCTCTATGATTTGAAATATAATGATGAAGTATACATCTTGAATATACATTTTCATCCTTTGATACTAATACTATTTCAGCATCTTTATCTAATTCTCTTAAAGTTTTAGCTCCACTAATACCTGCTGCAGAGGCTCCTATAACTACATATCTCATTATTCTGTTACCTCCTCTAAAGTAATTGCTCCCATTGGACATTTAGCTACACATTGTGCAGTTCCATGCTCTTTACAAGCATCACATTTCATTATTTCCTTATGCATTCTGCTATCAGCTTTTAAAACACCATAAGGACATGCCATTATACACATATAACAGCTAGCGCAATGCTCTTTGTTATATGTAACTAATCCTGTTTCTTTATCTTTGCTCATTGCACCTGTCATACAAGTATAAACACATTCTGGTCTATCACAGTGTCTACAGAAAATAGGTGCATACTTTCCAGAACTATCTATTGTTATTCTACTTCTTGTATCTTCGGAGTTATGAGCTACAATACATGCTGTTGTACAAGTTAAACAGCCTACACATTTATCTCTATCTATTTTAATTCTTTTCATCTTTAGTCACCCTTTACTTTTTAATGATATTTACTGCAACTGTTTTAAATGATGGCTCCTTTGAGTATGGATCATAAACTGAAGGAGTAAGTGCATTTGTTTCAATATAATGAATTGGCGCATATAAATGATTTTTCTTAACCTGATTAGATATTTTTATAGTGAAATCCTTAGTTACTCCATTTTGAGATGCTATACTAACTCTTTCATTATGAACTATATTTAATTCTGCTGCTAATTCTGGATTCATAAATGCATAAGATTCCTTTGAATAAATTTTTTCTGATTCAGGAATTTCTCTTGATCTAACTCCTGTATGCCATTGACCAACTGTTCCTCTTCCAGAATTAAATATGTAAGGGAATTCTTCACTTGTTTGTGTTGGATTTTCAGCTATATCTTCAAAATGGAATTTAGCCTTCTTTGATGGAGTATAATAGTTTCCATCTTCATATAATCTTCTTTCATCTTCAACTAAAGTTTCTCCAGCTCTAAATGGCCATTGAACTCCCCTTGAACCTTCCATGTTTGGTCCTTCTAACATTTCATAAGTTACACCTGTAATGTCACAAGGCATTCCTTTAGAACATTTCTTTAATAATTCAAATGTAGATCTTGGAGTTTCCCATCCATTTAATAACTCTCCCATTCCAAGCTCTTTACCTATGTTATAGAATATTTCGAAATCTGATAATTCCCCTTCTTCTTTAGCAATTACAGGATTAACCTTTGATAATCTTCTTTCAGTATTAATTAATACCCCTTCTTTTTTAAGTGCTGGTACTGAAGGTAAGTATAAATCACAAAGTTTAGCACTATCAGTATCTTCATATATATCTTGAACAACAAAGAAATCTAAGTTCTTAACGCATTTTTCGAATTCTTCATTATTTGCCCATGAATGTCTAGGGTTTGTACAAATTACCCATAATCCTTTAATTTCACCTGCAATAGCTTTTTCAATTATAGCATTGTAAGGAATTGTTGGCTTTGTAGCAAGTGCACTTTCATCTACACCTAGAGCTTCCGCTACAGCTTTTCTACGTACTGGATTATCAAAATCTCCACCACCAAATAATCCTGCTGTATTACTAAACGCTCTTGATCCCATAGCATTACATTGTCCTGTTAATGAGTTTGCTCCTGTACCTGGTCTTCCAATATTTCCTGTTATTAATGCTAAGTTAATTATAGATTGAGCAGTTCTAACAGCTTGGTAACCTTGGTTAACTCCCATTGTCCACCAGAATGAAACTCTTTCTCCTGCATGAATTATTTCTGCAAGTTCTACCACTCTTTCTGCACTTATTCCAGTTTCATCTTCAACTTTATCTAAAGTAAATTTAGCAACATGATTCTTAAAGTCTTCATATCCTTCTGTATGATTTTCTATGTAATTAACATCAATATATCCCTTTTCTATTAATACATTAGCTAAAGTATACATTAATATTAAGTCAGCCTTTGGTTTAATATCTATCCAAATATCTGAATTCATAGCTGTTTCTGATTTTCTTGGATCTATTGTTATTATTTTTGCTTCTTTATTTTCTCTAATACGTCCCCAAAATACTGGATGAGCTATAACCGGATTTGCTCCAATTAAAATTATTGTATCTGAAAGTTCTGCATCATTTAATGTATATGGTGGTGCATCAAATCCAAAACTTTGTTTATGTGCAACTACTGATGTAGCCATACATAATCTTGTGTTACCATCACCATTAATCCCCATATAGTTTCTACCTACATGTCCAAGTAAAGCCATATCTTCTGTTGGCATTTGCCCTGTACTAATGAAAGCAACACTTTCTTTACCGTACTTTTCTTGAATGCTTGTCATTTTTTTAGCAAATGTTTTAAAAGCCTCATCCCATGCAACCTCTTTCATTTCTCCATTTTCATCTCTTAAAAGAGGTCTTTTTCTTGCTTCAATTTTAGTTTGTTGCTTATCTAAACTTAATCCTTTTATACAACAAAATCCTTTGTTTACAGGATAGTCAACAGTTGGCGAAACTTTAGCTATTTTACCATTTTCTACGTAAAAATCTATATTACATGCTAAAGCACATAAGTTACAAGTTGATTGAATCTTCTTCATACTACTTTCATCTCCAATTCAAAATTTTAATAAACTCTATATTCAGTATTATTTCAGATTAATTGTATCACTAAAAGTTTTAGCTAACTGTGATTATAATCACAATTTAAGAGTTTATTGTCATTATTTTAACAATATTTTTTAATTAGACTTTTTTATTTAACAAAAATTAAGCTATTAAGTTATTTAGTCAATAACTTAATAGCTTATAAAAATTTAACTATTTACTATTTCTCCTCCATTTATATGAATAGTTTGACCAGTAATATATGATGCTGCTTCTGAAGCTAAAAATACATATGCTCCTGCACATTCAACTGGCTGTCCTGCTCTTGCCATAGGTGTATTTGCCCCAAACTGTGGAATTTCTGTAGCTTGAAAACTTGATGGAATTAAAGGTGTCCATATTGGTCCAGGTGCAACTGCATTAACTCTTATTCCACTTTTCTTTTTAGCTAAGGATGTTGATAATGATCTTGTTAATGATACTATTGCACCTTTAGTCATAGAATAATCTATTAATTTTTCATTACCTGCATATGCAGTAACTGATGCAGTATTTATTATACAACCTCCTGATTTCATATATTTTAATGCAGCTCTAGTCATATAGAAAGTTCCATAAATATTAGTTTTCATTGTTTTATCAAACTGCATATCTGTGATTTCCTTAAAATCTTTACACTCATACTGAACTGCAGCATTATTTACTAAAATATCTATTTTCCCATATTCCTTAATTACTGATTCTATAGCCTCAGTACAAAACTTACCATCTGCTATATCCCCTTGAATAAGTCTACACTTTCTTCCTACTGATTCAATAAGCTTTTGAGTATCTTCTGCATCTTTTAACTCATCATAATATATAATAACAATATCTGCTCCTTGGTAAGCATAGGCCACAGATACAGCTCTTCCGATACCACTATCTCCGCCTGTTATTATTGCAACCTTATCTTTTAACAAATCACCTTTTTTAATATACTTTTCATCATAATAAATAGGTGTTGGATTCATTACATTCTCAAATCCTGGATGTTTATCTTGATGTTGTGCTGGAAAACTAGTTGGAAAATTCATATTATCACTCCTAACAATTTATTTAATATAAATTATTATTAGTAATTTTTCATTTTATAATACTTATTAATTAAAAAACTCCCCATAGCAATATATAAATTTACCATAGTGAGTTTTGACTATTAAATATTTAAACTATCTCTTCTTTAATAATTCATCAACAACAGCTTTAGCTTTTGATAAACATGTTCCGCAACCCTTTCCACAATTAGTTACATCTTGAACCTCTTGAAAAGTGTCTGCTCCATTTTCTATTGCTCTTTCTATATCATCTACTGATACATTGAAACAATAACATATCTTTTTATTCTTATCCATATGCTTTACCTCCATATCTTTAAAAAGCTAAAAACATTAGCTTATTTATATATTTTACAATTTATTGAGTCATTATACTAAAACATATTGACAGAATCTCTACTAGTTATCTTTATTTTAAAATTAAATCTATAATCTTTCTTGCAATAGTATTTTCGTCCGGTAATATTGGTAAATTATCTTTGCTGTACCAATCTGCATGAATAATTTCTTCACCATCAACCTTTATATCTCCACTTTCGTATTCAGCTGTAAATCCAATCATAATAGAATTAGGATATGGCCATGGTTGACTTGAAAAATATTTAATATTTTTTACCTTTATGTTTACCTCTTCTAATACTTCACGTTTTACGCATTCTTCTAAAGTCTCATTTACATCTACAAACCCAGCTACATTACTATGTAGCCCTTCTGGAAAGTTTTTATTATTTGCTAGTAAAATCTTATCACCTTTAGTTATTCCTACTATAATTGCTGGACAAACTTGTGGATAACTCATATATCCACATTTACTACACTTCATTGCAAATTCATATCCAACAAATTCATTTTCTCCACCACATACTCCACAGAACTTATTAGTTTTGTGGAAATGAATAATTTGAGCTGCTCTTCCACAAACTGGTGCAACATCCTTATCGATAATAGACATTCCTTGCCTTAATGCAATAAATTTTAATTCTCCTGATACCTTGACACATGAATTTATTTCCCCACAAAAACAATGTATTTCACTAAGTTTACCTAAATGATACATTATCTCAAGACCATCAATTAAATTTTTAATATCCTTAAAGGTTGGAATAAATACTTTTCCCATATCTTCTTTAATTAAAATCATTTTATCTTTAAATAAAAAATATAAATCCTCATCTCTATTTCCCTCTGGAAATTTAGGATCTGCTATAAAATTCATATAATTCTCGTTATTAATCATATACTTATACTCCTCTACTCTTCTATAATTTCACAATGCATATACTTCTCTACTTCATCCCAAGGAACAATAAAACCTTGCCCTTTAGAACAAAATACTGAATTTGAAGAATATTCTATATCTGCATTCTTATTATAAGCTATTTTTTCAAGAACTTCTTCTGTATTATGACATATATCATATCCATCAAATATCAAATTTATATTTCCCCTCCCCTTAGTAAATGCAATAAGTTCCATACTGTAATTCATCAAAGTTGCTACTGGTCCTCCTCCTGTTATTTTAACTTTATTTAACCTTATTTCTGGTGGATTAAAAGTACCATAAAGCCTTTGAATATCTGATAAAACTCTTCCCATATAGTCTAACTCTACATCTATTGAAAATTTATAAAATGGCTCTAACAATATATTATCTGCCTTTTCTAAACCTTGTCTTAATGCTCTAAAAGTTGCTTCTCTAAAATCGCCACCTTCAGTATGCTTATTATGTGCTCTCCCAGTTAAAAGAGTAACTTTAATATCAGTAACTTCTGAACCTGTTAATATTCCATTATGTTTTTTTTCAAATAAATGAGTTCTTATCAGATTTTGATTTCCTGTAGTTAAATTATCAGCATGACATTTGTTTTCGAAAACAATTCCAGAACCTCTAGGAAGACTTTCTAACTTCAAATGTACTTCAGCATAATGTTTTAATGGTTCAAAATGTCCATATCCATTAACTGTATTATTTATAGTTTCTTTATATATTATTTCACATGGTCCAAAGTCTACATTAAGATTAAATCTTTCTAATATAACTTCTTTTAATACTTCTAATTGTATCTTTCCCATAATATGAACATGTATTTCCTGAAGAATTTCATTCCAAATAACATTTAAGGCAGGATCTTCAGCCTCTAATATTTTAAAATACCTTAATATTTCTTTTACATTACATAATTTATCAAAAATTACGCTAGACATTAAGGTTGGAATCATATTAAATTTTAATTTTTCCTTTAATAATCCAACTCCATCTCCTACACTTAAACTTGTAAGACCTGTTACTGCAAAAACATCACCAGCCACAACTTTATCTACTGTAGAAAATTTATTTCCATTATAAATTCTTATACTGCTTATTTTTTCCCTTAAAGTTCCATTATTTATTTCATCTCTAACCTTTAGTATCCCACTTAAAGCTTTAATAAATGTAATTCTTGTTCCATTATCCTCATGTCGTATTTTATATACAATTCCTGAAAATTCCTCATCTTCATTATAATTAGTAAATGTCAACTCTTCTAAAGAACTTAAAAACTCTGAAATTCCCTCATCTTGAAGAGCAGATTCTGCAAAACATGGAAATATACTTTCTTCTTTAATTAAACTTCCTAATTTATTAATCCATAATTCATTATTATATTCTCCATTAAAATACTTTTCTAATAAATCTTCATCTCTCTCAGCTATAAATTCTATTAAGTCTTCTTTAATCTCTGTAATACTATCTATATAACAAATATTTTTAGTTAAATTTACTTTTATTTCATTAATTACATTCCCTAAATCTGCTCCTGTTCTATCTATTTTATTAATAAAGAAAAATGTAGGAACATTATATTTTCTAAGTAATCTCCATACTGTTTCTGTATGAGATTGTACACCCTCTACTGCACTTATCACTATAATTGCATAATCCATAATCCCTATAGCTCTTTCCATTTCACAAGAAAAATCTATATGTCCTGGTGTATCTATTAAATAATATTTTGATTTTCCTATTTCAAATACCCCTTGATCTGAGAATACTGTAATGCCTCTTTCCCTTTCTATATCATGACTATCTAAAAATGAATTTTTATGATCTACTCTTCCTCTGCTTCTAATAGCATTAGTATGATAAAGAATTTGTTCAGAAAAAGTTGTTTTTCCTGCATCTACATGAGCTAATACCCCTATTGTTTTTTTCATATAATCACCTTTTTCTATAAACAATAAATAAATTTATATTTAAATTATATCATGACTATCCGTAATTACCATTTAAGTTTTCATTACAATAAAAAACACAGCAATAGTAATTTATATATTACTATTACTGTGTAACTCTTTCTTAATTAAATATACGACTCAAATGCTTTAACAAAATATTTTTTTGTTAAATATAAAAGTTGACAAGTTGTCTTTATTGTATAAAATATATCATTTATACAATCTTCCTCTAAACTTAAATATTCTTGCCTATTTCTCTTTAATTCTTCTAGATAATCTACAGAGTCATCTATATTATCTAGAATATTTTCAAAAATATCATTATTATTTCTTAAAGTCTTTCTTAACATTAAATGCAAAGTAACTTCATATGCAAAATGATTTTTCATATCCTTACCATAATATTCGTCTAAATGATACTTACAAAAACAATCTGCAATATAATGTGCTATTTTTCCTATAATAAATGATACTTCATTAATATCTAAATCATTACTTTCAATGTAATCTTTATATTCTAGCATTTTATCTTTAGAAACACTATATGTGTGTTTTATCTTATTTCTTCTCTTGTGTAAATCTGGCTCTACACACCCAGCTAAAAATCTTTTTTTATTTAAACTTAAATTATATTTTTCATTGCACAACTTATAACAATATAAGCCTATTGCTAAATGAGTGTTTACTAGCATAAGATTTCTCCCCTCGTCAGAATTTTAAAATAATCTATAATCCCGACAATATTATTATACAATAATATTGTGAATTTTGATTGTTTTTTTCTTAAATTTCTTTTGGATCCTCTGTAATATTCTACTTATTTTAACTACTATTATCTGCTACAGCAAATATTACATTTAAATATTTATGATTTAAATTAAAACATATGACTAATTTATTATGCACATAATAAATTAGTACTATTAATTATCAGTATGATTGGAGGAAAATTATGAGAGTAAGACTTGGCTATGTAGCTATTTCTAAAAAACTAGGTAAAAAAGTTACTTCTTCTAGTACTGTAACTTTTTCAAATTATAATAAAATTGCTCTTCCTGATAAAAAATTAGAAAAACTAAAATTTGTAGCGGCTTCTAACTTAAGGGATTTAGAAACTATAATTAGATATAATATAGAAAATGACATCCATTTTTATAGAATCACTTCTGCTTTAATTCCACTAGTTACTCATCCTGAAGTTGGGTATTGGGGCCATAGAGAGTTTTTAAGAAAGGATTTTGAATATGTTGGTAAATTAATAAACAATTCTAAAATGAGAGTGGATACTCACCCTGATGAGTTTAATGTAATTAACAGTATTAATCCTAAAGTTGTTGAAAATACTAAAATAAATCTATTAAGGCAGGCTGAATGGTTTGAAGATTTTAAATATGATTTAGGAAAAATGGTAATACATGTTGGTGGTGCTACCAATGGTAAAAAAGCTGGTTTAGAAAGATTCATTACTAACTTCAATACTTTTCCAATTGAGGTAAAATCAAAAATTATTATTGAAAATGATGATAAAACATATACAGCACAAGAGACTCTAAATTTATGTAATGAATTAAATCTACCTATGGTTTTAGATGTCCATCATCATAATTGTAACAATAATGGTGAAAACATTTATGAATTAATTCCTAAAATATTTTTAACATGGAAAAATGAAAAACTTCCTCCTAAACTCCATTTTTCCTCTCCTAGAAATGGTGAAAAAGATAGAAAACATTCTGATTTTATTAATCCAAAAGATTTTGTATATTTCTTAGAAAACATTAAACCTTTTAATACTGATATAGATATAATGCTTGAATGTAAAGAAAAGGATTTAGCATTATTTAAACTTACAACCGATATAAAAGAATTAAAACCTGAATATAAATGGGTCGATAAAAGTACTTTTATTGTATAAAAGTTAAAAAAAATGTACATAATACAATATAGTGTAAAACATAATGTAATATATTTTACACCATATTACAACTTTAGTTATTTCGACAAATAGCATTAAAAGAACAGTAGCATACTATCATTAGTTGTTACTGTTTTTTATTAATAAAAAATCTATTTAATTATTTCTATAAATAATAAGATTTTACTATATAGTAATAATATCTGATCTCTACCTTCTACATCTTTCACATATAAAATACTAAATTCATATTTTATAATTGTATAAATTTCATAGGAGATTTTATGAATAATATAAATTATGATTGTATAGACTATGATAAACTTCCCAAGAAATTTCCACCCCAACATCAAGATATTCAACCTGGAATTGAAGCTAAAATGAATCCCAAACCAATATTTGATAACCCTTGCTATAAAGGTAGTGAAAAACTAAAAGGTAAAGTTGCTCTAATAACAGGCGGCGATAGTGGAATTGGTAGAGCTATTGCAATAGCCTTTGCCAAAGAAGGAGCTAACGTTGCTATTTCTTACTTATATGAAGAAATAGATGCTAAAGCTACTAAAAGTTGTGTAGAAGACTATGGGAGCAAATGTATATTATACATGGGTGATATTTCCTCTAAATCTTTTTGTAAAAGCTTAGTTGATTGTGTTGTTAAAGACTTTGGAAAGATAGATATATTAATAAATAATGCTGGCGTTCAATTTCCTCAAGAAAGTATAGAAGATATTTCTCAAGATCAACTTGAATTAACCTATAAGGTAAATATATTTCCAATGTTCTATTTAACTCAAGCTGCCTTATGCTATATGAAACAAGGTAGTACAATAGTTAATACAGCTTCTGTTACAGCCTATCAAGGACATGTAAAGCTTATTGATTATTCATCTACTAAGGGAGCAGTGGTTACTTTTACAAGATCACTTTCACAATCCCTAGTCACAAAAGGAATAAGAGTTAATGCTGTAGCGCCTGGTCCAATTTGGACTCCTCTTATAGTTTCAAGCTTTTCAGATGAAGATATTAAAAAATTTGGCTCTGATGTTCCTATGAAGCGAGCTGGACACCCCTTTGAATTAGCACCTTCTTATGTATACTTAGCATCAGAGGATTCTAGCTATGTTACTGGTCAAGTAATTCATGTAAATGGTGGAACAATAGTAGATAGTTAAATCAAAAACGTATTGTATAATATTTACAATACGTTTTTACTTTAACATTCTTATATAAAAACCTTAATATTTCTAATAATTAACCTTTATTTAAGTCAAATTTTAAAATAAAAGTTATTTTCCCTTTGTTTATTTCATAAGATAACTTTCCATAATTCTCATACGCAAGTTCCTTACATAAATACAATCCTAATCCTGAACTGCTTACTTCCTTAGAAATGTCTTTATAGCTATTATATTTTATAAATGGTTCCAATAGCTTATCCTTTATATCATTTGGAAAATCACTACATTTATTTATTGTTGAAAAAACTATATTTCCCTCTTCCTTATATAAATTAATATCTATCATTTTCCCAGCATTATATTTTACTGCATTATCAATTAAATTAATTATTATTAACTCTATATCTTCTAAAACTGAATATATAGTTACATCTTGTAGTCTTTTATTTATTATATAGCCATTACTTTCTATTCTTACTTGAAAATCTTCTATTATTTCTTCGATTAATTCTGTAAGTGAAAATTCACATCTATTTTTAGGTGAATTAATCTTTCCTCTTGATATATCAAGTATCTTTTCTACTAAAGTTTTCATCTTCTCACTTTCCATTATTATTCTCTCACTAGCTCTATTTATAAATTCTTCATCTAATTCTTTTAGTTTATTTTCTTTGAATATTTGTGCATAAAGTGATATTGCTGTAACTGGGGTTTTTAACTCATGTGTTGCATTATTAAAAAACTCCCTTGAAACTTTTTGTAGTTCTTCAACCTTTTCTTTTTCCTCAATTATTACTTCCACCTGATCTCTTATTTTATTTTTCATTAAATTATAGCTTTTTGAAAGCTCACCAATTTCATCATTGCTATTAATAACAATATCCTTTGAATTTATACTTTTTGATAAACCCTTCATTGATTGATTTAATTCATTTATTGGTTTAGTAACTTTCCTTATTATAATTGATATAACAGTAATTATTGATAAAACCACAATAACTTGTCCCACAACTACTATTGTTATAACATTTAGATTTTTATTATATTTTTCAATATAATCTTTTTGTATAATTAAATTACAATAAAAATCATTATCTAAATAAATAGGATAATTATATGTTACACAGTAAATATTATTTAATTTTTTAAACCTTATAATAGATTTAAGGTTTTTGCTTTCATTTACTATATTATTTATTTCCTCTTCACTTATTGCTACACTAATATATTCATTTGTTTCGCCTTTATCATTTATCATAGAAACATATGAATTAGTTAATCCCTTAATACTATTTAAACTTTTCCACTTACTTTCTCCAATAAGTTCATTTTGATTAATAGTCTTTATAGAAAATTTCTTTATATTTATTATTTCATTTATAATATCAGCTCTTAATGTATTTTCTAAAAATAATGCAATAAATATAGTAAATATTATATTTATTATTAATACTGAAATTATTGTTCCAAATAATAATTTACTCCTTAGTGTTTTAAACAATAAATCACCTCATAACATATCCTATACCATAAACTGTTTCAATTATAGAATTATCTTTATCTTCCTTTAATCTATCTCTTAATCTTTTTATATGAACATCAACAGTTCTAGTATCACCTTCATAGTCATATCCCCAAACCTTTTGTAATAAATCTTCCCTTGAATAAATAATACCTCTATTTTCATATAAAAAGTTTAACAAATCAAATTCCAATTTTCTCATAGGAACAAGATTTCCATCCTTAAATACACACCTATCTTTAGAAGAAATTTTTATACCACTAATTTCTTTTTTATCTTGTTGTATAGTTTCATTTAAACTCTTGTTATTTCTCCTAAATATAACCTTAATTCTCACTAATACTTCCTTCATTTCAAAAGGTTTAACAATATAATCATCAGCTCCTAATTCTAATCCTACTATTTTATCAAATATTTCTCCCCTAGCTGTTAACATTATTACATAAGTATTTTTAGATATTTCTTTACATATATCAAATCCATCTATATCAGGTAACATTAAATCTAACAATACTAAATCTGGTTTAAAAGTTTCTACTAATTCTAATGCTTCTTTTCCATTAAATGCACTCCTAAGCTCATACCCCTCTTTTCTTAAAGCAAAGGTTAATCCATCATTAATGGAATACTCATCTTCCACTACTAATATCTTCTTTTTATCCATAGGTTTCTCTCCATATATTATTTTAAATCTATAAATGAATACTCAAATCTAGCCTGAGCATATCTTGTATCAGCTATTCTTTTAGTAATAAATATCCTATTTCCTTCTTCATTAATTACTCCCATCGCATCTATATATACTCCATCACCCTTATCAAACTTATGTTTAAATTCAATTTCATTATTATCCTGTATCTGAGCTAAATAAGCATCATTATTATATGATAAAGTTAATAAATTATTTTTTCCAAAAACATTTGTAACCCACATATCATCATCTAATAACTCAACTTCTCCAGTTAAGGTATTATAAACAGCACACCTTAAAACCTCTTTGTAACTATTTATTGTATTCATATCTACACTTTCATCTATCAACTGAAATATAATTTTATCTTTTGAAACTTCATTCATATTAAAAATAAAATATAATTCATATCCTTGGAGATTCAATTCACGATATTCTTCAAATAAAATTTTATTATTTTTTATATTAATCTTTTTAACTTTATGATCAATAGTTATAGCCATAAGTGATTCTAAATTTTTATCATAATATATATTAAAAACTGCACTTTTTAATCCTTCTTCATCTTCACTTTTATTATGAGTAATGCTAACTTCTCCTGTTTCCCTATCAATTATATATATAATTTGCTCTGATACATTTCTCTTTACATACCCACCTCTGTTTTTTAATACTTCAACATCTATATAGATATATTTATTGTCTTCTATTCCACTTGTATTCAAAATCACATATTCATCAGAATCTATTCTTATATCATTAATTAAATCATTTAACCCTTCAACTTTTACAGTTATATCATTTAAATTATCTCTATAGTAATACTCTTTCTCTCTTTCACTTGTATCTGTCTCATCATACTTCTTAGTAATTCCAATATAAGATAACTTATTATTATCTTTTATTTCTGTTGTAAAAAATTTATCATTATTGCTAACATTATATTTTCCATATTTATCTATATAATATTCCGTTACAGTCTGTTCACCATTTTCAATAGTATCTTCTAAATCAGCACCATAAATATTATCACCCTCAAAAAAAGATGGATAAACCCATTCCTTTGTAATTTCAACTGGAGTTTCTACCACTTCAAAATTCTTTAACTCCTCAATATCTTTTATATTTTCTTCTAATACAACACTTTCTTTACAACCTATAAGACTTAAAGATAAAGCTGTTACTAATATCATATTTATTGTTTTTTTCATAAAATAAAACCTCCACATATTATTTAATTATATAATACATGGAAGTTTTTACATAGTATTGTTTAATTGTTACAAACTTCTTAACTATTTTTCTAGCGCCTTTTCTAATTCATAATAATTACTCTTAATTATGTTAAATACAACCTCCGTAAATCCTTCTTCATTTACTAATGTAGGAAAATCACTTATTGTTGTATTTATAATATTCTTTATCTTTTCTAAATTAATCTGTGGCATTTTATAATTATACTCTTGTAATATAGGAATATATGTATTTCTTATAAATGCTGTTGAGTACCATGTTTTTTCTAAAGCTCTGTCATTTAATACTCCTGATAGCCCTAAATTATTGTCAAAATTAGGTGCTAATCCTAATATCTCTCCATCTCTTCTTAAAAGTCCAAAGTTAAATGTATGCCTATCTATGTTATAACATAATGCATCAACAAAAGTAATATCTAAAAAATCATTTATAAATCCTAATTCATTTATTATATTAACACAATCATCAATTTCCCAATAATCCCTAACAAAACTATACATAGGTTCAAAGTCAACCTCCGCATTATCGGTGAAATCTCTACATTTAACTAAACGTCCTTCATCTATAGCTTCATATTTTACAGCATTAAACCCTAATTCTATTGCTATATTAGAAATTAATACTTCTGCAAAATTTTCTTTATATGATCCTTTTTTTATCATATACCATTCATCATTAAAAACCTTCCAGCATTTTTCGAAACTCCCTATGTTAGTTAACTCTGGCGTTATATCTGTTGCTTTAAAGTTTACATCATTATCATTACCATAAAGTGCAATTGAATTTAATCCATCTGATAAGCTTTTTCTTACTTCTCCATAAGATATATTTTCATTTTCCCACTTTAGCCAATATGAATCAGTAATGCTTACAGCTCTTGCCTTAATAACAATCTCTTTTGGAACTTCTGTTTTAACACTTAATCGTCTTCTAACTTGCCTTGAATTTGTTCTACGTGTATCTATAACTCTTGTTCGTAACCATACTTCAAAAGAACCTGGTGATTCATTTAGCATAATTATAGGTAATAAATCTTTTTTAAAAACTTTTACTAACTCTGTTTTTCTAATCTCTGCAACAACTTCATCCTTATACATTAAAAAACCATTAAAATCATATTCATCTTCTCTTGAATATTTATTAACTATATTAATTAAATCAGAGCCTCTCACTTCATATCCTCCTCTATAATTTCTCTAAAACTATAAATATATCTATCTTAATATTCTATTTTAAATCTCATTATCCTTAATTATACCATAAGGCAATGATACTTTTAATATCATTGCCTTACATAAAATTATTTTATTAACGCTTTTTCTAATTCCTCATAATACCTTAATGTTTCATTATTACTTTTATCATTGAAAAAAATATAACTATTATCCTTCAACTTAATACTAATGCAATTTTTATTTTCAAAATAAACATATAATTTACACTTTCCATAATCATCAATACTAAAGTTCCCTAAATTATATGTTGATGCACCTACTCCATTTGTTCTAAATCCAGAAGGCAGTTTATCTAACATTCTTATTTCTTCAATATCATCAATTTTAAGTTCTATTCCATACATTGGTGCATTTATCTTCAAAATATTATTATCTATATTTAAAGTAAATTTAGTATGATCAAATCTTATCATCATCGCTGTAACTCCTACAATAATTATTCCAGCGAATATTAAAGTACCATAATAAATTCTTCGCCCCTTTTTACTTCCTAAATTATAAGTAATTCCATAACCTGTCCTATCTTCAACTGTTACAGCTCTATCATTAGGATTATTATATACTCCTTTACTCCAAAACTCATCATTATCAGTATAAATAGGATTCTTACATGTATTTAATATTCTAGCTTGTTCTTCTTTTATTTTATTGTTTATATAAAATACACCTATAAAAATAATTGTTGCAGGTATTACTATTGATAAAACAAATAAAACTATATTATTATTGTTATTTAAAATAAGTAAAAACATAAATAACATACCAATACTTTGAATTGTAGCTGCAATTACAGTTCCTAATGTCCATGTTCTTTTAAATATAGTATTATAGGCTATATTAGCTTTTGAGTCTTCACTTATTACCTCTGTTTTTCCTTTAGAATATATTTTGTGCATAATAAAGAAAATTATATTTCCTATTAATGCATTAACTGATATAACTCCAAAACTTATTTCATATTCTTTTATATTGTTAAAAACTAAGATAATTGGAATAAATGAAATTATAAAACTTGGAATAAACCATAAATTCGATACAGGCATTTTATCTTTTAATCTTGTAACTTCTGTATCTATTGTGACTAATCTTTTACTTGGTAATAACCAATCATTTTCTCTTTTAATATCCATTAACTTTTTATTATATTTAATAAATAATTTCCTAGTATAAAAATATAATCCAAATAACCATAAAAATAAATATATTATTTGATTTGAATTGAATTTAAAGAAGAAAGATGGAATAAATAAAATAGCTGAAATAATAAAAGCAATTATATTATCCCTCTTAAAACTTTTTACTATATCTAATACTCTTTTATTTTTTAGCTCTAGGAAAGGAATTGTTACTCCAATAATAATATTCTTATTACCTTTAACAATATATCTACAATTAAAATACATTGATAGTATAACAACTAATGCTGCACTTCCCCAAATAATATTAAAAACCCCCATTTTTATCCCTCATTCCATGCTACTTTCAAGCCATTCATATTTTTATAAATATCTTCACACATTTTTATAAATTCTTTATATTCAATTCCTTTTATCCCAGATTCAGCAATTATAAGTTCTAGTTCACTTTCTAGTTTTTCTTTAAATTCCTTACTAGTATCTAATGCTGGGTTAATTTTAGCTCCATGTCTTCTATCTATTTCAATATACCCTTCATTTTTTAGTATTGTATAAGCCTTATTAACAGTCATATTATTAACGCCTATATCCTCTGCCATTTGTCTAACTGTTGGAAGCCCTTCTCCTTTTTTCAATTCTCCTCTCCCAATTCCCATTACAATTTCATTTCTAAGTTGTACATAAATAGCAATATTACTAGTCATATCTAAATTAATAATCATTTGTTTCTCCCCCTTTGCATACTTTGTATTATATATTATAATACAAAGTATACAAACAAACAATATTGCTATTTAAAATTTATAAATGAAAAAGCAATATCAATTAATTTTATAAACCAATTGATATTGCTTAATATTATTTCTTTAAAACTAGTCCCTTGCTTCTTATACAAGTACATTCTCTTGCTTCTTCAGTATGTAAACATTGATATTTTATCTTTTTTGGTGCCTCTATTTCTACTTGTTGTTTATCTTTTAAATCTTGTAAATTTTTTTTATCCATTTATATACTCCTTAAATATATTATAATTTTACCTTTTACTTATATATTTTATATTATATAATAATTATGTGAATCAAGATTTAAATAATTTTAAAATTCTGAAAATAGATATTATTTATTATTTATAACTAAATATATAATTTAAAATTATAAACAAAAAGTATTACTAAATACTAACATAAAAGCTGAAAGTTTACCCCAAATG
>NZ_JAPFDR010000003.1 GCF_026168755.1 Clostridium sp. | reverse complement strand
CATTTGGGGTAAACTTTCAGCTTTTATGTTAGTATTTAGTAATACTTTTTGTTTATAATTTTAAATTATATATTTAGTTATAAATAATAAATAATATCTATTTTCAGAATTTTAAAATTATTTAAATCTTGATTCACATATTTTAATTTACTTCTATTTTTTTATATTAAATAATAATAACTTCGCAATACATTTATTTAATAGTATTGCGAAGTTATTACTAATAGCTACAAATTATTGTAGTTTTATCTTCAATATTATTATAAATTGCCTCTGCTACACTATATGGCATATTAACACATCCATGTGATCCATTATTTTTATATATACTTCCTCCAAAACTACTTCTCCAGCTTGCATCATGAAGCCCTATTCCTCCATTGAATGGCATCCAGAAGCTAACTGGTGCAGCATATCCATCACCTCTTAATACAAAATCTTTCCTCTTCCAATCTAATCTATATACTCCTGCTGGAGTAGAATATCCTTTACTTACATCCCCTGTAACCACATTTCCTTGAGTAATTAATTCACCATTTTTATAATAAACGATTGTTTGATTAGTTAAATCAACTTCAACAAAAGTATTTATTACATAATCATCAGTTGCACTTGGGGTTTTAAATGATAATTCTTTTGTTGTTTCAGCTCCATTACTTATAGCTTCAACTATTTCTGCTATAGTTGTATCTCTATCTATATAATATATTCCTGGTGTCGTACTAACCTTAATAACTTCACCTGACCATCTAGTAAGTGTTCTAGCATCTCCTATATTATCATACTTATCTCCTAATTCATTTATATACGCTCTAATAGAATCTTCATTAAGTGTAACATTAAAATCTTCATCTATATTAATCCATGTATTTATTAAGCTTGAATCTATTACTATTTCATCTCCTGAAGTAGTATAAGTAATTTTTGATTCTATATATTTATCAACAGTATTTTTAGCTTGAACCACAGCATCTGCTTTACTAGTATACTTTGGTTCCTCATAACATTTTTCCTTCTCTAAATCTAAAACATAATTTATATTTTGAATATTATTCAATACCTTTGAGTAAAATTCATCATATTTTATTTTATTACCATTATCCTCTTTTACAATTTCATATCCATTACCTGTGTAATTAATATAAGCACTTACAGGCTCTTTTACATTTGATTCATCAAAACAATTAAGATTACCTAAAAATTGCTTTAATAGTTCCTCATCATAAGAAACACCCTCTGTTATTGTATACTGATTACTAACAAATATAGATTTAATCCATAAAAATGGATTTTGGCTTTCTAATAACTCATTTATTCCATTAGTAAAATCATATTTTAAATTAATATTTTTTCCATTTAACTCTTCAATATTATCTTCTCTCTCTTTAATTGTTAAAATATAATTATCAGCCTTTTCTTCCATAAAATCTTGTGCTGATTTATTACTTTTTCCAGTAACATTAACTCCATTTATATATGTTCTGAAGAAAAAATGATTGTTAAAATATACTGTCATTATTAAATATACAGTTAATAAACTAGCTACTATAATTCCTGTTGTTATCCAAATTTTATTACCTTTTTTATCTTTTCTAATCTTTTCACTAACTTCTACAGTTGCCATTTCAACATTTTTTTCTATTTCCTTAGTTTTTATTGAATCTTCTAATTTAACTTTATCTACGAACAATTTTTCAAGCTCGTCTACATATTCTGAATATTCTTTAATGGAAAGCTTATTTGCAAATAATACTATACTTTCTTTAGATTTATTTATATCTTCTTTAGTATCATTTGGTAGTCCTCTATAATATTCATCTAATAATTTATGCTTATATTCATGTATATTATTATATCCTAAAAACTCACCTAAACTCTCTAATTGATTATCCTTATCTCCATACTTATACAATAAAGCCTTATATATATTTTCATTATAAGGATTTAATTTTATTATTTCTTTTATAGTATTTTCTTCCTCATCATGTGAAATTTTATTTTCTAATAGCTGTTTAATTAAACTATTTGATTTCCTTATCTCTTCAGAATTATTATATGATGCTACTTCAGCTATATTATAATGATTTAAAATATCTATTACTGCAAAGTTAATATTAAATATACTCTCTACCATAGAATTAACTAATTTATTTATTATCTCTAGAGGAATATCACTTTCAATTTTATCGCTATTTAATATTATATTTTTCTCTTTCAATATAAAAGGCTTCTTTATTAATTCAGAATTTATATTTAACTTAGCATATGTTATATCATTTCCTTTATTGCTATCTATAGTTTCTTGGTTATTTTCTTTCTTTATTTCCTCTAAAGCATTTTCCCATGTACAATAACTATCTAAATAATATTTTTTGTTAAATGTATCAGTATTAATTTCTTCTATTCCAAATTCATTAATAATATTTATGGCTTTTAAAATATAACCATTTAAATACTCATATCCAAAATATTCTCCATCCTTTAATAATTGATCAATGCTATTGAATTTTTTAATACACTCTTCAGTAAATATTGAAGACGAATTAAAGGCCTCTTGCAAAAATTCTAATCTTATCTCATTTAGCTTAACAAACTCATTTGAAAAATAAATATCCCCACTTAATACTTTAAAGTTCATACTTTCCTCCCATATCATTATCATGTAATTAGTTAATACATTATTCTTTTATTTCTGCATCTTTCATTATAATATTAAACCTTTGTTAATTTATTACAATTTTAACACAAAAACCTTCTATTTGATATATAAATTTTTGTAATAATACTTATTATTTTCATTTTAAGAATAAATAAATAAAATTATAATCTGTATATATAAATGTAAAATTCCAAATAGTGATTTCTATAACTGAATATAAGGTAAATTTAAATTTCAATATCCAAACTTCTTGAAATACATAGTTACTTATGATACAATCAAAAATATAGGGAATGAAGTTCTCCCTTGAATTATCAAAACCGCTTATTATAGCTAATGACTTCTACAACTTTTTTTGTTGTAGAAATCATTAGCTTTTTTTATTTTTACTTTATTATAGGAGGATTATTTATGTTAATTAAGTTTTTAATAATTATAATCAGCTTAATATTAATAGGCATATTAGCTAATTATAGTGGTAAGTTAGTAGAGTTTATAAAATTCCCTTCTCTTATAGGTATGATCTTACTTGGAATGTTTATAGGACCATCATTTTTAAACCTTGTTCCTCAATCAACTTTAGATATATCTTCTTATATCAAGGATATTGCCTTAGTAACAGTATTATTTATAGGTGGACTTGGAATAAGCTTAAAACAAATGAAGCAAATAGGTAGACCTGCTATTTTACTAAGTATAATACCAGCACTCTTAGAAGGATTAACAATTGCTTTTTTATCAACACTATTTCTTAATTTTACTTTTATACAAGGTGCAATTTTAGGATTTATAATAGCTGCTGTAAGCCCTGCTGTTTTAGTTCCATCAATGATTGATTTGATTAAAAGAAAAGTTGGGCAAGACAAAGCAATTCCTCAAATGCTTTTAGTTGGTGCTTCTGCTGATGATACTGTTGCAATTACATTATTTACAACTTTTTTAGAAGTCTATATGTCCAGAACTAATGGAGAATATATTTCTATTGCTAGTGAACTTATTTCTATTCCTATTACTATTTTTATAAGTATATTTATAGGATGGTTGCTTGCTTTTTTAACTAAAAACTTATTAAATTTTATTAAAATTAATGATTTAAGAGTTATTTTTGCATTTATAATTTGTTTATTAATTAGATTAGTAGAAAATACTTTTCACTTAGAAATTTTTAATTCTTTATTAACTATAATGATTTATGGATTTTTCTTAAGAGCATTTTTAGATGATATAGCTCTTAAAATTCAAGATGGGATAAATATTGTTTGGAAGTATGGAAAGATTTATTTATTTGCTTTTGTTGGAATGGCAATAAATCCTTCTCTTGTTGGAAATTACTTATGGATAGGAATAGTAATGCTTATTATATCTTTAACTGTTAGATCAATAGGAGTTGTTATTTCTTTAATTGGAACTAACTTATCCTTTAAAGAAATAATCTTTTGTGTGATAGCTTATTTACCTAAAGCAACTGTTCAGTCTGCTAAAGCTGGTATCCCTTTGCAAATGGGTGTTGCTGGTGGTGAAGTAATGCAGGCTATTGCTATTTTAAGTGTATTAATTACTGCCCCTATTGGTGCTATTGGCATAAAACTTTCATCACCTAGATTATTAAATCAAGGAATATCTAATTAAGGACTTGTTATATAATAAACTGAAAAGAACTGATATTTGATTAAATACCAGTTCTTTTTTGCTATATATTTTCTATATTAATTACATCATATCCCATATCTTCAACTTTTTCTTTTACTAAATCATCAGATTCATTTGTTTCTACTATTGCATACTTTCCTTCTAAATTAACTTCAATTCCTTTTGCATCATTTAACTCTTCTAAAGCTTCAGTTACATGAGCCACACAGTTTTTGCAACTCATTCCCTCAATTAATATTTTCTTTTTCATAAAATCTCCTCACTTTCAACTATTTTAACATAACATATATTTTAACATTATTAATAACTATTATACTTATTTATTTGGATTAAATCCTCTTAATCTTAATGCATTTGCTAAAACTGAAACTGAACTTAAGCTCATTGCTGCTGCTCCTATCATTGGATTTAATAATGGTCCTCCAAATATATGAAGCACTCCCATAGCCACTGGAATACCTAAAACATTATATCCAAATGCCCAAAATAGATTTTGTTTTATATTTCTAATAGTTGCTTTACTTAACTTAATTGCTGTAGCAACATCTTTTAAATCACCTTTCATAAGTACTATATTTGCTGATTCAATAGCTACATCAGTACCTGTACCAATTGCTATACCAATATCTGCTTGTGCTAGTGCTGGAGCATCATTTATTCCATCACCAACCATAGCAACCTTACTCCTCTTTTCTTGAAGTTTTTTAACTTCATTTGCTTTATCCTCTGGTAATACTTCTGCAAGAACAATATCAATTCCAACTTTTTTTGCAATAGCATCAGCTGTTTTCTTATTATCTCCAGTAATCATAGCAACTTTGATTCCCATCTTATGAAGATTTTCAATTGCTTCTTTACTGCTTGGTTTAACTGTATCTGCAACTGCAATGATACCTTCTAACTTATTATTTATTGAAATATACATAGGTGTTTTACCTTCATTTGCTAATTTATCTGATTTAACACCTAAATCTCCAACTTCAATAGAGTTTTCAGTCATTAATTTTTTATTTCCAAGTAAGATAACCTTACCTTCTATTTCAACTTGAATTCCATGACCTGGAATTGCCTTAAAGTTAGATATCTCTTTAAATTTAATATTTCTTTCTTCTGCACCTTTTACTATAGCTTCACCTAAAGGATGCTCTGAACCTTTTTCACTGCTTGCTGCTATAGATAATAATTCCTCTTCTGATATTGTAGTAGTAATAATATCAGTTACTACTGGTTTACCTTCAGTAATAGTACCAGTCTTATCAAATACAATAGTATCAATTTGATGAGTAACTTCTAGAGCTTCTCCACCTTTAATTAAAACTCCGTATTCTGCTCCTTTTCCTGTTCCAACCATAATTGCTGTAGGTGTTGCTAATCCTAATGCACATGGACAAGCTATAACTAAAACTGAAATAAATATTGTTAATGCAAATACTCCACTTTCACCAGCAATTAACCATCCAATACTAGCAAGTATCGCTAAGCCAATTACTATTGGTACAAAGTATGATGCAATAATATCTGCCATTTTTGCAATAGGAGCTTTTGATCCTTGAGCATCTTCAACTAACTTAATAATTTGAGATAATGCAGTATCTTTACCAACCTTAGTAGCTTTGTATTTAATAAATCCTGTTTTATTAATACTAGCTCCTATTACTTTACTTCCAATTGTCTTCTCAACTGGGATACTTTCACCTGTAAGCATCGCTTCATCAACTGAAGTAGATCCTTCTATAACT
The DNA here is from genome assembly GCF_026168755.1 of Clostridium sp. Classification (GTDB taxonomy): domain Bacteria; phylum Bacillota; class Clostridia; order Clostridiales; family Clostridiaceae; genus Clostridium. The sequence goes on along the minus strand of NZ_JAPFDR010000003.1, from coordinate 136,433 downwards.
TCACCATCAACTGGTAACTTTTCACCCGGCTTAACTATAACTATATCCCCAACAATAACTTCATCTATAGGAATAACTAACTCTTTTCCATCTCTTACAATAGTAGCTGTCTTTGGAGCTAATCCCATAAGCTTTTTAATTGCTTGAGATGTTTTTCCTTTAGAAATTGCCTCTAAATATTTACCTAAAGTTATTAAAGCAAGTATTGTAACAGCAGCTTCATAATATAAACTCATAGCATAAGAACCATCACCTGTATAAATTTTATATGTTCCATATAAACTATAAATAAAAGCTGCACTTGTACCTATCGCAATTAAAGAATCCATATTAGGACTTAATTTAAATAAATTTTTATATCCAATATAATAAAATTTATACCCAATTATCATAACTGGTATTGTTAAAACTAATTGAATTATAGCAAAGTTAAGTGGGTTCATCATTGGATCCATAATGTTAGGTAATGGCATTCCCACCATATGACCCATTGTTATTGTTAAAAGGGGTAATGCAAATATTAATGATAGTATTAATCTCCAGAATAGCTTTCCTTTTTCATCTAATTTCTTTCTCTTTTCTTCTACTTTCTGTTCATCTTCTCTTATTAATTTATATCCTGCCTTTTCAACTTTTGCTTTTATATCTCCAAAATTTATAACATCTGCATCATAGCTTATTGAAAGTTTTTCTGTTGCAAAATTAACTACTGCATTTTCAACTCCAGACATTTTCTTTGTAACTTTTTCAACTCTATTTGCACATGCTGAACAAGTCATTCCTTCTATTTTATAATTATGTAATTGAATATTTTTTTGTATTTTAAATCCTATTTTTTCAACCTTTTGTTCAATATCTTCTTGAGTAATTATTTTATCATCATAATTAACTGTTAATGTTTCTGTTGCAAAATTGACATTTGCTTCTTCTACCCCTTCCATCTTGCTAACTACTTTTTCAATTCTATTAGCACAAGCAGAACATGTCATTCCATTTATTTTAAATTTATTAGTCAATATATCACTCCTTTTAATAAAAAATATTTATTTAAATTATTACTATCTTTCACACCCCCCAGGTAGGGGGTATGAGTTTATTATATTCTTTTTTTTATTATTTGCAATAGTTTTTTTATTATTTAATTAAATTGCTTATCATTTAGAATCTCCCCCGTGAGTAATAACCATTTATATCTTGTATATTTATTAATAATCCTAAAAATAAAAGTACCAAATTGAATTTAATATAAACTCAATTTGGTACTTTTAACTTTTCATTAAATAAACTCTCCAAACTCAGGATTGCCATTAATATCATTAAGCAAATGCTTAATCTCCTGATCTTTATCCTTATCCATTACCAAGATAACATCACCTGCATCAACAACAACTAAATCCTTAACTCCGAAACCAATAATTAATTTTTTATCTCCTCCAAATATGGAGCAATTTTCACAATCCTGGATATAGACATTGTTACTTATCTTATTGTTTCTATATTCGCTTAAATACCTACTTAAGGCACTAAAGCTTCCTATATCATCCCATTGAAAAGATCCTTTTATTACATAGGCTTTTCTAGTTCTTTGCATTACTCCAAAATCTATAGAAATACCATCGATGTTTTCATACTCTTCTCTAGTTACCTCTTCCTCATCATCTTCTCCTAGATGTTGATAGATATTCATTAATGATTTATACATCTTAGGCAAATACTTTTCAATTTCCCTTAATATAACATCTGCTCTAAAAACAAACATACCTGAATTCCATAGATAAGTTCCCTTTAATAAAAAATCCTTAGCTACTTCCATATTAGGTTTTTCAGTAAACCTTGCAATCTTATATGCTTGAGATGCAGATGCTATTCGTTCTCCCATTTTAATATATCCATAACCAGTTTCAGGCCTAGTTGGAGTAATGCCTATTGTAACTATTCCTCTACGTCTATTAGCTATTTCAATAGCTTCTGATAGTGTATCTAAATAATCCTTTTGACCATCAATGTGATGATCAGAAGGTAAAACTACCATTACAGCATCATTATCTTTTTTCAATAACTTAATGGCTGATAATCCTATACAAGTAGCAGTTTCTTTATTTGCTGGTTCAGTAAATATATTTTCAGAATTAACATCTGATAACTCATCTCTTATTTTTTCTACATAATCCCTGTTAGTTACCACATAAATATTGTCCTTCTTAATTAAAGGAGTAATTCTTTCAACTGTATTTACTAAAAAGCTTTTATTATTAATAACCTTTAAAAATTGCTTAGGTTGATTTGCTCTTGATAAAGGATATAGCCTTGTACCTTTTCCTCCAGCTAAAATTAGCGCGTATATCACAAAATTCCACTCCACGTAGTACTATGTTTTATTATATGAGTGCCTTTTGTCAATTGTGAAATCATATTATTATTTCATTAATTTCCTTAAAATATTTATTTTTTCTTTATAAGGTGCAAATCTTATATTAAATTCTACAAATGTTCCCCTCTCCATTACCGACCTTTTATGAGTAAAAGCATCAAAACTAGCCTTACCATGATAATTACCAATTCCACTATTTCCAACTCCACCGAATGGTAAATTTCCATTGGCAACATGAATTACAGTATCATTTATAGTAACCCCTCCAGATGTAGTGCATCTTAAAATATTATTTATACTCTTTTTATTTTCCGAAAAATAATATAATGCTAAAGGCTTTTCTCTATTATTAATAAAATTTATTATATCCTGTATATTATCAAATTCTATTATTGGTAATATAGGTCCAAATATCTCTTCAGTCATAACACTAGAAGTAACATCTACATTAGTTAAAATAGTAGGCTCCATATATAACTCAGTACTATCAATATTTCCTCCATAATATATCTGCCCATCATTAAGATACTCTTTTAATCTATTTAATGAAGTATTATTAACTATTCTAGGATAATCTGGACTATTTTTAATATCTGCTCCAAACTGCTTGTGAATTTCTGCAACAATTAATTTTAACAATTTATCTTTAACACTACTATGAACGCATAGATAATCTGGTGCTACACATGTTTGACCTACATTCAAAAACTTTCCCCAAACTATTCTTTTTGCTGCAATTTCTAATTTTGCATCTTTATCAATTATACAAGGGCTCTTTCCACCTAATTCTAATGTTATAGGTATTAAGTTTTTAGCTGCTTTTTCCATAACTATTTTTCCTACCTTAATACTACCAGTAAAAAATATATAGTCAAATGGAAGTTCTAATAGATATGATACTAATTCTTTTCCTTCTAATGGATTAACTACTTTCAAGTACTCTTCTTGAAAATTTTCATTAATCATTTCTTCTAATAATAATGATATATTTTTCGTATTTTCTGATGGCTTTATTATAGCTGTATTACCTGCAGAAATAGCTCCAATTAATGGAGCTAATACTAATTGAAATGGATAGTTAAAAGGTCCTATAATTAACGTTACCCCATAAGGTTCTTTGTATATATAGCTCTTAGAAGGATAATATATTATTGGTGATTTTCTTTTTTCTATCTTTGCCCATTTTCTAATATTTTTTATGTGAATATTAATTTCATCATATACAATTCCAACTTCAGTTGCATAACCTTCAAAATTAGATTTTCCTAAATCATTCTTTAATGCTTCTAAAATTTTATCTTCATTTACTTTGATTACTTGCTTTAGCTTTTTTAATGTATCTATCCTAAAATTAATATCATTTGTTTTTCCTGAATTAAAGAACTCTTTTTGCCTATTAAATACTGATTTTATATCATTCATTTATTAACCCTCTTATTTGAAAATTTTTATTATATTTTACCATACTTAAAATTTCCTTCAAGAAGATTATTAGGAATAATAAACTCTGATATTCCTGAGGCATATGGCGCTATTTCATACAATCCAAAATAAATCACAAGTGTATTATTTTTTATATAGAAGTTTTGATTATCTCCTATTCCATTAAATCCATCCTTACCAGTAAAATATCTATCAGGATCTTTGCTTATTTGTCTATTTATTTCTTCATTAATTATATCCTTATAATTATAGTTATCTTTAAAAATATCTTTTAATTGCATCTCATTACCATTTGATTTTTCTATATTATAAGCAATTCTATTTGTTATACCATGAGCTCCACCTGAAAATTGATAATAATCTATATAAAAACTAATAATATCTGTATTATTAGTCAGCTTATATCTGGCATATAATTGATATGTCATTAACGGTTCTGGCTTATCTTTAAAGTATTCATCTGCAATCTGTTTAACTTCATTAATCCAATTTTCTGTCCACTTTGCAATCTTATTATTAATTGCGTCTTCTTGTTTTTTATCACTCATACCTGTTATTTGTGGAACAATTACATTAATGTCTAAATAATCATTTTTAGATTTATATATTTTATCCACAACTTTTATATTGGAATTATCTTCATTTAATCCACTACTTTTCAACATAGCCTGTGGATAACTCTTGATACTTATCAACAACATTAATATTACTAAAAACCACATTTTTAGCCATTTCATAAAATATCCCTCCTTTATATTCGCTAAATTTTATACTTATTTTATTATTATCTACAATAATGTTTATAATTATTAACTTATATATCAACATTTTTTTAACAAGTTATCCACAAGCTCCTGTGGATTATGTGTGTAACCTCTAGTTTTTGTTAATTTTATAAATATATTTCATATTTAAATTTTATTTCATATTAATTTTATCCACAGCTTATATATAGTATTAATAAAATGTCCTAAATCTAAACATTAAATAAAAAAATAAACCATAATATAATAATAAAATAAAATTTCATTACTATATTATGGTTAAAATTTATATAACTTAAATTATATTTGCTTTATTTTAAGCTAATTTAAATATTATTCTTCATCAACTTCCTTTGTTTTTCCTGATGTTGATATTAAATTATTTAATCCTTTTAACTCTTTATAAGTTAAATTTCTCCATTCACCAATTCTTAAGTCACCTAAATTTATATTCATTATTCTAATTCTTTTTAATTTTACAACTTCATACCCCAAAGCTTCACACATTCTTCTTATTTGCCTATTTAATCCTTGGGTTAATATTATCCTAAATGTGTTATTACCTTCTTTTTTAACATAGCATTTTTTAGTAACTTGCCCTAAAATTCTAATTCCACTACTCATCCTTTGTACAAACTCTTCATTAATAGGCCTATTAACAGTTACTATATATTCCTTTTCATGATTATTTCCTGCTCTTAATATCTTATTGACTATATCTCCATCATTAGTCATTAATATTAAACCTTGAGAGTCCTTATCTAATCTACCTATTGGAAATATTCTTTTTTTATGATTTACAAAATCAACTATATTACCTTTAACTTTATGCTCTGTTGTACAAGTTATTCCTACAGGTTTATTTAAAACTATGTAAACTAAGTCTTCATCTTTAGATATTAATTTACCATTTACTTTAACCTTTTGACCCTTTGATACTTTAGTTCCCATTGTAGCTTTAACACCATCTATGGTAACTACTCCACTTTCTATTAACTTATCTGCCTCTCTTCTTGAACAAAAGCCTGACTCACTTATATATTTATTTAATCTAACCGTATCTCCTCTATCATTATGAACAATTACATTTTTCTTTTTTATAGACCTTTGTTGCATATTTACCTTCCTTTGTTTTTTAATTTTAAATTAGAAATTAAACTTTCAACAATTTTAAAGTTTCACCTAATTTAATTTATGTTCAGATCCAGCATTATTTAATCTTACTTTTAAATCTTTTTTATAAACAAACTCTGCTGTTTCTTCTAAACTATTATGTTTTAAAGCTTTCCCAGTAATTGTTATAACTATTCCTGAATCCTTTACCATTTCATTTTCATTGGCATATTCTATTATCTTACATATAGCTTCATCAACATTATTATCTAACACGCTAGTTTCAGCAATTAACGCATTCCCTTTTTCAGTAGATGAACTAACATACAAAACTCTATTAAATCCATTTATTTCTAGCTTAATTAGTGAAGTAGTTTCTACTACTACCGTACTGACAACATCATTATATTTATATATAACAGAAGAAACAAAAATTAATGCAAAAATAGATATAATAGATGCATATAATTTATAATCTTTTAAACCTTTTTTTTCTACAGATTTTATTTCTTCTCCCCTAAAACAAGCTTCCTTCAATTTAAGCTTCTTAAATTCACCTAAAGATGTCATAACAATAGCATTTTTTTTACCACTATCTAAGACTATTCCATCAAACCCCATTTTTTCTTCATATTCTATTATATCCTTTCCCAAATCCTCTTCGGTATTTTCAACTATTTGAATATAATCTTGTAAATTTTTATAATTTGGGTTTCCTAATATTAGTGTATATGCAATTATATATTCTCTATATTTATTAATATATTTAGAGTCTATCATAGTTGCTTTATGTATTGCATCCACTGGAATATCTTCTTCTTTTATAAATTTATCATATAATTCAATATTATTAGTTATAAACATTGCTATGTTTAGCAATTCATTTCTTATTAAATAACTTACATTATCTTTAACTAAATCTCTCACTAAAACTTTATATTTTAATAGCTCTGAAGTAAGCATTATTATCTGTTGATTTCTAAATTCTATTACTTCATCACTAATTAATATTAATGGTTTTATTGAAGAAAATCTGTATTTATTCTTATGAAACTTGTCCATTTTTGCCTCCAACAATTACAAATCTTCTCTTCCTATCAATTTTCCTGTTACTATTACCCTTCGTTTAGATCCTATAGTGCACGTAATTAAAGTCATTTTCTCATAATCTGCATCATCCAAAACTTCAACCTGATTAGGTTCAACTATAAAACTACTATCGACTTCATAAGTATATCTTCCATCTTTAGTTGTAACAATAACCTTATCTCCAACCTTAACTTTATATAAATTTATAAATGCATCTGTAAAATCTGAAACTCTATGCCCAGCTACAGCAAAATTTCCAACCTCTCCTGGCATTGCTGAATCTGGAAATCTTCCTAGAAAATATTTAATTACATCGTCTGTAATTCCATCAACAACTGGTTGCTTTAATTTAATTGATGGTATTTCCATTATAGCTACTGGTGTATATCCGTTTATTGGTTCTAAACTTACTGGTTCACTACCTTCTTCATTCTTAGCTTCTACTAGTTGACTTTCAAAAGCTTCTAATAACTCATTTTGCTTGTGCGATGTTACTATTTTTTTATAAGCAACATTTGCTATTATTCCAACCCCTATAAGTATTAATACAACTCCAAATAATCTTCTAAACTTTCCCACTCATTTCACCCCTAAATTAATAATATTTTTCTATTTTTGTACATATATAATTTTTTCTACATATATTATAACATAAAGCATTAAAAAAACATTAATACATTTTAATGTAATTTATATGGGGGAGTTTATGAAATATAATAAAGATAATGTGATTTATATCGATTTCATATTCAAAAGAAAAAGGATTAATTCTAAAGTCATTTTATTTTTTTATAAGCTTTACTCAAAGCTAACTACCATCTTGCCAAACAAAATAAAATTATCTAGGAACAAGAAAATATTTTTATATACCAATAGAAAAACCTCCAACTATTAATTATAAATATCCCATTTTTATTATATTCATATTTGAATCTTGTGATAAAATATATTTAAAAAAGTTTACGAGGTGATTTAATGAGAATAGGAATGGGATATGATGTACATAAATTAGTCGAAGAAAGAGATTTAATTCTAGGCGGAGTTAAAATTCCTTACGAACTTGGTTTATTAGGTCATTCAGATGCAGATGTATTATTACATGCAATAATGGATGCTTTACTTGGAGCTTCTGCCTTAGGGGATATCGGCAAACACTTTCCAGATACAGACCCTAAATATAAAGGAATCTCTAGTATTGAATTATTAAAACATGTAGGTAACCTTTTAAGTACACATAATTATAAAATTGGAAATATAGATGCAACAATAATTGCTCAAAAACCTAAAATGGCTCCACATATACCTACAATGAGAGAAAATATTGCCTCTGCTCTAAATATATCATTAGACCAAATAAATGTTAAAGCAACTACAGAGGAAGGCCTTGGTTTTACTGGAGAAGGACTTGGTATTTCTTCTCAAGCTATTTGTTTAATTTTTAATTAATAAATTAACTTTTCAATAAAATTTTTTCATCAATAAAACTGGAGCTGAATCATATTGAATTTATTAATATGATTCAGCTCCTTAAATTTAAACTACTTTGTCTTATTTAAGTCTAACACTTTTATTATTTTTACTATGATACCAAACTATCGCAATAATAGCTGAAACCCCCATTAAATATGGATAGAATAAATACTTCATTATGGCAAAAGGCGAAAGAGCTGCTAGTCCTGCTGCAGATATAAGTTGTGCTCCATATGGTATTACTCCTTGGAATACACAGGCAAACATATCCATAATACCTGCAACTCTCTTAGGCTCGAGACCAACTTCGTCTGATATATCTTTTGCTATAGGACCTACTGTAACTATTGCAACTGTATTGTTAGCTGTGCAAATATCTACTAAACTTACTAAAGCTGCAATTCCAATCTCTGCTCCCATTTTACTCTTAAATCCTTTTAATCCTTTATTTATTATAAAATCAATTCCTCCATTATATTTTATTATTTCTATAGTTCCAGAAATTAAAATTGATATTATTATAAGTTCACTCATTCCTCCAATACCTTCTGCTATTGATCCAAAGAAGCCTAGTAAATCAAAACTTCCTCCAATAAATCCTATAATTCCTGCTATTACTATTCCACCTAATAAAACCACAATAACATTTAAACCAACTAAAGCTCCAACTATAACTGCCATATAAGGAATTATCTTAATTAAACTATAATCTAATGCTTCAACAGTAGTTATTGATCCATCCTTTGTTATTAATACAAATATAAATGCTGTTATGATAGCTGCTGGTAATACTATCTTAAAGTTCATTTTGAACTTCTCTTTCATTTCACATCCTTGAGTTCTAGTTGCTGCAATAGTTGTATCAGAAATCATAGATAGATTATCACCAAACATAGATCCACAAACTACTGCTGAAACAGCAATAGCTGTAAGTATTCCTGTTTTTTCAGCAACTCCAACTGCAATTGGAACTAACGCAACTATTGTTCCCATTGATGTGCCAACTGATAATGATATAAAGCAAGCAATTACAAATATTCCTGCAATCATTATATTACTTGGAAGTATCGATAAACCTAAATTTACAGTTGAATCAACTGCTCCCATTGATTTTGCAACCTGTGCAAAAGCTCCTGCTAGTATAAATATTAATATCATCAAAATAATATTGGTATTTCCTGCCCCCTTACAGAATATCTCTACTTTCTCATCAAATTTTATTTTTCTATTCATTACTAGAGCCACTAATGCTGCTGCTAAAAACGGAACTATTATCGAAACTGTATAAAAATCTTTAGCTAATAAAGCTGATGCTATATAAACAATTATAAATACAAGTAACGGTAATAATGCCCATCCACTTCCTCTCTTGTTCATTATTAATTCCTCCTACATTATTTCTTAAACAAAAAAGCTTCTGAGAAACTCAGAAGCATAACTATTAAAACTACATATATTTCTCTCATCTATCAGGATTTAGCACCACACCAAAAAATTAATACGCTTATGCTAATTAAGAAACTTCGCTAATTAAGTAATTTCAAATATTAAGCTGTTATATTTAAAATATAACTAACATAATCTCTTAATTTTTTACGAAGCAAATCTTAAATTATTAATTCCTCGTAGGTTGCTGGGCTTCATAGGGCCAGTCCCTCCACCACTCTTGATAAGTTATTTTTTCAATTTTCATTAATAAGATTATCAAATTAATAAATTAATGTCAACTAAAAAATTTTTACTATAATATTTTATTATAAAATTTTCTGATTTATTAAATATAAATTTTAAAAATTTATTTACATGAAAAAAGGAAGTAATTTAATTACTTCCTTTTAATGGTGCGCCATCACGGGTTCGAACCGGGGACACCCTGATTAAGAGTCAGGTGCTCTACCAACTGAGCTAATAGCGCATAAAAATGGAGCGGGTAGTGGGAATCGAACCCACCTTTCCAGCTTGGAAGGCTGGAGTATTACCGATATACGATACCCGCATATTCTTGACAGTAATAATTATAATAAATACTAATTATACTGTCAAGTTTTTTTATATTACTTCAGTAAGATTTTTTTGCAATATATTTCTAAATTTTTCCCCAGCTTGTTTATTAGTAGTAGCATTTTTACACAAGTCTAACCATGCTGTTATATCTTCATTATTTTCTTTTCTAAACACTTCTTCACTATTTGACATATAACTAGAATCCAGCACAAACTTTCCTAGTTCTTCAGGTTTCTCAAAAATTTTCAAATATAAAAACTCACTACTATCCCCATGCCAACTTCTATTAAAATCTCTTACAAATTTCTTTAGTTCTAGCATTAATTTATTCTTAGGTAAATCCCAACACTTCTTAATTATAGTAACTTGATGCCTCATCTTTTTAGCTTCTTCTTTAGTAATTTTTTTACTTTTTTCTCCATCACTTATTACTTGCTCTACAGTCTTTATTGGAATTTTTGATACAGATCCATCCTTAGAATTAATCCATATATAAAAAGCTTCCGGTAAAAAAGAGTATTGAATATATCCTATTAAAGCTTTAATATCTGGTAGGTAACCCCAAATATTATTTAATCCATTCTGCCTGCAGAAAATTAATGTGTGAATATAAAGGCTTTTATCTGTAGGCATCCTATTCATAAGCATGTGCCCTCTAATAGTTTTGTTCTCAATAATTAACTCCTTCCAATACTCAAAAGAATTATAATTGTGCCTCACACTATCACCTTCTTCATAATTTTTAATATAATATATTATATATTAATAGTAACATTTTATACTAAAACTAATCAATAGTAATGATTTTAAAGTTCTGTAAATTTGATATTTCACACAATTTAGATTATAATATAATAAAAGGATTAAAGGGGGCAATCCATTGTACAATTGTGAGATATGTGGCGATAAAGCAGATATTCATCATATAATTCATAGAAGTGAAGGCGGTTTTGATATTGAAATAAACTACAAATATTTATGTGCTCTTCACCATAGAGGCAAAAATGGTCCGCATCAAAATCAATTTGTTGATCTTCAATATAAAGTTGATATGCAAACTAAATTGTACAGAATTCTATCAAAAGATTATTATTCTCCAAAAGAAATATCACAAATTTTAGGAATTCATAATAACTCCTTAAAGAGATTATTAAAAAATCTTAAAAGATATAAGGAAGGATATAAAAAAGAGGATATAATATTTAATTTAATGGGTTGTGTCAGATATACTGTAGATACTTTAGAGGAACTTGCTTTAGATTTATTAATAGATGCTCTTTAATATTAAACTTTTTAAATTTATAGTAGTATATAATAAGTTTACTTATTTATACTACTTTTTTATTTAAACATTTTAAATTATATTGTAATAAGTTATATATTTTTTAATCTCTCTGAAAACATATTTTAATAAAAACAAAAAAGCTATGAAAAACACAGCTTTAATTTGGAGCGGGTAGTGGGAATCGAACCCACCTTTCCAGCTTGGAAGGCTGGAGTATTACCGATATACGATACCCGCATATTTATTTAATTAAGTTCCTCTGAACAATTAATATTATATTATCATAAATAGAACTTGTCAATATATTTTTTAAAATTTATATATTTTTTTCTTTTAACATAGAAATGTAAGGCTCAACCCCATGATATCTTTCTTTTAAATATTATAATCTCCAATTGAGCCATCTTCATAACTAGTACAAACAAGTTAAATCTGATATATTTTTATATTTTCATATTAATTTGTATAAAAGCTTCTTCAGAAGGTTTTCTAAATTCGTAAGTATTTCCCCTATCCTTATCCCCTATTATAAATAATCTTCTATCACTTATTATCGTAAATCTATTAAAAAATGCTTCTCCATTATTTCTCCAATATCTTAATACCCAATGATTAGACCTACTTGAAAAGTATTGAAGCCAATCATAAGAAGAAAATTCTAAAGAACTATAATCATACATAAGACTCACTCACTAAACTTTATTTATAAAATATATGTTACTTTACTTAATAATATGACTTGTTAAGCAAAATATTTTATCTTACAATTTGTTGACATTACAAAGTTAGATAATTATAATTATTGGTAAGTAAAATTCTAAATTATTTTAATTCGATGAAGAGACGAGTAAATTAAACCTTCATTTTCAGAGAGAAAATACATTAGCTGAAAGTATTTTTAAATGAAATTAATTGAAGACTACCTCTGAGAGACTCTAATCAAGTCCGTTACATCACGTTACGATGCTTACTTAAGTGGTCTATTTTAGACAATTAAGGGTGGAACCGCGGGAATTATAACGCTCTCGTCCCTTTTCTATACTATTTTGTATAAGAAAAGCGACGAAGAGCTTTTTTTATACAGTAAATTAATATTATATATTTTAGATAAAGCAATTTAATTTAGAGTTAATTTAAAAATAGCTACACAAACACTTTAATTCTTTTTATTAATGCTTAACTCTTAAATACTATAAAAAGAAACTCATCCCATATTTAATTGGATGGGTAAACTCAATTAACAAAATCACAGATTTTGAATTTTATTTATAATGAAGGGAGATATAAAAATGATAAAAATCACTTTAAAAGATGGATCAATTAAAGAAGTTGAAAATGGATCATCAGTTTTAGACGTTGCTAAAGCTATAAGCGAAGGTTTAGCAAGAGTTGCTCAATGCGGAATAGTTAATGGTAAAGTTGTTGATTTAAGAACAACTTTAAATGAAGATTGTGAATTAGAAATTTGTACTTTCGATTCTCAAGAAGGAAAAGACGCTGTAAGACATAGTATTTCTCATGTACTTGCAGCTGCAGTTAAAAGATTATTCCCAGAAGCTAAAATTGCTATTGGACCTGCAATTACTAATGGATTCTACTATGATTTCGATGTAGAAAAACCTTTCTCTGCTGAAGATTTAGAGAAAATTGAAGCTGAAATGAAAAAAATAATAAAGGAAAATCCTCAAATTGAAAGATTTGAACTTCCTAGAAATGAAGCTTTAGAGCTTATGAAAGATGAGCCTTATAAGGTTGAATTAATAAATGACCTTCCAGAAGATGAAATTATTTCATTCTATAAAATAGGTGATTTCACTGACCTTTGTGCTGGACCTCACGTATTATCATTAAAGAACATTAAGGCTATTAAGCTTATAAGAAGTGCTGGTGCTTACTGGAAAGGTGACGAAAAGAACAAAATGCTTTCTAGAATATACGGAACTGCATTCTTAAAGAAAGCAGACTTAGATTCTCACTTAGAAGCTTTAGAAGAAGCTAAAAAGAGAGATCATAACAAATTAGGTAGAGAACTTGGAATCTTTACTACTGATGAAAAAGTAGGTCAAGGACTTCCATTATTCATGCCTAAGGGGGCTAAGTTATTCCAAACTCTTCAAAGATGGATTGAAGATGAAGAAGAAAAGAGAGGTTACGTTTTAACTAAGACTCCATTTATGTCTAAAAATGATTTATTCGTAGCTTCTGGTCACTGGAGCCACTATAAAGATGGTATGTTTGTATTAGGTGATGAAGAAAAAGATGCTGAAGTTATGGCTTTAAGACCAATGACTTGCCCATTCCAATTCACTGTTTACAATGCAGAACAACACAGTTATAGAGATCTTCCAATAAGATATGCTGAAACTTCTACTCTATTCAGAAAAGAAGCTTCAGGTGAAATGCACGGTCTTACTAGAGTTAGACAATTCACTTTATCAGAAGGTCATATAATCTGTACTCCAGAACAATTAGAAGATGAATTCAAAGAAGTTGTTGATTTAATAAATTACGTTATGGAGACTTTAGGAATTTCTGAAGATATATCTTACAGATTCTCTAAATGGGATCCAACAAACACTGAAAAATATATAAATAACCCAGAAGCTTGGGAAGCTACTCAAAACCAAATGAGAACTATATTAGATCACTTAGGAATTGATTATGTTGAAGCTGAAGGTGAAGCTGCATTCTATGGACCAAAACTTGATATCCAATCTAAAAACGTTCATGGAAAAGAAGATACAATAATTACTGTTCAAATTGATTTTGCTTTAGGTGAAAGACTTGGTATGACTTATATTGATAAAGATGGCGAAAAGAAAATACCATTTGTTATTCATAGATCATCAATTGGATGTTATGAAAGAACTATAGCTACTTTAATTGAAAAGTATGCTGGAGCTTTCCCAACATGGATGTCACCTGTTCAAGCTAAAGTTCTTCCACTTTCTGATAAATATGCTGATTATGCTAATGAAGTAGTTAAAACTTTAAGAAGAAATGGTGTTAGAGTTGAAGCTGACCACAGAGTTGAAAAAATTGGTTACAAAATTAGAGAAGCTAGACTTGAAAGAGTTCCTTATATCTTAGTTGTAGGTGAAAAGGAAGCTGCTAACAATGAAGTTTCTGTAAGAAGTAGAAAAAATGATGATGAAGGAGCAATGGCTTTAGATTCATTTGTTTCTAGAATCACTTCTGAAATAGCTAATAAAGAAAGATAATTTTAATTAAACATGATAAACAAATTTGTTTATCATGTTTTTTTGCTATAAATAATAAAGAAAGAGACTAATATGATCTGCACATCACATTAGTCTTTTTCTTTTCACACAACTTATTTAAATTCAACATTGGCTTATAAATAATACAAGATATAATTTTTAGAGAAAATTTCTTCCTTAAATGAAAGATGATTTTAACTAGTTTTTAGAATAATACTCTACAACTAAAACTTCATTAATTTCTATTGGAACTTCAGTTCTTTGAGGAAGTCTTTCTAAAACTCCAGAGAAATTAGCTTCATTTTTACTTAAGTATGGTAAAACATTAAGTATGTTTGATTCAAAGTTTTCTTTGAACATAACATTCTTTTTAGATTTTTCTCTTAATTTAATTTCATCTCCAACTGAAACGTTGAATGATGGAATATCAACTTTTTTACCATTAACTAAAATATGACCATGAACAACCATTTGTCTTGCTTGTCTTATTGAGTTTGCAAAACCTAATCTATAAACTAAATTATCTAATCTGCATTCTAGTAAGTTAATTAAAGCATGACCTGTTAATTCTTTTGATTTAGATGCTTTTTCAAAGTAGTTAGCAAATTGCTTTTCCATAACTCCGTAATAAGCTCTTAATCTTTGCTTTTCTAATAATTGAGTACCATAGTCAGAAAGTTTTTTATCATTTCTTGCTGTACCTTTGGCTGCTCTCTTCATCGCTTTTGGATGTCCACAAACATTTAAGCCTAATCGTCTGCACTGCTTAAATCTTGGTCCCATCATCTTTGCCATACAATCATCTCCTTAAATTATTTCTAAGCCTAAATACAATATAACATATAATTTTTCATTTGTAAATGATAATAATTATCATTATCGAATTTTATTTTTTTCATTTATACAATTTTTATCCAACAAAAAAGAGATTGTATAAAATCAAAATACAATCTCTTTATTTATTTTATCTACTAGGCAACTATTAATTTCCTTGCATATTCATAATTATCTTCATTTTTTAGATTCTCAATGAACTTCTCCACATATGCTTCTGAAGTACATTCAATAAAAATTGCAACTTCCCCACTTATACTTTTATCTATAATTTTTATATTATTAAAATTTTCCCTACACTTATTTATTGCTTCATCTATATTTGATGTCTTTATTCTCAATATACAATTACATGTTTTGCTTGCAAATTTTATTACATTTGCTTCTTCTTTATTAAAACTATCAACATCAGTAAATCTATTATTTATAATATCATTTAAATCGCTATAAACAGCACTTCCTGTAGGTAATTTTCCAGCCCCCTTACCTACAAATAATAATTCCCCTATTTCATCTCCATTTAAAATAACTGCATTAACTTCATTATCAATCTTAGCTAATATACTTTGTTCATCTACCAATATAGGTTTTACAGATGTATATATTCCACTTTTGCACTTAAATGATTCTGCAACAAGTTTGATTTTACAATTTAACTTATTAGCATATTTAAAGTCATTTTCATCTATATCAGTAATTCCTTCTATTGATATATCATTCCACTGAAATTTTTTATCAAAAGCTAAACTTGATAGTATTGCAAGTTTTCTAGCGGAGTCATAACCCATAACATCTGATTCTGGATTAGCTTCAGCAAATCCAAGATCTTGTGCTTCCTTAAGAGCATCTTCATAAGATAAACTTTCACTATTCATCTTAGTTAGTATAAAATTAGTTGTTCCATTTAATATTGCCTTTATACTACTTATACCATTCCCATAAAGACTTTCAGTTAATGGCTTTATTATAGGTATTCCCCCTGCTACTGCTGCCTCAAATTTTAAAGAAACATTATTTTCTTTAGCTAATTGAAATAATTCATGTCCAAATGTAGCTATCAAGTCTTTATTTGCTGTAACTACATGCTTCTTTAATAATAATGCATTTTTAACATAATCATAAGCTGGATTAAGGCCACCCATTACTTCTATTACAACATCACTTTCTGCAGAAAAAAATTCTTCTACACTAGTAGTAATAACTTCTCTATGGCTTGAATCAATATACTTATCTTTATTTCTCACTAAAATACTTGTTATAACTATTTCATTTTTACTATGGTTTTCCCTATTTTTATCTATTAATTCAATAAGCCCACTACCTACTACTCCATATCCCATAATAGCTACTTTAGTCATTATTATTCCTCCTCCCATTTCTTATATAGCTTTTAATGCTTCACTAATATCATTAATTAAATCCTTTGTATCCTCTATTCCAACAGAAAGCCTTAATAAATCTGGTGTAACACCACTTGCTAATAATTCCTCTTCATTTAATTGGCTATGACTTGTAGTTGCCGGATGTAAAAGGCAACTTCTCGCATCTCCTAAAGTTACTGCTAATGCTATTAAATTTAATCCCCTACTAAATTCTTTAGCATTTTCTATTCCGCCTTTAATTCCAAAAGTTAGAAGACCACTTGCTCCACCTTTAAGATATTTCTTTGCTAAATCATAATATTTACTTCCTTCAAGTAAAGGATAATTAACCCATGATACTTTTTCTTGAGTTGTTAACCACTGTGCTATTTCTAATGCATTTTTAGAATGTCTCTCCATTCTTAAATGTAAAGTTTCTAATCCTAAATTAGTTAAATAAGCATTAAACGGACTCATGCATGCTCCTAGATCTCTTAATAAAGTTACTCTAAGTTTAACTATATATGCTGCATCTCCAAAGCTTTCAACATATTTAATTCCATGATAACTTGGATCTGGCTCTGTAAAATCATTAAATTTACCATTTGTCCAATCAAAATTTCCTCCATCTACTACTATTCCCCCAATAGTTTGAGCATGTCCCTCAGAGTATTTTGTTGTTGAATGAACAACTATGTTTGCTCCGTGTTCAAATGGATTGCAATGATAAGGCGTTGCTACTGTATTATCAACTATAAATGGTACCTTAATTTTTTTAGCTACACTTGAGAATTTATCAAAATCCAAAACATTTAACCCTGGATTTCCTATTGTTTCTCCATATATAGCTTTTGTATTTGCCTTAACCTTATATAAAATATCTTCTTCAGATGCATCTGGTTCCACAAAAGTAACTTCTATCCCTAAATTTTTTAAGTGAACTGAAAATAAATTAACTGTTCCACCATATAAAGATGTTACAGAGATTAAATGATCCCCTGCTTTACAAACATTTAAAACTGCATAAAGTATTGCTGATTGACCTGAAGAAGTTGCAACTGCACCAACTCCACCTTCTAATTTTGCATACTTTTCTTCCAATTCCCCAACTGTTGGATTAGAAATTCTGCTATATAAATGACCATCAGCCTTTAAAGCAAATAAAGCTTCTAATGTATCCGGATCATCATACTTATAAGTTGCACTTTGATAAATTGGTAAAACTCTTGGTTCACCTGACTTTGGTGAATATCCTCCATGAATTCCTACTGTTCCTTTTCCTAAATTAATTGCCATAAAAAAGCCCCCTTTTTATTAATAGATAATTTTCAAATTTCATTTATTATGTGAAATTCCACTAATTTTGCATATAAAAAAGCTATTTCTTATTATCCTTTATAGATAATGAGAAATAGCTAAAAATAAGCTTATTTACTAATATATACTCTCATTTCTCAGGTTAAACCTGCAGGATTTAGCACCAACATTAATAGTTAGCAAGTAATAATTAAAATAAGTTTTTAATTATTAATTCTTACTTCTTACCTATTAATAGGTTGCTAGGTTTCTTAGGGCCAGTCCCTCCACCATTCTTAATAAAAGATTTTTATTTAATTTATTATCTTTATTATACACATATGGAATATTTTTTCAAGTAATTTATTTATTTTTTTAAAATTACTTAAACTTTTATAAAGTCATTATTAGTTATTATATAATTTGCCTTAATATCATGGGGTTCATTTTCAATATTATTTACTATCTGGAAATCATAAGCTAATACTATCTTATTACTTGCTTCTTTAATTTGTGAAAGATATTTATCATAATATCCTCCACCATACCCAATTCTATTTCCATTTCTATCAAAAGCTAAACCAGGCATTAATATTAAATCAAAATTTTTTTCTATTTTATTTTTATCCACAGCTTTTGGTTCAAGTATTCCCCATTTATCCACATTCATGTTATCTAAACTGTTAATTCTTATTGCAACCATTTCTTTTTTACTTTTATCAGTCTTAGGAATATAAATTTCTTTATTGTCATTTAAAGCATGCTTTATAAATTTAATAGTATCAATTTCTGAACCAAAACTTACATAAGTAAATATTTTTTTAGCCCTTTTATAGATATCACTTTCTATTAACTGTTTAAATATCAACTCATCGTATTCTTTTTTTATATCTAAGGATAAATAATTTCTCTTTTTTATTATTTCTTCTCTAACCTTTTTCTTTTCCATAGTTATCCCCCCAAAAACTCTTATATTTCCATTATATCAAAGTGCTTGCATCAGCTAAATCATATTCATCTGAAAGAGGAAAAATAATTGTAGACGACCTTATTGCAAATATTCTAAAATAGTTGGAGAAGAATTTAAATAAATATTTTAGAAAGAAATAGGTGAATTTATGAAATTAAAAGGAATAATTCTAACAATGCTTTCCTCTATTACTTTTGGTTTTGCCTTTACATTAGGGCCTATGACCTATGGTACTGGAGGAAGTAATCCCGTAACATTAACTTTTTTAAGAAACTTTTTAAGTTTACCCTTTTTATTGCTAATAGCTTTATTTTTAAAAATTGATTTAAGAATAACCAAAAATCAGCTCAAAAACTTAATACTATTAGGATTTATAGGAAGTTCAACAACAACATTAATGCTAAATATAGCTTTTTCTCATATAGATGTAGGAATAGTAACCCCAATCCATTTTACTTATCCTATATTTGTAACTCTTGGAAGCGTATTATTCTTCCATGAAAAATTAAGTAAACAAAAGATTATAGCATTAGTTATAGCAATGTCTGGTATAGGCTGTTTCTTTATTGAATCATTAAATTCTGCTTCTTTTAATTCATCTACATTAATTGGATTAATTTTAGCTGTAGCTTCTGGTGTATTTTTTGCATTCTATATTATATTTATGGACAGAAGTGGTTTAAAAAGTGAATCTCCATTTAAAATAACATTCTATGTAGCAATTACTTCAAGTATAGCTATGTTTTTATATGGTATTTCTACTAATCAACTTGCTTTATCGTCTCTAACAACTAAATCATGGATTATATCTACAGTATTTGCATTTCTATGTACAGTTATTGCTCTATCATTGTTACAAGTTGGTATAAAACATATTGGAGCAAGTGAGGCAGCTGTTATAAGTACTTTTGAACCTATAACTAGCGTAATATTTGGAGTATTATTATTAAATGAAAAGATAACACCGATAAAAATTGTTGCCTGTATATTAATTTTTACAGGAGTATTAATATTATCTTTTGCAAAAAATAATACATCAGAGATTAAAGATAAATTGAAAGCTTAAAATTAGTCCCTACGTATTATCCAAGTTTTCAATTGCAGTTATTTATAGATAAAAAAAGAAGAATGAACTAAAAAAAATAAAATGTACCCTATAAAGTAGACATGATAAAAATAGTCTACTCTATAGGGTTTTTGTATTTATAATATAGTTATAAAGTTAGGAACTAACACCACTTATCTTTCTTTTTATTTAGGTAAAATCCAATATTTGTAATAATAATAGCTAAAGCTACTGTTGCTACCGGTGTAACTCCTGCACCTGTTTTTGGTAAATCTTCCTTTCCATTATTATCTTCTGGCTTTATTTCAACCTCTGGATTCTCTTCATCTTCTTTTTCTGTTATTTTTTCTTTCACTGTAAATATTAGTTCTGCTTGAACATTATCAGGAGAAATGGCCTTAATAGATGCTTTTCCTTCTTTTATTGCAGTTACTGTTCCATTTTCATCTACCTCAAGCACTTCTGGATCTGATGTTTCCCACTTCAATGTCTTATCTGTTGCATTATCTGGTGTAATTACACCTGTTATTTTTATCTGCTCTCCGATTTCTAGTGCATCTCTTTCAGCAAATAATTCTATTTTTTCTACTTTAATATATTCTGGTTTTTCTGTTGTCTTTTCTTTTACTGTAAATTTTATTTCTGCCTCAACATTATCAGGAGAAATTGCCTTAATAAATGCTTCTCCTTGTTTTATTGCAGTTACTGTTCCATTTTCATCTACTTCAAGCACTTCTGAATCTGATGTTTCCCATTTCAATGTCTTATCTGTTGCATTATCTGGTGTTATTACACCTGTTACTTTTATCTGCTCTCCTATTTCTAGTGCATCTTTTTCAGCAGATAATTCTATTTTTTCCACCTTAATATATTCAGGTTTTTCTGTTAAAGAATCTAATGCTATTTGCAATGATTCTTTTGCCACATCAATCTCTGCCTGTTCTGCAATTACACTTTCATTCAGTGCCTTTGCCATAACATATGCATCAAAGAATATATCGTATCCTTTTTTATCACTATAGCTCAAATCTAATTCTTGAACTTTTTCCTCAGCTTGAGTAATAATTGATTCTAAAGCTGATTTTTCAACTTGCTCATATGCTTCAAACTCCCTCAATTTAAATGTATTCCCATTATTCTGTAATCCTTTAACTCTCAAATATTGTGTACAAACCGGCTCTTCAAAAATTATATCATTTACGCTTTGCCCAGTTACTTCTTGAATGTCTGTCCAAGTTTCACCATCTTTTGACTGTTGTATCATAAACTTCTGTGGAGGATTATCCCATTGCAGAACTAGTTTGCTTATATCATATTCTCCTTGCATATCAACTGCAAAAGAACTATCTGCATATGCGCCCTCAAAATAAGAATCTTTTTCGCTCACATTTGTTTCATGAGAACCGTCCAGTGCATTTCCATCACCATCTAATGCTTTCCATCCAACTCTCAACTTCTTCCAAGCAACATCCTGACCTCCATCACCCTTATGCTGTGCTACTCCTGCTGCACCTTTATCTTGAGAAACATTTACCTCACTAACACTTTCTCCTCTCGACATCTTATCTAGAATTTCTGGAGACAATGCCTTGTTATATGCTTTAATATTTGCAATTTTACCATCTAGTCCACTTCCAATAGAAGTTAAAGGAAATACAAATGTGGATAATAGATGGTCATAGTCTGTTTCAGAACCTGTCGTTCTTGACAACACAGATTGTAGCTTCCCATTTACATAAAGCTTTGTAACTTGTTGTGTTCCAACCACAGTAAGCTCTACTTTCTCATCTGTTGGTATTTTGTAACCAAAATCTTGATTGAAGAATACACGATTCAACCCAAGATTTCCATTCTTCTTTACAGTTAAACGTCCATCATATCCATCAAAAAGGCATATATCCTCTTCTCTATTATCAGCATCAGATAATTTTAAATCAAATTGCACTGTATATGGATAATCCAACGACTTTAGTGTTGTTGTAACTTCACCAGTACCGTCTAACTTTAACCATGCTTCTCCATCTTCTTTCACTATTTGTCCATTCTTAATTTTCCCATCATATCCATTTCCACTTGCATCATATATAATTCCATCTTTTTCATTTGTAAAATCATATGACATAACAAGCCCTGATTTAGAGTCTACTCCTGCACCTAGAGTTGCACCAGGTCCTTCTCTCAAACTCTCATATTTAAAACTATACTCTTCAAAGCTCTGATCTTTATCAGTTCCACCCCATGTTTTTTCACTCAAAACAGCTGCCTGTCTTAATAATCTTTCCTGACTATCTCTCTCTGTTACTCCCATATTATTAATATCTGCCCATAATGAAGTCTTTGCACCAAGTAGATTTGGTTCTCCCTTTTTCAAGTTCCCCCCTGAAATTATGGTTGGATCCCAATTATTAAAAATATGTTCTATATTTACAATATCTCTATAATCTCTTCCTGGATTTCCATATAGATGATTTGAATCAGCATTTACTATTTTAAATCCTTCTGAGACTCTTTTAACAGCATTGTCCCAATGATCTGACCAGAAATCTATTACAATATCATTATATTGTTTTGCATCAACACCTTTATTATCAAAATAAGGTACCATAGATGCCCACATACGAACCTCTTTTCCACTCTCTTTAACTTTCTCTGCCATTCTGTTAATATACTCACGCATTCCCTCATATTCATTATCTTGAATTTTCCAATATTCATCAATACCAATATTTACTGTATCACCTAAGAAAACTGGATCTTCTGAGTCTAGATATTCTCCATATAATGTTTCCATAAAGTCAATTGCCCAATCTCCACTTTCGCCAGTTAAGGATAATAACTCCCAATCTCTAGGGTTGTTAATATTTCCTTTGATTTGCGGAAGAACTTTCTGCACTTCTTCCAAATTATTTCTTACATATTTTGTGAATAAAAGTGAATGTCCCGGTGCATCAATCTCAGAAATAGGGTTAATTCCATAACTCATTGCTAGCTTTTGAAGTTCCTTATATTCTTCTTTTGAATACTGTGGTGAGCCATCATACACTTCGTTATAATATTCATCATCCTTATCATCTGTTTTCAGACTTGGGAATAAATCACTTTCTAATCTGAACATTGCTTCGGCATTCTTCCAATAATCATAATCTCCCCTATCACCGTTTGCGGCAATATGTCTATTATCATTTAAGTGAAACTGTACTTCATTTATCTTATAAAAAGCAAATGACTTAACTAAATCTTGTAAAGCTTCAATACGGTAAGGTGCTCTTGCAATATCAATCATAACTCCTCTTATTTCATATTGTGGGAAGTCTCTTATAACACCTTTTGGGAATGTGAACTCTTTTTTCTGAGTATAAAAAACTTGTTCCAAAGTCATAAGTCCATAAAGACATCCATTATAACCACTGCTTGAGATTTTAATTCCATTGTCATCTGCTACTAGTAGATAACCTTCTTCTCCAGTATCATATTCATCTGTTTTTGTAGAAGTTAAAACAATATCAGATTTGCCAGAATCGCCACCTTCCACTATTTCTAATGTCCACCCGGTAATATCCTTCATATCACCTTGGAATTCTTCTGCTACCTTTTTAATTCCTAATTCTGCATTATCTTGAATAATTATTTTAGATTCACTATTTAGATTAAATTCTCCTTCATATCCATACCACTCTTGAATACTTGGAATTACTTTTGGTTCCTTGTTCGCATTATTAACTTGTGGGAATAAAGATGCATTTTTATTCCTTTTATTTGGTACATGAACATTAAAACTCTTTTCAGCCTTATCTTCCTCATTTTCTTTATTTACTGCCTCAATAATGATATCTTGATCATAATCGTAAATATTATAATTACTTATTTTACCGTCATCTGAAATTACTTGTGAATATTCACTTCCTTTTACTCGAATCTCATATCCTTCAGGCGCTTTTGGAAGAGGTACTTCTTCCATATCATTTGTTATCGTTTGCAAAGAAGATATGCTATCAACTACATCTTGTGCAGATTCCGGTAATAACACCTCCCCATCATCCAAATCTAATACTCCATTAATTTCTATTTCATACACACCTATACTCATATTAGCTGCATTTGTATTTCCAGATGTAAATCGTAACCTTACATAACGCTCTACATGCTTCATATTTCCATTTTCCTTTAAGTCTACAACTTTAGTTAAATTCATATCATTCCCTGATGTCATTTCTCCTCTTCCTACTTCTACCCATTCCGCATTTTCATCATTAGTTTTTGATGTTTCAATCACAAAATTTCCATAAAGCTTTGCGAAAAATTTAACCTTAATTTCAGAAACTAGAGAATCTGTTCTAAGTTGTATCTCTATCCATTGTTCTTTAAATTCTTTATCTTCACCACTTTGCCATCTGCTATTTCCTTCTGATGAATTTCCATCTACGGCAAGATTTGGAGTTCTTGCTGGATATTGACCATTAGCTTCTAAATATGCTGATGCTCTTGTAGGTCTCTTCAATGCTAAATTTCTGATTTCTTGATTTGTATTATTTGTTTCTTCTGTTTCTTCTATCTTTTCTATCTCTTCTGTTTTTTCTGTCTCTTCTACCTTTTCTGTCTCTTCTGTTACTTCTGTCTCTTCTGTCTCTTCTGTTACTTCTGTTTCTTTCTCTATACTTTCCTCTTCACCTGATTGATTCATTGCTTTTACAGTAATTCCACCCCCTCCACAAAAGCAACTTAAACTAACTGCCATAGCCAAAAATGTTGCTAATACTTTTTTTCCTCTCATATTTTCTCATCCCCCATTATTTATAGATTGAATAAATTTATTATTCACTTTATAACATATTATATAATAGGATAAATTGCAATATTAAATTTAACTATTTTTTCTAAATTTGAAAATAAAAAGAATATTTCTGTTTTCTAATTAAACCAAAATAATTATTCATTGATATTTATGTTTTTAAAATTTATCCTAGAAATTTTTTATTTGCAACATATATATTCTAATATTTACCTCTAATTAATCATCCAATTTTTACAAAACCTCATTTATTTATTATATCTTATTCTAAACTTTTAACTAATACTATATCTCTTAATATTGATGCTGCTGCATTCCTTGTTCCAGAAGCACCTCCAATTATACTTATATCTCCTAAAGTATCAGTCTTAAAATAAACTCCCTTATCTTTATAATCAACAAAATAAAGTGGATGATCTTCTTTTATTTCTATTGGCTTTACATAAGCCTTTACCATATTATCTTCTCTCTTAACTTTTCCTATTAATTTTAATTTTTTATTTTCCTTCTGGATCCTTTTCACTGTTTCTAATTCAACTTCTGTTATACCTTGTACTTCTACATCTTCTAACTTTATATTCGCATTCATAAGAACATTAGTTAATATTACTATCTTACATGCAGTATCATATCCTAAAACATCAAGACTTGGATTAGCCTCCGCTATTCCATCTTTTTGTGCTTGAAATAAGGCCTCTTCATAACTTACTTTCTCAATGGACATTTTACTTAATATATAATTTGTAGTTCCATTTAATATACCTTCAATGACTTTTATCTCACTACCTGCAACATCATATATCCCTCCATTAATTGAAGGTAATGCTCCTCCAGTTGTGCAACCCACCTTAAGTTTTACAGAGTTTTTATCTGCAATTTCTTTTAATTGTTTATATTTTAATATAATAGGCCCTTTATTACCCGTAACAACATTTATTTCACTTTCCAATGCTCTTTTTATATGTGTTAACCCTGGTTCTCCATTCTCTATGTTTGTAGCTGTTAATTCTACTAAAGTATCAATATCATTATTTTTTATTATTTCATCAATACTTAAGTCATTTTTCCATAATATATGATCTTTAATACTTTTATTTTTATTAATAAATTTAACTAACTCTTCTAAATTAATACCATCTGATTTATAGATGCCACCATCACTTTTTACTATATACTTTACTTTTAACTCTAAGTTGTATTTTTCAAAAACATAGTTTTTCTTTTCTACTAATAATTTTATAAATGCTTGTCCTACTCCACCAAACCCTATTAATCCTATATCCATAATTTCACCTCAAAATTTATATTAAAGGCACTTATCTACAACAGATAAATGCCTCTATATTATCTATAAATATTTACTTTTATTTTAGTTCGTTCTTTTAAACTTAATATCTTAAAACATAAGATCATTAATATTACACCTATTATAGGTACTACAATAAACAATATAGTTGTCCACATTTCGCTGCTAGGATAATAAACAAAATTCACTAAAAGATTATTAACAAAATGCATTATCATACATAAATAAATAGATCTAGTATAATAAAATACAGTTCCTAATATTAATCCTAATAAAAAGGCATTGATACCTTGAGGTATATTTAAATGTGCTATACCAAAAATTAATGCTGAATAAACTATAGCTCTTTTACTATTATACTTATTTATTAATCCCTTTAATAATATTCCTCTATATAAAGTTTCCTCAAAAATAGGTGCAATTACGCAGGTTTCTATTAACAATATTACTATAGGTAATGAATCAAAATATTCCATTGAAGCTTCAAACATATCTCCAGTTGGAATTGAAAATAATATATAATCAAACCATCCATAAGTAATAAGTATATATGAAACAACTAATAACGATCCAATTAAATAATCTCTTTTTCTTACTTCAAAACTATTAGTAATATCACTAGATATATTAAAGCTTTTATTTATAAATACAGTAATAATTAAAATAGTTCCAAATTGATAAATACATGATAATAACGTGGATATACTATACCAAAATTCATTATATGTATTAACTCCCATACCACTTAAAGCAGTATAAAATAACTCTGTAGGAGTATTTAAAAACATAAGTACTATATCAAATAAAAATGATAATCCTAACGCTTGCCAAAAATTTATTGGCTTTATTTGTATTCTTTCTTTATTCAAGTTTTTAAAATAATTTATACTCATAAAATCCTGTTCCTTTTATATTAATATCTTTATTTTATTTTATTCTCCATTTAATGTAAACATTATTGTAAAAATAAAAAGCTAGCTTAACTAGCTTTTCTATTTTTACTTATCTATTTTTGATGTAAATGTTGAACATTCAGTTTGTACTTCTGATATAGCATAAGAACCTTCTATACTTATATTGTTAGCTTCACATTTTTGATTGTTGTTATATTTACAATTTTCTGCTTCACACAATACATTTAATAAATTTTTAGGTGCTTGTATATTGTTAGTAAGCTGTCCTTCTTTTCTCCTGAAATTTTCACAACTTGTAAAGTTCGCAGTAATTGTATTTTTACCTGCTACTTTTATATATTCCCTACAACATAAATTATTCTGATTATGAGTGCATGTGTTAACACTACACATTAAATTATTCATTTTCTAATCCTCCGTTAAAATACTATTGTCAGATAATATTATTTTATTAATATTATTTTTTTATACTTTACTCTAATTTAAAGTTATCTATAAAGTGTTATCTTAATTCTTAACTAGTAATTATCTAACTTTTTCTATAAGCTACTTTATTTTTTACTTATATTCGATTAAAATTATTAATAATAGCCAAAATATAAGTTATAAATGTTATATAATTAGGATTTAAATTATTATATAAAGATTTTTAACTTAAAATTAATCGTTAATAGGAGAGGTAAACTATGTCAACTGAAATTAATTCTTCTAATTTTATAAGAAATATAATAGTAGATGATTTAGAAAACGGAAAACACAAAGAAATAATAACTCGTTTCCCACCAGAACCAAATGGATATCTTCATATAGGTCATGCAAAATCTATACTTTTAAACTTTGGTTTAGCTGAAGAGTTCAAAGGAAGAACTCATCTTAGATTTGATGATACTAACCCAGTAAAAGAAGATACTGAATATGTTGAATCAATAAAAGAAGATGTAAAATGGCTTGGTGGAAACTGGGATGAACTTTACTTTGCATCAAATTATTTTGATGAAATGTATAATAGAGCTGTTCTTTTAATAAAAAAGGGATTAGCTTATGTTTGCGACTTAACTCCAGAAGAAGCTAAAGAATACAGAGGTACTTTAACTCAACCAGGTAAAGAAAGCCCATGCAGAAATAGATCTGTAGAAGAAAACCTAGATTTATTTGAAAGAATGAAGAACGGTGAATTTAAAGATGGAGAAAAAGTTTTAAGAGCTAAGATTGATATGTCTTCTCCTAATATGAATATGAGAGATCCTATTATCTATAGAATTGCACATGCATCTCACCATAATACAGGAGATAAATGGTGCATCTACCCTATGTATGACTTTGCTCATCCATTAGAAGATGCTATAGAAAAGGTAACTCACTCTATTTGTACTTTAGAATTTGAAGATCATAGACCTCTATATGATTGGGTTGTTAGAGAATGTGAAATGGAAGCTCAACCTAGGCAAATTGAATTTGCTAGATTAAACATGACTAACACAGTTATGAGTAAAAGAAAACTTAAACAATTAGTTGATGAAGGTATTGTTGATGGATGGGATGATCCTAGAATGCCTACTATCTCTGGTTTAAGAAGAAGAGGATGCACTCCTGAAAGCTTAAAGAACTTCTGTGCTGCAATTGGTGTTGCTAAGGCTAACTCTACAGTAGATTCTCAAATGCTTGATTATTTTGTAAGAGAAGATTTACAAATGAAAGCTCCTAATGCAATGGCAGTTTTAAGACCTTTAAAATTAGTTATTACTAACTATCCAGAAGGGCAAACTGAAATGCTTGAAGTTAGTAATAATGCTAAGGACGAATCTTTTGGTAAAAGATTAGTTCCATTCTCAAGAGAATTATATGTTGAACAAGAAGATTTCATGGAAGTTCCAATAAAGAAATATTTCAGATTATTCCCTGGAAATGAAGTTAGATTAATGGGAGCTTACTTTGTTAAGTGTAACGAAGTAATTAAAGATGAAAATGGTAATGTAACTGAAATCCACTGTACTTATGATCCTGAAACTAAGAGTGGTTCAGGATTTACAGGAAGAAAAGTTAAAGGAACTATTCATTGGGTAGATGCAAATAATTGTGTACCTGCTGAATTTAGATTATATGAACCTTTAATTTTAGATGATGCTCCAGAAAATGAAGGAAAGCACTTCTTAGAACAAATAAATCCAAATTCTATGGAAGTTTTACAAGGATTTATAGAACCAACAGCTGTAGAAAATGCTAAACCTCAAGATAAATTCCAAATGGTTAGAAATGGATTCTTTAATGTAGATCCTAAATATACTACACCTGAAAAGTTAGTATTTAATAGAATAGTTTCTTTAAAATCTTCATTTAAATTAAAATAAGAGAAAGGCTTTTGCCTTTCTCTTATTTTAATTAGGTATAGTGAGTGTCTTTGAGGTTTCATACATAGTGATTTTTATAATTTTATAATCAGGTACACACAAGTCGTTATTTATCTGCCCTCCTAACACTCTTATCGATATTAGTTTGTGCTATATTATTAATTTAATACTAAAACTTATTGTTATAATTCTAAAAATTTATAATTCTAAATTAACACCATTGGTTATTTGTTGCAGTTTTTTCTTTTTTCTCACCTTTACATTTGTCAGTAATAGTTGATTTTACACTTGCAGGTGATGCCCATTGATTATTTACTGCAGATTTTGGTGCACCACTATTACATCCACATCCACAACTTGATTTACAATTACTTTCTTCACTATGACATCCACACTTTGAATGTTTACTCATAACATTTACCTCCAATGTCTTATTAAATTTAGCCCTGATACAGCCAAGTCTATACTTAGTTCTACCACCGCTACAATAATAGTTTGTACATTATCATAACTTTGATACCTTGTATTAATTGTTGCTATTAGCAGTACACTCTCATTTTTTCTATAATATAATCTAGTTTATTTTTTTACCCAATGTGAATTAAATTTAGCATATCTAATAATATTTATATAAAAGAAAAACTCTCTATTTTTCAATAGTCTCTATCTACTTAACAGAAGACTATTCATTTTATAGAGAGTTTTACTTTTCAATATTTTATTGCATAGAATTTTGATTTGAATTTTGTTGAGCTTTTTTATATGCATCAATATTTGAATCAATTTGAGCACTACTCATTCCATTTTGCATAGCATTTTGATTATTGTAACTGCTTTGCATATTGTTTTGTTGTTGTGGTTGTTGAGATTGTTGTGCATTGCTATTTATGCTTTGAGAACTACTGCTCATACCTTGTTGTGCGTTATTACTCATAGCTGAATTACTTTGATTTTGCTTATTCATATTGTTCATAATATTACCTCCAATTATATTTTTCGGTATTATTTTATGAATTTTAAATCATATAATACATGCCAATATATTCAGCTTAAGTTTAATTTTGTAATGTAATATAATAAATAAAATTTAATATAAAAGTGCTGTATTATATTTAATACAGCACTTTTATATTATAAGCTTAAAAACTTATTAAATCTTTCTCTAACTCTTTCTTCGCCCATAATTTGCATTATAGTATAAAGATCTGGAGTATTTGTTCTATGTGATAATGCACTTCTTACAGCTCCTGCAACATCAGAAATCATACCCTTATATGCCTCTGGATTGGCCTTAAATTCTTTTCTATTTGCACAATATCCAAGCTCTGCTCCAATTACTTTTAATTCTTCAAACCAATTTTCTTGGCTTCCTATATTGAAAGTAAATTTCTTAGCATATTCTTCAATTATAGCTTTTGCATTTTCTAATGATAAAGTCTTTGGTAATTCTACTTTTTCAGCAGTTTCATTATAGAATAACTCATCAAAGAAATAGAATATTTTATCTTTAACTTCATCCCATTTAGCAAAGTCTTTTCTTGGCTTTGGACCTTCTTTATCTATATTGAATATTTCTCTAGCCATAGCTTCATTTGAAGTTACTAAGCTATACATTTCTTCATCATATTGCTTAGCCCATGCAGTATATTGTTCATATACTTTATCTGCTGGCATTCTAGCTATAACATCCTTAGAAACATCATTTAATTTTACTAAATCAAATAATGCTCCACTCTTACTCATTTTTTCTAAAGCAACATGGAACTCATGATAATCAGCAGTTGGATTCTCTGCTCTCCATTCCTCATAACTTGAGTTTACTATGTTTAATAAGTATTCAATAACACATACTACTGGATATCCAACTTCATTATAGTAAGAAACAGCTGCTTCAGCATCTTTTCTCTTAGAAAGCTTTCTCTTAGATCCACCTTCTTGTTTCATTATTGTTGGAATATGAGCATAGTTTGGTCTTTCAAATCCTAATACTTCAAATAACTGAACATGAATTGGAAGTGATGATAACCATTCTTCTCCTCTTATTACATCAGTAGTTCTCATTAGATAGTCATCTATTGCATGTGCAAAGTGATATGTTGGAAGTCCATCACCTTTTATTAAAACTACGTCTTGATTATTTTCAGGGAAAGATATATCTCCCTTTATTAAATCATGAAATTCTACTCTATTTTCAATGTTTCCTGGTGATTTTAATCTTAAAATATAAGCTTCACCATTGTTTATTCTTTCAATAGCTTCCTCTTCAGTAATATTTCTATATTTAGCATATTCTCCATAGTATCCTGGAGTTATTTTATTAGCAATTTGTTCTTCTCTTAATGCAGCTAACTCTTCTGGAGTACAGAAATCTGGATATGCTAAACCTTTTAATAATAAATCCTTAGCAAAAGTTCTGTAAATTTCAGCTCTTTCACTTTGTCTATATGGACCGTATTCACCTTTTGAAGTTTCTTGACCAGTCATTCCTTCACTGAAGTCCATTCCAAAGTTGTGCATAGTTGCAATTGTATCTTCAATAGCACCTTCAACTTCTCTTTTTTGATCTGTGTCTTCTATTCTTAAATAGAAAATCCCTTCACTTTGACTTGCTAATCTTTCATTGATTAATGCAGCGAAAACTCCACCTATATGTTGAAATCCTGTTGGTGATGGTGCATATCTAGTTACTCTAGCACCTTCTTTTAAGTTTCTCTTTGGGTATTCTGCTATATAATATTCTCTATCATGTTCAACATTAGGAAATATTATTTCAGCTAACTTTTCAAATGCCATATTTAATTCTCCTTTATATATATTGTTAAAAAATGGCTGTTCCCCGGAGGCACACCCATTTATATCCAAATAAAAAAGTTTCCATCCTAAATATCATTAGGACGAAAACTTATATTCCGCGTTACCACCTAAATTGATTAATTAAAATTAATCCTCTCAAATACTTATTTACTTTTATTGCTCCAAGGTTTCCTTCCATAGTTTTAAATTTTAGGCTTACACCATCCCTAAATCGCTTTAAATTAAAATTCTATTTACTGCTCCTCTTCAGCGCAATTGCTATAATTATTTTTAACAAACTACAAATTAATTATACAGACTCAAATTATTCTTGTAAAGTATTTATGATATTTCACTTAATTATTAATCCTTATTACCACTAAAATATTATATATATAAATCTGTTATATAAAAAATTCAATTCGCAAACTGTGTGTTTCCATTACTTCTAAAAGTTATCTACAATTATTTATCAAATATAATTCCCTAAAGAATAAAAAAATAAATATAAATGAAATTATATTGAAAAATAACTCCACTTATATTTATTAAAAATCTATTTATTTCTTTATTATCTTACTGCAAAATATATTATAAATAATACTGCTAAAACATACATAACTGGATGTATTTTTTTAGCTTTTCCTTTAAATATCATAAGAACTACATATGATAAGAACCCGAATGCAATCCCTTCCCCAATGCTGTAAGTTAAAGGCATTAATATTACAGTGAAAAATGATGAAATTGCAACTTCTGGTTTTTCCCATTCAATTTCCTTAAGATTACTACACATTAATGATCCAACTAAAATAAGGGCTGGTGCAGTTACTGCTGAAGTAATTACTGTAAGTAGCGGTGAGAAGAATAATGAAATTAAAAATAATATTCCTACTACAACACTTGAAAATCCTGTTCTTGCACCTATTGCTACTCCTGATAATGATTCAACATAAGCAGTAGTATTAGTAGTTCCAAATATTGCTCCTATACAAGTAGCAACTGAATCTGCAAGTAATGCCTTAGACCCATTTTCAACTGACCCATCTTTTTTAAGTAATCCAATCTTTGAACCAACTGCAACTAATGTACCTGCTGTATCAAAGAAATCCATAAATAAGAAAGTAAAAACAACTAATATCATTTGTGGATTAAATATATTTCCTATGTTTTGAATTGCCACTCCAAATGTAGGTGCCATTGATGGTGGCATTGATATTATTGAAGTTGGAATATCTATTAATCCAAATATCATACCAACAACTACAGTGACAGCCATTCCAATAAATATTGCTATATTAGATCCTCTAACCATTAATATTGCTATTACAATAAGACCAAATATTGAAAGCAATACTGTTGGATTTGTTAAATCCCCAAGCCCTACAAATGTTGCTTCATTTGCCACAACTATTCCTGCATTTTTTAAACCAATAAAAGCTATAAATAATCCGATTCCTGCACTTACCGCTAATTTTAAATTTGTTGGTATTGCTTTAATGATTAATTCTCTTAATCCTGTTGCTGATATTATTAAGAATATTACACCTGATGCAAGTACTCCTGATAATGCTGTTTGCCAAGGAATGTCCATTCCTATGCATACACTATATGCAAAGAAAGCATTTAACCCTACTCCTGGTGCTAATCCCATTGGAAACTTTGCAAATATACCCATTATTAATGTACCAATTGCTCCAGATAATGCTGTTGCAACAAAGACACTTTTTTCTGGCATCCCTGCTTCTGCTAAAACACTAGGAATTAAAAATAGAGCATATGCCATTGTTAAAAATGTTGTTATTCCTGCTATTGTCTCCGTCTTAAAACTTGTTTCTTTTTCTTGAAAATTAAAATATTTAGATATGAAACTTATCATTTACTTACTCCTCCATGCATTTTTCTGTAATCGCAATATTTATCGCATGTTGAGTATAAACTTTAATATGTAAATTAGTAAATATTTTTTATTTATATGTTTAATATAATATTTAGATTTGAGTATTATCTTTTATATAAAACATATCGTAGTCAAATCATTTATGGTGATTTGGTAGAAACTGTTGGACCTTATTTCCAACTTTATACGATAAACACGACTACCTTTTAATTATATGAATAATATTAATACAAATACGAATGTTTGTCCATATTTTTTAGTTATTTTCCATAAATATTAGTATTTTCTCACATTAATGTTCGTATTTTTTAATATTAACCTCTTTTTTATATAGCTATTATATATAATAAAGGGAATATCCTATATTTTTAGATATCCCCTTTAAATAATAATATTATTTTTAAAATTTATTTCTTAAGTACTTAACAATTTTTATATTTATTTTACATAGACAATATGGATATCATAGAAAACAAGCAAATTGCTACATATAATATCATTCCTACATTAATCCAAATAGTTTTAAATTCAGTTCCTTTTTCTAATTTAATTTCACCATCTAATAGAGATATATTTTTTCTATTTTTTATTATTAGTACTAAACCTACTATTACTATTGCTAATAACACAAGACCTACACAACCAACAACTACTAAATTACTACCATCACCAATTACTGCTGGTAAAATAACGCTTCCCATTATATTTACAACTATATGAAGTATTATTGAATATTTTATAGTTCCTGTTTTTAATGTAATATAAGCAAAAATCATACCTAATGCTACTGCATAGAAAAATTGCGAGAAATTCCCATGAAATAATCCAAATAGAACTGCAGTTGTTATTATTGTAACTTTATCCCCATATCTTCTTAGCTTATTAAGCATTACACCTCTAAACATCATTTCTTCAATTATAGGAGATAATATTCCTGCAAAAATTAATGACCATATCCAATTGCTTCCTTCAAGCATATTTACTAATGGATTTGTAACTTCACTACCTTTAATTACAGCTATCAACATCATAAGAAGATTAGTCAAAAAATTAACTATATATACTACACTATAAGACATAACACATATTTTTATAATTTCCAAAACTCCAAGTGTTCTGCTTTCCCTTTTTTCTTCTTCAGGTAAGTTTTTAATCATAAAATAAAATACAGGAAATCCTATTAAATAAAAACTAATTGCAATTGATGCATAACTTATCCATGTAGCTGATAATAACTCCTGATTAATTACTCCAATAATCCCCAAAAACGTTACTTGAATTACACTTACTAAAATCATTGTAACAAAAGTAGCAAGTCCAATTCTATTAAATACCTTTTTATTCTCTACTTTAACTTTTAATTCCATATAAACCTCTCCTTAATTTTATATCTTTACACTTAACATTTTACCATTAATTAACATCTTTATAAAGCTACTTCATTTTACTTTCTAAAATACTAGAAAAAAAGGCTATATTCAGAATGAATTTATTAATTCACTCTGATACAGCCCCTTAAATTTTATAAACTCAATTTACTAGTCTAATTTCTTAGTATCAATCCAAGACATCATTTCTCTTAATTCTTTACCAACCTTTTCAATCGGATGTTCAGCTTCCATTCTTCTTATTGCATTAAATTGTGGTCTACCAACTTGGTTTTCCATTAGCCAATTTCTTGCGAAAGTACCATCTTGAATTTCAGTTAATACCTTCTTCATTTCTTTCTTAGTTTCATCAGTAACAATTCTATTACCAACCATATAATCTCCATATTCAGCAGTATCAGAAATAGAATATCTCATAGCAGCCATTCCACCTTGATACATTAAATCAACAATAAGCTTCATTTCATGTAAGCATTCAAAGTAAGCATTTTCTGGAGCATATCCTGCTTCAACTAAAGTTTCAAATCCAGCTTTTATTAATGCTGTACATCCTCCACAAAGAACTGCTTGCTCCCCAAATAAGTCTGTTTCAGTTTCATCTTTAAATGTAGTTTCTAAAACTCCAGCTCTTGCTCCACCAATACCATTTGCATAAGCTAATGCTAATTCTCTAGCTTGTCCTGTTGCATCTTGATGAACAGCTATTAAGCAAGGAACTCCTGAACCTTCAGTATAAGTTCTTCTTACCATATGTCCTGGCCCTTTTGGTGCAACCATAAATACGTCAACATCTGCTGGTGGAACTATTTGTCCATAATGAATGTTAAATCCATGAGCAAATACTAAAGCATTTCCTGCTTCTAAGTATTGCGCAACTTCTTCTTTATATAACTTAGCTTGCTTTTCATCTGGTACAAGCATCATTACAACATCAGCACTCTTTACAGCATTAGCAACTGTTGCTACCTCTAACCCAGCTTCTTTAACTTTATTCCAAGATTTACTTCCTTCATATAATCCTACTACTACATCTACTCCACTTTCATGAAGATTTAATGCATGTGCATGACCTTGGCTACCATAACCAATTACTGCAACTTTTTTTCCTTTTAATAAATCTAAATTTGTGTCCTTTTCATAAAACATTTTTGCCATCTTTATACCCCCGATTTATTTATTATTTTTATTTATAAAATTTGCTACCATTATATCTATGATAGAAATTTAGATTAACATTCTAAGTCTTCTTCATTTATTATTTGATGAATTGGTGCACCTGGTGCCACCATAGGAAATACCTTTTTATCGCTATCTATCATGTAATCAATAATTACAGGTTTATCTATAGCTAATGCTTCATTTAATACATTTTCCAACTCATCTCTTTTTTCAACTCTAAAGCCAACTCCTCCAAAAGCTTCTGCAAGTTTAACAAAGTCAGTTGCTCTATCTAGAGTAGTTTGTGAATACCTTGCTTCATAGAAAAGACTTTGCCATTGTCTAACCATTCCTAAAGCATTGTTATTCATTACAATAACTTTAATTGGAATATTATATTTAACTGCTGTTGCAAATTCATTGCAATTCATTCCAAAACTTCCATCTCCAGCAATATTAAATACAGTTTTTTCTGGATTAGCAACCTTAGCTCCTATAGCAGCTCCTAATCCAAATCCCATTGTGCCAAGACCTCCTGATGATATTAATGTTCTTGGAGTTTTAAAGTTAAAATATTGAGCTGTCCACATTTGATGTTGTCCAACTTCTGTTGACAAAATAAAGTTGCCTTTATCCATATCGCTAAGTTTTTCAAATAAAAATTTTGGAGTTAATTCTTCTCCATCATCCCTACCATTCTTAGTTAATGCTAAAAGTTTCAGTTCATCTACAGTATTTAACCATTCTTTATTTTTCTTCTCATTTAATAAAGGTATCAATTTCTGTAGTACAATTTTTATATCTCCTATAATAAATGAATCAACTTTTACATTTTTATTTACTTCAGCTGGATCAACATCTATTTGTATAACTTTAGCATTATTAATAAATTCTCTATCACTTATTACTCTATCGCTAAACCTTGCTCCCAATGCAATTATCAAATCACATTTTGTAGCTAAAATATTAGATGCATTACTTCCGTGCATTCCTATCATACCTGTATTTAATCTATGTTCAGAAGGAATTGCTCCCCTACACATTAAAGTTGTTGCTACTGGTGCATTTAATTTTTCAGCAAAATTAATTAACTCCTCTGTAGCATTAGCATTAATAACTCCACCACCTGCATAAATAAGTAGTTTAGAAGATTCATTTATATATTTTGCAACTTCTGCCAAAATTGACTCTGTTACATGCTTAATTTTAGGTTCAGCCTCTAATGATTCTAATTCTTTATACTCTGTTTTATCAGCTGTTATATCTTTTGGTATATCTATTAAAACTGGCCCTGGTCTTCCTTCTCTAGCAATATAAAATGCTTTTCTAATTGTTTCTTGTAAATTATTAATATCCTTAACTATAAAATTATGCTTTGTTATAGGCATTGTTATACCTGTTATATCAACCTCTTGAAAACTATCTTTACCAAGCAAATCTTTCGATACATTTCCTGTTATAGCAACTAAAGGGATAGAATCCATATAAGCAGTTGCTATTCCTGTAACAAGATTAGTTGCACCAGGTCCTGATGTAGCTATACAAACGCCTACTTTTCCAGTAGATCTTGCATATCCATCTGCCGCATGAGCTGCATTTTGCTCATGACAGGATAAATAATGTTTTATTTTATCCTTATATTTGTATAAATAATCATAAATATTTAATACTGCTCCTCCAGGATATCCAAAAACAGTATCAACACCCTCATCTAATAAAGATTTAACAAGAATTTCAGCTCCTGTTAATAACATTTAACTAACCCCCTTTATTTAATTGCAAGTGCCAATTTACAAATTGCAAGTTATAAGTTTAGGAAACCTTCTATCTTTTATTCTTATTATTGTCACTTTCAAGTTGTCGCTACTTATACACTGCTCCTGTACTTGCTGAACTTACTAACTTAGCATATCTTGATAAATATCCTTCTTTAACCTTTGGTTCTACTGGTTTTAATGCTTCTCTACGCTTAGCTAATTCCTCATCGCTTACAAGTAAATCTAAATTTCCATTTAATATATCTATAGAAATAATATCTTCATCTTGTACTAAAGCAATATTTCCACCTTCAGCTGCTTCTGGTGATACATGTCCTATAGCTGCTCCTTTTGTTGCCCCACTAAACCTTCCATCAGTTATAAGCGCTACTGACTTATCTAATCCCATTCCACAAATTGCTGAGGTTGGTGATAACATTTCTCTCATTCCAGGTCCACCCTTTGGTCCCTCATATCTAATTACTACAACATCACCTTCAACTATTTTCTTTCCTAAAATAGCTTCTATAGCCTCTTCTTCAGAATTAAAAACCTTAGCTGGCCCTTTATGTTTTAACATTTCCTTAAGTACTGCAGATCTTTTAACCACAGCTCCATCTAAAGCTAGATTTCCTTTTAAAACTGCAATTCCACCAGTTTCACTGTATGGTTCTTCAATGTGTTTTATTACTGAATAATCTAAAACTTTAGCATTTTCTATATTTTCTCCAACAGTTTTTCCTGTTGCTGTAATACAATTTAAATTTAATAAATTCTTTTTGTTTAACTCACTCATTACAGCTCTTATTCCACCTGCTGCATATAAATCTTCAATATGAGTGTCAGATGCAGGTGCTAATTTACAAAGATTAGGTACTTTAGATGACATTTCATTTATAATCTCTAAATTTATAGGAGATTTTGCTTCATTTGAAATAGCCGTTAAATGTAATACACTATTTGTTGAACATCCAAGAGCCATATCTACTGTTAAGGCATTTTTTATAGATTCTTCAGTAATTATATCTCTTGGTTTTATATCTTTTTCTAAAAGATTCATTACTGCCATACCAGCATATTTTGCAAGTCTAATTCTTTCTGAATAAACAGCTGGTATTGTTCCATTTCCAGGTAAAGCAATTCCTAATACCTCACATAAACAATTCATAGAATTTGCTGTAAACATTCCTGAACATGATCCACATGTAGGGCATGCTTTTTCTTCTAAGTCAGCTAAATCTGACTCTAACATTAAACCACTTTCCACAGATCCAACTGCTTCAAACATTGTAGATAAAGAAACTTCTTTATCTTTGAATTTACCAGCTAACATTGGACCACCACTTACAACTACTGATGGTATATTTAACCTTAAAGCTGCCATAACCATTCCTGGAACTATCTTATCGCAGTTTGGTATAAATACTAATGCATCAAAAGCATGAGCCTTTGCCATACATTCAATAGAATCTGCTATAAGCTCTCTTGTAGCTAAAGAATATTTCATTCCTTCATGTCCCATTGCAATACCATCACATACTCCTATAGTTGGAAATACTAATGGTGTTCCACCAGACATTAATACACCTTTTTTTACACCCTCAACAATTTTATCTAAATTTACATGACCTGGAATTATATCATTTTGAGATGTAACAACACCTATTAAAGGTTTATTTATTTCTTCATCAGTTAATCCTGATGCCTTAAATAATGATCTATGCGGAGCCTTTGTGACTCCTTTTTTTACTACATCACTTCTCATTTAAATCCCTCCGTAATTAGTTTTAAGTGACAAGTTTCAAGTAGCAAGTTTTCGGAGTAAATTTAGTTAATACAAAATTATATATTTTAGAAACTCCCCTAGGAGTTTCTTCCTTAACTTATCACTTGTCACTTGCAACTTGTCACTCACCAAATCTTGTCAATTACTAAATTCTCTCTACAACAAGATCTCCCATTTCCTTAGTCCCAATAAGAATAGTACCTTCACTTTTAATATCTCCTGTTCTATAACCTTTTTCTAAAACTTTAACTACTGCATCTTCTATATCTTTTGCTTCACTTTCTAAATTAAAGCTATATCTTAACATCATAGCTGTAGAAAGAATTGTTGCTAATGGATTTGCTATTCCTTTTCCTGCTATATCAGGTGCAGAACCATGTATTGGTTCATACATTCCTAAAGTACCTTCTCCTAAAGATGCTGAAGGTAACATTCCTATTGATCCAGTAATCATGGATGCTTCATCTGATAATATATCTCCAAACATATTTGAAGTAACAATAACATCAAATTGTCTAGGATCTTTAACTAACTGCATAGAAGCATTATCAATATATAAATGATTAACTTCTACGTCTGGATAATCCTTAGATATTTCTTCTACTACACTTCTCCATAATCTAGAGCTTTCTAATATATTAGCTTTATCAACGCTTGTTAACTTCTTATTTCTTTTCATAGCTGTATCAAAGCCTATTTTTACTATTCTTTCAATTTCTTCGACATTATATCTTTCAGTATCATATGCTGAAACTACTCCATCAACAACCTCTCTACCTCTCTCACCAAAGTAAATTCCTCCAGTAAGTTCTCTTACAACACAAATATCAATTCCATCCCCAATTATTGTGTCTTTCAATGGTGATGCTTCTTTTAATGCTTTATATAAAAGTGCTGGTCTTAAATTACAATATAAATTTAATCCACCCCTTAATCCTAATAAAGCTTGTTCTGGTCTAACTTTTGCATTAGGATCATCCCACTTTGTTCCTCCAACAGCACCTAAAAGTACTGCATCACTTTTTTTACAAACCTCCAAAGTCTTGTCTGGTAATGGTGTTCCTAAACTATCTATTGCACATCCACCAGCTTGTAAAAATTCAAACTCAAAATTATGACTATATTTTTCCCCAATTTTACTTAATATTTTTATTGATTCATCTATAACCTCTGGACCTATTCCATCTCCTGGTATAACTGCTATATTAAAATTCATAAAATTTCCCCCTTATTGAATTTATAAACTAAGTAAAGCTAATTATTTTTAATCTATAACATGCACTTAACTTACTTTTTATGCTTATTACTTCATATTTTAAATTTATTAATTCATTATTTTTCTTGAGAATTTTTTATATATCCTATAAGACCATTGCTATTTATTATTTTTTGCATAAACTCAGGGAATGCCTCCCCTTGGTATTCCTCATTTTTAGTTAAA
Source organism: Clostridium sp. (assembly GCF_026168755.1). Classification (GTDB taxonomy): domain Bacteria; phylum Bacillota; class Clostridia; order Clostridiales; family Clostridiaceae; genus Clostridium. The sequence continues at coordinate 94,566 of NZ_JAPFDR010000003.1, read as the reverse complement.
TTTTTAATAACCCCAGTATCAAAGTTTACTTCTAACTTATCCCCAGCTTCGATACTTTTAACCGCTTGATCACATTCAAGAATTGGTAAACCAATATTAATAGCATTTCTATAAAAAATTCTTGCAAAAGTTGAAGCTATAACACAACTAATTCCACTTTCTTTAATTGCTATAGGTGCATGCTCCCTAGATGAACCACATCCAAAGTTTTTATTTGCAACTATAATATCTCCTTCTTGAACTTCCTTTGCAAAATCTAAGTCTATATCTTCCATACAATGTGATGCTAATTCTTTCGCATCTGATGTATTTAAATATCTTGCAGGTATAATTACATCTGTATCTACGTTATCTCCATATTTAAAAACTCTTCCTGTTGCTTTCATATTTATTTACCCCCTTAAAGCGTTTCCGGATCCGTTATTTTTCCTGTTATTGCTGAAGCTGCTGCAACTGCTGGACTTGCTAAGTAAACTTCTGATTCAACATGTCCCATTCTTCCTACAAAGTTTCTATTAGTAGTTGAAATTGCTCTTTCACCTTTAGCTAATATACCCATATGGCCTCCTAAACATGGACCACAAGTTGGTGTAGAAACAACTGCCCCTGCTTCTACTAAATCCTTTATTATTCCTTCTTCTAGTGCTTGTAAATAAATTTTTTGAGTTCCTGGGAATACTATACATCTAACTCTCTTATTTACTTTATTCCCCTTTAAGATATCTCTAGCAACTCTTAAATCTGATATTCTTCCATTTGTACAAGACCCTATTACAGTTTGATCAATTTCTATATCACCAACTTCATCAATAGTTCTTGTATTATCCGGTAAGTGTGGGAAAGAAACTGTTGGTCTTAAAGTAGATAAATCTATTTCATAAACTTCATCATATTCAGCACCTTCATCAGCTTCATATACCTTCCACTCTTTCTTTCCATGTTCTTTTAAATACTCAATTGTCTTCTCATCTACTGGGAATATACCATTTTTTCCACCAGCTTCAATAGCCATATTTGCCATTGTAAATCTGTCATCTATTGATAAGTAATTAAGTCCATCTCCGAAGAATTCCATTGATTTATATAAAGCACCATCTACGCCTATCATTCCGATAATATGAAGTATTACATCTTTACCACTTACCCATTTTGATGGTTTCCCTTTTAAAACAAACTTTAATGCTGAAGGAACTTTAAACCAACACTTTCCTGTTGCCATTCCAGCCGCCATATCAGTTGAACCTATTCCTGTAGAGAAGGCTCCTAATGCCCCATAAGTACAAGTATGAGAATCTGCACCAATAACTACATCTCCTGCAACTACTAAACCTTTCTCTGGCAATAAACAATGTTCTATTCCCATTTCTCCTATTTCAAAAAAGTTACTTATTCCCTTTTCTCTTGAAAACTCTCTAATAAATTTACACTGCTCTGCAGCTTTTATATCTTTATTAGGTGTAAAATGATCTGGAACTATTGCTATCTTATCTTTATCAAATACCTTTTTTACTCCAAATTTTTCAAATTCCTTTACTGCAACCGGTGAAGTAATATCATTGCCTAATACTAAGTCTAAATTTACTTCTATTAATTGCCCTGCTTTTACACTTTCTAATCCTGCATGTGCAGCTAATATTTTTTGTGTCATTGTCATTGCCATAAATTTTCCCCCTTTAAAAATATGCTTTTGCTTTTCTTTCGATATCTTTTATAAGCTTATAATCTATATAAGTTAATTAAATATTTCACAGTAATCTGTTATGTAATTAGCTCCCCTTTCTAATGCACATACTCCTGTTCTTACTAACTCCTTTATTTCATACTCCTCTAAAAGCCTTATAAGAGCACTTATTTTACTCTCATCTCCTGTTAATTCAATAGTCAATGTTTCTGGCGAAATATCTATTATTTTGCTCCTAAATATCTTTACTACTTCATTTACTGCTGCTCTTTGTTCAGCATCAGCTTTAACCTTAATAAGTACTAACTCCCTGTATACTGAATTATCAAATTTTAAATTTAATACCCTTAAAACATCTTCTAACTTATTTAACTGTTTAGTGAATTGTTCTAAAACATCTTCATTCCCATTTAAGGTAATAGTCATTCTTGAAATCTCTGGATTTTCAGTTCTTCCAACAGTCAAACTATCAATATTAAATCCTCTTCTTGCAAATAATCCTGAAACTCTTGTTAATACTCCTGAAGAATTCCTAACTAAGACAGATAAAACATGTCTTTCCATTTCAATACCCCCAATGAAATAATTTGTAATTATTGAATAAAATGGTCCTAAATTAGGTAAAAAAAATCCCACCCTTAATGATAAAATCATAACGGTAGGATAAAATTCCTCATCATTAATATCACTAGGCTCAAACAAACCCTTGCATTTAACGGTGCTTACCGGTAACTCCCTACTTACTATTAACTAATGTTCAGGAGACAGCTCAAGAGTGATCGTTATTTAGTTAAAGTATCCATTCGCAGCATCCATGGACTCTCTGAAACTTTTTTTATCTAAATAAACATCTCTATCACAGCTTTTATTTCTCAAAAGAAATTCCAAAATATTCTATTGTTAATATATTACTCTTTACTTTAATACTCTGTCAATATACTGTTTCTATTTTTAGTAAATTAATTATATTTTTTACATTTTATTTATTATTTTTAATATTAATTTAATATTTTACTACTTTTATTATTAAATTAATATCTCTATCAAATAAATAATATCGTATTAATAATATGTAATTTCTTTAATAAAAACTAATGTATTCCATGTTTTACTGATATCATTTTTAATTTTATTTATATTTTTTATAATAATATAATAATAAATTCATAAATTTCAAAAAAAATTAATGCTCTTACGAACATTAATTTTTTTATCATATTAAATTTTGCTTAATATTAAATCTACTAAGCTATTTGCCATTTCATTTATTTCTTCTTGATTTTCCCCTTCAAGCATAACTCTCACTAATGGCTCAGTTCCTGATGGTCTTATAAGAACTCTACCAACACCATTAAGCTTAGCTTCAACAGCATTTATAGCTTCAATTATTTCTGCATCTTCTAAATAAATATTTTTCTTTTCATTTGGAACTTTAGCATTAACTAATACTTGTGGTAATTCCTTCATTACTCCAGCTAACTCACTGAAAGTCTTACCACTTTCCTTAAGTATTGCTGCAACTTGAAGTGCAGTAACTAATCCATCTCCAGTAGTATTGTGATCTAAGAATATTATGTGACCTGATTGTTCACCACCTAATATATAGTTTTCATTAAGCATCTCTTCAAGTACATACCTATCTCCAACTTTAGTTTTAACTAAATTAATTCCTTCTCTTTTAGTAGCAATATCTAACCCTAAATTACTCATTACTGTAACTACTAAAGTATCATCATTTAATTTTCCAGCTTCTTTTAAAGCTTTTGCACAAATAGTTAATAAGAAATCACCATTTATCATATTTCCTTTTTCATCAACAGCTAAACATCTATCTGCATCTCCATCAAAAGCAAATCCAATATCACAATTCTTTCTTACAACATAGTCCATTAACTCTTCCATATGAGTTGAACCACAATTTTCATTTATGTTATTTCCATCTGGGTTATCGTTAATTACATAAACTCTAGCACCTAAAGCTCTAAATGCTTTAACTGCTGCTTTATATGCCGCACCATTTGCACAATCTAAGGCAACTCTAAGCCCTTTTAAATCAGTTTTAATTGTACCCATTGCATAATCTATATACTCTCTTAATGCTGTTTCCTCAGTATATGATCTTCCAACATCTCCACCAACTGGACTTGGAACTCCTTCAAAATTACTTTCTATTACAGCTTGTATTTGATCTTCTAATTCATCAGATAATTTATATCCTCTTCCATCAAAAAACTTAATTCCATTATATTCAACTGGATTATGAGATGCTGAAATCATAACTCCTGCATCTGCATTATACTCTCTTGTTAAATGAGCTACTGCTGGTGTTGGAACTACACCTAAAATTACTGCCTCTGCTCCAACAGAAAGAATACCTGCAACTAAAGCAGCTTCTAACATATCTCCTGATATTCTAGTATCCTTAGCAACTAATATTTTAGGTTTATGTGTTCCTTCTGTTAATACAAAAGCACCAGCTCTACCTAAAGCGTAAGCTAAATCTGCAGTTAATTCTGTATTTGCTATTCCTCTTACTCCATCTGTTCCGAACATTCTACTCATATATAATACCTCGCTTATTCATTTCGATTTAACTCTTATAGTATATCCTTTATTCCCATTTTTTACAATAGCATATAGCCTTACCTTTATCATACTTTACAGCTCATTACTTTTCAGAATTAATCCTATCTAATACTATGTTATACCCACCTTGACCATAATTAAGACATTTATTAACTCTACTTATAGTTGCAGTACTAGCTCCTGTTACTTCTGCTATTTCTGTATAAACCTTTTTTTCCTTAAGCATTTTTGCTACTTGAATCCTTTGGGATATAGCTTTTAACTCTGTAATAGTTGCAATATCTTCAAAAAACTTATAACATTCATCTATATTTTGTAATTCTAAAATTGCATTAAATAACATATCTAAATCATCTTTAAACCCCAATTTTTTCAAGCTCATATTATCACTCCTATTATTTTATGCATTATTATTTCAACACTTTATTATGTTAAATTTAATATATATTTTTCTTTAGCTTTGACAAACTTATTACCATTATATCTTAATTTTATACAAATTACATAATCATTAATAAAATTATAAATATTAAATGAAAATATAATGGCAAATGAAAATAATATTAAATTTTCATTTGCCATTAATCTATAATACTTTATTTTAAAGTATTTACTAACTCTTCTGATTCTAAAACGCTAGTAATTTTTATTCCAAAATTCTGTTGAGCAATAACTACTTGCCCGTAAGCTATTTTCTTACCATTAACAAGTATCTCTACTTCTTGATTTGCTAATGTATCAAGCTCTATTAATGAACCTTTTCCTAATTCTAAAACTTCATTTAATGTCATTTTGGTTCTACCTAAAACAGCAGTTATCTCTATTGGTATATCTAAAATTCTAGATATTTTATCATTCATTATTATCTCCCCCTATTTAATTATATCAATAATTTCTACTCCCTTTTTCATACCAATAACACCTAGTTTTGCCTTATAAGCCTTAGCTTCACCAACACTTACAGTAATATCTTTATTTATCTTTTGATCTAAAAGAATAACATCTCCAACATTTAAGTTTAGCAAATCACTAATATTTACTTTAGCATCACCTAATTTTGCAGTAATGTCCATATTAACATTTTGCATATAAGGAAAAATTTCGCTTATAGATATATCTTTAACTTCACATTCTTCAAAATTAATTTGATTTTCTATTTTATCATTATTAAAATCATCTATTATACTTTTCATATTTTCATATGGAATACAGAATTTAATGCAACCAACTATTTCATTTTCTAATAATACATTTATAGTTGAATTAAAAATCATCTCTTTTGTAGTTAACTTTTGATATTGTATTTTATTATTATATATTTTTACAACTTTAATTCCCTGATGTGATTTTGGTATATATATTCTTTTTAATAAATTATCAAATAAATATTTTATTAATTCTAAATCTATATTAGTAGGTTCTCTATCTTTATCTTTAACTTTACCATTTCCACCTAATAATAAATCAACTATACTTAAAATTACAGACTTATCCAAAAATAAAGTTAAATTATCAACTATAGATAAAATACTAAATTCAACTATTATACTATCTGGAGATATGTTTTCAATAAACTCTCCATAAGTTGTTTGAATACATTTATCTACTGACATTCTAAAAGAATCATTCTTAGTTTCATAATTTATTTGCATATTTGAACTTTTGCAAAAATCTTCACACATAAGTGCTAAATTTCTTATATTTTCTAAAGAAAACTTTTCACTTTTCTTAAAATCATATAATCTTACATCATCCATTTTCTATCTTCTTCCTTATCTAGATTGTAAATTATTAATCATAGACCACATTTCATCAGCTACTCCAAACCCCTTACTATTTAATTGGAAAGCTCTTTGTGATGTTATTAAATCAGTAAACTCTTGAGAAAGAATCACATTTGACATTTCAGTATATCCCTGATATATATCTCCATTTGCTACTACTAACTGAGCTCCATCATTAGATATAAATAAATTTCCACCAGCTGATAAAAGATCATTATCTCCAGTGGCTTTATAAAGATTTATATTACCTATTTTTTCATCATTAACAAAAACTTCACCTTGTTTATTAATCTTTAAATTTTCTGATGTTATTCCTGAATTAATATAATTTTTTCCATTATTAAATTGAATATCAAGAATATTTCCTGAATCATCAACAATTTTTCCATTTGCATCAATTGAGAATTCACCATTTCTAGTATAAGCATATGTATTATCTGGTCTAATTACTCTAAAAAATCCTTCTCCATCTATAGCTAAATTGCTAGATATTTGAGTATCTTTAAATGCTCCTTGTGTAAAATTTCTTACCTCTGTAGTACTCTTTACACCAGTTCCTAATGTTGCATTTTGATCATTTACAGGATATGTCTCATTTGAAATTCCTACTCTAAGTAAATCTTGGAATCCAACATCTAACTTTTTATATCCAATTGTATTAGCATTAACTATATTATTTGAAATAGTATTAATTTTATTTTGATTAGCACTCATACCACTTCTACTTATATTTAAAATTCCATACATATATTTTATCCCTACCTTACTGTTCCTATCTCACTTGCCATTTTACCTAAAATAGAATCCATAACTTGCACTACTTTTTGATTAGCTTCAAAAGCTCTTAAATTAGACATTAAATCTGCTGTTGATTGTATAATATCAACATTTGAACTTTCTTTTTGCATATTTTTAACTACATAATTATTAGTTGCCACCGCACCTTCTCCAGTATAAAGGTTCTCTCCAACCTTTTCTAAATTATTATAATTATCAAAATCTACAATATTAAATTTATGTACTGCTCCAGAAGATAAAACAATATTATTACTACTATCTACAGTTATATTACTTGTTCCAACATATATTGGCTGATTATTAGTATTTAATACTTGTGCACCAGATGATGTTACTAAATAGCCTTCTCTATTTATATTAAAAGCTCCATCTCTTGTATAAAAAATATTTCCCTCATCATCTCTTACAGTAAAAAAGCCCCTTCCATTTATAGCGAAATCTGTTTGGTTTTCACTTTCTACAATTGTACCTTGTTCATAATTAATATTAATTTCATCAATTTTAACTCCTGGATTTAATACTCCTAATTTTTGATTTGTAGGCATTCCATTTACATAATTATCATTATTTTGAACCATTACATCATCAAAAGTTTTATTTATTACTTTTTCTGATTTAAAACCAGTAGTATTAACATTTGCTATATTATTAGTTATTACAGTTTGACTAGTCTGTAAATCTAGCATTGCTGATACTGCTGTATATAATCCACTTAACATATTAAATTTCTCCTTAAACTACTCTATAATTTAACTTATTAATTGCATTTCTTAAGTTAGCTATTGCTCTACTATGTAATTGTGATACTCTTGATTCTGATACTTCTAATACTTTTCCTATTTCTTTTAGTGTAAGTTCCTCATAATAATATAAAGATAAAACAAGTCTATCCTTTTCTTTAAGAGTATCAATTGCCTTTTCTAATATTTGAAGCTTTTCTTCTTCTTCAACTATATTTTCTGGTAATAACGCATTATCATCTTTTATTGTATCCACAATACTAACATCAGTATTTCCTTCAAAAATAACTGTATCTAAAGAAGTAGTACTCATTAAATTAATAGTATTTTCTATCTTATTAACTTCATTTTTAGATACTTTTAAATATTTAGATATTTCCTCTCCTGTAGGCTCTCTTAATAAATTGTTTTGCAAACTTTCTATAGCTGAATTATACTGTTTTATTTTAGAAACGTCATTTCTCGAAATTGGTGAGTTTCTTCTTATTTCATCAATAATCGCTGCTCGTATTTTAAGAGATGCATAAGTTGAAAATTTACAATTTCTATCATATTCATAAGTATTTGCTGCATCTATAAGTCCTATAGTTCCATAACTTACTAAATCTTCATACTCAATTCCAATATTTTTAGTAAAATATTTTGAAGCTATATGTCTTACTAAATTAATATTATCTAATATGTATTCCTCACTTTGAGCTTTAAGCATTTTACACTCCCTCCATTATATATTAATTACAGCTTGGGCTCTTATTTGAACATTATTTGGTATTTCATTTAATGATAAAATTGCTACATTAGGAAATACCATTTCAACTAATTTTCTAAAAGGTGCTCTTATCTTAGGAGAAACTAAAATAACAGGCCTATTGTTACAAAACTCAACACTTTCAGTAATTGTTTTTATGCTATTGAAAATTTTATTAGTGTTATCTGGATCAACAGCTGGATAAGTACCATTAATAGATTTTTGAAGATTATTAGCTATTAATCTTTCAACTTCATTTGATAAAGTTGCAACTGTTATAGAATTATTTTCATCAACTAATGACTCACAAATACTTTTGTTTAACGCCATTCTTACATATTCAGTTAATAACTCAATATCTTTTGTATTTATAGCATTATCAGCTAAAGTTTCTAATATTGTAACTCTATCTTTAATTGCCACTTTTTCTTTAAGTAAATTTTGGAATACTTTTTGAACCTCACCTAATGTCATAATATCTGGTATTAATTCATCAACAATAACACTATTTTTTTCTTTCGTAGCATCCATTATTGCTTTAACTTCTTCTCTTCCCATTAATTCATAAGATTTCTCTTTGACTATTTCTAATAAATGAGTAACTAATATTGTTGATGGATCTACTATTGTATATCCTTTAAGTTCTGCCTCTTCTATCTTATCTTTAGTTATCCATAATGCTTCTAAACCAAAACTTGGTTCAACTGCCTTTATTCCTTCTAAGTCTAATCCTAATCCCATTGGATCCATACATAAAACCATTGTAGGCATAAGACTATATGTAGCTACTCTATTTCCTTTTATTTTTATACAATATTGATTTGGATCTAATTGAAGATTATCTCTAATCCTTATAGGTTGTACTATTATTCCCATATCAATTGCACATTGTCTTCTTATCGAAGCAATTCTTTGTAATAAATCTCCGCCATTACTATCATCAGCTAATGGTATAAGACCATATCCAATTTCTACTTCTAAAACTTCAACATTTAATAACTCAGTAACATCTTCTACCTCATTAAGTGTTGATACTTCTTCTACTGGTAAATCTTCGTTAGCAATTTCTTCTCGTTTTTCATCTTCACCTTTTTGTAATGTTCTTCCTATTAATATACATCCTCCACCTAATGCAAAGAATGATAATTTAGGAAGACCTGGCATGATACCTAAAACTATTAATACAACACCTGTTACCATTATTGCTTTTGGAATAGCAGTTAATTGTTGTCCAGCTAAACTAGCTATATTTTCATCAGTATCTGCTCTTGTAACTATAATACCTGCTGCAGTTGATATAAGTAGTGCCGGAATCTGACTTACAAGACCATCCCCTATTGTTAATCTTACAAAGGTTTGAACTGCTGTTCCAATATCCATGCCAAGCATTAACATACCAATTATAATTCCTGCAATTATATTTATTGCTGTTATTATAATCCCTGCAATAGCATCACCTTTAACGAATTTAGAAGCACCATCCATTGATCCATAAAAGTCTGCTTCTTGTTGTAATTCTCTTCTTTTCTTTTTTGCAGTTTTTTCATCTATAACACCTGCATTTAATTCTGCATCTATACTCATTTGTTTACCTGGCATAGCATCCAATGTAAATCTTGCTGATACTTCAGATACTCTTCCAGAACCATTAGTAATAACTAAAAACTGAATAATAATTATTATTAAGAATATAATTACTCCTAGTACATAATTTCCTCCAACAACGAAACTCCCAAATGATTCTATTATATTACCAGCATAACCTTGACCTAAAATAAGTCTAGTAGATGAAATATTTAATCCTAACCTAAATAAAGTTGTAATCAATAGTAATGTTGGAAATATCGTTAGTTGTAATACATTAGTTGAAAATAAAGTCATAAGTAAAATCAAAACTGATAGTGTTATATTTACAACTAATAATATATCTAATAAAAACGGAGGTAATGGAATAATAATCATTAATATTATTCCCATAACACCAAAAGCAACTAATATGTCAAACTTATTTTTTAACTTCCCCATATTAAACTTCCTCTACTTATTTTTTATATCTATTTTTTATTTTGTATACTGCTACTAGTACTTCAGCTATTGATTGATACATTTCAGCTGGTACTTCTTGATCAACATCAACTTCTCTATAAAGCATTCTTGCTAAAGGAACATTTTCAATCATTGGAATATCATGCTCTTTAGCTATTTCTCTCATTTTCATTGCTAAAATATCTGCTCCTTTAGCTATAACTACTGGTGCAGAATCTTTTTCCCTTTCATATCTAATTGCTATTGAGATATGCGTTGGGTTATTTATAATTACCGTTGCACCTTTAGTATTTTGAATCATTGATTGTGAAAGTATTTCTCTTTGTCTTTGTTTAATTTGACCTTTAACATGCGGATCCCCTTCTGATTGTTTATATTCATCTTTTACCTCTTGTTTAGTCATCTTTAATCCCTTTTTATGTGAATATAACTGATAAGCATAATCCAATGCTCCAATAGCTACTGCTATACCTATTGCAATTTTAAATAACTTTTTTACTATATCAATTGCTACGTATATTAAATGTGGAAAATATATATTTCCTACTTTTAAAATATCATAATAATTTTTCTTAACAAACGAAACTCCTACAGCAGTTAATATAATTAATAGTATTACATTCTTAAAAGTTGTAATAAATGCTTGTCCAGAAAACATATTTTTTATACCATTAAATGGATTTAATTTTGAAAATTTAGGTTTCATGCTTTCTGTACTTATTACAAATCCACCTTGTATGATATTTGCAATAATGGCTAAACAAATAACTATTATTCCCATAGGTAGAAAAAGCTTCATGTATTTAAATAAACCATCTGAAAATATCTGGTTAGCCATTTTATCAGTTAAATGGTTAGAAAAATCCATTGATAAAGTTGAAGCTATATATATTTTAAAGTTTTTAATTAATCCATTAATCATCATAAAAATACAAATTACTGCACCTATTAATGTAAATGCATTTGATACTTCTCTACTTCTTGGTACATTACCTTTTTTTCTTGCTTCCATTTTTCTTTTGGCCGTGGGTTGTTCTGTTTTATCCGATGACAAAATAATCTCCCCCCTTTATTAACTCATTTAAATTAAACTTTTAAATTAAGGTTCCTTGAAGAACTTTACTTAATTCCTGTAATATATCTTTAATTACGTTAACTATAAATGGTAGTGAACTCATAAAGAATAAAATTCCTATTAACATTTTTAATGGCATTCCCACAATCATTATGTTTAATCCTGAAACACTTCTTGCTATTATCCCAATTATTAAATCAGTTATTATTAATACAACTATAATTGGAACTGCCATTTTTATTCCCATTTCAAAATAATGTGTAAATACCTTTATAATATACGAAAAATTAAAATCTATTATTGAATATCCTATTGGAATTATTTTAAAACTATTTTGTATTGAATTTATTATTATATGATGTGCATTAACAGCAAAAAATACTAATACTCCTACATAATATACTAAATGTTCTGTAAATGTTGATTGTGATTGAGTATTAGGATCATATGTGCTAGACATAGATAATCCCATTTGACTATCTATTAACTTACCTGCCATTTTTAAACAATAAAATGAAATTGTGACCATATATCCAAGGATAAGTCCGTTTATTGTTTCTAAAATTCCATATCTTATTAATTCATAAAAATTTTCGATTTGTACATTTACCTCTAAATTAATTGCAATCATTGCCGATAATAATAATGAGAAACAAATTTTAAATAGTTTTGGTGTCCCATTTGTAAAAATAATATTAGTAGCTAAAAAAAATGCTGTTACTCTTAAAAATACGTATATCATTATTTGACTATGGTTGATATACTTTGAAACATCTCACTTGTAAACATTACAAGTTTATTTAACATCCAAGGTCCACCTACAACTAATAATAATATTATTGCTAGTACCTTAGGAAGAAATGTTAATGTTTGTTCTTGAATTTGTGTTGCAGCTTGAAAAATACTTATTATAAGCCCTACAACTAAAGATATAGCAAGTATTGGTCCAGCTACTAAAATACCAGTAATTAATGCTTTTTTTACTATAGTCATTATTGCTAATTCATTCATTATTCCTATCTCCTATTGCGTAAAACTTTGTATTAGTGATTTAATTAATAAATCCCATCCATCTACCATAACAAATAAAAGTAATTTAAATGGTAGTGATACCATTGCTGGTGGAAGCATCATCATTCCCATAGACATTAATGCACTAGAAACTACTAAATCTATTACTAAGAATGGTATGTATATTATGAAACCTATCTCAAATGATGTTTTAAGCTCACTTATAGCGAAGGCTGGTACTAATATACTTAACGGTAAATCTTCTGGGTTCTTTATATTTGTTGTATCTATTGATGAGTTTTTAATAAATAATTCTATATCTGTATCTCTTGTTTGCTTAATTAAAAAATCTGAAATTGGATTTTTTAGTTCATCATAAGCCTGTTCCATTGTTATTTCATGGTTTATATAAGGTTCAATTGAATTTGTTGCAATTTCATTTACAACAGGTTTCATTATAAATAAAGTTAAACATATTGCTAATCCAACTAATATTTGATTAGGAATAGCTTGCTGAGCTCCTAATGCCGATTTTATAAATGAAAACGTAATTATTATTCTTACAAAACTTGTCATCATAAAAATTATTATTGGCAAAAACATAAGAGCAGTCATTAATATAAACATCTGCATATTAGGGGTTAATTCTGAACCATTACTTAAAATCTGCTTAAAAATGTCCATTTTTATTCTTTCCCTTTTAATTTATTATCTAATATTTTTTTAAAGTTTAATTTATTCAAATTAAGTGAATCATTTTTCTCTTTTTTCATTTTTATTATTTCATTCATTTCATTTTCATCTAACTCTTTAATTACTTGAGTATTGTTATTTGACACTACTATTACAGAACCTGTTTTTCCTGTCTTTATCACGTATAAACAAGTATCTTTACTTAAGTTAAATCTCTCTAATATGCTAGTATAAGAGCCTGCTACAAACTTGTTCAGGCTCTTTTTACTAACTTTTAATGAAATAAATATTAATATTATTACAACCGGAACTAAAACAATTAAGTTTATAATGAATTCTACAAATGTTTTATCCACTTACTTCATCATTCTCCTTTTGTTGCACTATTAATATATCAACTCTTCTATTAATAGCTCTATTTTCTGGTGTTGTATTATCTAGTAATGGTTGATATTCTCCATATCCTGTTGCTGAAAATCTTGTAGGATCAAGTCCTTTAACTTCAATAAAATATTTAACTACACTAACAGCTCTTGCTGTTGATAATTCCCAATTCGAATTATATCTTGCTGAACTAATTGGAACATTATCTGTATGACCTTGTACCATTATTTCATTAGTTATTGAAGGAATTAATCCACTTATTATATCTAATATCTTAGTGCTTTCAGGCTTTAAATCAGCCTTTCCTAAGTCAAAAAGTATACTTTCGCTTAATTGAAGTACAACACCTGCATCTTCTTCTCTTATCTTAACGCTATCTGTTAAACCATTTTTATCTATTATGTCTTGTACTTGCTCTACTAAGACTTCATATGGACTTTTCTCTCCTATCCCTTGTTCTATATCTTCATTAGAAATATCTGGAGTGTCTTCTAATTTCATTGGAATTCCTGTTATTTCTCCTTTAAGTGCCGCTGCAATAAGTTTTAACTTTTCATTATCTGTACTTGAAAATGAATAAAGTAGTATAAAAAATGTTAGTAACAATGTTATAGTATCTGCATAGGTATCCATCCAAGCATTTGTATTAATGTCATCTGGTTTCTTTTTCTTACGTGCCATCTTGCTCTAATTAGCTACCTTTGAATTTTTATCATACTTTGCTTTTTCCTTTTCATTTAAAAAGCTTTTTAATTTTTCTTCTAAAACTCTTGTTGAATCACCATTTTTTATACTTAAAATACCTACTAACATCATTTCTCTATTTTCTACTTCTCTTTGTCCTTTATTTTCAAGGTTAAATCCTAATGGGTTTAAAACTAAATTTGCTAATAATGCACCATAGAAAGTAGTTATAAGTGCCGCTGCCATACCACTTGCTATATTGTCCGGATTATCAAGCTCTGCAAGCATTTGTATAAGCCCTACAAGTGTACCTATCATACCGAAGGCCGGAGCATATGAACCCCATGTTTTATACATCTTTGCACCTTTCATATATCTACCTTCAATTTCTGAAATGTTATTGTTTAAAATTTCAACTATTAAATCATTCTCAATTCCATCAACAACTAATTCCAACCCTGTTTTCATAAAACTATCTTTTATAGATTCAATATCTGACTCTATTGCAAGTAGTCCATCTTTTCTAGTCTTCATTGAAATCTCTTTAAATTCATTTATTACATTTATTTTATCTATTGTTGGAGTTTTAAATAACCCCTTTGAAATTACTCCCATCATTTTTACTTCATCAAGTGTGAAAGTAATAAGAAGTGCTGAATAAGATCCACCAACAGTAATTATTACAGATACTAAATCATAAAATCCTGCTAATCCTACATCCCCTTGAGATATTGCAAATACTATAAGTCCTACTCCAAGTAATATCCCAAGTGGCGTTAATATATCACTTTTTTTCATTTTTAACCTCTTATTTATCTCTTAAGATTTATTATTTCTTGTAACAATTCATCACTTGTTGTTATTACTTTACTTGCTGCTTGGAAAGACCTTGTTGTAACTATCATATCTGTAAACTCTTCTGATAAATCTACATTTGACATTTCTAATGCACCTTGAGTAATAAGACCAATTTTAGCTCCTACCTTGTCTTCTTGATTGCTTGAAGCATTATATGTCGGTAAACCTGAGTTAGCTGAATCTAAATAAATATTATTTCCATTAGCTTCTAAACCACTTTGATTCATGAAAGTTGCAATTTTTAATGTTTGTTGTGGTGCATCATCAGGATCATCACTACCCATTACTTTACTTCCATCTTCTAGTACATAAGATATCTGACCTTCTTTAGAGATATTATAAGATACAACTCTCATCTTAGTTCCATCTGCATTTTTTGCTTCTTCTGGTATAAATACTGGCTTATTATCAGTAGTTAATACATAATATCCACTAGCTGTTACCATTTTACCTTCTGAATCTACTGTAAATGATCCATCTCTTGTAAATCCTTCTGATGGTGTTCCATTTCCTTTTTGCCCTATCTGAACTACAAAAAATCCATCACCATCTATTGCTATATCACTTGCAATCCCAGTTTGTTGTAATGAACCTTGTAACATGTTCTTACTTATTGAACTAACCTTTACCCCTGCACCTACTTGTCCAGGGTTAACTCCTCCTAGTGAGTTACCAGGTTGACTGGCATATATAACTGTTTGATTTAATGTATCACTAAATCTTACACTTGATTTTTTGAAAGCCGTTGTACTTGCATTAGCAACGTTATTACCAACTACGTCCATCTTTGTCTGATTTGACTTCATTCCACTTATTCCCGAATACATTGATTTTAACATCTTACTTATCTCCTCTTTATCTAACTCATAATTTATTCTGTAACTTTAATTAATGATGAATATTCTACTTCTTTTATTTCACCAGTATCATTTAACTTAAGCTCTAAACATACAACTCCCTCTTTAATTGAGGCACTTTTAACTTGTCCATTAAATTTTTCATATTCACCTTTTTCATTTGGTACAGCTACTTCAACCTTCTTACCTATTAATTCTGTTGCTGCTTCAACAGCATTATTTACTAACATTGAATTATTTAAATTAACTAAATACTCCATAGAATCATTTATCAACATCATTTGTTCTAGCGTGTTAAATTGTGCAAGTTGACTTACATATTGTGATGGATCTTGACTATTAAATGGATCTTGATTAGTCATTTGTGCTACTAACATTTTTAGAAATAAATTTTTATCAGTTTTATCAGCCGAATCATATATAAGAGTCCCATTTTGAGTTTTTCCTATGGCTGAATTTGAACTACTTCTCATGTTTACTTCCATATCTTTCTCCTTATATCAATAAGTTAATATTTATATCATCATCTTCTACTAAACTATTATCTTTATTATTGTTTTCAGATATAAATTTACTTGTTTTTCTTTGTTCTTTATTTCTATTATTTCCATTGAATTGTTGACTTAAATCTTGTGAAAAATCACTTTGATTTCCATTCTTTATTTCAACGTCTACTTCTTTAACATTAATATCTAATGTATTTAGACTATTTTTTATTTCATTTACATTATCTTTTAATAAATTAAAAGTATCTGAATTATATGATGTAACAACTACTTTCTCTTCATTATTAGATTTAAGTATCTTTATATGTAATTCACCTAAATCTTTAGGATTCATTTTTACACTTATTTCTTCTAAATTATTTACTTTTAAATACTTTATTGTCTGAATAAAATCTTGAGATACATATTCACTTCTAATAATTTGTGGCTGTATAACTTCAGATTTTATTTCTGTAATAGTATTATTTTTAGGCATAACAATATTATTTAATATACTAAGTTCATTTTGAGGATTATCAATTACATTATCACTCTTTATTGATAATGCTCTAAAATTACTCATTATTTCTAAATCATCACTAACTACTAACTTGCTCTCATCATGTGATACATAACCTTCTTTTTTAGTTAAGTTATTATTTGTTAGTAAATTTACTATCTTATCTTTAACCTCATTATTATTTATAAAATTTTTAATTTTTCTAAAATCATCTGTTATACTTGATGTATCTATTTTATTTTCTATATTAATTTTATCTGCTATATTTTCCACATAATTTATTAAGTTATCCACGATTTCTTGTTTATTATTCACATCACTCTGAACAATATAATTTTTTATTTGTATGTTATTATCTAAATCAATATTCTTTAAATTAGTATCTATTTTTTCATTATTCTTTAAGTTAGTATCTATTCTTTCATTTATTTTAGGATTTATATTATTAAGTAATCCACTAATTAACTCAACTAACTTTTCATCAATTTCATTATCTTCAGTATTTTCAGTTAAGATTTTTTTTAATTCAACTTCTATCTTACTTTCTACATTCTCTTCAAATTTAGCTTCAATATCTAAATTGATATCATTTTTTATATTAATCTCATTATTTAAATCGGTAATTTTTTCATCACCTATTGCATTACTTAATGCTAATAAAAAATTTACTTCTAAATTATCACTTTTAATACCGACACTATTAGAGTTTCCTGATGATAGTGTCTGTGATATACCTACTTTCACTGTCATCATTCTCCTACATGTATTCAGCTTTATGTCTTAAAAATGCATACATTCCAAACTCATCATTGGTTGCTTGCTCTTTTTGATCTTCTTTTTTCTTATATAAATTAAATTTATTTTCTTTTAACTTTTCTAAAGACTTTCTTTCAATTTGTTTATTTAACAAATCTATTCTAGCTTCATTTAATAACTCTTCCTTTTTAAATAGCTCATTACTTTTAACATTAATAGTATTAGATAAGTAATTTAAATAATTAAAAGTTATAATCCTTGATACTGAATTTTCAACATCAATTTCATTTTGATATTTTCTATACTTTTGTTTTAAATTGTTAAGTTCTTTTTCAACTACCCTTTTTTCATTTTGAGCTTTAGAGTATTTAATTTTACTTTCTTCTTCATTTTTAACTTTAATATCTAAAACCTTTTGTAATCTAAACTTAAAGTTTTCCAATTACCCACCTCCTTATCTAAAAATATTTTTTAAATTAGTAATATTATCTTCGAAAGAGCTTTTTTCATTTACTCCTTGTTTTAAGTAATTATTTACCTTATCTATATATTCAATTGATTTATCAATTTTAATATTAGATCCTCTTTCATAAGCTCCAATATTAATTAAATCTTCTGCTTCCTTAAATGTTGCAATTATATCTCTTGCTTGTGATGCTGCTGCCTTATGTTCTATTTCACAAATATCATTCATAAGACGACTAACACTATTTGAGATGTCTATGGCTGGATAATGATTTTTATGAGCTAATTCTCTAGATAAAACTATATGCCCATCTAATATACCTCTTACAGCATCTGCAATTGGTTCATTAAAATCATCTCCATCAACAAGCACTGTATAAAATGCGGTTATTGAGCCTATATCTGAAAGTCCTGTTCTTTCCATCAGTTTTGGTAATTCAGCAAAAACAGATGGAGTATATCCCTTTTGTGCTGGCGGCTCTCCAATTGCAAGTCCTACTTCCCTTTGAGCCATTGCAAATCTAGTAACTGAATCCATCATCAATATTACTTTCTTGCCCTGGTCTCTAAAATACTCAGCTATCGAAGTAGCTGTTAATGCACCTTTAAGTCTTACTAACGGTGGTTTATCAGATGTTGCACATACAACAACTGATTTTTTCATACCTTCTGGCCCAAGATCTCTTTCAATAAAATCTAATACTTCTCTTCCTCTTTCTCCAATGAGAGCTATAACATTAACATCAGCTTCTGCTGTTCTTGCAATCATTCCAAGTGTTGTACTTTTACCAACACCACTTCCTGCAAATATACCAACTCTTTGCCCTTCTCCACATGTAATAAAGCCATCAATAGCTTTAATACCTGTTGGCATTATATTTTTAATACGCTTTCTTTTCATTGGATCTGGTGGTTTATTAAACATACTGTATCTTTCTCCACCTGAAATTGTACTTTCATCTATTGGATCACCTAATGCATCAATAACTTTTCCTAATAATTCATCACTGCATTTAACACTACATGGATTTCCACTTGCTACAACTCTACATCCTGGTCCAACTCCTACTAACTCTCCTAACGGCATAAGAATTATTTCATTTTCCCTAAACCCTACAACTTCACAGTTTATTGGATTATTACTTTGATTGTATATTGTACATAGCTCACCAACTGATGTTTTTAATCCTTCGACCTCAATAGTAAGTCCAATAACCTTCTTAACTTTTCCTTCTGATATATAGGGAGTTATATCATTTATTTTTTTTAATTCTTTATTAAAATCTATAGAAATCATATTCCCCCCACTATAGTAGCTCTTCTCTAACTTTATCTAAGACACTATCTATACCAACTGTTAGTTTTCCATTTCCACATTCAATCTCTGCATTACCCTCTTTAATACTTGAATCAGAAACTATAAAAATCTTTTGTGACAAGTTATTTTCTTTGATTTGTTCATTCATATTTCTTTGTAACTCTTCTTTATATTTAGAATTAACCTTTATAACTAAATCTTTTTTTAAATCATACTCATGAATAATGTTATCTAACATAGTATTCATTAAAGATACATCTTTAAACTTCTCTCTTAATACTTGTTCAGCAATTGATATTGAGATATTAATTATTTGTTCCTTATTAGATTTTATGTACTCTTTTGCTTGGCTTTTTATATCTAATAATGTGCTATAACCATCTTCCTTAATCTCTTTACTTTCCTTATGAGCTTTTTCAATATTTTGCTCATAAGACTCCTTATAGCCATCTTCATATCCATTTTTCAAACCTTGCTCATAACCTAATTCATATGCTTTTTTTTCAATTGCTTTAGAATTTTCATTTGCTTCATTTATAATTTCTTGCTTCTTTAACTCAGTTTCTTCTAGTATTTTTTCATACTGTGCTTTTGCTTCTAAAATTTTCTTTTCTATTTCTTCTTTTTCTTCAAATAATTTATCTGATGTGCTAAAAAAATCATCATTACAGGATATTTTTAAACTTACTTTTCCTTTAATTTCTATATCGCTATTTCTTAACACATTAACCTTAGACAATTACTTCATCCTCCGCATCCTTGCTGATACTTATTATTCCCTCATGTTCAAGCCTTCTTATAATCTTAACGATATTTCTCTTTGCTTCCTCAACTTGAGAAACTTTAATTGCTCCAAGTAAACTTATTTCTTCCTTTAATGCTTGTGCCGCTCTACTTGATTGATTTTTTAAGATTAAGTTTGATATTTGTTCATCAACACCTTTAAGTGCAATAGCAACATCTTTTATATTTACTTCTTTTAATATCTTTTGAATTGATATATCATCAAGTTTAATAATATCTTCAAATGTAAACATATTTGCTTTTACTCTTTCTGCAAGAATATTATTTTTAGCTTCTAAGAAACTTATAATGTTCTTTTCTGTTTTTCCATCTACTTTTGTTAATATATCTAATAAACTATCAAACCCATTTGATGAATCTGTTTTTTCATCTCCTACAGCAAGTAACTTTCTTTCTAATGCACTATCTACTGCTTTTATTACTATCGGTGAAATATTTGTTATTGTTCCAAGCTTTAATGCAACTTCTTGTTGTAAGCTTTCTTCTAAACTACACATTATTTGAGCTGATTTTTCTGCTTGAATATTTGATAGTATTATTGCAATAGTTTGTGGACTTTCTCCATCTAAACAAGCTATTATTTGATTTACATCTGCTTTTCTAGCAGATGCAAATGCTTGTGTAGATGTTTCATATTTTATACCTTCCATTAACTTACTTGCTTTTGAATCATCAAATGCACCTTGTAATAATGTTTTAGTATAATCAATTCCACCTTCCATTGCGAAATCTTTACTTTTTCTTGCTTCTAAGAACTCTTTTAATATTCTTCTTCTTTCTTCTGCAGTTACTTTGTATAAGTTAGCTATTTCTACACCTATTTTTTGAACTTGCTTATCTGATAAATTCTTAAGTATATTAGGAGATAATTCTGGTCCTAATGTCATAAGTAATACGGCTGCCTTTCTAGCACCACTTATATTTTCTTTATTAATATCTCCCAAATCATAAGCATTTCCACCTTTTAAATTATCACTATGCATTTCTCTCACCGCCCCATTACTCACTTAACCAAGTTTTTATTAATTCTATAGCTTCATCTGTATTCTTAGAAACTATTATCTTAATTTCATCTTCTAAACTTAATTCACTTTCTTCCATAGCTATTTCTTGTTCTATTCTTGCTTCTTTTTCTTTTACTAACTTAGCTATTAAATCATTTTGATCTTCTTCTACAACTTCCATATCTTCTTTTACCTTTTTCTTTTTAAGTAAAATTATCATAGCTACTGCAAATACTAATGCAATAATTCCAGCTATTATTCCATAACCTACAAAACTTTTAACTGTTCCATTAGTCCCATTAGTTCCATCTTCTGAATCTGCAAATATATCTTGCCCATCTGTATTAAATGGCATATCTACAACTGTTAACTGATCTCCCCTATCAGCATCTATTCCTAATGCTGATGAAACCATTTTTTCAACATTGTACATAACATCATCTGATAACGTACCATCAATGGCTACTGCTGCAGTTATTTTCTTTATTTCTCCAGGTGTTGTTAAAGTTGTTGTTTCTGTTTTACCAACCTCATACTCTGTCTTCTCTTCTCTTGAAGATGAACCAGCTCCACCTGTAGTAGTACTATTATTAGTCATATTATTATCTACTGGTGAACCACTATTTTCTGAATTGGTTGATGTGTTTTCGCTTTTGCTTTGTGACTTTATAACTGTATCTGGATTAATTACAACCTCATTTTTTTGTACTGTATCGTAATTTAAAACCGCATTTACAGTTACTTTAACTTTACCTTTTCCAAATATACCCTCAAGCATTGATAAGATTGAATTTTGAAGTTCTTCACTTATTTGTTTTTCTGAATCTCTTGAAGCTGAAGATGAAACAGCATCTATTGCATTTCCATTTTCATCATATATTCCTTCTGATAATAAATTCATATTTTGATCTATTACTTCTACATTCTTCTTTGGTATATTTATAGTACTTGCTGATACTAATGACATTATTGATTTTATTTGACTTCGTTCTAATTTTTGTCCAACTTTAAGTGAAACATATACAGCAGCCTTTCCCTCTGTAGTTTCATTGCTAAAAACAGATTCTTGACCTTGAGTTATATGAACTCTAGCAGCCTCTACTTGTGGAAAAGTTTTTATTGTCTTTTCTAACTCCCCTTGTAACATTCTAAGTTTTTTTATTTGAAATTCTTCATCTGTCATTGAAAGACTTGAGCTTTCATCCATTAATTCAAATCCCTGTGAACCATTTGTTATTGATGAAGATAGTTCAATTCTCAATTTATCTATTTGCTCTTTAGGAATATATATTGTATTTCCTTCAATTTTATTTTCTACACCTGAATCTTCAAGTAATTTTATAACTGTTGCTGCATCTGTAGCATCTAATCCTGAATATAATACTCCATATTTATTTTTTTGAGCATAAATAACTCCAAACGCTATTGCTGCTACTATTGTAACTATCGCTATACAAATTGCTATTTTTTTATTTTTATCTAAGTTCTTTATTTTATTTATAATTTTTGTTAAAAGTTCTTTGACTTTTTCCATTTGCTACCTCTTGTATTGCCTCCTTATAGTTGAACATTATTTATTTCCTTATAAGCTTCAACTACCTTATTTCTTACTTCTATCAATGCTTGTAATGAAAGTGATGATTCTTGCATTACTAACATAACTTCATGCATTTCAACATCTTCTCCTTTTATTAAGGCTTCTATTTTATTGTTTGCATTGATTTCTGCGTCATTTACCTTATTTATTACATTACTTACCACAGTGGAAAAGCTTGTACTGTTAGAATCTTCTTTATTATTTAATTTGTTTATTTCATTATTTAGTACTGTAGAAAAATTTGTACCATTTATTTCCCCTATATTATTACTTCCTAAGTTAATATTGTTTAATATAGAATTTGTAAGTATTGATTGTATATTCATCTTAATCCCTCATTATCTTCCTATTTCTAAAGCTTTTGATATCATATTTTTTTGTGCATTTAATGTATCTACATTTGACTCATATGCTCTTGATGCTGAAATTAAATCTGACATCTCAACTAATAAATCTACATTAGGATATTCTACATATCCTTCTGCATTTGCATCTGGATGTGATGAATCATACTCTAACTTCATCTCTGAGTCATCCTTCTTTATTTCTGTTATCTTTACACCTAACATACCAAGCTTACTATCATAGTTTTCCGCAAAAATAGCTGTTTTTCTTACATAAGCTCCACCTTCTTGAGTTCTTGTTGTTCTTGCATTTGCTATGTTCGATGATATTACATCCAATCTTAATCTTTCTGCTGATAAACCGCTAGCACTTATTCTCATTCCACTAAATACGCTCATAATTCTTACCTTCCTGTTATAACACTTTTAGCCATTGATAATTTTGTATTAGTTAAACTTACTAATCCGTTAAACATTAATGTATTTGCTGCTTGATTAACTTTTTCATTTTCTAAATCAACATTATTTCCATCAGCTTTTATAGATTCTGAATTATCTACTTTAACTTCAATCTTACCTTGCTTATTTACATCATTTAATGTTTCTTCAAAACTAACATACTTTCTCTTATAGTTTTGAGTATTAACATTAGCTATATTATTAGCAATTGTTTCACTTCTAAGTTGTGCAGCATCTAAAGCATTTTTCATAAGATTATATATTTCCATAATTTTCACCATCCATAATTAAATTTAACTATTATATAAAAAATTGTTATTCACTAAAAAATAGAATACTACCCAGACCACGGATAGTATTCTATTTTCAAATTCAATATAATTTAAAGATATATTCTTATAAAAATTTATCTTGTTATTAATAAATTATATTTACTTTTTACAAATAATTAGTATTTTACTATATTATCCTACATAACTTTCCATAATTATTGATTATACTTATTATACACTTTTTTTCAACTTTTTTCGACATATTTTATAGCTTTTTTATTTATTGTCTTTAATTTTTTTAAAACTTCATTGTTTTTTCAACCAAATTCCATACTTAGTGTTATATTTGTTATTATTTTTCGACCATTTTCAAATCATATATCAAATTCTATTATATAAATTTTAAAAAATCAAACCACATAATATTCCTATAGATTTATTATTTTACTTTTTACTTATTTGTTTCAAATTTTAAATTATATAAAAAAATAAGCTAAACATAGTGTCTAGCTTATTTCTATATATAAATACTTATAATTAGTCCTGTAGAAATATTTCCATTTAAATCTGTATAATCAGTTAAATTTATTTCTAATCCATTAGTAATATATTCACTTTCATCCAAATAGTATATAAATTCACTTTCTTGTGCTTCTACTTTTTTCTTATTACTTGTAATATCTTGACTTAATATCATAAGTTCTGATTTATATTGCTCTAATTTACTTTTTGTACTTTTTATCCTTCTTAATATTTCATTTACTTTTTCTAATAACTTATTTTCATCTTGTATATGATTTTGATTTTCTATATGATTTTTATCACTTATTTTTTCTTGTTTATTATTCTCTTCTTCTTTAGTTTTATTTTTTAATTCATTAATTTGTCTATTAAGCTGTCTTACTTTTATCTTTTGCTTTACTTCTTCTCTTTGACCATTTTTAATAGCTTGAATATATTCATTTCTTGCTTGCTTTAAAGTATTTTCAATAGTTTCTATTTTTTGTTCTTGTGATTGAATTATTGATATTTTATCCTGTACAGTTCTTTTGTCACTATTAATTATACTTGCTTTTTTCCTTATTGTTTGATATATATCGCTACTAGTTCTTTTATTACTAGTTTTTTTACTCTCTGAATTTTTTTCCCCATTCATTGTTATATTTAAATATTGACTTATAGTATTTGATAAATTAATACTTCCTATTGTATTTCTTTGGTTATTATCTATTTTTAACATTTATCCTCCTATGAATAAAATTATTACTATTAATTAATTTTTTATACATACTTTTATAATTATACCATTATTCTTAAAAAAATCACTCATTATTCACTATATCCTTTAAGTAAATACAGATATTATAGTGGAAATATAAACAACTTGACTATATAAATTACGTTAATTATAATACTTAATATCTTTAATCAGAAGGAGATGATTAAAATCAATATTAAGATAAGTGTAATAATTCCTATATATAATGTAGAAAAATATTTAGATGAATGTTTAGATAGTGTTGTAAATCAAACCTTAAAAGATATAGAAATTATATGTGTAAATGACGGGTAAACAGATTCTTGTAGTAAAATAATAGATAGATATGCCAATAAATATAATAATATTAAAGTAATAACACAAAAAATGCTGGCTTAAGTGCAGCTAGAAATAATGGTTATAATATAGCAAAAGGTAAATATATTTATTTCTTAGATAGTGATGATTATTTAAAAGATTTAAATGCATTAAATATAATTTTTGAAGAATGTGAAAAAGAGAATTTAGATATTGCATTAATAAATTCATATGCCTCTTGTGAAGATAAGAATATTGGAACTGACTTTATTATAAATACTAGTAAGCATTTAGGAACTAATGTAATGTCTGGAGAAGAAGCTTTTAACGTTTTAATAGAAAATGCTTTTTATTATCCTGCAGTATGGTTAAAAGTATACAAAAGAGAGCTTTTAGGAAATTTAAATATAATATTTTACGAGGGTATAATTTATGAAGATCTTTTATACTCTATTATTTGTGAAATAAATGCAAAAAGAGATCAACTAAGGAGCTTTATAAATTTCTAAGCGAATTATCTATATACAACAAATCTGAAAAAACAATAAAAAACTTGAGACTTTTTACTAAAGATATTTATAAACAATCTATTTTTTGTTGCGATATATTAGGAAGTTTAGATAAAAGAAAAGTTATAGTTTCTAATATAGATAAATCCTTAATAGATATATCTATAAATATTATGATAAACACTCCTACTCTTTATTATAATTCTAATAAATATTAACTCACTAAAAATGCTTTAATATCAAACTTATGATGATAGTTACATAATAAAACTGGATATCACAAATTGAGTATTTTTATTAAAGTAAAACTAAAACTTTTAATAAAAATTGAAATAAATATTATAATCTAAAAATTGCTATACATTGGAGGTTTTAATATTGAAGACTTTAAGTTTAGTTATGATAACTAAAAACGAAGAATCAAAACTTAAAAGATGTTTGAATTCTATTAACGATTTAGTTGATGAAATTATAATTGTAGATACCGGTTCTACAGATAAAACTAAAATAATTGCATCTGAATTTAATGCTAGAATTTTTGATTATAAATGGGATAATAATTTTTCAAATGCTAGAAATTTTGCTATTAATAAATCTACCAGTGATTGGAATTTAATTTTAGATGCTGATGAATTTATTACTGATATAAATAGATATGAATTAAATAAAATTATTAATTCTAATGATAAATTTATAGGACAAATTAAAATTATTAATCTTTTTGAACAAGAAGGAGAAATTAGAAAATCTAATAGTTTTATAAGTAGATTAGCTCCAAAAGGAATATATTTTAATGGAAGTATACATGAACAATTAGATAATACTATTTCTAGAAAAATAATTCCTATTGAAGTTGAACATGATGGTTACCTTAATACAAATAAATTTGATAGAAATATATCTTTAATTATTAATGAATTAAAAGAAAATAGAAATGATTCATACTTATTATATCAAGCTGCTAAAACTTATTATAATAATAAAATGTATAATGAAGCTGAATTATATTTTGAAGAGTTTTATAAAAACATCAATATAGAAAAAGATGCTTTTATTAATGATAGTATAATTCTTTACTTGTATACAATTATTAAAACTAAAAACTTTGAAAAAGGATTAAAAATCATTAATGAAAACTTTGATATATTAAGCAAGTCATGTGACTTTTATTTTGTTTGCGGATTATTCTTTACAGAATTAGTTGCATCTAATACCGAAAATTATTTATCATATTTTAATAATATAGAACTGTGTTATATTAATGCACTTCAAATTGGTAACTCTAATGAAATTGTTGAGGGTACAGGAAGCTATTTAGCTGCTTACAATCTAGGAATATTTTATGAATTAATTGATAACATTGATAAAGCTCAGTACTATTATAAAATATCATCAAATTATAATTATAAGTTAGCAAAAGATAAATTAAATTTATATTAATTCAAATACTATATTTACTTATTTATATAAACTAATAGATACTTTTTAGTAGCTATTAGTTTATATATTTTTTTACTTATCTACTAAATATACTCTTATTTATTTTTCAACATATATTCATTAACTAATATAGTGTTAAACTTATTAATAACATTATCAATACTATAAGCTTCTACTGTCTTTTTACATTCCTCTTCTGTCGGTAATATTAAATTACCTATATTAATATTATGTAATATTTCATGTAATTGATTATAGTCACCTACTTCAAAACTATATCCATTTTTAAAATCTTTTACTATATCTACAGATCCAGCACATCTACTAGTTATAATTGGAATACCTCTTTGTAATGATTCTAATAAAACCAATGGAAACCCTTCGTGTTGCGAAGGTAAAACTAATGCTGTAACATTATTAACACATTCCCAAGGTTTTTCTTGCCAACCTAGCCAACTTATTTTTTCATTTATCTTTAAATCTATTGCTAACTGCTTTAATTGTTCACCATGAACTCCATCTCCTATTACAGTTAAATGCCAATCTCCTTGTAATAAACTTAATGCTCGTAATAATGTATCCACTCTCTTTTGACCATTTTCTAATCTTCCTATATAAAGAAGCTCTAGCTTATTATCAATTCTTTTAATTACATTATAACTATTGTTTTCTATTGGATTTCCAATTAAATATATAGATTTTTCATTACTAATAAATTTGCTTATAGATTTTGATATTGAATTAGATATTGAAATATGATTATCTCCATAGCTTAGTAATTGCGGATAACTAGTAATATTAGGATCTACATGTAACCATGATAAAACAGTTATATTATTCTCACCTAAAATATTTAAAGCTTCCTTACATATATAACTTGTTTCTGGTATATGTGTTGCTAATATTATATCTGGTAATCCTAATTCTTTAAGTTTATTTGCATAACCTTCAGCTAATCCATAAATTGTATCTTCCCACCTATTTTCTTTTAATCCATAGCAATAAAATTCATTAACTTTACTTTGCCACTCTTCATATTTTGACCTATAAGATTGAAATACTCTTACACTATGTCCCCTATTTATTAATTCTCTACTAATAATTTCTATAACATTTTCTGTACCACCTCTACCTTCGATATGATCTATTACTATATCAATTTTTAGTTTTATATTTTTATTTTCTAATTTACTGTAGACATTATTTATTTTTTCATCAACTTCATTATTTAAATTATTGTCATCAGAATAAAGTAAAATATCATAATAATATTTTAATGCTTCAAAATCTTTATTTAATCTCTCACAAACGTATGCCATATTAAATAATATATCTATATTGTTTTTATATAAGCTTACAGCTTCTTTTAAATAACTATAAGCTTCTTTTACTCTATCACTTAAAATATATATTATTGACTTTATTGAGTATACTTCTATATCGTCTTTAATTAACTCCTCATATTTTTTCAATAACTCTTCTGCCAAACTTATTTTATTATTATTTATTAAATCTTTTATTGCAATTTTAGCATTTCTTAAACCATTATAGTATTCTCCATTTTTATTGTATCCATTTAAAATATCTTCTATATTACTTATGTCTTCTATATAATATATATTTCCTTTATTTATTATATTCCCTACAATATAATTTGATATTTTTTTAGATATTGCTAAATGTGCATCAGCATAATTTAAAAGTTCTCCTCCAGTAAGATAAATATTATCACCATAAAGTAACGATAATATAACAGGCCTTTTATCCTTTAAAAACTCTACTGCTTTCCTAGAAATATAAATTGAACTTGGTGTATACGTAGCTAATATTATGTCCGGTAATCCAACTTCATCTAATTTTACTTTATATCCTTTATATAAAGTATCTAAATTTTCTTCTCTTATCTCCCCTACTAACCCATAATAATCTACATATGAAAAATTACTTATCCACTCTTCATATTGTGGCTTATAAGATTGAAAAATACGAACCTTATGCCCTCTATCTATTAACTTAGTACTTATTTTACTTAATAAATCTTCTAATATTCCTCTTCCTTCAGTATATACTAAAACTATATCTATAATCACAATAACTTCTCCAATCTATCATGTTAATGTAAAATTTTTATAATATTTCTATTTAAACATCTTTATATAAAAAAGCTGTACACTAATTAAATAATGCAACAGTTCTATAAAAAGCTTATTTCAAACAATTATTATTTACCGTATTTATTAACTATATATTAATATAATTGAGATCTCTATCTTTTAAATAGCTATTAATTTTATAATTTTTTACTTATTAAATATTCTTCTATTTAATTCATTAGTTACTTTAACTGCACCTTTTTCATTTAAATGATCAACATCACTAAAATCTTCTTCATTAAAAATATTTTCTTCTGAAAAATCTATTAATTCTATATCTGATTTGTATTTTATATTATTAATCACATTATAAAACTCTTTTTTATATCCTTCATCTAAAAATTCACTATAATATTTAGTAGTTGGAAATACTATTATAATTATTTTTATATTTTTTGACTTTAAAAACTCTATAAATTTATAAAAAATATCTCTATACTCTTTATAGGTTTCATTATATTTTAATAACTTATTATGTTGCTCAGCTCTATTTTTACCTATTTCATATTTTTCCTCACTGCTAATACAACTTAATTTTACTCTATGTAATATACTAGTAATCTCTCTACTAAATCTTTTATTATAATATGAGTTATTCTCTATATATACTAAGCTCTTAAAATATTTATCTAAAAACTCTAAATTAAATAAATATCTTATAAGATTATTATCTACTACTTTATTTAACTCTAATCCTTCAACACATTCTACATCTTCTAAATTATGCTTATCATTAAGAATAGGATAATAAACATTTCTTATTTTGTTTATCTCATCTTCATTTTTAGATCTAGATAAGTCATGATTGAATAAAAAATATCCAGCTCCTATAATACAATTTTTTATATTAGTATTATTTTTTATAGTATTTTCAGCTAATTTACATGAATAATATAAATCTTGACCTGATAATGCAATATTTATAGAACTAGAATTCATTTTTATCTGATCTATTCCATTTAACGGATATGAATTTCCGACTATTATAGTTTTTATATCTTTATTATATGATTTTTCAATAGATTTTACTAAATAATTATAATCATAATTTCCATAATATATCTTATCACTTATATCAAATAAATAATTCATAGCCTTATCATAATATACAATATTATTAAAATGTTTTGTTATTTCTATATTATTATCAACTGTTTCTTCACTAATAATTAAAATATTAATATCATTTTCTGATAGTTCATTTATTACTCTAATTATTTCATATTTATCTTTAATTATGGTACATCTCTCTTTTAAACATGTATTAATTAAATTATATTTATCTATACCATAAAAATATATATTTATTCTATTACTCCTATTAATATCTCTTAATAATTCCATTATATAAGTTTTTAACTCATTAGCTAATTCATTTTTATCTGTACTTAAAATATTAAATTGTAATAATATATTAGTAATTCTTGTTTTTAAATTTTTAAAACTATCTAATTCGTTATAACTATTCTTCCCATGAATTAATTTTATTAACTTTCTAATTTCTAATATTAATTCATCTGAAGATAAATTTTCTTTTTCTAATACTATAATACAATCATTTAATATATTAATATTTACAATATATTTTAAAAGTTTAGAATTTATTATTGTATTAATGCCAACATCAATAGTTCTAATTTCACTATAAAAATATCTTATTATCTCATTTGTATAATCATATAACTCTATATGTTCACTTATCATTAAAGCTCTAATCATATATAACTTTAACTGTTCTAAAAAGTACTGCTTTAAATCATCACTAATATTTTTTTCTATATTACAATACCTTTCAAATACATCTTTTGAAACCTGATAGTATCCATCTACGTTTATTTTTGCTAATTTAGTAGTAATTGCTGATGAATTCCTTACTCTTCTATACATAAATTTTTTAGGAATATATTTAACTCTTTCTGCTAATATAAAACTATCAAATACTTGTATTACATCCTCATATATTTTTAGTTCTGAATATTTTATATTATTTTTTTCTAAAAATTCTCTTCTATAAAAATTAATAGTAGACTCTGTTCTAAAACACTTTCTACTAAATGCCTCTTCCATAAATTCAAGTCCTGTTTTTACCCTACTCTCTAAAAGCTCGTCTCTTTCTAAATTATCACCATAATTTCCATTATAACTTTTTTCATAAAATAAAATTGCATCAAATGTTACTATATCTAAATTGTTTTTCTTCGCTTCTTCATAACAAATTAATAATGTATCTTTATCAAGATAATCATCACCATCTAAAAAATAAATATATTCTCCTTCTGCAAACTTCAATGCCCTATTTCTTGCAGTACCAACACCTGTATTCTCTTGATTTATTATTTTTATATTGCTATTACGTTCACTATACTTATTAAGAATAGATAAGCTATTATCTGTAGAACCATCATTTATACATAGTATTTCTACATTATCTAATGATTGATTTAAAATACTATCTATACATTCTTCTAAATATTCTTCTACATTATAAATTGGTATTATCACACTAACCTTCATTTATTACTTTACTCCTTTTTAAATTATTATTTATGATTATCAACTTCAAAGCTATTTATAAATTCATTATCATTTTCTAGTAATTCAAAAATACCTTTATGAGGAACTAATATTTTATATATTTTAATTTCAGTATTATCTAATTTTTTAATTATATCTTTATATTTTTTATTGTAAGGCACTATTAACTCATATTTATTTTCGTTATATTTATTTATAAACTCTCTTAATTCTATTACTTCTTTCCTCGTTATTACTACTTTATCTTTTACATATGCCCAATTATTAGCTTGCTCTTTTTCTGCTAATAATTCAATATATAAATTATCAATATTACTAAACTGATATGCTATATATTTAAATAAATTAATATTATTCTTATCTATTAATTCATTATTCATAACTTCATCCATAATATTAAAATATTCTTGGGATAAAATTTCACCTTCATATAGATTCCTTATATCATTTATAAAATTACTATCATTAACATATCTTAAAGCTATACCTGTATATAAAGTTGCTTTAATTTTTTCGCCAATTAATAAAAGAGTATATATTAAGTTAAAATAACCATCTACAAAATCATTCTGTAAATCAATAGCCGTTTTATAACATATAATAGCTGAATTATATTCTTTTATTTTAAAACATAACATTCCTCTCAAATTCCAATATTGAGAATTATTTATGTACCATTTTTCATTTTTAATTATCATATTGTATGCATTTTCTATATCATCATTTAGTATATACATTTTTATATTATTAATAATTTCCATATTATATCTCCTATACTATATCTGTTGTATAAATCTTCTTAACTACTTTATCTTTCACAATGTTTTCTCTTAATATCAGTCATTAATATCTCTATATATTTATCTTGTTTAATAATATCATTAGTATTATGTAATATATCTAACTCATTATCAATTCTCATAAGGCAATATTTCAGATTAACTTATTTTATTTATTAGTATAATAAATGGGTAAAGATTAAGCTTTACCCGTTTATTATACTAATAATTATATTTATTTTTTTATTCTATATATTTATGTATCGGTTAGTAATATAAATACTTTAATATATACTAAAATATTTAAACTACTTTATAAGTATTATCATAATTATATTTATACTATTATATAAACCTATTAGTTATATAGCTAATTAAACTTCCTATAATAACTGATACTATAATTGAAATTAAAGAGTATGACCATGTACTAATTGATGAATTACTATACTTTAATACTATAACTATAATAGACGAAGTTATTAGTCCTGCATATGCCCCAAATTTATTAGCACTTTTATTAATTACTCCAAGTACAAAAACTCCTGCCAATACGCCTAAAACTAGTCCCATAAAACTATTAAACCATTCATAAACTGATTTAATTTTACCATTTGCTAACATTATAGAAACTATAATAGTTATAACACCAATACCTAAAGAAATATATCTAGCTATTTTAGTTTCACTTTTATTATCAATATTTTTTGATATAAACTTTTGAATATCTAATGTCCAACTAGTTGCAACTGAATTTAATCCTGTTGATAGTGTAGACTGTGCTGCTGCATATATTGCTGCCAATAATAAACCAGATATACCAACTGGCACCTGAAATGCTATATAAGATGCAAAAATTTGATCTTGATTATTTACTTGTAATAAATTTGGATTTTGATTATAAAATACAAATAATGCAGTACCTATTAAATAAAATATTGTTGCAACTACTATTGATAAAATTCCATTCCCATAAGTCATCTTTTTTAGTTCTTTTATATTAGTTGTAGTTGTAAATCTTTGAACCACATCTTGACTTGATATGTAAGATGAAAATGTATTTAATCCTGCACCTACTAATATTATAAATACACTTGTTTTTAATATATTTTTATCAAATATTATTTCTTTTTGTGAAATAAACTTATTTTCTAGAAATAAAGTTCTAATTACTTCTTTAAATCCACCATCTATATTTAACAATAAAAATCCTAGCGCAAATATAACCCCTACTATTAATACAATACCTTGAATAAAATCTGTCCATACTACAGATTTTATTCCTCCGGTATATGAGTATATAATAGCTATAACACCCATTACTATTATTAATATACTAATA
Organism: Clostridium sp.; assembly: GCF_026168755.1. GTDB lineage: Bacteria > Bacillota > Clostridia > Clostridiales > Clostridiaceae > Clostridium. The sequence goes on along the minus strand of NZ_JAPFDR010000003.1, from coordinate 60,263 downwards.
CTTATCCCTGTTAGTTCAGCTAAAACCATAGATGGTAAGTACATTATTATAGACATACGTCCTATCTGATATATAATAAATAATAATGCACCTATTATTCTTAAACCCTTATCTTTATATCTTATTTCTAAATAATGATATGCTGTATCAATTTTTAAACTACTATATACAGGTAGAAAAAACTTTATTGTTAATGGTACCGCTATAAATACGCCTAATTGTGCAAACCATAAAATCCAAGTACCACTATATGAATTACCTGCTAAAGATAAAAATGATATTGGACTTAATAAAGTAGCAAATATCGAAACTGATGTAACCCACCATGGTATTGTTCCATCACCTTTAAAATATTCCATTCCTTTCATATCTCTCTTAGTAAAAACTAGACCTATTAATAGTACTATAGCTAAATATACTATAAGAACCATCATATCTATCAAAGTAAAACCATTCATTAATTTTCCTCTTATTAATCTATTTTTCTTTAGTTAATGCTATTTCTTTCATCATTATCTTAGCAATTTTTAAATCTAATATTTCATCTATATCAACTGAATATTTTTCATCCATTATATATGATAATTTATTATCATTTAAACTTGTATTTAAGTTTAAATTTTCATTTATTTTATTTATATATATTACTCCATTTACCCTATAATATTCTTTAAAATCTTGTCTTCTTTGAGTACTACTTATATTAAGTAAATTACTCATACTATTATCTTCATTTAATGTTCTCATTAAAATAGGATGTTCCTTTACTTTACATATACTTACTAAACTATCTGAATCTTTTTGTACAATTAATTCTACAGCTTCATCAATATGATAGCTTTCTCTTAATGGTTGAGTAGGTTGTAATAATACAATATAATCGTATATATCTCCATAAATATGTAATTGCTCTATACAATGCATAACACACTCAATGGTTTTTGATGTATCCAACGCCAGATAATCTGGCCTTAAAAATGGAACATCTGCACCATATTTTTTAGCTACATCTGCTATTTCTTTACAATTAGTTGATACTATAACTCTATCGATATATTTAGATTTTAATGCAGCTTCTATGCTATAAGCTATAAGGGGTTTGCCACATAAATCTATTACATTTTTGTTTTTTATCCCCCTACTTCCAGCTCTCGCTGGAATAATAGCTAAAAATCTTTTATTTTTATACATTTTTAATACTCTTCCTTATTTATAAAAAGTTATTTATATTTTAAATTTTTATTATAAATTTATTTTAAAATCCTATTTACATATATTTAAATTTCACTATCGATTTTTTGTATAACATCATCAATAGTATTCGGTAAAAATATATTTAATTTTTCAAATACTTCTATCAATCTATTACTATTTTCATCAAATATTTTATCAATACAAATTGCTCTTTTAGAACCTAATATTTTAGAAAATGTCATTAAAGATGTAGATACTCTAGATATTAAGTATAAATTTTGCAAACTATAAAACGCTTCAATTGCAATACTATTTTTTATAAACTTTACATTATCCGATTCAATTATGTAATTATCTAAATATTTATTTTTTTCTCTTGGATGATATTTTAAATATATGTTAACTTTTTTCTGATTTAATCTATGTATTATTTCATATATAACTTTAACATAATCAGTAATATCCAAATTATTATATATAAAAAAATCAGAATGTTCTAAAGCTATAAAAATATTAGCTTTATTTAAATCTTCAACATCTTCTTCACATTTACTATATAGATTTTCTATTGCTATCTTAATTAAATCACTTTCTATTTCAAGATTTTCTTTTCCATCTCTTAACTCATCTCTTACTAAATGAGGATATATTAAATATCTCTTTTTTATTTTACTAAGAGTTCCACACACCTGTATATTTTCTACATGTAAATTTATATTCTTATAAATTTCTTCTATTTTTTGTTCAGTAAACTCAATAGGAAACTTCTCATCTGTGTAAACAGCAGTTCCATCTTCTAAATAATAAAAATTCCCATTATTTTTTAATCTATTTTTTACAATATATTGAGTATGTACTTCTCTATCACTATTTGCAAATATATTATTATATACTTTCTTATTTATTTTAGAATTAATTGTATTTACATTAAATATATCCTTATTTTCTAAATATATAACATTATTAAATATTTTTTCTAAATTCTCTATATTTATTGATTTTAAATCAAAAGTTTTCCATATAAATATATCATTTTTAGAACTTCTATACTCATCACTAAGAGCCATACTAATTGCTAATATCATATGATATGGTGTATGAACCAAAAATAAACTATCCATTTCATTAACAATATCTTCATTACTATAATATAAACTTGGTGAACTAACTTGCATATCTAAATCAATATTAAATAGTTTACTTTTATTATTTATATCCTGACAAATGCTTCTTCTTATGTTATTACAGTTAAGTACATCACAATAGAATATACTATTATTATAATATCTTCTTATCCAGAATAATAACCTATTTCTTGTTTCTAAAGCTAACCCATTATTTAAATATAACTTATAAGCTTCTTTTGCTGTAATAAAATTTCCTTCAGCTCTTTTTATATTTATTTTAGATGTCATAATAGAATTATTTCTTATTCTTCGATTAAAAAACTTTTTAGATATATATTTTATTCTATTTGCTTTTATAAATGAACTCATAGTATGAAGTTCATCTTCATGCAATATACCTTCATAAAAATATAAATTATTTTCTTTTATAAAATCACTCTTATAGAAATTTAACCAAACTGTTGCATAATAAGCGCCAACCTTATTAGATAAGTTATAAAACTCTTCTCCATTCATCACTTCACTAGATAGCATACTTTCTCTATCATATCGTTCTTTAAAATTATTAGATTTAAAATCAGAATCATAAAATACATTTGCATCAAATGTTAATATATCTAATTTTTCTATTTCAGAAATATTAAAACATTCTTCCATAGAATTCAATTCAATATAGTCATCACTATCTAAAAAATATAAATATTTTCCTTTAGCTACTTTAATTCCACTATTTCTAGCAGCACTTAATCCTGCATTTTCTTGATTAATAATTTTTATATTTTTATATTTTAAATAATATTCTTCTAATATTTTTAAGCTTCCATCAGTTGAACCATCATTAATACAAATAATTTCTATATTATCTAACGTTTGATTTACAGCACTTTCTAAACATTCTATTAAATATTTTTCAACATTATATACAGGTATAATTATACTAACATTAAATTTTTCCATTTTCTCCTCTTTATTAATACTAAATATTTTTAAATTTTATTATTAATTTTTTGTATAATCTCATCAATAGTATTTGGTAAAAATATATTTAATTTTTCAAATACTTCTATCAATCTATTACTATCTTCATCGAATATTTTTTCAATACAAATTGCTCTTTTAGAATCTAAAACTTTACAAAAAGTCATTAGAGATGTAGATACTCTAGATATTAAGTATAAATTTTTAAAACTATAAAAAGCTTCTATTGCAATACTATTTTTAACAAACTTTACATTATCAGATTGAATTATGTGCTTATCTAAATATTTATTTTTCTCTCTTGGATGATATTTTAAATATATATTAATGTTTTTTTCTTTGGCTTTATAAATTATTTCATTTATAACTGTTAAATAATTATCCATACTTGAATTATTGATATAGAAAAACTCACTATGTTCTAAAGCAATTAAAATATTTATTTTATTATTTAACACCTCTGTATCTTGATCAAATTTATCATATAATTTTTCTATTGCTTCCTTAATTAGTCTACTATCTATTTCAATATTCTCACTTTTATCTTTTAATTCACCTCTAACTAATTCAGGGTATGTTAAATAACTTTTTTTTATTTTACTATGTGCTCCTAAAACTTTTATTTTTTCTATTTTAATATTTAATAATTTATTATAATGCTCTATTTCTATATCATTAAATGTTTCTCTAATATAGTCTGAATAATCTGTTGTACCATCTTCTATATGTATTACTTTTCCCATTCTATGTAAATTTTTTTCAATTATAAATTGCATTTCAACTTCGGTTTCATTGTTAATAAATATATTTCTATATATATTATACTTAATTAAAGTATATGCTTTGTCAAAATTATAATCTTTATTACATATATATACTTTATTAAATATTTTTTCTAAAATATTTATCTGATTCTTATCTATATTAAAAGTATCGTTTATAAAAATTTCATTGCAACATTTTTTATATGTATCACTCTTTACCAAAGCAAGTGCTAAAATAATATGATATGGTGTATGGACTATAAATAAATTATCTACTATTTTTTTTTTTTCAATTTGATAAAATAATACAGGACTATTAATTAGCATATCTAACTCTACATCTATAATATCTTTTTTACCTTTTATATCATTAACAATCTCATTTTTTATATTATAATTATTTGTCATATCACAAAAAACCAAACTATTATAGTAATATCTTCTTATCCAAAATAATAAGATATTTTTTGTCTCTTCATTTAAATCATTATTTAAATACAATTTATAAGTTTCTTTTGCTATTACATAATTTCCTTCTATTCTTTTTATATTTATTTTAGATGTCATAATAGAATTACTTCTTAATCTTCTATTAAAAAACTTTTTAGGTATATACTTTATTCTATTTGCCTTTATAAAGGAATTCATAGTATGAAGTTCATCTTCATGTATTATACCTTCATAAAAGTATAAGCTATTTTCTTTTATAAACTCATTTCTATAAAAATTCAACCAAACCGGCGCCTTATATCCACCTTTTTTATTAACTAAATTATAAAAATCTTTACCTTTCATAACATCAGTTGTTAATATAGCTTTTCTATCATATTTTTCTTTAAACGTATTAGTGGTAAAATCCGAATCATAAAACACAGTTGCATCAAATGATAATATATCTAATTTATATTCTTCTGCAATATTAAAACATTCTTCCATAGAATTTAATTCAATATAATCATCACTATCTAAAAAATATAAATACTTACCTTTAGCTACTTTAATACCACTATTTCTAGCTGCACTTAACCCTGAATTTTCTTGATTAATAATTTTTATATTTTTATATTTTAAATTATAATCTTCCAATATTTTTAGACTTCCATCAGTGGAGCCGTCATTAATACAAATAATTTCTATATTATCTAACGTTTGATTTACAACACTTTCTAAACATTCTACTAAATATTTTTCAACATTATATACTGGTATAATTATACTAACCTTAAATTTATCCATTTTTTCCTCTTTATTTATCATTTTCTTTATTAACAATATCAATTAATTTTCTATAGTTATTATAAAAACTTTCATAGTGAGGATCTGCATTTTTATACATTAAAAATGCTATATTTCTACTTACTAAAGGTGAAATTGTTATTTTATTATTATCATTTATTATTATCATATATTTATAATAAGCTTTTTCAAACATATTTAATTCATAGAAATATGTTGCCATTTTATAATCAACATTATTATTAAAATCTAAAGATTTATAATTCTTTATAGAAATATTAAGAATAAAACTAATTAAATCTATTTCTTCTATAGAATTCAAATATAAAACTTCTGCTTTATATATGTCATCACAAAATTCACTATTTATCATAGTAACCAGTATTTCACTATAATTATTACTTTCATTTAATAATGATAAATAAATTATATAAGCTGATTCATTTTTATACTTATCATAAATATATTTGGAAATTTCTAAGCATTTATTTAAATCTTGTTTTTCTATTAATAATAAATATAAACTTTTTTCATATTCGTCACTTATTTCATTTAATTTACTTCTTAATTTTTCCTTTAATTGTTCTTCCATTATATTATTATTTATAATACATTTTAATTCTTCTTTAGAGTATGTATCATCTATTAAATATACATTATCTCTTTTCTCTATTTTATTTTTAAAATAATAAACCTCTATATTATTAGTAAATATAAAATTCACATCATTACATACTTCATTTTCGAAAAGTATATTAATATTCTGATTAAGATAATCTTCTTTATCTATAACTAAATTTTTATTAGTATAATATATAAATTTACATTTCTCTTTAAAATCTAATAAACGCTTAATTTTATAATCATTAAATACTACTATACAATTCTCATTATTTCTTAATATATATTCAATAAGTTCATTTAAATTATTTGAATTTGTTTCATAAATAATATTACTATCCTCATAAGTTCTATTGTTATATTCAACTTCTTCATTTATTTTAATTTTAATTAAATCCTCTTTTATAACTTTAAATAATTCATCATTATCTTTTAAATCAATTGTTATAAAAGTTTGTTTTTTATTTTTATTTTCTTCTGCTTGTAACTGTTCTATTATAATTCTAATTTCTTTTTTTAATTCCTTATCATTAGTTATATTAAAACATTTATTATAATAATAAATAGCCTCTTCTTTAAGATTTAATAATATACAACAATATCCAGCATTATATAGTAAATCAACATTTTTAGAATCTAGCTCTAATCCCTTAAGAAAACTATCACAAGCTAAATTTATTTCATTGTTATTTAACAATATAATTCCTTGCATAGAGTATATACTTATGTCATCTGCATATATAACTTTATAATTATCTAATAACTCTTGAGCTTCTTCTAATCTATTTTCATTAATTAATTCTTCTATATTACTTTTAACAGTTGAGTAATCTATATCAACTTTATCTGATACTTCTTTTTTATCTTTAGATATTATTTCTTTAAGTAAACTTACTTTCTCTGATATATCATCTGAATTATTCAAATTTAGTAATTTTTCATAAAATGAAATTGCTTCAACAAAATTATTTGTTATTTCATTTAAATAAGCAATATTAAATAATGTATCTTCATTATTTCTATCTAAGCAATATGCTAGCTTAAACCATTTTTGAGCTTCTTCTAATTCATCTGTATAAATACTTAAAATACCTTTTATATTATACAAATCACTTTCACAATAAAGTTCTTCATATTGTTTTATAAGTTCATAACAAACATCATACATACCTTTATTAATATTTTCTTCAATTAAATTTTTAAATTGTTTTTTTAATTTCTTTACTTCGTCATTTTCATTAAATTCTTTTTTAAACTTATTAACTAAATTTTCTAATGCTTTTTTATAATTAGGATTTTCTATTATTAATTTCTTTAATTTTTTTATATATTCTAATGGTCGCGTTTCTTTTATTTTTTCATTAACTATAACTTCTATAATAAATTTATTTTCTATTGTATCTACTAAATTAATTAAATCTTCATCTTTTACTGAAGAGTTATATAACATTCTTAAATATTCAAAATGACATGTTATATATATATTAAATAATTTTTCATACTTATCTCCAATTAAATTTCCATATATCAATAAACCTTTAGCTAAACAACTATTAACTTTTAATGAATTAAATTCTAATATTATCGGATTGTTTATTAATAAATTATATAAATCAAATATTACTTCTTTTCTATTATTAATTAAATTATTTATATATCCTTCTAATTTTACTCTATCTAAATTACTTAATAATTCATAAATATTATTATCTTCTTTTATATAATTTAAAATTATATCACTATAAAACCACTGATTTTCTTCATTTAAAACTTTTATAGTTTCATTAAAATCTAATACTAAACCTAATCTAACTTTATTTAAAATTCCATAATTTGAATTTATATTTGATAAGGTTTTATAAAGTATTTTTTTCTCATTTTCATTTGAATTTGCTATAACAGCTTCTGAAATATTATAAAATTTATTTTTTTCAACTTGTGTTAAACAGTATTTATCATAAAGATTTAATATTTCTTGATATTTATTTAACTTTTTAAAACTCATAATTATTACAAAATATAATTGATTTATAGCTTCTTCTGATATTTTATTTATTTCACTTATAACTTTACTATAGTCTTCTAAATCATAATAATTATTTATAATATTAATTTCACTTTCTACTATATTTGAGGCTGTATTATATGTACATCTAATATCATTAGCTTGTGTAGAAATATCATAATTTTTAAAAAGATATCTATATCTTTCATAATATCTATTACTTTCATCATATTTATATAATCTTCTTTGTACTGTTGCCAAATAATAATATATATCTATATTATTTTTATCTTTTTTTATATATTCTAAACACAATTTTTTACATTTAGATAATTTATTTAAATTTAAATACAAATCTGCTAAATCATTTATAACATATATTACCTCCATATTTTTTTTCTTATAAATATCATTACTTTTTTCAAGGAACAAAAGAGCTTCTTCATAATTTTTACTTATTATATATTCTTTCCCTAATTGATAATTTAAATATGGATCATTTTTATTCTTCTTTATTTCTTTTAATAAAATCTCTTTATTTCTTTTACTTTTTTTTTGTCTTAATTCTTCATCAACAAATAAATATCCATAATGATCAAAAAATGCTATTCCATTGTAAATTGGCTCCTTCCATAAAGGTTGTTCATGTATTGAACCTACATATTTAAATTCTTCATATTTTTTAAATAGTCTTGGAATAGAGGTAATATTGAAAGCCTTTTTATCCTCTGAAAATATACTTTTTAGATCAATTGTTGCTGTATTATATTTTTCACATAAATCTGTAGTGAAAAATTTTATTAATTTTCCACACTCTATTAATTCCTCATCAGCATCTAATATTAATATCCAATCCCCATTTGCATATCCTATAGATTTATTTCTCATTTCTGCAAAGTCATTATTCCATTCTTCAAAATATACTTTATCTGTATATTTCTTAGCTATATTTATACTATTATCAGTAGATCCTGTATCTAATATAATGATTTCACTATTTACTGCAGTAATTAAAGGATTTAATGCAGATAAAGTTCTATCTAAATTCTTCTCTTCATTTTTTATCATCATTACAATACTTAATAGCATATTATATCTCCTTTCATTTAAATTAATTTTAAATTTATATTACTTTCTATATTATTCCCTTATATAACTAACATCTATAATATAAAATTAAAGGGCAAAGCTTAAAGCTTTACCCATTAATTTTATACTGAATACTATCTTAATAATTGCATTACACCTTCTGGTTGTGATTTTGCTTGTGACATCATAGCTTGTGCAGCTTGATTTAATAAGTTTAATTTAGATAAATTCATCATTTCTGAAGCAACATCAACATCTCTAATTCTTGATTCTGCTGCTGTTAAGTTTTCTGTAGAAGTTGTTAATGTAGAAGAAGTTACTTCTAATCTATTTTGCATTACTCCCATTTGAGATCTTCCAATATTAATACTATTTAATGCTGCATCTATTGAAGCAATAGCTTTTTGTGCAGATGTAGTACTTGAAATATCCAATGAAGCTATATTACTTGCTATTGAAGATAAATTTGTAGTTTCTATTTTTCTAGTTTCTGAATTAGCACCAGCTTGAATATTTAATGTTGTAGCTCCATTTAATAATGATGTTCCATTGAATTTAGTCTCTCCAGCTATTTTAGCCATTTCTTCCCCTAGAGATTTTAATTCGTTTGATATCTTAGTTCTGTCTCCTGAATCTAGAGTATCATTAGCTCCTTGAACTGCTAATTCTCTCATTCTTTGAGCTATATTTCCAGCTTCTCCTAATGCACCTTCTGCAGTTTGAACTAAAGATATACCATCTTGTACGTTTCTTTCTGCTTGTTCCATTCCTCTGATTTGAGCTCTCATCTTTTCAGAAACTGCTAATCCTGCAGCGTCATCTCCAGCTTTGTTAATTCTTAATCCTGAAGATAATTTGTTCATTGATGTTCCAGCTAAAGCTGTATTTTTAGTTGATTGATTTAATGCTGTGATAGCATTCATGTTAGTATTAATTCTCATAGTTTTTACTCTCCTTAGTTTTTATGATACGACATCCTTGTCTAATTTTTAGGATTAATTGCCTTATATGTATATATATATCGGTTAGTTTTTTTAATACTTTATACTTTTTTATAAAAAATATTTAAATTATTTTTATTCATATTTGCATAAGCTGAATTTGCAGTTTTATTTACTTTAAAACTATTAATTTCTTTTTTTGTAGCTATAATTTCCATTGAAAGTTTCGCTTTTATAGCTTTATCTATATTATAAATTTCATTTTCATTATAATCTTTTTTTAATTTTTCTAATTTATCTTCATTTAAACTATCAATTAAATCTTGTCTTTTTTCTAATTTATTGATAAGTTCAGTTGTATTTACATCACTATCTTCTAATAATTTTAATATTTCTTCTGATATATCTTTATATAAATTTATCATATAATATTACCCATTCTATATTAACTTAAACTACTAATTAAATAACTCATTTGTGAATTTAAAGTGTTCATACTAGATTCTAAATCAGCAAATTTTTGATACAATTTTTCTTGCTTTTCTTGCATTTTATTCTTTAAGTCTTTAATATACTCTTCTTGTTTTTTTATTTGTTCAGTAAATAAATTGTTTGTTTCACTAGCAGTATTAGCAATACCAGCCTTTTTAGCAAAAACACTCGACGAGCTTCCTGCATATGAGTAAGTTACATCTCTCATTTTATCAAGAGCATCAGTTACAGTTTTATAAACTGAATAATTATCCTCTTCTAATACACTTTTTAATTTCTCTTCATCTAAAGCAAGTTGTCCTGGTTTACTATATCCATCTACACCTGTTATTCCTATATCACTTAGGCCAGCCTGTCCAAGTATTGCATTTCTCATATTATCTAGGAATCTTCTTAAATCATTATCATTTCTTAATATACCGGCCTTAGCTTTTTTTTCCCAATCTTCAATTTCTTTGTCAGACATTTCATCTTTTTGATCATCTGTTAATGGTTGATAATTATAATCTTTCTTTTCAGTAACTAACCCATAAATTTTCTCAGTCATTTTATTATAATCAGTAATAAACTCTTTTATTTTATCAACTGTATTTTGTGTATCTTTAGTTGACTTCATTGAAACTAACTCTGTACTTATATCATTAACATTGTATGTAATACTATCTATAGTAAAACTATTTTTTTTCTCTTCTACTTTTCTTAATAACGTTGTACCATCAGCATCATATACTTCTATATTACTATTACTTCCTTTAACTTCAGTTATAGGTTGACCCAAATTATCCTTTGTAGGTATACCCATTTTGTCAAATAAAGCTCCACTAAATTCTAACTTACTATCTTCACCTGTTTCTTTAGTTTCAATAGTAACTTTTCCTGTCATTTCACTATAGCTTGCCTTTACTGAATCATCACTAAAAGTGTTATTTATATTCTTTATCACATCATCAACAGTTGAATTTGCAGCAATAGTTATTTCTTTCCCATTTATATTTATCTTTTCTTCTTGAGTAGAAATAACTTGACTTCTTGCTACTGTACCTTGTAATTTTGCAGGCTCTGCTAGTTTATTCACCTTAAATTTATAATTAATATTATCTGCTCCAGCCCCTGCAGTAGCCGTTATTACATTACTATTTGAACTCTTAACATTAATAACACTAAATGTTTTACTTCCTAGTATATAGTCATCTGAAGTGGCAGTAAAATATTTATCATAAAGACCTTTAACATCAGTAATAACCCCTCTATATGTATCTTGTTGCCAAACTTCAGTTTGTTTCTTTTGCTCTGCTTTATCAATTTTACTTTGATCGGTAGTAAGCATACCTTTTACCATTTCATCTATGTCAATACCAGTAGCTAATCCTGTTATTCTATTAGAGCTACTTGCACTTGTGCTTGAACTAACACTTGTCATATAAATCCCCCTTATCTATTTTTTATATCTTAATTTTTTTACTTTTTATACTTACTTCATGCCAAGTATCTCTTACTTCTTCTATTAAAGGTAACACTTCATCAATTATTTTTACATCTTTTCTTATATTTGCTTGAACTAATCTTGACTTAATAAACTCGTATACTTTATATAAATCTTCGTATACTTTTCCACCACTTCTATCTAAAGTTACCATAAGTTCGGTAAAAATATCTTGAACTCTTATAAACTCTCTATGTGCTCTTGCCATATCTCTATTTTCAATTGACATCTTTGCAATTTTAGTATATTTAACCGCTCCATCAACAAGCATCAAAAGTAATTGTTCTTTTGATGCCATTTTTACTGTGTTTTGTTTATATGCATTATATGAATTTGAATTCATAATTTGTTTCCTCCTATTTAAATTGTTTTAAAATATCTATATTTCCACTTACCGCTTCTTTATTTTCTTCTTTTACTCTTTCAAAAACTTCTTTTCTAAGAATAGTAACATCTTTTGGTGCTGAAATTGCTAATTTTACGCTACCATCTTCGACTTTAACTATCTTAATTTCTATATCATCACCAATTAGTAATGATTCATCTTTTTTTCTAGTGATAACTAACATATTAATCTCTCCTTATTAAAGGATGTTTTGTTTCATATTTACTGTTTTGCATAATATATTGTTTCCCTAAATTATTTTTTATATTAATAACTAAAGGAGCTTTTAAATTCATAGTACTAGTTTCTAAAGTTTTACCAAGAGTTATTATACTTAATATAAGAACATCTTCTGGATTTTTAATTTCTAATTCTTTTATTATTTCATCATTTAAATTAATTTCATAATTATCATAAATTTCAAATGGATCTGTCATTACAAAACTAATTTCACTTTCTTTTGATTGTAATACTTTAAACTTTTTATTATCTTCTAAATCTGTAATAATAAATTCTCTAAGAGAATCGAAACCTGGTATACCTTTCTTAAATATTATATCCATAATTATTATCTCCTACCTTATGTAATCTAATATTGTTGTTTGGAATAACTTAGAACTAACTTGAAGACTAGCTGTATATACCATTTGTGCTTGACTATACTGTATATACTTTTCAGTAACGTCTACATCTTGTATATTAGATAAAACACCTTCCATTTGTACTGCATTATCATCATTAGCTTCCTTAACTGAACTAACAGTATTGCTTCTTGATCCTACTACAGATCTATTATTTAATATATCAGTTAATGAAGAATCAAGTTTTTCAGATAATTTACTGATCTCCTCATTATCAATAGGGTTTTTATTTAAAGCAGCTGAAACATCATTAAATACAGTGAAAAGCTCACCATCATTACTAACCTTATTAATATTTAAACTATATTCCATGTTTATACCACTAGATAATGAAGCATTTAAACTTTCTTTCATTTCATTACTTACTTTTCCATCATTAGTATTAAAACTAAGAGATACATTTCCAGTTGCATTAGTTGTAAACTTAACAGGTGCAGTATCAGTTGCTGTCCCACCAAATATATACTTTCCAGCATAAGTAGTATTAAAAGCTTCTCCCATTTGTTGAATCTTTCCATTAACATCTGTTGCAATAGACTTTATTTCATCTTCTCCAACAGCTCCACTTATAGATTTTAAAAGAGTTTTTATTTCACTAGTTAAACTTCCAACTGAATCTAATGCACTATCTGTAACATCAAGCCAACCTGTAACTTCATCACAAGTACCATTATATTTTTGAATATCATCTATTTCATTATTTAAATTCATTATCTTTACAGCTTTTAAAGGATCATCTGAAATTTTATTAACCTGTTTTCCAGTATTTAACTGGTTGTTTAATTTATTCATACTTTGAAGATTACTTTGAATATCCTTTAAATAGCTACTCATCATATTTCCATTTGTTACTCTCATATTAATACCTCCTATTTAACTATTCCATTTACAACAACATCTAATAGAGAATCTATAGTTGATAATACTTTTGCACTTGCACTATAAGCATGTTGAAATTGTATAAGATTTATCATTTCTTCATCCAAAGATACTCCAGAAACACTAGCTCTTGAAGAATCAATATTTGATAAAAGTTTACTTTGATTACTTTCATCTCTTATTACAGCTGCAGACTGTTGCCCAACTTCTTGAATAATACTATTATAAAAATTATTTATAGTTAAATCTTTTCCACCAATAGTTAGCTTTTCGTTTTTTGTATTATATAATTTTAATGCTTCGTCAGCAGTTACAGTTATACTATCAGGATTATCCTTTATAGTTTGACTCACAGATATAATTTTTCCTGACTGATTAGTAAACAGATTATCTCCTGTCAACTTATCATTTACTGTTTTTATAACAGTATCTGCTAATGTAGTAAGACTATCTTTATATTTTTGTATATCTTCTTGCATAGAAATAGTTCCCTGTAGCTCTCCTGAAACCTTGTCAGCACCTAACTTTTTAAAGTCATCTAATGTAAGTTCTCTACCATCAGCATTTGCTGTTTCTAAAAGCTTCTTTACATCGCTATTAGTAATATCAATTTTATAACTTAACTCATCTAAAATACTATCTCTTTGGTCTAATAAATCATTAGGACTTTTTCCTGAACCCTGTATAACCTTAATATTTTTATCAAGCTCTTTTAGTTCTGAAATCTTAGAGTTAATATCTTTTAATATAGCATCCTGTTGATCATTTAAACTATTTCCTAAACTATCTAATTTATCATAAGCATTACTAATACTAATAGCTAAATTATTAGCACTTTCTAAAACAACATTTTTAACTCCGCTACTATTAGGGTCTTTAGCTAACTCATTCCATGAATTAAAGAAATCATTTAATGTAGATGAAATAGCTGTATCACTTGGTTCATTAAAAATACTCTCAATATTTTGATAATAATTATATTTAACACTAGTAGCACCATAGTTATGGCTTTCACTTCTAAACTGATAATCATAAAAAGTATTTCTTACTCTTGTAACATCATTAATTTGTGCTCCTGTACCTATTTGTCCTGCGGAAAAACTCATATTTGAACCTGGTGTACTATACGCACTACTTGCTGTTTGTTTTACTTGTTGTCTTGAATACCCCGGTGTATTAAT
This sequence comes from Clostridium sp., assembly GCF_026168755.1. GTDB lineage: Bacteria > Bacillota > Clostridia > Clostridiales > Clostridiaceae > Clostridium. The sequence continues at coordinate 45,247 of NZ_JAPFDR010000003.1, read as the reverse complement.
ATTACTTATATTATGCGAAGTTGTCTGTATTGCAACTTGGCTTACATTCATTCCTGACTTTGCTGTATTAAGAGTTCCTAATAACCCTGCCATAATTTTTCCTCCTGCTATCTTCCTATTTTTCCATAAGCATTATATGTGCTAACTCCTTTTGATGGCTTTATAGCATTAATCATTTTATTTGTAAAGAATAATCTTTGCTTTATTAAAATACTGTTAATATCTTTTTGATTTTGTAAATTAATAATAATTTTTTTTATTTCTTCATAAACTTTTATAATATGTTCATCATCCGTATTCTTAATAAAATTATTAAATTCTTCTTCAGTAGCGATATTTCTTCTTTTTATTTCAATATTAGCTAAATTCTTGCCTTCTTCTTCTATTTTGTTTGCTATACTACCTAGGGCAATAGTATCTTTGCTTAAAATTAAATTATACTGTTCATCTAATAATTCTAATAAACACTGTAATATCTTTTTTTCTTCAAAGATAACTAGCTTTAATTCCGAATTCATTTTTAATCTCCTCTATTATTATTCAAAATACTCTTAGCAATACTTCTTGAATCAATTTTATATGTTCCATTTTTTATTCTTTGTTTTATTTCATTAATTTTATCTAAATCTATACCTTCATTATTATTTATCTCATTTAAGTATTTAGCGCTTTTTGATATTTGTACTGTATCCTTTATAGATTTATTGGCCGTATCTGATTTTACATATTGTCTTTGTTTACTGTATGCATTTATCATGTTGTTTGCCATTATAGAGCTTACTTTCATAATTACCTCCATCTAGCTTTTAATCATATCCATAAATATAATTATCGGTTTATCCACAATTTAATTTAGTCTTTTCACAAAATTTATAAAAATAATAAACAATTTTGTGAATAATAAAAGGAATCCTTGTTAGGATTCCTATTCTTCATCAGAATTAAACTCTGTTATTCTTACTGATATTTTATCTTCAATTTTTATACTTTCTCCATTAGCAACATATTTATCATTAACATATATATCTAAATCTTCATCTATAGTTTTATCAAGGCAAATAACATTACCTTCTTTTAATGATAAAATATCTTTAATATTTTTCTTACATTTACCTAATGTAACACTAACATCAACTTTTGCTGATAATATATAATTTTTATTCTCAAAAGGCTCTACTTCTTTTTTATTTAGAGCTTCAAATTCTACTTCGTATAAATTTTCTTTTTCAATCTTATCCATTTATCATCACTTTTTCCTTTTATAAATTATCTAAATCAAGTTTTTGATATTTTATATCTAGTAAGTATCTACTTTTATTTATAAATATCTATTAGTAAACCTTGTATTGTATCAATTGTTGAAGATATATCTAAATTTTCTTTTTCTTCGCTTAATAATTCATTAGTCAAACTTTCTAATTTTTCATTAATAGTTTCAACTGTAGAATAGTATTGATTTTCCCAAAAACCTATATTTTTATTTAAAGTATATGTATAATCAACTACTGCCTTTAAATAATTTTTTATAGTTGCTTTATAATTTTTCACATCAATATAACTTTTTGTTAAAATTAGCTTATTTCCTTTTTTCTTAATATCTTTTATGTAATTTTCAAGTTCTTCTTTAGTTGCAGATTTATAGGATCTCATAAAGCTTTCTGAAAAATCACTTCTGTTAGAAATTATTTTTTCTTTCACTCCCATAGTTCTACTTGTTTGTATACCCCTAATTTCCATTTGCAAAACCTCTATAATAGCTCATTACTTTTGGAACATAGTTTTGTGTTTCTTTTGGCATTTTGTAAATATCAGCTATTGATTTAACCCCTCTATTCATCATTCTAGTAGGTCCACCATTATAAGCCATTAATGCCATTTCAACATCACCATTATATCTATCTATATATTCTTTTATATGCTTTACTCCACCTTCAATATTTTGTTCTATATTGAAAGGATCTTGTACACCTAAAGCTTCGCAATTCTCAGGCATTAATTGCATAAGCCCCTTTGCACCCGCAGACGATACAACATTAGGATCAAAATTTGATTCTGTTTTTATTATTGCTTTTATTAAATTAGGATCAACTCCATACTTATTAGAATATAATTGTACTGCATTTTCTATTCTTTCATCTACAGTTAGATTTGATACATCTGTTGCTATGTAATTATTAGTATTTATATTTCCATTATTTAATATCGAATTATTATATGTACTAAATATATCTTCTAATGAAACTTTTTCTGCTTCAGTTTTGGCTATTTTATTTTTTTGACTTATAGCATTAAGTAAACTAGTAAGCATTATATTAAATGCGCTTGAACTTGAGTCTGATGTTGAACCTAATCCTGTGCTTGAACTTAACCCTAAAATTGATTCTAATCCTGAACTACATGAACATCCTGAAAGACTATTTAAATCATTTATTTCTGATGTATTTGTACTACCTATTTTTGTTTTGCTAAGATTATTAAGTTGTAAAATAGTATTTATATTATTTATTCCTTGTATGCTACCTGACATTTAATCACCTCAAAACGTTAGTACTTTAATTATACGGATAATATTTATAAAAGTTAATAGACATTAATAAAAATTTAAAACCTAAAAATGTAATCCCCTCTAAAAATATCCAATATTTGGAATGACCTCAGAGGCGATTACATTTTTTGTATATTAATATTCTTTTGCTTCTTCTTCTCCATCAAGTACACTAATAGCACCTTGAGCTAATGCTAGCAATTCATCTTCTCCTGGATATACAGCCACATTACTAATCCATTCTACTCTTCCCTTAATATCACTAACAACTATAGGTGAATATGCTATTCCACCTGTTAAAATAATAGAGTCAACTTTTCCCTTTAATACAGTCGCCATCTCTCCTATAGCTTTAGATACTTGATATATAAATGCATTGTAAATTAACTCAGCGAATTTATTTCCTTCTTCTTTTTCTCTTAATACATCTCTTGCATCATTAGTATTAAGATATGCAACATATCCACCCTTACCAACAATCTTTTTATATACCTCTTCCTGAGTATACTCTCCACTAAAGCACATTTTAATTAAATCTCCAACTGGAACTGCCCCAGATCTTTCTGGTGAAAATGGACCATCACCATCTAATGCATTATTAACATCAATAACTTTACCATTTTTATGAGCTCCAACAGAAACTCCTCCACCCATATGGACTACTATAAGATTTAAATTTTCATATCCTCTCTTGCTTTCTTTTCCAAATCTCTTAGCAACAGCTTTTTGATTTAGTGCATGGAATTTACTCTTTCTTGGTAGCTCAGGAACTCCAGATATTCTAGCTACAGGTTCTAATTCATCAACAACAACTGGATCAACTATAAAAGCTCTTCCCCCAACTTCTTTTGCAATCTCATTTGCCAAAACTCCTCCCAAGTTAGAAGCATGTTCACCTTGAACTCCAACTTTTAAATCATTAAGTAATGCTTCATTTACCTCATAAGTTCCTCCAGGTATTGGCTTAAGCATTCCTCCTCTACCAACAACTGCATCTAATGTATTAACATCAAAATTATTTTCCTTTAATACATTCATAATTACACTTTTTCTAAATTCCTTTTGTTCAAAAATACTATCGTATTTTGCTATTTCATCAGATGAATGTCTTAAAGTTTCAACAAAAACCTCTTTTTCATTCTCATAAACACCTATTTTAGTAGATGTTGATCCTGGATTAATTATTAATAATTTATATGCCATATCTCTCAATACCCCCTAATATTACTTTCTACCTTCTGAAACTAATGCTGCTAATGCAATAGAATTTACTTTAGTCTCAAAACTATCTGCTCTTGATGTTAAGATAACTGGAGCTGATGTTCCAACTAATATACCACCATTCTTTGTTGGTGCTGTATAAGTTAATGATTTATACATAACATTTGCAACATCTATATTAGGAAGTAATAATATATCTGCCTTACCTGCCACTGAACCAGTAACTCCCTTATGATGTGCTGCTTCTTCTGATAATGCATTATCTAACGCTAAAGGTCCATCAACTATACAGCCTTTAATTTGACCTCTATCACTCATCTTAGATAATAATGCTGCATCTACTGTCGCAGGCATATCTGGATTTACTACCTCAACAGCACAAACTGGTGCAACTTTTGGATTTTGTATTCCACAAGCTTTTGCAACCATTACAGAGTTATTTATTATTTGAACTTTTTCCTTTAAATCTGGATAAGTATTAAAAGCTGCATCTGTTAATAATATTAATCTATCTATTCCTTCAATTTCGAATACAGATACATGGGACATTAATTTTCCTGTTCTAAGTCCAACTTCTTTATTTAATACACTTCTTAAAAATGTAGCTGTATCTACTAAACCTTTCATAACCATATCTGCTTCACCACTAGAAACTAATTGTACTGCTTTTAGTGCTGCTTTTTTAACATCTTCTTCATGAATTATTTCAAAACCTGTTAAATCCATATCAATTTTTATTGCTACTTCTTCAATTTTTGCTTTATCTCCAACTAAAATAGCATCTGCTATACCTCTATCTTTTGCTGCTTTAACAGCCTCTAAAACTGGCTCATCTTGTGCTACTGCTACAGCCAACTTCTTTTTTTCTGCTACTTTTAACTTTGAAAGTAAATCATCAAAACTTTTACTCATAATACACCTCTCCTATTATAACCCTTTTAATAACCATATTAATTAAATATTACAATATATTTTTATATAATGAAATATTTACCTATAATCTATTTTATCAAAGTTTTTAATAAAAACCTAAATTTTCAGAAAATTCACGTTAATTTTTTAACTATTTTTAGAAAAAAATAAAGAAAATCAAATAATTTTTATAACTACTGATTTTCTTTAAATAATATTTATTATATTTGTTTGTATTTTTCTATAATTCTTTCTGCAACTTTAATTCCATCAACTGCAGCTGATACAATTCCACCAGCAAAACCGGCACCTTCTCCACATGGATATAAGCCACTTAATGATATACTTTCTAATCTCTCATTTCTCGTTATTTTAACTGGAGCTGAAGTTCTTGTTTCTATTCCTGTTAAAACAGCATCTTCCCTTCCATAACCTTTAATTTTTCTATCAAAATTATTAACTCCATCTTTTATTCCTTCTACTACATATGAAGGTAAACATTCCCTCATATCAGCAAATTCAAATCCAGGCTTATAGCTTGGCGTTACTGCCCCTAGTTTAGTTGATTTTCTATCATTAACAAAATCACCTAATAACTGAACTGGAGCTTTATAGTTTCCTCCACCAACTTTATATGCTAAAGATTCATAGTGTCTTTGAAACTCCATTCCCCTTAAAACTGAAGTTCCTTCAAAATCTTCTGGCCCAACAGTTACAACTAAAGCTGAATTAGAGTTTTCTTCATTTCTTGCATGATAACTCATTCCATTAGAAACTAACCTTTTATCTTCAGATGCTGCAGCAACAACAACTCCACCTGGACACATACAGAAAGAATATACACCTCTTCCTAAAGTCCTACTTTGATATGTTAAGTTATAGCTAGCTGCTTGTAATCTTGGATGACTAGCCATTTTACCATATTGACCTACATTTATCATTTCTTGTGGATGTTCAACTCTAACTCCAACAGCAAAAGCTTTTGGCTCCATGAATATTCCAATACTATTTAGCATTTCATATGTATCCCTTGAACTATGTCCTAAAGCTAAAACAAGTGCTTCACATGGTATTTCATCACCATTTACTATTATACTCTTTACTTTTCCATCACTACTCTTTATGTATTCAAGCTTAGAAGAAAAACGAACCTCTCCTCCTAAAGCAATAATTTGCTTTCTTATATTTTTAACTACATCTTTTAATATATCAGTTCCTACATGCGGTTTTGCTTCATATCTAATCTCTTTTGGAGCTCCTGCTTTAACTAGTTCAGCTAAAACATAATCACACTTTTTATCCTTAATTCTAGTAGTTAGCTTACCATCTGAAAATGATCCCGCTCCTCCTTCTCCAAATTGAACATTAGACTCTAAATTTAATTCTCCTGTTTTCCAAAACTTATCCACAGTCTCCGTTCTTTTATCAACATCTTCTCCACGCTCTATAATTAATGGTTTATAACCTTTTTGTGCTAACATTAGCGCAGAAAATAATCCTGCTGGTCCTAAACCTACCACTACTGGTCTATGATTTAATACCTCATTACCTGGTTCAACATCTGGCTCATATTTTGAATTATCTATTCTAACATCATTATCATGAACTCTATTTACTAACTTTTCTTCATCTTTATGTTCAATTTCAATTGCATATGTAAGTTTAATATTATCTTTATTTCTCGCATCTATACTCTCTCTAACTATTTTAAAACTTTTAATTTCATCTGCAGAAATTCTAAGCTTCTTACTTGCTTTCTTTTTTAATAATTTTATATCATCATCTAACCCAAGACTTAGGTTGTTAATTCTTATAGTCATATAATCACCCTTAATAATATTATTTCTAGTTTTTAATATTGTATCACAAGATTAACATAGTTAATAGTTAAGGCTCTTAATGTTTTAACAAGAATATAAAAAAATAAAGTTAGCATGAGCCAACTTTATTTTTTAAGCTATTCTTGTGGTACTTCTTCTTGTACTTCTTCCCCACTTGTAGGTACATCTTTTGTTACTTTCAGTTTTATTTCACTTACACTATCTATATTAACATTATCTACTCCAACTAAACTCACAGTTGGTGCTTTAGAAAATTCACCCTCTTCAGTATACTCAGATAAATCTAATTCTGCAGTAAAGTTTGCCTCCGTAAGACTATTTAAAACATCCTCGAAACCAGAAACTGTTATAGTAACTTTATTATTCTCAGGAACAATAGTTACGCCTTCTTGCTTTCCTTTCATTGAATAATCAATAGTAAATTCTTTCGTCTGTACTTTCTCTACAACTATACTTACTGATATAGAATTTTCACCATTATGAATTAATATTCCATCTGGTATTCCTAATGCAACATCAATATTAGTGCTATCTGTTATTTCCGAAAGATTTATAGTTTCTGTTCCAATTTCACTAATTGAACTTAATGTAGATTCAGGCCCTGTTATTCCTATCTCTGTTATAGTTGAACTTATTGACTTTAATCTTAGACCACTTGCTAATGTTCCTGTAGTATTTACCTTAATTGGAACTGTCTTACCTTGATTTATCTCAATAGTTGCCTCTGCCCATTTTTGAGATAGCTCAACACCTGTTACTTCATTATCATCTTCATCTACAGGTTTAAGTATATAATCTTTAACAATGGTCTTTACTGCATTACCTTCTTCACCTTCTGCAACAACTTTTGTTACCTTATTTACTAAAGATTCTGGTCCAGATACTACTATAGTTTCCGGACTAAATACAGGAGTTGCTACATAATAACTTGATTTGGAAATAACATTAATTTTAGATTTTACCGCAACCTCATTTGTAGAATATGCCTCAGTATTTATTGTTATGGTCAGACCATTGCTATTTTTTATTTTAACTGTACTTGGAGCACTTTCTATATTTACTGCAATTTTATTCTCTCCATTTTTAAGTACAAATTCGCTTAAATCTACACTTATAGTAAAATCACTCTTATCTATGCTAAATAAATCCTGACTACTACCTTCTATTTTTAAACTTACATAAAATTCTTGATTTGGGGTTAATGCCAAACCTGCATCTTTTAAGCTATCAGCATTTTTAATTTCTACTGGCACTCTACTCAAATCATAAGATTTTATAGGATTCTCTATATTAGTTACATAAATCCACAATCCTATAGATAGCAAAAGACACACTAGTTGAACAATTATTTTCTGTTTATTTTTCCAGTTATCCATGTTTTCACCTTCTTGCCAGCAGTTTTAACATTCTTTTCTTCTCTATGCTCCATTATCTTAAGTAAAATTGTTCTTAATCTGTCTTTATCATAATTTCTAGTTAAACGTCCATTTATAGCTAAAGAAATAATTCCTGTTTCTTCAGATACTATAATAACAAGTGCATCAGATATTTCAGATAATCCTATTGCTGCTCTATGTCTAGTTCCTAATTTCTTATTAATTTCCTTATTATTAGTTAAAGGTAAAACACATCCTGCTGCTAATATCTTATCTCTTCCTATTATTGTTGCTCCATCATGAAGTGGTGTATTTACAACAAATATATTTTCTAATAAATTTGAAGTTATTTTTGCTTCTATTATAGTTCCTGAAGATATTATTTCTCCAAGCCCTGTTCCCTGTTCAATTGCAATTAATGCACCAGTCTTTGTTTCTGCTAAATTAGCTACTGCATTTACAATCTCACTAACATAAATATTCCTCTGTTCTCTATCTTCAAAGCCATGTTTATCTTCAAAAGCACTTCTCCCTAAATGCTCTAACGCTCTTCTTATCTCTGGTTGAAATATTATAACAACAGATATTATTCCAATAGTTAAAGTTTTGCTTAATATAAAATATAGCATACTTAAATTTAATATAGAACTAATTGGAATTAATATTATTATAAATGCTATTCCTTTTAATAGCTGTTCTGCTCTTGTTTCTTTAATAAGCATATACCCTTTATAAAATATAAATGCTACTACTAAAATATCAATAATAGCAATAAGTGACATGCTCTTTAGTGAATTCATTATCATTGAAATAAAATTTTGCATTTAATCCACCACCATACATTTTCTAATTAAATTATACACCATTCTAATGATTGTTAAAATATTATAACTCTATTTTTATTCTTTAAATTCCCTTATATTTCTTAACTTTAAATTTTTATACTTTTTTATTTTCAACAATAAAATTAACTTTATTTAAGTATATTTTATTTTTCATAATAATATAAATTATAGAAAAAGTTTTTTTCATAATATTTAATATTGTAAGTTAATTTAAAGGATGTGATATATATGGAAAACATAAAAAAATCATTTTCTGAAAATAAAACCTTTGTTATAACACTATTAATTTGTGTAATATTAACTTCATCTATGATGTTATTATTACATAAACGTACTAATTCTATTTCTTATACTAGTGATAATAATTATATTGTTATTGAAGATACTGCTTTAAAAGATTTTGAACCTTATATTTCTGAATTATCAAAAATAAATTTATCATTAAAAGAATGTATTAACGGTGTAACGATAAATAGTAAATCAACATCCAACATATTAAATGATAATTTAAAACAATTAAAGGAATTAAAAGAAAAGGTATCTGCTGTGGTAATAGCAAATAACAATACCCCTAACATAATTCCAAAACTAATTTCATGTATTGAAAATACAGAGAGCTTATACAGCTACTGTGTCGATGTTCTATCTTATACTAGCAATTTATCTATATCTGAAATTACTTCTGAAATACTAATTTTAAAAGAAAGCTGTGAAAAAAGTTATGAAGATTTATCTCCTTATGGCTTTTATTTAAGCTTCCCAGAAGAAAGTGAAGCTTTTTTAGACAATTTAATTGGATACTTAAATACATTAGAAAAATTAAATAAAGAAGAATCAATTAAAACAACTCAATACAATGCATATATTGAAAAGTTAACTAAATGTAGCAATGAATTTTCTGAAATATTAGATGATTTAGAACCAGCTATAAATTTAATAAGAAAAGAAAATAGATCTTTAGATGTAATTCTTAATGATATTAAAGAAAAAGAAAGCACACTGGAAACTATAAAGAAGGATTTTAATTACTCTTCAATACCTGAAGGTTGTATGTCTTATTATAATAGCTTAAATAATACATTTACTTTATATTCAACATACTTAAATTCTTTAAAAATTGCTGTTATATATGAGAAATCTTCACCTAGTTATGAGGAAAATAAAGAAACTATAAACAAAAATTATGATAATGCCTACTCTAAATATGATGATGTAAAAACTTCCTTTGAATCATTATTAAACTCTTTCTGATAATCTTTTGTATTATTTTAAATTTTCTGGGTAAAATATATCTCGATTGGGTTATTCCAAAAGGAGGTTTTTTTATGAAACTTGGAAAATTCTTATTTTGTATTATTCTAACCCTATCTCTTTCAGCACTTGATTTAAGCTTATCAAATTTATCCACTACTAAGGTAAGCGCAAGTACAAAAATAGAAAATAATTTATTAAATTTAGAAAATAATGGAAGTAACTATATAAATTTATCTGATGAAGAATATGTTGAAGTTTTTAAAGATAACAATCAAATGCTTTATTTAACACAATCAGATATTTATTTAATGTCTCAAGTTGTATATGCTGAAAGTAAGGGTGAGCCCTATGAAGGAAAAGTTGCTGTTGCATCAGTTATATTAAATAGGGCTCTTAATAACGGTTTTCCTGATACTATACAAGGTGTTATATTTCAACCAAAAGCTTTTTCTTGTATAGTTGACGGTAGTATTGATGTTCAACCAACTCAAGAATGCTTTGATGCTGTATATGATGCATTAAGCGGTAATGATCCTACAGGAGATGCTGTATTTTTCTACAATCCAGATATAGCTACTTGTACTTGGATGCAAGGTGTTGAAAAGCATAATATAGTCTCTATAGGACAACATTTATTTTTTACATTATAATAAAAATTTAAGGGCTACCTAAAAGGGGTAACCCTTAAATTTTTATTCATATTTCTATTGAAATGTTGGTTTTATAGATGCCTTTCCATCCTCAACAACAATTTTCCCTTTAGCAATTACCATATTGATATCTAAACTCTCTTTATTTACAATAACAAAATCTGCATCTCTTCCTACTTCTATTTTCCCCTTATTATGTAACTTAAGAAATTTTGCAACATTTGAAGTAATTACTTTTATTGCATCTTCTATAGGTACATTATGTTCTTGTATACTATCCTTCACTTCTCTATAAAGAGTTTTAACAGAGCATATTCCAAGTCCAACTAGTTTCCTATTACTATCAAATACAGGCATACTTCCATTTCCATCAGATGAAAATGTTATATGTTCAATATCCACACCATTTCTTAATAAAAGTGATAATCCTTCTCCAGCTCTTAACTCTCCTGGTTCTAAAAATTTAGGATCTGAACTTGTTGTTAAATCTATAAATCCTCCTTTTTTAGCATATTCAATTCCAACTTCAAATAATTTGTCACTCCTATTAATATGTGTAGGCAATAACTGTGTTGGAGGAATTTCAGTTTCTTCTATAAGTTTAAATAAATATTCTAACCTTCTAGCACCATCTCCTAAATGTACATTAACAATTCCAGCTTTTCCTGACAATAATCCTCCTACCCTAGCTTGTGCTACAGTGTTAACAAACTCTTGGTATGATGCCTGTGAACTTCTATGATCTGATAATGCTATCTCTCCAACACCAATAACCTTATCTACCATCATAAAATCACCTTTTATACTTTCTGTAATTGTCTTTACCGGTATCTCATATGAGCCCGTATAGCAATATGATGTTATTCCCTCTTCTTCTAATCCATTTGCTTTTGCAATAAGTGACCTCATATTTCTACATACTCCATCAGTTCCTATACATCCTACAACTGTAGTAATGCCAGCTTCCACTAATGAAATCACTGATATTTCTGGTGTTCTAGTTCTAAATCCACCTTCTCCTCCTCCTCCAATTATATGAACATGACAATCTAAAAATCCTGGAAATAATATTTTACCTTCCCCATCTATTACTTTTACCTCTATAAAATCATTAGGGATATTTACATTATCATATATCCCTTCAATCTTATCACTTACAATAACAATATCTTTTTTTCCTAACTTTTCTGGTGCATATACATTTATATTTTTAATAACAGTAATCATTTTTAACCTCCTTTAAATAGCCTAACCACATTGCTTTTAAGATTTACACATAAAAAACTAGTCCCAATATGGCTGCTATAACTATTACTAATATAGGGTGAACCTTTTTTGATAATAATATAACCCCAACTATCAAAGTTATTATTATACTTTTTAAATCTACATATGATTCTTTTGCTAAATCTATAAATGCATAAATTATAAGTGCAATAAGAACAGGTCTCATTCCTAATAAAGCTGCTTTAACAACTTTTAAGTCTTTAAATTTACTTAATAATTTATTTATTATTGTTATTAATATAAAAGATGTTGTAATTACCCCTAAAGTAGATAGTATACTTCCTCCTATTCCAGCTACCTTATATCCAACAAATGTTGCAGAATTTATAGCTACTGGTCCAGGTGTCATCTGTGATATGCCTATTATATCTGTAAATTCAGACATTGATATCCAAGTATTACTTTCTACTATTTCCTTTTGTATGAATGGTAACATTGCATACCCGCCACCAAAACTAAAAGTTCCAATTTTTAAAAATGCTATAAATAACCTAATTAATAGTTCCATTAACTCACCTTTTCCCTTAAAAACATAGCTCCATATATCCCTGATATCACCACTACTAATACTGGATGAATATTAAAAAAAATTAAAGCTATTAAAGCTATAGTTATTGTTAATATTGTTCTAATATTTTTTGATAAGCCCTTTGATAAACTAATTGCTCCTACTAATACAAGCATTGGAACTGCTGCAGTTATTCCTTTAAATGCTGCATTAACATAATAGTTATCTCTAAACTGCATAAAAAATATAGCTATTATTAATATTATAAAAAACGAGGGTAATATAATTGCCATTAATGCAGTTAGTGCTCCTAGTATTCCACTTATTTTATATCCTAAAAATATAGATGTATTTACTGCTAAAGCTCCTGGTAAACTTTGTGCAACTATTAAAATATCAACAAATTCCTCTTTACTTAACCATCTCTTATTATTAACTATCTCTTCTTCAATTAATGGAATCATTGCATATCCACCTCCAAAAGTGAAAGCTCCAATCTTAAATATAGATATAAATAATTCTATTAATTTTTTCATATAATCACCTCATTGCTTTCATCTACATTAAAATATATCGCTTTTTAACTCTATATTTTATAAATATGATATTAATTTATCACTATTAATTAATATAACAAATTATATAATTATTGGGAAATATACGTTAATTAATGTTAATGCAAAAAAGAGAGAATCGCTAATGCGATTCTCTCTTTACATATTATTCTTGTTCTAATATTATCTTCTTAGCAGATAAGATTGATGTAGCACTCATTGAGAACTCATCTAATCCGTATTCAACTAATGTAGGGATAGCAGCTTCATCTCCTGCCATTTCTCCACACATTCCAACCCACTTACCGTGTTTATGAGCTCCATCTATAGTCATCTTTATTAATCTTAATACAGCTGGGTGCATTGGATTATAAAGGTATGATACTTTTTCGCTCATTCTGTCAGCAGCTAATGTGTATTGGATTAAGTCATTAGTTCCAATTGAGAAGAAGTCAACATACTTAGCTAATTCATCAGCCATAACTGCTGCAGCTGGAATTTCAACCATGATACCCCATTGAGTAGTTTCTGAAGTCTTAACTCCTTCAGCATGTAATTCAGCTCTGCATTCTTCAACGAATTCTTTAGCAGCTTTGAATTCTTCTAAGCCAGAAATCATTGGGAACATAACGCATAGATTTCCGTATACAGAAGCTCTTAATAAAGCTCTGATTTGAACCTTGAATATATCTTTTCTATCTAAGCATAATCTTATAGCTCTATATCCTAAGAATGGATTCATTTCTTCTGGTAATGGTAAGTAAGGTAATACCTTATCTCCACCGATATCTAATGTTCTGATAACAACTTGCTTACCGTTAGCTTTTTCTAAAACAGTTTTGTAAGCTGTGAATTGTTCTTCTTCAGTTGGAGCTTGGTCTCTATCCATGTATAAGAATTCAGTTCTGAATAAACCTACACCATCTCCACCGTTAGCTAAAACTTGATCTATATCTTCTGGCTTACCGATGTTACCACAAACTTCAACTCTCTTACCTGATTTAGTTACAGTTTTAACTTCGATAAGTTTCTTTAATTCTTCTTGTTCTGCTGCAAACTTTTCTTTCTTAGCTTGATATTCAGCAATAACTTCTTCTGATGGATTAATTATTGCAAATCCTTCAATACCATCAACGATTATTGAGTCACCATTTTTAACTGATTTAGTTATATCTCCTAAACCAACAACAGCTGGAATTTCTAATGTTCTAGCCATAATAGCAGAGTGAGAAGTTCTACCTCCGATATCAGTTAAGAAACCAACAACCTTACTTCTATCTAATTGAGCTGTATCTGATGGAGTTAAGTCATAAGCAACAACAACTGTATTTGTTTCAGTTATAGCAAATGCACTTCCACCTTTTCCTGCTAAGTTAGAGATGATTCTTTTAGAAACGTCTTTTATGTCAGCAGCTCTTTCTCTCATATATGCATCATCCATTGATTCAAATATCATAACGAATGTATCTGTTACATTTTGAACAGCTTTCATAGCATTTAAGCTTTCACTTTCAACTGTCATTTCCATTTGACCTGTAAACTCTGGGTCATCTAATAAAGTTAAATGAGCTTCGAAAACAGCAGCTTCATGCTCACCAATTTCAGCTAAAGTTTTTTCTTTAATTGCTGTTAATTGTTCTTTTGATGCTTCTAAAGCAAGTGATAATTTTTCTTTTTCTGCAGCTATGTCACTAACCTTTGCGTCAGTTATAACTATCTCTTCATGTTCTTGAATGAATACTTTACCTATTGCATAACCTTTTGATGCAGCAATACCTTTTTTCATTTCAATTCTCCTCCTACACTTAAGCATAAATTTAGTACTGTTAATAATATTATTTATACATTAGATCACAATCCTACAACATTATGTAAATTTCGTGATAAAATATAAACATTTATAAATATTTATGGATAGATTTTTTATTTTTTTAATCTATCTTATAGAAATTTTATACGAACAAAAAATATTATAACATATTTTTAAGAACGTTATCATTAAAATTTTTAAAATTTATATTTTTGCGCAAACTTTCTCATAAAAATATAAATTTAAATAGTTAAAGTAAGTACCCAAATATAAAATTTGGGCTTTCACTTATAAGTCATCAACCAAGACACTTGCTTTTGCATAGGCTGTTGATTTAGCTTCAAAGAAATCTGTTTTTACAGAATTAGCATTAGCTAAAGAATCTACCCAGGCTGCTGGATTTCTATCATATCCTTCAAATAATGGCTCTAATCCAATTTCCTTTAATCTTTTATTTCCTAAGAATTTAATATATGATTCAATTAAATTCTTATTAATTCCTTGGATATTCTCTCCTATAACATAATTTCCCCAGTTAATTTCATGTTCAACTCCAGTTTTCATCATAAGTCTTAATTCATTAACTAAATCATCAGTAAATACATCTGCCTCTTCTTTTTGAAGTTCTCTAATTAAGTTTCTAAATAACCAAAGATGTGTATTTTCATCTCTATTTATATAACGTATTTCTTGAGCTGATCCTGGCATTTTTCCATTTCTCTCAAGATTATAGAAAAACATAAAACCTGAGTAAAAATAAATTCCTTCTAATATAAAATTTGCCATAATTGTTTTTATAAGATTTTCTTTATTTGGATTTTCTAAAAATTTATTATATTGTTCACCAATAAACTTATTTCTTTCTAAAAGAATTTTATCATCCTTCCATTGATATAAGATTTCATTTCTTTTTTCTGGTGAACATATAGTATCAAGCATATAACTATAGCTTTGTGAATGTACAGCTTCTTGGAAAGCTTGAATAGTTAAACATAAATTAACTTCACTTGCTGTTATATAGTTATTTATATTACTTAAATTAGCTGTTTGTATTGAATCTAAAAATATTAAAAAAGATAAAATCTTATCATATGCCGTTCTCTCATACTCATTAAGCTTATTATAATCTTTTAAGTCTTGTGATAAATTTATTTCTTCTGGAATCCAAAAGTTATTCATTGCCTGTCTATACCAATCAGCAACCCAACCATATTTCATATTATTAAAGTCATTTAGGTTAGTAGTATTACCATTTATCATTCTCTTCTTATTAACTTCTATATCACCATTTTCATTAAATAAAGGCTTTTTATTTACATTCATTACTATTCTCCCACTATTCAAATTTGACTATACCTCAGAGATTAATTAAAAGTACCTAACTTATTTTTAATTATTTTACACTAATACTCTGAGGCACTTTAATTTATGCAGAACAGCTTTCACACTCTTCTACTTCTAAAGATTTTGATCTAACATAGTAGATTGATTTAACTCCACATTTACATGCAGTTATATATAAGTTCATTATTTGTCTCATAGTAAAATCTGTTGTTATATATAGATTAAATGACTGTCCTTGATCTATATGTCTTTGTCTTATTCCATTTATCTTTAAAGAAAGATTTTGATCTGTATTATATGCAGAATTATAGAACCAGAAATTTTCCCAACTTAAATTAGGTGCTGTTTTAGGAACTATACTTCCCTTCTTTTCTTCTAACCAGAATCTTGCCATAACTGGATCTACTCCTTCTGATGTTCCTGCTATTGTTGCTGTAGAACCATTAGGTGCAACTGCAAAAAGATATCCATTTCTTAAGCCACATTCTTTAATATCCTTTTGTAACTTAATCCACTCTTCTGAATTATAATTTCTTAACTTAAAGTAATCGCCATTATCCCAATCCGAACCTCTAAAGCATGAATATTCTCCTTTTTCCTTTGCAATATTCATACTTGCCTTGATTGCATAATAATTAATTTTTTCATATACCTTATCTGTAAATTCTAAATGTTTTTCATCATTCCAATGAATTTTATTATTTGCAAGCATATGATGATATCCACTAGTTCCAAGACCAATTGCTCTATATTTTTTATTAGTTACCTCAGCAAAAGGTACTGAATAATAATTTAAATCTATAACATTATCCATAGCTCTTATTTGAGTTTCAACTACATACTCTAGCTCTTCATCACTATTTACATCTACATTTCCTAAAACAACAGATGATAAATTACAAACTACAAAATCTCCTGCCTTAGTCTTTTCTACAATAATAGTATCTCCATTTTCATCATACATAGTTGTTTCTTGAATATCCATTGGGCTCATATTTTGCATTATTTCAGTACAAAGATTTGAAGAGTAAATCATTCCCCTATGTTTATTAGGATTCATTTTATTTACCGTATCTCTATAAAAAGCAAAAGGAGTTCCTGTTTCAGCTGCACTCTTTATTATTAATCTAACTATATCCTTAACAGACATAACTCTTTTGTCTATTCTTTCGTCATTAACACAATCGTAATATCTTTTTTCCCATTCTTCACCATAAAAATCTTCTAATGAATATCCCTTAACAGACTTTATTTCATGAGGACACATCATATACCAATTTGCATCTATATCCTCTTCTGCTAATCTCCAAAACAAATCTGGATAGCAAAGACCTGGAAATATATCATGAGCCTTTTTTCTATCATCTCCATTGTTAGTTCTTAATTGTAAAAATTCTGGAACTTCTTTATGCCATGCATCTAACCATATAGCAACTGATCCATTTCTAACACCTAACTGATCAACAGCAATTGCTGTATCATTAAATAGCTTTATCCAAGGAATAACTCCTCCTGAAGCACCTTTAAATCCCCTTATTGTTGAACCAATTGCTCTTATTTTTCCTATGTAAATTCCCATTCCACCGCCAAATTTCGAAACTTCAGCAAAGTTATCTAATGATTTATATATTCCCTTTAAACTGTCCTCCACTGTATCAATAAAACATGAGCTTAGTTGATAAAATGGCTTTCTTGCATTTGACATTGTAGGAGTAGCCATAGTTGCTTTAAGAGAGCTTAAAACATCATAAAACCTCTTTGCCCACATAACTCTATCTTCTTGCTTTTCTGGAATTGCTAAATGCATTGCTATTCCCATAAACATTTGTTGTGGAAGCTCAAGAGGTTTTCTATTGTAATCTTGAATTAAATATCTTTTTGTTAGTAAGTCTATACCACTATAAGTAAATATAAAATCTCTTTCTGGCTTTATTTCTTTTTCTAATTCCTCAATTTCATCTTGAGTATAGTTTTCTAGAATATATTTGCCATATAAATTTTTATCTGTCATCTCACTAATAAATTGATAAAATTTACTATAAGGCTTAATTTCTAAATTTATTCCTCTATTTCTTCTAACTTCATCATACAATCTATATACATATAACTTAGATGCAACATATTGCCATTTAGGTTCTTGTTCAGTAGTTAACTCTAATGCAGCTTGGATTACAGAGTCTCTAATTCCTTCACTATCCATAGATTCTCTAATTATATTTTTACAGCTCTCAATTAGTTTTTCTTTTATATAAATTCCTTGTAAATCGTCTATTCCATCAATTGCTTTTTGGCATATATTATCTAAATTAATCACTTTCATTCCTCCACCATATGTTGTACATGTTTATATCTTTAACACAATATATTGTTAATTATAATATTGCTATTTATTCTTGTAAAATCTAAGTACAAATCAAAATATAGAGAAAAAAATACTATTTCATTTGATTACTATCTTTTTCTTTATTTATCTATATAATTATTATTTATAAATAACTATTCTTCTTTATAACTTGTATAATATTCTTTTATTTTATTATAAAGTAAGTTAATAAATCACTTAACATATTTTACTTTTTAATATATAATCTTTATGATAACTATAGATATATCTATACAGAGGTAATATTATGAAAGATTTATTTAAAAGTAAAAGTTTTTATATTGATGTTGTAGTAATTATAATAGGATGTTTTATTTCTTCTTTAGGAGTAAATTTATTCTTATCTAATGCAGGGTTGTTAAGTGGTGGTGTAACAGGTATAGGACTTATTCTTCAATATCTGTGGAATATTCCATCTGGTATTACTGTATTTATACTTAATATCCCATTATTTTTTGTAAGTTATAAATTCCTTAGTAAAAGATTTACTATCTATACAGCTATAGGAATGATTTCTTTTTCAACAGCATTAATGATAACTAAGCCTTTCTCTTCATTAGTTAAAGTTGATGATACATTATTATATTGCATATATGGTGGTGTTTTAAGTGGAATTGGTTATGGTTTAATATTCTTTAGAAATGGTTCTATTGGAGGAACTGACATAATAACCATGGTTGTAAGAAAAAAATATTCTAATCTTGATATAGGTAAAGTTGGATTTGGATTTAACTTAATTATAGTAACGATAGCAGCCTTTATTTTTGGTTTGCCTAAGGCTTTATATACACTTATATCTTTATTTATTACAAGCACTATTCTAGATAAAGTTTTAAGTGGTTTTACTAGCAAAAAACTTCTTCTTATTTTAACTGAAAAAGAAGGAGATATAATAAATTATGTCATTAAAGATATGAATCGTGGTATCACCTCTCTTATGGCTGAAGGTGGATATACCCATCATCAAAGAAAGCTTTTATATGTTGCAGTAACTACATCACAAATGATAAGTTTAAAAAATAAAATTCTTAGAATTGATCCCAAAGCATTTATTACAATAATTGATATCTCCGAAGTTAAAGGTAAGGGATTCCAAAGTATTTAAGTTATTTTATAAATAGATTATAAATTAAAAGTTAAAATAGAAACTTTCTAAATAAAAAAGCGGATTTTTCCGCTTTTTTATTTACTGCTTAAATATTCATTTTTTCCTATTTCATATAAATTATTTCCTTCAGTATCAATAATAACAACTAAAGGCATCTCTTTTACTTCTAACTTTCTTATAGCTTCAGCCCCTAAATCATCATATGCAATTACTTGACATGAAGTTATACACTTACTTATTAAGGCTCCAGCCCCTCCTATTGCGCCAAAATAGATTGCCTTATTTCTTTTAATTGCATCTATTACTTCTTCATTTCTAGCTCCCTTACCTATCATTCCCTTTAACCCTAAGTCTAAAAGTCTCGGCGCATAACTATCCATTCTATAACTAGTTGTTGGCCCAGCTGATCCTATAACCTGTCCTTCTTTTTCTGGAGTAGGCCCAACATAATATATAATTTCATCTTTCAAATTTATAGGAAGATCTTTTCCCTCATTTAATAAATTAATTAATCTACCATGAGCAGCATCTCTAGCCGTATATATTGTTCCTGTTAATAAAATACTATCTCCAGCTCTCAATCCTGTTGTGATATCTTCAGTTAAAGGTGTATTTATACTTTTAATCATCTCATATCCCCCTTATATCTCTCTTTCCTTATGTCTTGTAGCATGACAATTAATATTAACTGCAAGAGGCAATCCAGCAATATGAGTTGGATATGTTTCTATATTTAATCCCAAGGCAGTTGTTTTTCCACCAAAACCTTGTGGTCCTATTCCTA
This sequence comes from Clostridium sp., assembly GCF_026168755.1. GTDB lineage: Bacteria > Bacillota > Clostridia > Clostridiales > Clostridiaceae > Clostridium. The sequence goes on along the minus strand of NZ_JAPFDR010000003.1, from coordinate 24,825 downwards.
ATTTATTTATAGTTTCTAATAATTCCTCTTCTAAATCACTATAAAATTTCCCATTATTTCTTTTATTTAAAGGCCTAATTAAAGCTTTCTTAGCCAAATAAGCTGCTTTATCAAATGTACCTCCAATTCCAACCCCAATAACTATTGGAGGACATGGATTAGGTCCAGCTAACTTTACAGTTTCAATTATAAAATCTTTTACTCCCTGTAATCCATCAGAAGGTTTAAGCATCTTTATCCTGCTCATATTTTCAGAACCAAACCCTTTTGGTGCTACTGTAACCTTAATCTTATCACCTGGTACTATATCATAATAAATAACAGCAGGTGTATTATCCTTTGTATTAACTCTATTAATTGGATCTTTAACTACTGATTTTCTTAAAAAACCTTCATCATATCCTTTTCTAACCCCTTCATTAATAGCATCTTGTAATAGTCCACCAACTATATGCACTTCTTGTCCAACTTCAACAAACACACATGCCATACCTGTATCTTGACATATTGGCATATCTTCTTTTTTAGCAATATCAGAGTTTAATATTATTTGATCTAAAACATTTTCTGCTAATGGCCATGTTTCATTTTCTTTAGCCTTACATAAAGATTTCTTTACATCACTTGATAAATAATAATTTGATTCTATACATAAATCCCTTACTGTACTAATAATTTCTGATATATGTATTTCTCTCATTTGTAATCCCCCTTTTTACTTTTCTAAGTTTAGTTTATAATTTTATTACATTTTTTACAACAATAAGATTATATATTACTCTATAAATTAAAAGCCGACTTAAGTCGGCTTTTAATTTATTCTATCTATTTCCCTGGAAATTACTATGATTCTACATTTTTATTTACATCACCATCAAAATACTTATCAATTCCATTTGATATTCCTTCAACTATCAAATTTTGATGCTCATCACTTTTTAATTTAACTTCTTCGTCTGGATTTGATAAAAAACCACATTCTACTAATATTGAAGCACCTTCATATTTATCCCTTAAAATTAAATATGCTTCAGCCGCTGGCTTTGCTACTCTTTTATTATTATCCTTAACAGATTCTTTTATTGAATCTTGAACTACAGTAGCTAAATTATAACTATTGTCATTTGAAGCATACCAAACCTGTGCACCATAACATTTACTTTGCGGAAACATATTTTGATGAATTGAAACAAATATATCACATTCTGTTTCTTTTTTCATTTCAACTCTTCTATTTAAGTCTTCTCTCTTCTTCTCCCTAACAGTATTACCTTTTTGATAAAGACCTTCATCCTCATCTCTTGTCATATATACATTGTATCCACTTTTTTCAAGCTTATCTCTTAGCTTTAATGCAATTTGCAAATTTATATCCTTTTCTATAGTTCCTGTCTTAGATTGGGCTCCACCATCAATTCCCCCATGTCCAGGATCAATCAAAATGACTTTATCCGAGTTATCCAAGGCAAATGTATTAACTGGCACTATATAAGTAATAATAAGTAGACATGTAATAATAGCAACAATTACTTTCTTCATGACATATCCTCCATTATTTTAATATCACTTTTATTATGTTTAACTTTCAAGCTTATTATACTTATATATTTGTTACTATTTATAAAGTTCAAAAAAAGAAGCCCTTTTGGACTTCTCTTTTATGAATTATTCTCAACAACTATTTCAGCTATATTTGTAGAATGATCTCCTATTCTCTCTAAATTACTCAATAAGTCTAAGAATACTGCTCCTGCATAAGCATTACAAGTACCCTCATGTAATCTTTTAATATGTAGGTCTCTATATCTCTTATGTTGTTTATCTATCTCTGCTTCAATATTAGCTATTTCATTAGCTTTAACGATATCTCTATCAGCATAACTATCAATTGATACATCTAATGCCTTTAGTGTAGTTTGATACATATTAGTTATTTCACTAATAGCCTCTTCACTATATTGCAATTTTTTATTTATTTTTTGAATAGTTAAATCAGCAAGGTTTTCAGCATGATCCCCTATTCTTTCTATGTCAGTTACTATATGGAATGTAGATGCTACTATATTCTTTTCCTTATCTGATAATTCACATTTAGAAAGCTTAACTAAATATGTAGTTATACATTCCTCAAGATTATTAATTACTTCTTCATTTTGGTAAACTTTTTCAGCTAAGCCTTCATCATTTTTCATGAATGCATCCATTGCTAACTCTAAACTTAACTTAGCTTTATTAGCCATTCTTATAGTTTCTTTTACCACTTGTCCAGCTGCAATTACTGGAGTTTCTAATAATCTATCATCAATATATTTAGGTCCTATCTTCTCATCATCTTCACCAGGTATTATTTTTTCTACAATTTTACATAATACAGGAATTAAAGGTACCATTATTAATGTATTAACTACATTAAATATTGTATGTGCATTAGCTATTTGTCTCTTTACATCCCCTGTAAAATATGAAACAAACTCACCTAAAAAGCCTGGTATTATTATTGGTAAAAATATTAATGTACCAACAACATTAAATATTAAATGTAACATTGCTGCTCTATGTGCAGTTTTATTTGTACCTACTGTTGCAAGCATCGCTGTTATACAAGTACCAATATTACATCCCATAATTATTGGTAATGCTTGATTAATATTTAATGCTCCTGCAGTAGCTAATGCTACTAATATACCAGTAGTAGCTGATGAGCTTTGTAATAATGCTGTAATTAAAGCCCCTGCTATTACTCCTAAATACCAATGTTGTCCTACTGTTGTAAGTATTTCTTGGAACATAGGTAGTGTTGTTAATGGTTTCATTGCAGCACTCATTGTTCCCATACCAACAAATAATATACCAAACCCTAATATTATATTACCTATCTCTCTTCTCTTCTTACCTTTTACGAACATTACCATCATAGCACCAACAAAAACGAAAACTGGCGCTATTTCATCTAATTTAAATGCAACTAATTGTGCTGTAATAGTTGTTCCTATATTAGCACCCATTATAATTCCAGCTGCTTGAGCTAAATTCATCAATCCTGCATTAACAAATCCAACTACCATTACAGTTGTAGCACTACTACTTTGAATAACCATAGTAACTACTGCACCCACAATTACTGCAATTACAGGATTTTTAGTTACTTTTTCTAGAATATTCTTTAATCCTTCTCCTGCGGCATTTTCTAGACCATCACCCATTAGCTTCATTCCGTAGATAAATAGTCCTAATCCACCTAATAACTTGATTATTGTCATCAACGTATCCAAGATTTATTCTCCTTCACTCTTGTATATTTTATAAAACTTTTCCCTCGTTAAGTTTACAATAAAATTTAACATTTGTTAATATATTTAAACATTTTTTTAACATATATTTAACATATTTTTTCATTTAAATATGGTATATGTAAATTTTATACACTTTTATTTTTAATTTTATTTCTATAAAAAAAGCTTTGGAATAAATATTCCAAAGCTTTTGATACGTCTTTTTGCTTGAAAATCCAAACTATCTCTTAGAGAATTGTGGAGCTCTTCTTGCTTTCTTAAGACCGTATTTCTTTCTTTCTTTCATTCTTGGGTCTCTTGTTACGAAACCAGCTTTCTTTAATTCAGATTTTAAGTTTTCATCTGATTTAATTAAAGCTCTTGTTATTCCGTGTCTGATAGCTCCAGCTTGACCTGTGAACCCACCACCGTGAACGTTAACTAATACATCAAATTTATCCTTAGTTCCTGTTAAAACTAATGGTTGGTTAACGATCATTCTTAAAGTTTCTAAACCAAAGAAATTTTCGATTTCTCTGTTATTGATAACAACTTTACCGTTTCCTGGTACAAGTCTAACTCTTGCAACTGATTTTTTTCTTCTTCCAGTACCCATGTATTGAACTTTTGCCATTTTTTATTCCTCCTCCCGAGCCTGTATTAGTACTTTAATTCAAGTACTTCTGGTTGTTGAGCTGCATGTTCGTGCTCAGCACCTTGGTATACTTTTAACTTCTTAAGCATTTTTCTTCCTAATACTCCTGTTGGAAGCATTCTTCTAACAGCTTCTTCGAAAGCGAACTCAGGTTTCTTAGCTAATACTTCTCTATATGGAGTTTCTTTTAATCCACCTGGATATAAGCTGTGCTTTCTCATCATTTTTTGATCTAACTTCTTACCAGTTAAAACAACTTTTTCAGCATTGATAACTATTACGAAATCTCCGCAGTCAACATTTGGTGTAAATGTTGGCTTATTCTTTCCTCTTAATATTGAAGCAACTTGGCTAGCAACTCTTCCTAGTGGCTTACCAGCAGCATCAACAACATACCATTTTCTTTCAACTTCTTGTGCTTTTGCAATGTATGATTTCATGTTTTTCCCTCCCTGAACTTACATTTATCGTTATACCTCATATGTATAACATTTATGTCAAGACCTCGGGGCTCGTGGCCTTTCGTACATAAATTATTCTAACAAACAAATTAAATTATAATACACGCTTACGGGCGTGTCAACAATTTTTATTAAAAATTTTTAATAATATACTTCTTTTAGTAATAATCCATTAGGTGGAACACAATCACCAGCTAATGTCCTATCTTTTTTTGCTATTATATCTGATATAGAACTAGCAGGAATCTTTCCTCTTCCAACATTTATTAAGGTCCCAACTATTATTCTAACCATATTATATAAAAAACCATCACCACTTACAGAAATCTTTATAATTTTTTCTATCTTCTCTACTTTTATATCAAAAATAGTTCTTATACTTCCTTTTACTGAACTTCCTTGTGTTTTAAATGCAGCAAAATCATGTGTTCCAATAAATTGTTTTGCACCTTTTTTCATTTCCTCAATATTTAAGTCATATTTATAATGATATACTTGGTTTCTCATCAATGCTGAAGGAGCCTGATCATTTAATATGTAATATTCATATGTCTTACCTTTAGCACAATATCTTGCATGAAAATCTGCTTCTACCTTTTCGGATTTAATTACAACTATATCATTAGGTAACTTGATATTTAATGCCTCTCTAAACCTTTCTGGAGGCACATTGCTATTAGTTTTAAAGTTAGCAACAAAACCCTTTGCATGAACTCCAGCATCCGTTCTAGAGCTTCCTGTTACTTCACATTGTTCCTTAGTAACAAGAAGGAGAGCATCTTCTATCTCTCCTTGTATTGTTTTCATTCCCTTTTGTTTTTGCCAACCATAATAATTAGTTCCATCATATTCTAAAGTTAACTTTATATTATTCAACTTATCACCTTTTTAATTCAAATTATTAAATTGCAAATCTAACTATAAGAGTACTTGCAAATAATAAAGCAAAAACTCCAAATGCAATAAAATCTTTAGAAGTGAACTTTAAAACCTTCATTCTAGTTCTGCCAGCTCCCCCTCTATAGCATCTTGCCTCCATAGCCATTGCAAGCTCATCTGCCCTTCTAAAAGAACTAATAAATAACGGTACTAGTAGCGGTATTAAGCTTTTTGCTTTTTGAATCAGTCCACCTGTTTCAAAATCAGCACCTCTCGCCTTTTGTGCCTTCATTATCTTATCAGTTTCATCTATAAGAGTAGGTATAAATCTTAGTGCTATTGTCATCATCATAGCTAATTCATGTGCAATTTCTTTTCCAATAGGCTTTAATAGTCTTTCTATTCCATCTGTTAATTCTATAGGAGATGTTGTTAATGTTAAAACTGAAGTTCCCATTATAAGAAGTATTAATCTTATTGCCATAAAAAATGCAGTTCTTATTCCTGATTCATAAATTTTTATAAATCCAAGATGAAAAATCAGTCTACCCTCTCTAAGCATAAAAATATTTAATATAGCTGTTAATGCTATTAATAAAAATACAGGTTTCAATCCTTTATAAAGATATCTTGGAGATATTTTTGCAATATAAACTACCAAGGCTAAAAATGCTACAACAAATATATAACCGATAAATTTATCAATAATAAATAAACTTATTATAAATAAAAATGAAATTAATATTTTTGTTCTTGGATCTAGTTTATGTATAAAAGATTCACCTGGTATATATTGACCTATAGTTATATCTTTAATCATTTAAAACTTCTCTCTTTCATATATTTTTTATATAAACAAATTTATACAATTAACAAAATAATATTATTAAAAATATTTATTATATTATTTTTTTAATAACACTCTTAATAGCTCCTTACTACCCTCTTCAACTGTAAATACTTCATCAGAAACATTAAACCCTTTTTCTTTTAAGGCTCTCATTAAATAAGTTACTTGTGGCACTCCTAGACCTATCTCTTCTAATATTTCAACTTCTTTGAAAATCTCTGCTGGTTTACCCATTAAGGCAACTTTACCTTTATTCATAACAATTATTTTTTCAGCTAGCTTTCCAACATCCTCCATACTATGACTAACCAATACAATTGTCATTTTATATTTTTCATGAAGTATTTTTATTTGTTCTAAAATATCATCTCTACCCTTAGGATCTAATCCTGCTGTAGGTTCATCTAATATTAAAACCTTTGGTTCCATTGCAATAACACCTGCTATAGCAACTCTTCTCTTTTGTCCTCCACTTAAATCAAATGGTGAAACATCTTTATATGTTTCATAATCTAATCCTACCATCTCCATAGACTTTTTAACTCTTTCAGAAACCATTTCTTTACTTAGCCCTAAATTATTAGGTCCAAATGCTATGTCTTTTTCAATTGTTTCTTCAAATAATTGATATTCTGGATACTGAAATACTAAACCTATTTTTTTTCTTATATCAGTAAGTTTAGTTTCTTTATTAGTAAGATCAATATCATCAACTAGAATTCTACCTGAAGTAGGTTCTAATAATCCATTTAAGTGTTGTATTAAAGTTGATTTTCCTGATCCTGTATGCCCTATTAAAGCCAAAAACTCTCCATCTTCAATAACTAAGTTTACATGGTCTAATGCTTTTTTTTCAAAAGGTGTTTTAGGCATATATACATGCGTTAAATTTTCTATTTTAATTGACATAATGCACTCACCATCTCATTCACATTTAAAATTTTAGTATCTATATCTATCCCCGCTTTTCTAAGCTCATAACATATTTCTGTTACCTGAGGAACATCTAAGCCTATTTTTTTCATAGTTTCAACCTGTGAAAAAACATCACGTGGAACTCCTTCAATAATAGCTTTTCCCTTATCCATTACTATAACTCTATCAGCCTCTGCCGCTTCATCCATATAGTGAGTTATTAATATCACAGTTATTCCATGATTTTTATTTAAATCCTTAATACTATTAATTACTTCTTTTCTTCCTGATGGATCAAGCATAGCTGTAGGTTCATCAAAAATTATGCATTTAGGCTTCATTGCTAATATTCCTGCAATAGCTATTCTTTGTTTTTGACCACCAGATAACAAATGAGGCGCATGTCTTTTATATTCACTCATTCCAACCTTTTCTAATGCATCATTAACTCGTTGTCTTATTTCTTGTGGTGGAATACCTAAATTTTCTGGTCCAAATGCTACATCTTCTTCCACTATAGTAGCTACTAATTGATTATCTGGATTTTGAAATACCATTCCAGCCGTAGATCTTATATCCCATATATTATTTTCATTTGCTGTATCTAATCCATTAACTATAACAGTTCCCTCAGTAGGAGTTAATAACGCATTCATATGCTTTGCTACTGTTGATTTTCCTGATCCGTTATGTCCTAATATTACTAAAAATTCACCTTTGCTAACCTCTAGATTTAATCCATCTATAGCTAATTTTTCTATTCCTTCTTCACCTGTAGAATATTTGAATACTACATTTTTACACTCTATCATTTTCTCCATATATATCCCTCCTTTAGTAGCATTATTAAATTATATAATTAAGTTATATAAATTTTATATAAATTTCCATAACTTAATTATATATAAGCATCAATTAATTACAAGTATTTCAATTAAGACACTATCTTCTTATATTTTGAAATAAAAAAGTATTTAATAAATATTTTTATGTTTTTGTATACAAAAATGGGGATTAAGTTAAACTTAATCCCCAGAGTGAAATTATACTAATTCAAGTATAACAACTTCAGCTCCGTCTCCTCTTCTAGGACCCTTTTTGATCATTCTAGTGTATCCGCCGTTTCTTTCAGCGTACTTTGGAGCGATTTCATCAAATAATGTCTTAACTACATCTTCTTCTAAAACGTAAGCTAAAACTTGTCTTCTAGCGTGAAGATCTCCTCTTTTTGCAAGAGTAATCATCTTTTCAGCTATAGATCTAGCTTCTTTAGCTCTAGTTTCAGTAGTTTCAATTCTACCATGCTTTAAGAAGCTAGTAACAAGACTTCTTAACATAGCTCTTCTTTGGTCTGTAGAAAGACCTAACTTACGATAACCTGCCATGGATTTACCTCCCTACTCGTCGCTTAGTTTTAAGGCTAAACCTAATTCCTTAAGCTTTCTTTCAACTTCTTCTAAGGATTTCTTTCCTAGATTTCTTACCTTCATCATGTCATCCATTGATTTACCAGCAAGTTCTTGAACTGTATTAATTCCAGCTCTCTTTAAGCAGTTATAAGATCTAACTGAAAGGTCTAGTTCTTCAACAGTCATTTCTAGGACTTTTTCCTTTTTATCTTCTTCTTTTTCAATCATAATTTCAACATCATTAGTCGCAACGCCTAATGACATGAACAATTTGAAGTGCTCTATTAAAATCTTAGCTGATAAACTTATAGCTTCATCTATTTTAATAGTTCCATTAGTCCAAATCTCAAGTGTTAATTTATCATAATCAGTGATTTGACCAACTCTAGTATTGTCAACAGTAAAGTTAACTCTCTTAACCGGAGTGTAGATAGAATCAATAGCTATTGCTGAAAGTGGTAATGAATCACTCTTATTTTTATTTTGAGTAACATATCCTCTTCCTCTATTAACTGTTAATTCCATATACAGTCTTCCATTTTCATCAAGAGTTGCTATGTGTAAATCTTTGTTTATAACTTCAACACTTCCATCAGTCTTAATGTCTGCACCTGTAACAACTCCAGGTCCCTTTGCATCTATATAAATAGTTTGTGGACCTTCGCCTTCCATTGTAAGTGCTAAAGATTTAATGTTAAGAATTAATTCAGTAACATCTTCTTTAACTCCTTGTACAGTTGAGAATTCATGAAGCACTCCATCAATTTTAATTGATGTAGTAGCTACACCTGGAAGTGATGATAAAAGAATTCTTCTCATCGCATTTCCAAGTGTAATACCATATCCTCTTTCTAATGGTTCAACTACATATTTACCATATGTACCATCTTCATTTGATTCTATACACTCAATTATTGGCTTTTCTATTTCTAACATGTACAAACCCTCCTTGTATATAAAATGGCAACCTTATTACGAGGGCAACTGATTCCATTTAATAATCTAGTATAATATCTTAATATTAAAAATATTAATTTATTATTTGCTGTATAATTCGACAATTAGAGTTTCGTTAACTGGTACGTCAATGTCTTCTCTAGCTGGCGCAGCAACTACTTTACCTTCATAGTTTTCAACATTAGCTTCTAACCATTTTGGTAATGTCTTTGGATTTTCTACGAAAGTCTTGAACTTTTCACTTCCTCTGCTCTTTTCACAAACAGATATTACATCGTTAACTGATACCTTGTATGATGGAATATCAACTTTCTTACCATTTACTAAGAAATGACCATGAGTAACTAATTGTCTAGCTTCGTTTCTTGAAGCACCGTATCCTAATCTGTACGCAACGTTATCTAATCTCATTTCTAGTAACATTAATAAGTTTTCACCAGTGATTCCCTTCATGTGGTCAGCCTTTTCATAGTAAGTTCTGAATTGACCTTCTAAAACACCGTATATTCTTCTAGCTTTTTGCTTTTCTCTTAATTGTACTCCGTAGTTAGATAACTTCTTCTTAGCTGCTCCATGTTGTCCTGGTGCATAGCTTCTTCTTACGAAAGCACATTTATCTGTATAACATCTATCTCCCTTAAGGAATAGCTTTTGACCTTCTCTTCTACATAATCTACATGTAGCTCCAGTATATCTTGCCATTCGTTACACCTCCTGTTGAATTTAAATATAATTAGACTCTTCTTCTCTTCGGTGGTCTACATCCGTTGTGTGGAATTGGAGTAACGTCTTTAATTAGAGTTACTTCTAAACCTGCAGCTTGTAATGATCTTATAGCCGCTTCTCTACCAGCACCTGGTCCTTTAACGTATACTTCTATACTCTTTAAACCGTGTTCCATAGCTGCTTTAGCTGCAGTTTCTGCTGCCATTTGAGATGCAAATGGTGTGCTCTTTCTTGAACCTCTGAAACCTAAAGCTCCAGCACTTGACCATGATAAAGCATTTCCAGCCGCATCAGTTAAAGTAACTATTGAGTTATTGAAAGTTGATTGGATGTGTGCAGCACCATGCTCAACATTCTTTCTTTCTTTTCTTCTTCTAGTAGTCTTTTTGACTTTTTGAGCCATCGAAATCCCTCCTCACTACTTCTTCTTATTTGCGATAGTCTTCTTAGGACCTTTTCTAGTTCTAGCGTTAGTTTTAGTTTTTTGCCCTCTAACTGGAAGACCTTTTCTATGTCTGATTCCTCTGTAACAACCTATTTCAACTAATCTCTTAATGTTTAAAGCAACATCTCTTCTTAAGTCACCTTCAACCATTAAGTTCTTGTTTACATAGTTTCTGATTTCATTTACTTCATCCTCAGTAAGATCCTTAATTCTAGTATCTGGATTAATTCCAGTAGTAGCTAATATCTTTTGAGAAGTAGATAAACCAACTCCGTATATATATGTTAGACCTATTTCAACTCTTTTTTCCTTTGGTAGGTCAACTCCTGCTATTCTTGCCATTGAACTTACACCTCCTGTTTATTGAAATGCAATTTTTTATTTTTGCTTTTGGTAAATTTATATTAAAATCTTAGGTCAATAAGTTAAAAACCTATCGTCAGCCGTACCTAAAATTAATAAGCTGATTTAAACGCCTATATAATAATATTGAACTTTCAAAAAAAAGTCAACATATTAATATTTGTAAATTATTCTGCCTAATATTAAATTATATTAGCCTTGTTTTTGCTTGTGCTTAGGATTTTCACAGATTACCATTACTCTTCCTTTTCTTCTTATAATCTTGCACTTTTCGCAAATAGGCTTAACTGATGGTCTTACTTTCATCGCTAACCCTCCTTGTGTAATTTATGGTAAACTTTTTTACCTTATTTTGCTCTCCAAGTAATTCTTCCTCTTGTTAGGTCATATGGAGAAAGCTCTATAGTAACCTTATCTCCAGGTAGAATTCTTATGAAGTTCATTCTTAATTTTCCTGATATGTGAGCTAAAATTTTATGACCACTTTCTAACTCAACTTGAAACATTGCATTTGGTAAAGCCTCTAAGACTACACCTTGCATTTCTATTACATCATCTTTTGACATAAGGTAATCAACCCTCCTTAACAATGCCTTTTAGTTTTAGAAATCTTTTAATTTTTAAATCAGTACCTTTATCCTTTAATATAATTGATGCTTTAATCTCATCATCTACATTTTCTAAAACAATAAAATGTTTTATCTTTTTCTTCTTAGGCATCTGAATTGTCTTATTACTTCCATTACTTAGAAGGTAATAATCATCATCAACTTTATCAACAATAACGTAATAATGATCTTTATCTCTTCCGCATTTTGAAAGAATAATTTTCCCAATTAAGTCATTGTTTTGCAAATTTCTTTCACCTCGATGATTACCTTAGCCATAAATCTACAAGCCACCTTTTGGTATCATGCGAATTTATAACTAAGCAACACTTATTTAATCAGTGTTAATATCTCCGGTCCATCTGGTAAAATTACAACAGTGTTTTCGTAGTGAGCCGAAAGGCTCTTATCTGCTGAGACTACTGTCCAATCATCACCTAAAGTAGCTACTCTATATGTTCCCATATTAACCATAGGTTCTATAGCTAAAGTCATACCAGTAACTAATTTTGGACCTCGGCCTGGTCTTCCGAAGTTAGGAATTTCTGGATCCTCATGGACACTTCTTCCTATCCCGTGACCTACGAAATCTCTTACAACTGAGAAACCTGAAGCCTCAACATAGCGTTGTATTTCATGCGAAATATCAGTTAGTCTATTTCCTACTTTAGCAAATTCCAAACCTTTAAAGAAAGATTCTTCAGTAACTTTTATAAGTTTATTCGCTTGTTCTGAAATATTACCTACAGCAAATGTTCTTGCTGCATCACCATGAAACCCATTAATATGTGCTCCACAATCTACACTAACTATATCTCCCTCTTTTAATACATACCCTCCTGGTATTCCATGAACTACTTGCTCATTAACAGATATACATAGTGAAGCAGGAAATCCATAGAGCCCTTTAAATGAAGGTATCGCCCCATGCTTAGTTATAAATTCTTCTGCTATCCTATCTAATTCAGCAGTAGTTATTCCTGGTTTAACTTTTTTTTCAACAAGTAGTAGAGTTTCTGCTACAATTCTTCCTGCAATCCTCATTAGGTCGATTTCTTTATCATTTTTGATAGTAATCATTAGTTTGCACTCCCTAATATATCACAGATACCTTCGAATACTTCATTAATAGCTTTTGTTCCATCTACTGTGGAAAGTAAGTTTTTCTCTTTATAAAAATCAATCAGTGGTTGTGTTTGTCTTTCATAGACATCTAATCTCTCTTTTACTGTTTCTTCAACATCATCTTTTCTTTGGATAATGTTATTACCACAAACATCGCAAACTCCATCAACAGCTGGTGGATTAAACTTGATATGATAACTAGCTCCGCATGATAAACAAACTCTTCTTCCTGTCATTCTTTCAAGTATGAAACTGCTAGGTACTTCGATACATAAAGCTGTATCTAAGTTTTCATTTCTTGAATCTAAAAACTCTTGTAGAGCTTCTGCTTGAGCAACAGTTCTTGGGAAACCATCTAATAGATAACCATTTTCACAGTCTTCCCATGTTAGTCTATCTTTAACCATATTAATAGTTACTTCATCTGGTACTAATTGACCATTATCAATATATTGCTTAGCTTCTATTCCTAAAGGGGTTTCTTCTGAAATATTCTTTCTAAAGATATCCCCAGTAGAAATATGTGGTATAGAGTATCTATTACTAATTGATTTTGCCTGTGTTCCTTTTCCAGCCCCAGGAGGACCTAATAATACTATCTTCACGGGCATCATCTCCATTATAAAATCTATTTTAAGAATCCTTGATAGTGTCTCATAACTAATTGTGAATCTAATTGTCTAGAAAAATCTAAACCAACTCCAATTAATATTAATAATGACGTTCCACCAAATTGAATTCCACTTAAAGCTGTATAATTACTAATTAATATTGGAGTAACAGCTAGTAATGCTGCAAATAATCCCCCGATTAGAGATACTTTTGTAAGTACTCTTTCAAAATACTTCTCTGTAGCTTCACCTGGTCTTACACCTGGTACAAAGCCTGCAGACTTATGAAGATTTTCAGCCATTTCATCTGGTTTAAATGTTATTTGAGTATAGAACCAAGTAAAGAATACTGTTAATACAGCATAACAAACTGGATACATCCATGTATTTTTATTAAAAATACTATATGGACTTTCTAATATCCATTTAGACCAACCCTTATCAGGGAAGAAATTAGCTATTGTTTCAGGGAACATCATTACAGACATTGCAAATATTATTGCGATAACTGCTGATCCTATTATACTTAATGGTATATGAGTGGATTGACCCTTCATAACCTTAGCACCTACTGCCTTACCAGCATATTGGATAGGCACTCTTCTCTCTGCTAATGAGAAGTAAATTGTAACTGCTAATAGTGCTAATGCACCAATTAAGAATAATCCTATTTCTATTATAGAAATTTCACCTGCTTCTTTTAATGTAAATAATGACATTAAAGTTGTAGGTAATTGAGATACTATATTAACGAATATTAATATTGAAACTCCATTTCCAAATCCTTTTTGAGTTATTTGGTCACCAAGCCACATACAGAAAGTAGATCCTACAACTAATGAAATTAGTACTACAACTTTTTGAGCTGTTCCTAATCCGCTTGCTGCACCTTGTGCTGCAATCATTGAGTAAATTCCAATTGCTAATACAAATCCGATTGCTATAGAAGCATATCTTGTAATAGATTGAATTTTCTTTCTACCTTCTTCACCTTCTTTAGAAAGTTGTTCTAAAGATGGAATTGCAATTGTTAATAATTGCATTATGATTGATGCATTAATATAAGGTGAAACACTTAATGCAAATATACTAAATTTACTTAAAGCTCCTCCTGATATTAAATTGTAAAACCCAAGCAACCCACCAGAGTTAGTCATTGAGCTTAAATAACTAGTATCAATTCCAGGAACTGGAATATGTATTCCTATCCTGAAAATTGCTACTAAAAATATCGTCCATAAAAATCTTTTTCTTAGTTCCGGAACCTTCCAGGCATTACGTAGGGTTGATAGCATATTACATCACCTCAACTTTTCCTCCAGCTGCTTCTATCTTTTCAGCCGCTGCCTTAGACATCTTGCATCCTTGTACAGTTAGGCTCTTTTCTAATGTTCCGTTTCCTAATATCTTAACTCCGTCTAAAACTTTAGATATTACTCTTGTTTCAAGTAATAATTCTGGAGTTACTACTGTGCCGTTTTCGAATATGTTTAATCTATCAACGTTGATAGAAACAATTTTCTTAGCGAAGATATTAGTGAATCCTCTCTTAGGAAGTCTTCTATATAATGGCATTTGACCACCTTCAAATCCTGGTCTAACTCCACCGCCTGATCTAGCTTTTTGTCCTTTTTCACCTTTACCAGCGTTTCTTCCTAAACCTGAACCAGTACCTCTACCAACTCTCTTAGGAGCTTTTTTGCTACCAGCTGCTGGCTTTAATTCATGAAGTTTCATATCTTAGTGCACCTCCTCTTTATTATACTTCTTCTACTTTTAATAAGTAGTCAACTTTGTTGATCATACCTCTGATTTGAGGAGTATCCTCATGCTCTACAGTTTTGTTAATCTTTCTTAGACCAAGAGCATTTGCAGTAGCGATATGGTCTTTCTTTCTGCCTATTAAGCTTTTAACTAAAGTAACCTTTATCTTTGCCATTGCGTATACCTCCTAACCTAATATTTCTTCTACAGTTTTGCCTCTTAACTTAGCTATATCTTCAGCTGTTCTTAAGCTTGCTAAACCGTTGATTGTAGCATTTACCATGTTTCTTGGATTGTTTGAACCTAAAGACTTAGCTCTAACGTCCTTTAATCCTGCTAATTCAAGTACAGCTCTTGCTGGTCCACCAGCGATAACTCCTGTACCTTCTTTAGCTGGCATTATTAAAACTTTACCAGTTCCAAACTTACCATATATTTCATGAGGAACTGTTGTTCCAACTATAGCAACGCTAACCATGTTTTTCTTAGCGTCTTCGATACCTTTTTTAATTGCTTCTGGGATTTCGATTGACTTACCCATTCCTACGCCTACGTGTCCGTTCTCATCACCAACAACAACTAAAGCGCTGAATCTGAAGTTTCTACCACCCTTAACAACCTTAGTAACTCTGTTTATAAAAACAACCTTTTCCTTAAGGTCTAGTGTGCTAGGATCGATTCTCATTGATTTCCCTCCTTGTTTTATTAGAATTTTAAGCCTGCTTCTCTAGCGCTTTCTGCTAATGTTTGAACTCTTCCGTGATATACGTATCCACCTCTGTCAAATACAACTTCAGTAATACCTTTATCTAAAGCTCTCTTAGCAACTAGTTCACCAACTAATTTAGCAGCTTCTTTGTTTCCGCCTACTTTAACGTCAACATCTTTATCTAATGTTGAAGCAGATACTAAAGTAACAGCATTTATATCATCTATGATTTGAGCATATATATTTTTTTCACTTCTGTAAACTGAAAGTCTTGGTCTTTCAGGAGTACCAGAAATTTTCTTACGTACTCTAAGGTGACGCTTTGCTCTACTTGCTTTTTTGTCTGCCTTCTTGAACATAAGGTTCACTCCTTCCTAATTATTTCTTACCAGTTTTACCTTCTTTACGTCTGATAACTTCGCCTTCGAACTTAATTCCTTTACCCTTATATGGTTCAGGTTTTCTCCACTTTCTGATATCAGCAGCAGCAGCACCAACTAATTGCTTATCGATTCCTGATACAACTACCTTTGTAGCTGCTGGAGTTTCGAAAGTAATTCCTTCAGCTGGTTCTATTTCAACTGGGTGTGAATATCCTAAGTTCATTACAAGTTTCTTTCCTTGTAATTGAGCTCTGTAACCAACACCGATTAATTCTAGAGTCTTTTGGTATCCCTTTTCAACTCCTATGATCATGTTGTTGATTAATGCTCTAGTTAAACCGTGAAGAGCTCTGTGCTCTTTAACGTCACTAGGTCTTGTAACAACAACTTGGTTGTCTTCAACTGCTATATTCATGTCTTTGTCCATAGCTTTAACTAATTGCCCTTTAGGTCCTTTTACAGTAACAACGTTGTCTTCAGAAACTGTTACTGTAACACCAGCAGGGATAGCTATTGGTAATCTACCTACTCTTGACATAACCGCACCTCCTGTATTACTTGTTAGATTTATATGTTAATCTAGTTAATTTTCAAAATTAGTTACTACCAAACGTAGCAAACAACTTCTCCACCTAAGCCTAATTTTCTAGCTTCTCTGTCTACAACTATACCTTTTGAAGTTGAAATTACAGCGATTCCTAATCCATTAAGAACTCTTGGAACTTCATCTTTCTTACAGTATACTCTTAAACCTGGCTTTGATATTCTCTTAATTCCAGTTATAACTCTTTCTTTGTTAGAACCGTATTTAAG
Source organism: Clostridium sp. (assembly GCF_026168755.1). Classification (GTDB taxonomy): domain Bacteria; phylum Bacillota; class Clostridia; order Clostridiales; family Clostridiaceae; genus Clostridium. The sequence goes on along the minus strand of NZ_JAPFDR010000003.1, from coordinate 7,880 downwards.
AGATAATCTCATCATTGGAACAACACCGTCATTGTATTCTTCAATATTTTTGATGTATCCCTCTTGTAATAATATATTTGCAACAGCCTTCTTTACGTTTGAAGAAGGAACTTCTACTACTTCGTGTCTTACAGCATTCGCATTTCTAATACGAGTTAGTAAATCTGCGATAGGATCTGTCATAACCATTTAATTTGCCTCCTTTCAGTCGTTAGGTTTACCAGCTTGCCTTCTTACAACCAGGAATTTCACCTTTGTAAGCAAGTTCTCTAAAGCATATACGGCAAATACCAAACTTTCTTAATACTGCATGTGGTCTTCCACATATTCTGCATCTTGTATAAGCTCTTGTTTTATATTTAGGAGCTTTGCTCCACTTTTCAATAATAGCTTTACGTGCCACAGTTTTCCCTCCTTATTATTGAGCGAATGGCATTCCAAGGAATCTTAATAATTCTCTTGCTTCTTCGTCAGTTTTTGCAGTTGTAACGAAGATGATATCCATTCCTCTAACCTTATCGATTTTATCGTATTCTATTTCTGGGAATATTAATTGTTCTTTAATTCCTAAAGAATAATTTCCTCTTCCATCAAATGCTCTATCAGAAACCCCTCTGAAGTCTCTAACTCTTGGAAGAGCTATAGACATTAGCTTATCAGCAAATTCAAACATCTTTGCTCCTCTTAATGTAACTTTACATCCTAATGCCATATTCTCTCTTATCTTAAAGTTAGCAACTGATTTCTTTGCTCTAGTTAAGATTGGCTTTTGTCCTGAGATAAGTTGTAAATCAGCAACCGCAGATTCTAAAATCTTTTGGTTATCCTTAGCTTCTCCAACTCCCATATTTATAACGATTTTTTCAAGCTTTGGAACTTCCATTATGTTTTTGTATCCGAACTTTTCTGTCATAGCTTGAATTACTTCATTTGTGTACTTCTCTTGAAGTCTTGGTGTCATAATTAGTACCTCCTTTCAGATTTTAGAATGTTTCTCCACACTTCTTACAAACTCTAACCTTAGTACCATCTTCTAAGATTTTACTGCTAATTCTTGTAGCATTTTTGCATTTTGTGCAGTATAACATAACTTTTGAGCTGTATATAGCTCCTTCTTTTTCTATTATTCCACCTTGAGCGTTTGCTCTAGTTGGCTTTTGGTGTTTCTTTACTATGTTAACTCCTTGAACAAGAACTTTTCCTGTTTTTGGGTATACCTTTAAAACTTCACCAGTCTTTCCAGCATCTTTACCAGAAATAACTACTACTGTGTCGTTCTTTTTAACGTGTAACTTCAAATTAGCCACCTCCTCTATTATAGAACTTCTGGTGCTAATGATAATATTTTATTAAATTCCTTATCTCTTAGCTCCCTAGCAACTGGTCCGAAGATACGAGTTCCTCTTGGTTGCTTATCTTCCTTTATTATAACAGCAGCGTTCTCATCAAATTTGATGTATGAACCGTCAGCTCTTCTTAATCCTCTTACTGATCTAACAATAACAGCCTTTACAACGTCACCTTTTTTAACAACTCCGCCTGGTGTTGCACTTTTAACGCTAGCTACTATTGTATCTCCAATGTTACCGAACTTTCTCTTTGATCCGCCTAAAACTCTGATACACATGATTTCTTTAGCACCTGAGTTATCTGCTACCTTTAATAAGGTTTGTTGTTGTATCATTGAAATTTACCCTCCTTTCAGTCTTTAAAAGCTTATTTAGCTCTTTCAACTATTTCAACAAGTCTCCATCTCTTATCTTTAGATAATGGTCTAGTTTCCATTATTAATACTCTATCATTCATGTTAGCTTCATTGTTTTCGTCATGAGCCTTGAATTTAGTAGTTCTATTCATAGTTTTTCCATATAGTGGATGTCTTACCTTAGTTTCAACAGCAACTACGATAGTTTTATCCATTTTATCAGAAACAACTCTACCGATTTTCTTCTTTCTTAATCCTCTTTCCATTAGGGGCTACCTCCTTCCAGATTTACTGTTCAAATGCCCTGATCTCTTCTTCTCTAATGATGGTTTTGATTTGGGCTATAGATTTCTTTACTTCTCTTATTCTCATAGGATTTTCTAATTGTCCTGTAGCTAATTGGAATCTTAAGTTGAATAATTCAGCTTTTAATTCTCCTAACTTAGCAACTAAATCTTGAGGATTATTTGCTCTTAAATCTTTTAATTCTCTAGCCTTCATTATTCTTCACCACCCATTTCCTCAAAATCTCTTCTTGTAACGAATTTACACTTTACAGGAAGTTTGTGTGATGCAAGTCTCATTGCTTCTCTTGCAACTTCTTCGTTAACTCCTGATAATTCGAATAATACTCTACCAGGTTTAACTACAGCTACCCAGTATTCTGGTGAACCTTTACCAGAACCCATTCTTGTTTCAGCTGGTTTTTCAGTAACTGGCTTATCTGGGAATACTTTTATCCAAAGTTTTCCTCCTCTTCTAATGTATCTGTTAATTGCTATTCTGGCAGATTCTATTTGGTTACTTGTTATCCATCCACAAGTTTGCGCTTGGATACCAAAATCTCCGTATGCAAGGAAATTACCTCTAGTAGCTTTTCCTTTCATTCTACCACGTTGTACCTTACGATGCTTAACTCTTTTAGGCATTAACATGATTATATTCCTCCTTTCTTACGCGTTAACTTCTTCCTTCTTTTCAACTTTTTTAGTTGGAAGAACTTCTCCATTATAAACCCAAACTTTAACTCCGATTTTACCGTATGTTGTATCTGCTTCAGCAAATCCATAGTCGATATCAGCTCTTAATGTTTGTAGTGGAATTGTTCCTTCATGATATTGTTCAGTTCTAGCGATTTCAGCTCCGCCTAATCTTCCTGAACAAGCTGTTTTAACACCCTTAGCTCCTAATTTCATAGCTCTTTGGATGCTTTGTTTCATAGCTCTTCTGAAAGAAACTCTTTTTTCTAATTGAGCAGCAATGTTTTCAGCAACTAATTGAGCGTTTGCTTCAGCATTCTTAACTTCAACTATGTTTATTAAAATGTTCTTTCCGTTTACTAATTTAGCAACCTTAGCTTTTAAAGCTTCGATTCCTGCACCACCTTTACCGATAACAACACCTGGTTTAGCAGTATATATATTTAACTTAACTCTTTTAGCTGATCTTTCAATTTCAATCTTAGCGATACCAGCTGAGAAAAGTTCTTTCTTTACGAATTCTCTTATTTTGTTATCTTCGATTAAGTTATCTGCAAATGTTCTCTTATCAGCATACCATTTTGCATCCCAACCTTTGATAACTCCAACTCTAAGTCCGTGAGGATGTACTTTTTGACCCACTTGTTTTTCCCTCCTTCTTACTAAGCTCTTTCTTTAACTACTACTGTTATATGACTTGTTCTCTTATTGATTCTGAACGCCTTTCCGTGGTCCATTGGTCTGAATCTCTTTAAAGTTGGACCAGCACCTACGAATGTTTCAGCAACATATAAGTTTTCAACATTTAAGTCATGATTGTTCTCTGCATTTGCAACAGCTGATTTTAAAACTTTGTTTATAACAACTGCAGCATCCTTTGGAGTATATTGTAATATAGCGAAAGCCTCGTTAACGTTTTTTCCTCTTATTAAATCAAGAACAACTCCTACTTTCATTGGAGACATTCTAACATATTTAGCTATAGCTCTAGCTTCCATTGGTGTTCCTCCTTTCCCAGATTACTTTCTTTTTCTTGATGCTTTTTCGTCGTAATCGTGTCCTCTGTATGTTCTAGTAAGAGCAAATTCTCCTAATTTGTGTCCTACCATATCTTCGCTCACATATACTGGAACGTGTTTTCTACCATCATGAACAGCGATTGTATGACCAATCATTTGTGGGAAAATTGTTGATGATCTTGACCAAGTCTTAACAACCTTATTTTCACCATTAGCATTCATTTCTTCTATCTTCTTTAAAAGTCCTTCATGTACGAAAGGTCCCTTTTTTATTGATCTACTCACTATAATTTGCCTCCCTTCATAATCTCTAGGCCCAGTAAGCCTGAAGAGAATTAATTCTCTTCAATTACTTACTATTTCTTCTCTTTATTATGAATCTATCAGAATACTTCTTATTCTTTCTAGTCTTGTATCCAAGTGCTGGTTTACCCCATGGAGTAACTGGACTTGGTCTACCGATTGGTGATCTACCTTCACCACCACCATGAGGGTGATCGCAAGGGTTCATTACAGAACCTCTAACTGTAGGTCTCCATCCCATGTGTCTCTTTCTACCAGCTTTACCAATGTTGATGATATCGTTAGTAGTGTTAGAAACTGTACCGATTGTAGCTCTACATTCGATTCTTACATATCTCATTTCACCTGAAGGTAATCTTAATGTTGCATAGTTACCTTCTTTAGCCATTAATTGAGCAGAAGTACCTGCTGATCTAACCATTTGGCCACCTTTACCAGCTTGTAATTCTATGTTGTGAACAACTGTACCAACTGGCATATCTTTTAATGCTTTTGCATTACCAACTTTGATATCAGCTTCTGGTCCAGATACAATTGTATCTCCAACCTTTAATCCTACTGGTGCAAGAATGTATCTCTTTTCACCATCAGCATATACTACTAAAGCAATGTATGCTGTTCTGTTTGGATCGTATTCTATTGTAGCAACTTTTGCTGGAATACCATCCTTATTTCTCTTGAAATCTATTATTCTGTATTTTCTCTTAGCTCCACCACCGTGGTGTCTTACAGTTATTTTACCTTGAGCATTTCTACCACCAGTTTTCTTTAAAGAAACAAGAAGTGATTTCTCTGGGCTGTTTGTAGTTATTTCTTCAAAACTTGCCATTGTCATTTGTCTTCTTGATGGTGTAGTAGGTCTAAACTTTTTAACTGCCATGCTAATTCCCTCCTTCTTTAAGCTTATCTGGTATTTTTACCAATACTTCGCTTTAATATTATTGCATTCCTTCGAAGAATTCAATACCTTTGCTATCTTGAGCTAATGTGATTATAGCTTTCTTTTGGTCAGCTATCTTACCAACATGTACGCCCATTCTCTTAGTTTTTCCCATAGTTCTTATTGTTTGAACTTTTTCAACTTTAACGCCGAAAACTTCTTCAACCGCTTTCTTTATTTGAACTTTGTTAGCGCTCATATGAACTATGAAAGTGTACTTCTTTTCTGCCATTGCAGCCATTGACTTTTCAGTTATAACTGGTTTTCTGATTATATCGTGGCTTGTTAACTTCATTATGCGTACACCTCCTCAATCTTTGATACAGCATCCTTAGTCATGATTACTTTTGAGTGTTTTAATAAATCATAAACGTTGATGTTGTTAACTGGAAGTACTGCTACTCCTTCTATGTTTCTAGCTGATTTGTAAACTGTTTCGTTTGCTTCAGCAGTAACGATTAATGTCTTCTTAGCATTGAAAGCATTTAACATTTTAACAATTTCCTTAGTCTTAGGAGCTTCTAATGTTAAGCTATCTAATACTACCATTTCATCATTTTGAACTTTGCTAGTTAATGCTGATAACATAGCAACTCTTCTCATTGATTTTGGTATTGACATTCTGTAATCTCTTGGCTTTGGTGCGAATACAACTCCACCTTTGATCCATTGTGGTGCTCTGATTGATCCTTGTCTAGCTCTACCAGTTCCCTTTTGTCTCCAAGGCTTGATTCCGCCCCCTCTAACCTCAGCTCTAGTCTTAGCTGATTGAGTTCCTTGTCTCTTATTAGCTAATAATGCAACAACTACTTGGTGCATAGCATCTGCATTCACTTCAACAGCGAATACTTTATCATTTAATTGAATATCTTCAATTTTATTTCCTTCTTTGTTAAATAATCCTACTGTAGGCATTCTGTCTCCTCCTTTCTAAAGAAATTAAGCTTTAACAGCGTTTCTTATTACAACTGTGCTCTTGTTAGCACCTGGGATACCACCCTTAACTAATATTAAGTTCTTCTCAGCTATTACTTTAACAACTTCTAAGTTTAATACTGTAGTGTTAACAGCTCCCATGTGTCCTGGCATGTTTTTGTTCTTGAATGTTCTTGATGGATCAGAAGAAGCTCCCATTGAACCTACTGCTCTGTGGAACTTAGAACCGTGTGACATTGGTCCTCTGTTTGCATTCCATCTCTTAATAACACCTTGGAATCCCTTACCTTTAGAAACTCCTGAAACGTCAATTTTATCTCCAGCTGCAAATATATCAGCTTTGATTTCTTGACCCACTTCGTAAGCGCTGCAATCTTCTAATCTAAACTCTTTTAATGTTCTTCTTAAAGATACTCCAGCCTTAGCAAAGTGTCCTTTTCTTGGCTTATTAACTAATTTTTCTCTTATTTCACCGAAACCAACTTGTATTGCTTCATAACCATCCTTTTCGATAGTCTTCTTTTGAACAACAACACATGGTCCAGCTTCTACTACAGTTACAGGAACTACCTTTCCATTTTCATCGAAAATTTGAGTCATCCCTATTTTCTTACCGATTATAGCTTTTTTCATGTATTTACACCTCCTAAACGTATTAGCGGATTGCTTTTGCAATCATAACCGTTCAAACTGTTTATTTAATAGTTAAGCTATTATAGCTTTATTTCGATATCTACACCAGCAGGTAAGTTTAATCTCATTAATGCATCAACAGTTTTTGGTGATGGATTAACGATGTCGATTAATCTCTTGTGTGTTCTGATTTCGAATTGTTCTCTTGAATCTTTGTACTTATGAACAGCTCTTAATATTGTAACAACATCTTTTTCAGTAGGTAGTGGTACTGGACCTGCAACCTTAGCTCCTGTTGATTTAGCTGTTTCAACGATTTTTTCAGCAGATTGATCTAATATAGTGTGATCAAAAGCCTTTAATCTGATTCTTATTTTTTGTTTTGACATTCTGGTTTCCCTCCTTTTCATGTACGCTTTACTTCTAACGCACAACAGCAATAGTTATGTAAACTGTTCCTGGTGTTTCATAGCTAAGAACATAAATTACTATTCCTGCCGTCGGATTCTAGATCCTGACTTGCTCCTCAAGAATAACCCGGAAGTCCGGCAACCTCTTGATTCATCGCGTTATGCTACACAACTTCTTTATTATACTATCTTTATAAATCTTTATCAAGACTTTTTTTTTATCTTTTTTAACCATTTTTTTATAAAAATTTTTTAAGTTTTTAGAAGTAATCCTGTCGTTCAACTGTTATAATTTTATATCGAATTTAAATTTTTTTCAATAGTATATTTGATGAAATTTTAGTTTCTCTTACCTTATATCCTATATATTTAACCAATTCATTCCATTATAAACACTTTTTGTGTCTATTTTAAGTTTTTATTTATATTTTTTATTAAATCAAATTAAATATTCCTATAATCTATACAATAGAAATTATTAATTAATACCAGCTACAAATACATATTCTTTTTGATAATTCAACTCTAATTCACTAAAAATTTAATTATAGAACTTAAATTTATATAATCAGAAAATATTAATATCCTAAAAGTAAATTGGCTAATTTTTCTATAATAAATGATTTTTTCATAATATTATATTAATATATAGATAACATCAACTTTTTCTATTATAAATATTTTCTATTATAATTATCCATTACAAAAATACAAAAAAAGAAAGAGTAAAGGCGTTCCCTTACTCTTTCTATTTTTGTGATCACAATTGTTAAGCGCTTTAATTTTAAAATTTACATTTAAAAAGAATTTAAAACTATTCGATTATAGAAGTAACAACTCCTGAACCTACAGTTCTTCCACCTTCTCTGATAGCGAATCTTAATCCTTCATCCATTGCTACTTGAGTGATTAACTCAACGTTCATATCGATGTGGTCTCCAGGCATAACCATTT
>NZ_JAPFDR010000094.1 GCF_026168755.1 Clostridium sp. | reverse complement strand
ATGGTTATTTTTGTTTTGTAAGAGATTCAATTTTAACATGAAATTAGGGGGTCGTTGTTTTTTTATACAAAAAAACTTGCGAAACCTTGATATATAAAGATTTAAAAAGAGAAGTAGTGTAGAAAAATTTACACTAACATATTTAAAAAAGGGAGAGAGATATGAAAAAAGTATCAAGAGCAAACACATATTTTTTAATAATTATATTATTACAATTATTCTTACCAGTAGGGTTGCTATTTAGATGGTTTAATATTACGGATAGTAAGTCAATGTTACTTATTAGTCATGTTATAACATTTATTTTTCCAGCTATTATATATTTAATTATTACAAAGCAATCTATAAAAGATGTATTAAAGTTGAACAAGCTTTATTTTAAAGATTCACTATTAATAATATTATTAGCTTTTGTATGCCAACCAATAATGACGTTCTTTTCTTTAATTTCTCAGTTCTTCTTTGAAAATGAAATTGGAAATTTTGTAACAGGTATAGTAGATTCGCCATATATAATTTTACTTTTGCTTATAGCAGTATTACCTGCTATTACAGAAGAAATTACAATACGTGGAGTAGTTTTATCTGGATATGAAGATAAAAATATTTATTTAGCTTGTTCTATAACAGGATTATTATTTGGAATAATGCATTTAGATCCACAACAATTTTTGTATGCAGCAGTATTAGGGTTTGTATTAGCATTAGTAGTAAGAATAACTAATTCAATATTTGCATCAGCGTTAATACACTTTTTAATAAATGGAACATCAATAACATTACAGAAATTATTATCTTTTATTCCTGAAAGAACTTCAGTTATGGAGCAAGCAACAGAGGTTAGTTTAAGAAGTTTGGCAGTTTCAGAAAAAATATTTATGGCTATATTTTATGGATTAATAGCATTAGCATTTGGAATAGCTGCATATTTCATAATTAGAAAGTTAGCGGAATTAAATATTAGAAGAGGAATAATAAGTAGAGATGAATTAAGTATTAAATATAATAAAAGTAATGAAAGAGTATTTAATATTCAATTTATAGCTATTATAATAATTTATTTATTATATATGATGGCAGGCATAATAATTAGATATTTACTTTAGTATATAAAAATGAGGCCGAGATAATATTACCTCGGTCTCTTTTAATTATAATAAATTTTAACGGTATACTGGTGGTGTACTTTGTGATTGCTGATAAATAAATGAAAAATCATCTTTATTAATCCAACCTCTACAATTGTAATTACTATCAATAGGTAAATTTACATAGAACCAGGTTTTGTCATTTATAATGGCGCTATCTAAAATTTTAACTTCCATTTTTATATTTAATACTTTAACTTTAGGAGAATCAGTAATTGGAGCAAGAAAAACAGTTGTATTAGAATTGGTTATAGCCGCCTTAGCGGTAGGAGTTAAAAATTGTATATCTATATTTTGGTTCTTAATTAAAGCATTTCTATATTCATTTCTAATATTATTAAATTGATTAGAAGTTCTTAATATCCTTTTTTTAGCTATAGTTAATTTTTTTTCATAATAAAAATACATAAATATAATAATGAATATTAGTATTAAAAATATAAAATATTTCAACGTTACCTCCAGAATAAATGTTATATAATATATTTATATTTAACTAGTAATAAAAAATGACTTTAAATTTAATTCTTGTACTATTAAGTATATTAGAAATAAATAAATAAATTTATAAAAAGTATTTGACATAATATCTAATGATATGTATAATCAAATTGTTGAGGCTCGATAGCTCAGTCGGTAGAGCAGAGGACTGAAAATCCTCGTGTCCCTGGTTCGATTCCTGGTCGAGCCACCAGGAAAGCAACTTACTATAGTAAGTTGCTTTTTTTATATAAAAAATAAAGATATTAAAATAAAACTCCTAAAGGGTTGATATAATTACTTAAAATGGTAAAAAAATAAATTTTTGAAAAATATATAATATAAAAGACGATTAAGGTGTATAAATTTCATTTATTGTTAAGTTTAAATTAAGATATAATTAATAATTAGGGTATATAATTTATTTATAGATAAAAAAGGGGGAAGAGATATGATAGAAAAAATAATACTTTCAGATCAAGATTATGAATACTTGACTAAAGGAATAGCAAGTGGGATTGGAATAGGAATTTTATTAGGATTATTATTAGAAAATGTTATTTTTGGTTTTGCTTTAGGAGGCGTTATTGGAATTATCTTGTCTCTTATATATTCGGGTTATAAAAAAGTCAGTAAAAATAAGAGGTTAAGTAATTAAATTTATATATTTAATCAAATAGAAAAGTTAGAACAAAGAAAATGTTCTAACTTTTTTTAAATATTATCTATTTGCCAATCAATAGCTTTTTTATTAACAGATATTAAGAAATTATTAATCTTTGAAAATGGCTTACTTCCAAAAAAGCCTCTAGATGCAGATAAAGGGCTTGGATGAACAGAAGTAAGAATTAAATGCTTTTTATTAGTAATTAGATTTTTCTTTTTTATTGCATTATTACCCCAAAGTAAAAATACAACAGGATCTTCCTTTTCATTAACTAAAGAAATTATTTTATCAGTAAATACTTCCCATCCTATATTTTTATGTGAATTTGCTGCTCCAGCTCTAACAGTAAGAGAAGTATTTAAAAGTAATACTCCTTGATCTGCCCATTTCTTTAAATACCCATTATTAGGAATATAACAACCTAAATCAGAATTTAATTCTTTATATATGTTTAGCAATGAAGGAGGTATTTTTATGCCTGGATTAACAGAAAAACTTAATCCATGTGCTTGACCTGGACCATGATATGGATCCTGACCAAGTATAACAACTTTTATATCTTTATAAGGTGTAAAGTGTAGAGCATTAAAGATATCATATTTATCAGGATATATTGTTCTACTTCTATATTCGTTTGTCAAAAAAATTCTTAAATTTTGACAATATTCTTTATTAAATTCATCATCTAAAAGATCTTTCCAATCATTTTTCAATATATTTGCCATTATAATCACTCCTAATTAAGAATAGTTTTTCTAATTAATTTATAAATATTAGATAATTATAACACAAACGCTACCTAGTATATCAATAATAGAAAAAAAGAGAAAAAATAAGAAAAAACAAGTAATATTGAATATATTTAAATATATTCAATTAAAAATGATAATAATAAAAAAAGAATAGTGATATTATAAATCACGTCAGCAGCGACAAAAACAAACAAAGTAAGTGATTGTTTTTGTTGATGTTACAAAATAATTTCTTCAAAAGTGATTAAGGTTAAAACTTTTTTAAAAAAGTTGTTGACAGTAGTCGGAAGAAATGATAAGATAAGGAAGTCGCTTCGGTGCGACAGAGTAAATGGTCTTTGAAAATTGAACAGAATATAGTTAAAGTAAACCAGCAATTCTTTTGAGAGTCTTAAAACAAAGACTCAAAGTAATTTGAGCAAATGATTAAACTT
>NZ_JAPFDR010000067.1 GCF_026168755.1 Clostridium sp. | reverse complement strand
ATTGAAATTAAGCCGTAGAATTTAATAATTGATGGAGTAAAGTGGCGTAAAGAAGTTTTTACTGTTTGAGCGATAGCGAGTTTAAAAACTTTAGCCAGCTTTATGGAATCAATTATATAAATTCTAGGTGAAAATTTCACGTTTCCTGGAAAATAAATATTTCATTTTTTCGCTTACACGTAACGAACAATTTAGTTAAATTTCTAATATTTATAGAAAACGCTTCCTCCAATAAATTCTCTTAAAATTGAGTTTTCTGGAACTACATCCTTATCAATTTCTCTAAAGAAGCTTAATAATCCCTTTAGTCTTTTAGCTTCATTATAAACAATACTATCTTCTTTAATTTTATTAAGCTCTTGAATTGCATATTTCTTTAATACACATAACTCATAAACTAAAGTAGAATTGAACATTACATCTGCTTCTTCTTGATAAACAAAAATATTTTTCTTTTCGCCTCTTTTTATCTTATGCCACATCTTTAAGGTATCTTCTGCTCCATGACCTCTTGATAATTGATCTCTTACAATTCTTCTAATTTTCCTTACATCAGTAGTAGTTATTCTATTATGATTATCTAAATTTAATTGAGTTAATGCTGAAATATAAATTCTAAATTTATATTTTTCATCAATATGAGATGTTAATATAGGGTTTAATCCATGAATTCCTTCAACTATAATAACACCATTTGCAGGTAATTTAAACTTTTTACCTTTCCATTCTCGTTCTCCTTTTATAAAGTTAAACTCTGGTATTTCAACTTCTTCGCCCTGTAATATTAAATTTAAATGTGTATTAAATAATTCTGTATCTACTGAACCAATAGTTTCAAAATCATACTCTCCATTTTCATCTAATGGTGTTTGATCTCTATTTACAAAATAATCATCTAAAGATATTGGAATTGGTGTGATACCATTAACTCTTAATTGAACCCCTAATCTATTGGCAAATGTTGTTTTTCCTGAAGAACTTGGTCCTGCTATTAAAATTAATTTAACCTCATCTTTCAAATTAATTTTATCAGCAATTTCTGCAATTTTCTTTTCATGTAAAGCTTCAGAAATCATTACTAAGTTAATTAATTCGCCTTTATCAATCTTATCATTTAGAGCCCCAACATTTCCAACCTCTAAAATATTCAACCAATTTTCAGTTTCTCTAAATATTTTTGTAATTTTTCTTTGTTCTACAAACTCTGGTAATGTAAAAGTTTGATAATCATTAGGTCTTCTTAAAATAAATCCATTTTCATAATAAATTAAATCAAAAGCTTTTATGTCACTTGTTCTTTTAGTCATATGACCATAAAAATAATCATACCTTCCATCTAATTCATATAAATTAACAGTTTTAAAATCTACTTGTTCTAATAAAAGCACTTTATCATTCATATCATAAGATTTAAAAATATTAATTGCATCTTCTTTAGCTACCTTAATTTTATTAATAGGTAAATCCCTATCTATTAATTCTTGCATTTTTATTTTTATATCTTCTATATCTTTTTCATTAAGATTGCTTTCTTTAAATATTTCTCCAAATATGCCTTTACCAACACTATGTTGAATTGTGATTTTAGCACCTGGAAATAAATCCAATGTGGCTTTAATAAAGATAAATTGTAATGTTCTTGTATAATCACTTTCTATAGAGTCATTTTTATTATTTACTAAATTAATATTTTCTTTCATCCTTACTCCACCCTTCTAAATCCTTATAATACCATTACTTAATTAAAAAATCATATTATAAAATTTGGTGCGAAATTTTGTTTTATTATAAATTTTTTTAATTAATTCTTTATACTCTTATTATATACAGCTTTAAAAATTATTCTATTATTTTATATATTAAAATAATTATTATTCTAAAATTTTTAGTTTCTGGCAAGTTCGAATAGCCAAATATAAAATTTGGACTAGTATTATTCTTTTTAAGGGAAATTCAGCTCCCTTCAGTCACCGAGTAAGTTCGAGTAAACAAATATAAAATTTGGACTCTCACTTAGAATAAAAGTATTTTTTATACAAATACTTATTTAGAGGTGATTTAATTATGTTCATTGTTCTAATAAGAACTATATTTTTATATTTCTTAGTAATACTTGTAATGAGATTAATGGGTAAGAGACAAATTGGAGAACTGCAACCATATGAATTTGTTATAACAATAATGATATCTGACTTAGCAGCTCTTCCAATGCAAGACACTAGATTACCCTTAATTCTTGGTATTATTCCAATTATTACTTTACTGTTTATAAAAACAATATTAACTCAATTACAACTTAAAAGTCAGTTCACTAGAAAAATACTTGAAGGTGAACCTTGTATCTTAGTTTGCAAAGGTAAAATAAATTACAAAGCTTTAAAAAAACAACAAATTAATTTAGATGAGCTTATGGAAGAGCTTAGACTAGCTGGTTATTTTGATTTAAATGAAGTTGAATATGCAATTTTGGAAAATAATGGCCAATTATCATTTTTAACCTCTCAAAGTAGTTCTAGCAATGCTTCTGTTGATACTTCTTGTAATTCTAATACACAACCATTATCATCATCTGGAAGCCAAATTCAAACTTCCACTGAAAGTAATTCTAGTAATACTAAAAACACTAACAGCAATGCTTCTGGAAATAGTAACTCAGCTCAAGTTCCTAGATTACCTATAATTTATGTGTTAGATGGGCATATTAATAATAATTCACTCACTACTAGTGGAAAAAATAAAGTTTGGATTGAGCATGAATTGAAAAAACATCATATTAATTCAATTAAAGATGTTTTAATTGCTATGGTTGATACTCAAGGAAAATTTGTTTATCAATTATATGATAAAAATAAAAATGTTAAAGGAGCTAAAAAATGAAAAACTCATTATTTTCTATTCTTCTCTTTATATTATTATTAGGATTTTTAACTTATACAGATATAAGTTTTAAAAATCTTTGTAGTGATGTCATTGAAATGTGTGATGAAATGGAAAAGAGCTTAAGTTACTCTACTAAAGAAGAAAATTTTGAAGATGCTATGGCAATTTTTAATTTAATCCAAGATAAAGGTAAAATCGCTGCTATCTATATAAACCATGTAGATTACGATGTATTATTGAATGAAGCTTTAAAGCTAACTATATATATTGAAAAAGATGATCCAAGTGAAAGTGAAGCATCACTTCATTTATTAAAATATAGTACTGAGAATATGAAAAAACTTCAAGTTCCTAACATAGAAAATATTTTCTAAAAAGATAGGCAAAAGATATAATTTCTTTTGCCTATCTTTTTATGTATAAACTAACCCCCCTTTGTATAAACATTTTTATCCAAATTATTTTTTCACTTATTTATCTAAATTCATATCCCTATTTATTAATATTTTATACATTTTTTCAAAATAATTGTTGCATAATTATACATTTTTATGTATAATTATAAATATCAAGTGATTTTACTAATTTTTAGAAGTAATAAGCAGTTAGTAGTTTTCTATGTATAATTTGTTTAGAAAAACTTGAAACACACTTCTTTCCAAGTTTCCCCAAACAAATAATTCAAACTACTAACTCCTAACAAATTTAAGGGGGCTTTTATATATGAAAAAATTTAACAAAGTAGTTTTAGCTTATTCAGGAGGATTAGATACATCAATTATAATATCATGGCTTAAAGAAACTTATGGTTGTGAAGTTATTGCAGTAGTTGGTAATGTTGGACAAACAGATGAGCTAGAAGGATTAGAAGAAAAAGCATTAAAAACTGGGGCATCAAAAATTTATATTGAAGATTTAACAAAGGAATTTGTTCATGATTATATCTTCCCTACACTTCAAGCTGGCGCAGTGTATGAAGGTAAGTATTTATTAGGAACTTCTTTTGCTAGACCTTTAATAGGAAAAAGACTTGTAGAAATTGCAGAAAAAGAAGGGGCTGATGCAATTTGTCATGGTTGCACTGGTAAGGGAAATGATCAAGTTCGTTTTGAACTTGCAGTAAAAAACTTTGCACCAGAAATGCCAATTATAGCACCATGGAGAATTTGGGATATTAAATCTCGTGAAGAAGAAATTCAATATGCTTTAGATAGAGAAATTCCAATAAAAATTACTTATGAAACTAACTATAGTAAAGATAAAAACTTATGGCATTTAAGTCATGAAGGTTTAGACTTAGAATTCCCTGAAAATGAACCTAAGTATGATAAAATATTAGAACTTTGTAATACCTTAGAAAACGCACCTAACGAAGCAACTTATATTACTCTAACTTTTGAAAAAGGTATACCAGTTGCCCTTAACGGCAAAAAAATGGATGGCGTTAAGTTAATTGAAGAATTAAATAAAATTGGTGGAGAAAATGCCATTGGTATTATGGATATGGTAGAAAACAGACTTGTTGGTATGAAATCAAGAGGCGTTTACGAAACTCCTGGTGGAACTATTCTTTACAAAGCCCATGCTGATTTAGAAGAAATTTGTTTAGATAAGGCAACTCATCACTTTAAACAAACCATTTCATTAAAATTTGCTGATTTAGTTTATAACGGTGAATGGTTTACTCCACTTAGAGAAAGTCTTTCAGCTTTTGTTAATAAAACTCAAGAAACTGTTAATGGTGAAGTTAAGCTTAAACTATATAAAGGTAATATTATTAATGCCGGAATGACATCTCCTTATTCATTATACAGCGAAGAATATGCTACTTTCGGTGAAGATGGCGTATATAATCAAAAAGATTCTGAAGGGTTTATTAATCTTTATGGTTTACCAACTGTAGTAAATGCTAAGATGAAAAATTCTTTAAAGAAACAGGAGAAATAAAATGAAACTTTGGGGCGGAAGATTTACTGAAGGAGTTAATGAGTTAGTTAATACCTTTAACTCCTCAATTTCAATTGATTCAAGAATGTATAAGGAAGATATAGAAGGAAGCCTTGCCCATGTTAAAATGCTTGGAAAGCAAGGAATTATTCCTTCACAAGATAGTGAAAAAATAGTTGAAAGCTTAAAAGAAGTATTAATAAGAATTAACAATGGAACTATAGAAATAGATAAAGAAGCTGAAGATATTCACAGCTTTATCGAAAGTATATTAACTTACTATATTGGTGATGAAGGTAAAAAACTTCATACAGGTAGAAGCAGAAACGATCAAGTTACTTTAGATACAAAACTTTATTTAAAAAAATATATAAAAATTATAATAAACGAAATATTAAATCTTCATGAAACCTTACTTGAAAAGGCTAATGAAAATATAAATACTATTATGCCAGGATATACCCATATGCAAAAAGCTCAACCAATTACTTTTGCACATCATATCTTAGCATATTGTGAAATGTTTAAAAGGGATATAGGACGACTTTTCGATAGCTATAAAAGACTTGATGAAATGCCACTTGGAAGTGGTGCTTTAGCAACCTCTACATACCCTATTGATAGAGAGTTTGTAGCATCTAAGCTTGGCTTTTCTAAAATAACACTTAATAGTTTAGATTCTGTTTCAGATAGAGATTATGCTATAGAAACTTTATCTGCACTTTCATTAATAATGATGCATTTATCAAGATTTTCAGAAGAAATTATACTGTGGTGTACTGGTGAATTTAATTTTATTGAACTTGATGATAGTTACAGTACTGGAAGTAGTATAATGCCTCAAAAGAAAAATCCTGATGTTGCAGAGCTAGTTAGAGGTAAAACAGGAAGAGTTTATGGAGATTTAATGACTTTACTTACTGTTATGAAAGGTATTCCTTTAGCTTACAACAAAGATATGCAAGAAGATAAAGAGGCATTATTTGATGGATTAGATACTGCTCTTCTTTCACTTCAAACCTTTAATGGAATGATTAAAACTATGAAAGTAAAAAAAGCTAATATGAAGAAATCTGCTGCTGGTGGATTTACAAATGCTACTGATGTTGCTGATTATCTTGTAAAAAAAGGTATGGCATTTAGAAATGCTCATGAAGTTGTAGGTAAAATAGTTCTTTATTGCATAAATAAAGATATTGCTATAGATGACTTAAGTATGGAAGAATTTAAAGACTTCTCTCCTATTTTTGAAGAAGATATATATAAAGCAATAGATTTATTAACTTGTGTTGAAGAAAGAAGTGTCATTGGGGGATCTAGTTCTTCATCAGTTAAAATGCAAATAGAAGTTTTAGAAAAATTTATAAAAGAAAATAAGGAGAATTTATCATGTTTAAAGTAGGAATCATTGGGGCAACAGGATACGTTGGAGTTGAATTGTTAAGACTTTTACTTAATCATGATAATGTTACAGTTACTGCTATCTCCTCCTCTACTTTTAGAGATAAGGAGATAAGTTCTGTATATAAAAGCTTTTTCAATAAAACAACACTAGTATGCAAAGATAAAAGTGATGTTATTAATAAATGTGATATTATATTTACTGCTCTTCCTCACGGATTAAGTGAGGAAATAGCAGCTGAAGCAATAAGCAAAAATAAAAAGGTAATAGATCTTGGGGCTGATTTTAGATTAGAATGTGAAGATTCTTATGAAGAATGGTATGGAAAAAAATTCACCTGCAAAGCCATTCATAAGAATAGCATATATGGACTACCAGAGTTTAATGGTTCTAAAATTAAAGAATTTAATATAGTTGCTAATCCTGGATGTTATCCAACAAGTATTTCACTTGGACTTATGCCACTATTAAAAAATAATTTAATTAATACTAAAAGTATAATTTGTGATTCAAAATCAGGAATTACTGGTGCTGGAAGAGGACTTTCTTTAAAGACTCACTTTTCAGAAGCCAATGAAAATTTTACTGCATATGGCATTGGTAGTCATAGACATACACCTGAAATTGAACAAACCCTATCATATATGGCAAATAAAAGTGTAGAAATAACATTTACTCCTCACCTATTACCTGTCAATAGAGGAATACTTTCTACAATTTATTGCGAACCTAAAGATCAACTTACCTTAGAAGAAATTCATGAAATATATAAAAAACAATATGAAAATGAAGATTTTGTCCACGTATTACCACTAGGACAAACTGCTGAAATAAAACACGTTAAATATACAAATAATTGTCATATTTCTATTCATCAAAATTATAGAAAAAATAAAATAATAATTGTTAGCGTCATAGATAATATGGTCAAAGGAGCTGCCGGACAAGCTATTCAAAACATGAATCTATTGCTTGGATTACCTCAAAATACGGGTCTTAAATTAATAGCTCCAAGCTTTTAAATAAAGGATGTGTAATTTATGATTAAAATAGATGAAAATTTAACAGTGACTTCTCCTGCTGGCTTTAAAGCATCTGGAATTCATTGTGGCCTAAAAAAGAGTTTATTAAAAAAAGACTTAGCTTTAATATATTCTGATGTTGTTGCTACTTCTTGTGGAGTATATACAAAAAACAAAGTAAAAGGTGCTCCTCTTACAGTAACTAAACAACATTTAATTAATAAAAAAGCTCAAGCAATAATCATTAATAGTGGAAATGCCAATACTTGTAATGGTGATGATGGTTTGTCAAAGGCAAATAAAATGACTCACCTTTGTGCTAAAGCATTAAACATTAAAAATGATGATGTACTAGTTGCTTCAACAGGAGTAATAGGCGTTCCTCTTAATATAGATGCAATAAAAGATGGAATTCCTCAATTAGTAGGTAATTTATCTAGTAATATTGAAGGTGCTAAAAATGCCTCTATGGCTATTATGACTACTGATACAATTGAAAAACAAGCTGGAATTGAATTGAAAATTGGAGATAAGAAAGTTACACTTGCTGCTATTGCTAAGGGCTCTGGTATGATTCATCCAAATATGGCTACTATGCTTTCTTTCATAACTACCGATATTTCAATCTCACCTACTTTATTAAAGGAATCATTAAAGGAAAGTGTTAATATTTCTTATAACAGAATAAGTGTTGATGGTGATTCTAGCACTAATGATATGGTTTTAATAATGGCAAATGGACTTGCTTCAAATGAAACTATAACTGAAAAAAATGATGACTATAATTTATTCTTAGAAGCATTAACAGCTTTAAATATTCACATATCTAAAAAAATTGCAAAGGATGGTGAAGGAGCTACCAAGCTTATAGAGTGTACTGTAAAAAATGCTAATTCTATTAATGATGCTGAAACTCTTTCTAAAAGTGTAGTTACTTCAAACCTTGTTAAAGCTGCAATCTTTGGAAGTGATGCTAACTGGGGAAGAATCCTTTGCGCATTAGGATATTCTGATGTTGATTTTTATCCTGAAAAAGTTGATGTTTCTTTCGCAAGTACAGTTGGTGAAATTCTTATTTGCCAAAATGGCGCTTCTGTAAACTTTGATGAAACTAAAGCAAAAGAAATTTTATTACAAGATGAAATTAAAATTTTAATAGATATGAAATTAACTTCATCAGAAGCAACAACATGGGGCTGCGATTTAACTTATGATTACGTAAAAATAAACGGTGACTACCGCAGTTAACAATATATGGGTGGACCTCCGGGGTCAATCCATATATTGGATTGACCCCGGAGGCACACCCATTTTTTGGGAGTGTAACAATTGAACTATGCTCAACATGCAAATATATTAATTCAAGCATTACCTTATATTCAAGAATATTATGGTAAAACTATTGTAATTAAATATGGTGGAAATGCCATGATTAATGATGAATTAACTAAAACAGTAATAAATGATATTATCCTTATGAAATGTATTGGAATTAATCCAATAATAGTCCATGGTGGTGGTCCTGATATTAGCAGTACTTTAGCTAAAATGAATCATGAAAGTAAATTTATAAATGGCTTAAGATACACTGATGAAACTACAATAACAGTTGCCCAAATGGTCTTAGCCGGAAAAATAAATAAAGATTTAGTTAAACTAATTGAAAAAAATGGTGGTAAAGCAATTGGTTTATCTGGAATTGATAGATCATTAATAAAAGCTAAAAAGCTTACTAATGATGTTGATTTAGGCTTTGTAGGTGAAATAACCTCTGTAAATACAGAACTTCTAAATTTATCAATGAATTCTGGTTATATTCCTGTAGTTTCTTCTATTGCAATAGGTGAAAATGATACTAATAGTTATAACATAAATGCAGATACTTGTGCTTCAAAAATTGCTTCTGCTTTAAAAGCAGAAAAACTAATTCTTTTAACTGATGTACCTGGTGTAATGACAGATCCTAAAGACCCATCTACTTTAATTTCAACTTTAAGATTACATCAAATTCCCAAACTAACTATAGATAAAATAATTAAAGGTGGTATGATTCCTAAGATAAACTGTTGTGTTGAATCTGCACGAATGGGTGTTAAAAAAGCTCATATAATAGATGGCAGAATTAAACATTCTATCTTACTTGAATTACTATCTGAAAAAGGAATAGGCACTGAAATTTACTAACTAATTAAAAGAGGTGATTAAAATGACTTTATTCGAAGAAGAAAATAAGTATTTAATGAATACTTATGCTACCTTGCCTATTGAAATAGATTATGGTCAAGGATCTTACTTATTTGATAAAAGCAATAAAAAATATATAGATTTTACTAGTGGAATTGGAGTTAATTCTTTAGGTTATAACAATGATGATTGGAAAAATTCAATAATATCTCAACTAAATACCTTCCAACACTTATCTAATATTTTCACTAATAATTCTACTGTATCACTTGCAAAAAAACTTTGTAAGTTATCTGGAATGAGTAAAGTTTTCTTTGCTAATTCTGGGGCTGAAGCAAATGAATGTGCTATTAAACTTGCTAGAAAATATAGCTTTAATAAATATGGTGAAGGTAGAAGTACTATTCTTTCACTAAAACAATCCTTTCATGGTAGAACATTAGCTACATTAACTGCAACTGGACAAGATAAATTTCATAATTACTTCTTTCCATTTCCTACTGGCTTTAATTATGTAACTGCTAATTCCATTGATGACCTACAAGAAAAACTTACTTCTGATATTTGTGCAATAATAATGGAAGCTATTCAAGGTGAAGGTGGCGTTCATCCACTAAATAATGAGTTTGTTTTAGCAACTTGTAAAATGGCTAAAGAAAAAGATATATTAATCATTTTTGATGAAGTTCAATGTGGAATAGCCAGAACGGGAAGTCTCTTTGGTTATAATAACTTCAATGTTGAACCTGATATAGTAACTTGCGCAAAAGGTCTAGGGGCTGGACTTCCTATAGGTGCAGTTTTATGTAATGAAAAACTTTCAACAACTTTTAAGCCTGGGGATCATGGTTCAACATTTGGTGGAAATCCTGTGATATGTGCAGGTTCAACCTCAGTATTAAATCAACTTTGTAATACTAATTCTTATAGTGAAATTATATTTAAAGGCGAACTAATAAAAGAAACTATCTTAAATGAAAATTTAGAAATAGTAAAAGATGTTCGTGGATTAGGGCTAATGCTTGGAATAGAAATAGATGGTGATTCATCTATTATTCAACATAAGGCCCTTAAAAATGGACTACTAGTTTTAACTGCTGGTAAAAATGTAGTAAGACTACTCCCTCCACTAAATATCTCTATAGAAGATGTTAAATCTGGTTTAAACATCTTAGTAAAAGTATTAAAAGAATATAAGTAAATATAAAAGGAGGCTTTATTTATGAATAAAGATTTATTACGTATGGATAATCTTTCAAAAGATGAAATTTTAGATATATTAAACCTTGCCGATCAACTAAAATATGAACAAAAACATGGTATAGAACATCATTTGCTAAAAGGAAAATCTTTAGGGATGATTTTTAAAAAAGCATCAACACGTACAAGAGTTTCCTTTGAAGTTGGAATATATCAACTTGGTGGACATCCACTCTTCTTAAGCTCTAGGGATTTACAAATAGGCCGTGGGGAACCTATCCAAGATACTGCTAGAGTTTTATCTAGATACTTAGATGGAATTATGATAAGAACATTTTCTCAAAAAGAAATTGAAACTTTAGCTGAATGTTCATCTATTCCTATAATTAACGGATTAACAGACGATGAGCACCCTTGCCAAGTTTTAGCAGACTTAATGACTATCAGAGAAAAGAAACTTATTCTTGAAGGATTAAAAGTTGCATATATTGGTGACGGTAATAATATGTGTAATTCTCTAATTGTTGGTTGTTTAACTTTAGGTATGAATATAGCAATTGCTAATCCTATTGGCTATAAACCACCTAAATATTATATTGAAAAAGGTGTTTCATTAGCTGAAAAAAATGGAGTTTCTTTCGAACTCACTGAAGATCCATCCCAAGCTATAAAAAATGCTGATGTAATTATAACTGATGTTTGGGCTAGTATGGGACAAGAAGACGAAGCTAAAAAACGTCAAATTGCATTCAAAGGATATCAAGTTAATTCAGAAATAATGAAATTAGCAAATAATGATGCTATTGTTCTTCATTGTCTTCCAGCTCATAGAGAAGAAGAAATTACTGAGGAAGTTCTTGAAGCTCACTCAGATGAAATCTTTGAAGAAGCAGAAAATAGACTTCACGCTCAAAAGGCAATTCTCGTTAAGCTACTATCTTAATTTAACTAAATTGTTCGTTAGAGCTTGAATGCCGTGATGACGAAAATTAATGATATTATCTCCAGGAATTGTGTAATTTTCGTTAAGAATTTATATTGTTTTTTCAGAAAAAGAGCTAAAGCTTCGAAAGTCATTTCATTCCCTCAGCTTCTTAACGCTCTTTTTCTTCCAAAAACAATTAAATTCTAAAACTTAATTACAATATTCCTTCCAATAATATCATTAATTTTTCTTTATCACTGGCT
>NZ_JAPFDR010000047.1 GCF_026168755.1 Clostridium sp. | reverse complement strand
TGTTAATCGAACTTACACATTCGACGTAAGGAGAAGGTGCTTCCTTTTAAAAGGAAACTCACTCTTCACTATCGCTCAGAGGAGTAAGTTCAGCTAACTAAATTAAAATTTAGAGCTTCACTTAACGGCCAACTTTACTCCATCAATTATTAAATTCTACGGCTTAATTTCAATGTTCCCTCCAAACTAATATTTCATTTTTTCTTTTTCCATGTGTTTGCTTATAACGTCACCTTTATAGTTAATAATTTGGTATATAAAATATATAGCAGAAGTCGTTAACTTTTAAGGTGATAACACGGTAAATTGTATCTTTAAGCTTAAAAGCCAGTGATAAAGAAAAAATTGATTATATTATCGGAAGGAAGATTATATAATCAATTTTTTCGGCATCACGGCATTCAAGCTCTAACGAACAATTTAGTTAAAATTTGACGTTGTAGTAGGTTTGGAATATTTCAATCATGGTATTAATATAATCAAGTTGATCAATTGATCTATTAAGGCCCTTAGTAAATAAGGCAATAAATGAATTTTTATTACATTTATTTATGTTCTTATAATAATCTCTAGATACTTTCCAAAATTTTTGAGGAAAGGCTAAATAGGCTAAAATATATTTTAAATCAGAATCAGTTAAAGTATTAACTTTTAGATAAGTATTAATTATATCTACAGTTAGAGCTGGATTCCAATTTGTAGTTGATCTTTTTAAGAGTCTTCGTAAAAAATAAGCCAAATCATGGGAACAATAGTCCTTTTTGCATTTATCAAAATCTATTATCCAAACATCTTTATTATCTATTAATATATTTTTATTTACGTAGTCACCATGACATAAAGATATATTTAAATTAGAAGTATCTATAGAGGAAGCTATTTCAAGTGAAAGTTTTGCTAGGGATAAGTTACTATCTAAATTATTTAGATATAGCTTGGAAAATTTATCTTTATATGTTGAAGCTAAATTTGCAGTTTCAAGGATATCGTTAAAATGTTTATTTATAGATAAATAGTAGTTTTCTAATCCAACTCTATTTATACTTCCTGGAATTGGTGTAAAGTTTTTAGAACATTTATGTAATTTAGCTAGAGTTTTAATTGAAAGCCTTATATCCGTAAGGGAGTCAAAATTACATTTTTCACCCTGAACCCAAGGCGTTAATATAAATAACATATCTTTATAATAAATAAATCTATTATTATCTATAGAAGGCAATAACTTAGGAACCATTACATTGTTTCTATATAGCCATTCCATTGCAGAGTAGACAAAAAGTAGATTTTCTTCATCGTAGTAAACCTTTTTCAAACAATAATTTTTATTATTAGAAGTTACCTTAAAAACCGCTCTTTGTTTTTCTGTATCTTTAAACTTTACCATAGTAATATCAGCATCTTTCAAAAAAAACTTAGGTAATATATATTTTTTTATATTATCAATATCTATAAGCTTATTATCGTTACTCATTGTAAAACTCCTTGTATAAATTTCTTATTATAATAATATTATGAAAAACATATAAATATACATAGTGATAGAAATGAATTACTATATAATACTTTATTATTAAATATATAAAATAGAGGTTTTTTGAGAAAGATATAGAATAAGTTATTTGGAGGTGAGATAAATGAATATAAGAGAGCGGATAGAAAAAAATGAGAGCTTGACATTAATTTCAGAGGCTATTCATAGTAATAAGAGTAGTGGAAGATTAAGATATGAGGAACCTGATAATATAAGAACATGCTTCATGGTAGATAGAGATAGGATAATTCATTGTAAATCTTTTAGAAGACTCAAACATAAGACTCAAGTATACATACGTACTTTCGGAGATCACTATAGAACTAGGCTAACTCACACTCTAGAAGTAGCGCAAATAGCAAGAACCATTGGTGTAGGAATAGGCTTAAATGAAATGTTAATAGAGGCAATTGCTTTAGGTCATGATTTAGGGCATGTAGCATTTGCTCATAATGGAGAGGAAGTACTTGATAGCTTTTTAGAAAGTGGATTTAGGCATAATGAGCAAAGTGTAAGAATAGTTGAAAAGTTGGAAAGGGATGGAATGGGATTAAATCTAACAAAAGAAGTTATTGATGGTATATTAAATCATAGCGGATTAGTAAATAAAGATAATAATGCAAAAACGTTAGAAGGTAGAATAGTTAAATATAGTGATAAAATAGCATATTTAAATCATGATATTGACGATTCAATTCGAGCAGGACTTTTAATGGAAGAAGATTTACCTAAGGAAGCAATTAATGTTTTAGGAGATAGTCATTCTAAAAGAATTCAAGTTTTAGTTACTGATATGATAAATGAAACACAAAAGAATTTAAAAAATGGAATATACGATATAAAACAAAGTGATGAAGTTAAAGAAGCTATGATAGAACTAAGAAGATATATGTTCTCTGATATATATTTAGGAAATGTATTAAAAGAGGAAAGAGAAAAAGCAAAGTTTATTTTAACTCATGTAATAGAATATTATTATAAACATAGTGAAGAGTTACCAGAGTTATATCAAAAAATATCTGATGAAGAAGGGTTAAAAAGAGGAGTAGCAGATTATATTGCTGGAATGACTGATGATTATTGTCTTTCGATCTTTAATAAAATATATGTGCCAAAGTTTGTAATTTATTAGTAAAAAGTTGTATAATACAGAAAAATTGGGAACAATAAATTTTGTAGAATAAAAAGGATTTTTATAATAGAAATAGAATAAGTAATATTAGGGTAGAATTAAAATAGAAATCCAATAAGAGTGACATACTAAAATAAATTTAATTTAAAAATTAAGAAGGAATTTATAACAATATGTCGAATAATATAGAATGGATAAATATTAGTATAGTAAGGAGGGATCTCCTTGCAGATTTCTGAAGAAATTTTAGAAAAGATAAAATCGCAAAATGACATTGTTGATGTAATTTCAGAAAGGGTTAGACTAAGGAAGTCAGGAAGAAACTTCACAGGACTATGCCCTTTTCATAATGAAAAGACACCATCTTTTTCAGTATCACAAGAAAAGCAAATTTATAAATGTTTTGGATGTGGTGAAGCTGGAAATGTTATTTCTTTTGTTATGAAAGAAAAAAACTTACCTTTTATTGAAGCCGTAAAATATTTGGCAAATAGAGCCAATATTCCTTTAGAAATGAATAATGGAGAAAAGAATCAATCAGTAAAGAAAAAGGATCTGTTCTATAGAATAAATGTTGAAGCAGCAAAATTTTTCTTCTCAAATCTTATGAATAACCAAAATGCAAAAGAATATTTTTTAAATAGAGGCATTAAGGAAGAAACAATTAAAAAGTTTGGCTTAGGCTTTGCTAATGATAGTTGGAATAGCTTAATGTTTTATTTAAGAAAAAAAGGTATTAATGATACTTTATTAGAAGAGACTGGACTTATTTCCGTAAATAAAGAAAAAGGTAGAAAGTATGATAGGTTTAGAAATAGAGTAATGTTCCCAGTGTTTGATTATCAAGGAAAAGTAATTGGATTTGGTGGAAGAGTATTAGATGATTCAAAACCTAAATATTTAAATTCGCCAGAAACTTTAGTATTTCAAAAAGGAACAAATTTATATGGTTTAAATTTTGCTTTAAAGCATAATATGAGTGAAAGGTATTTTGTAATTGTTGAAGGATATATGGATCTAATATCTTTACATCAATATGGTATTACTAATGTAGTAGCATCATTAGGAACTGCACTTACTATCAACCAAGCTAGACTGCTAAAAAGATATGCTGATAAAGTTATAATTTCATATGATGCAGATATGGCAGGACAAATGGCTACTTTAAGAGGACTAGAAATATTAAGGACTGCTGGGTTTGATGTTAGAGTGTTGAATATTCCACAAGGAAAAGATCCAGATGAATATGTGCGTAGTAATGGAAAAGAAGCGTTTTTAAAATTGATTAATTCTGCAGAGCCTTTAATTGATTATAGAATGAAAAAAGCAGAAGAAGGAATTGATTTTAAAAACAGTCAATCTTTAATATTGTATGCAAAAAGAATGATGGAAATTATTTCGGACTTGGATCCAGTGGAAAAAGATGTTTATATAAAAAAAGCATCTGAAAATACGGGTATAAAAGAACAAACTCTATATGATATTCTCAAAAGTAAGATGAAAGATAATAGAGAAAATAATTTTAGGAATAATAAGGAAGAAGATAGGTCAAAATTATATGTAGAACCAGGATTTTTAAAGGCAGAAAGAGCAATTTTGAAAATTATGTTAGAAAATAAGGAATATCTACAGTATATAGAGGAAAGGATATCAGAAAACGACTTTATTTTGCTAGAACATAAAGAAATTTTCACTGTTATTATGTTAGCTAAAGGGGAAAATATAAATAATATAGATTCATTTATAGAGTCAAAGCTAAACAATACAAAATCTATTGGAGAATTAGTCAAAATTAGAGATGAGAATATATTCTTTGCAGATGATGTTAAAGTTCAAATTAATGATTTCATTAATGAAATACAT
Source organism: Clostridium sp. (assembly GCF_026168755.1). Lineage (GTDB taxonomy): Bacteria > Bacillota > Clostridia > Clostridiales > Clostridiaceae > Clostridium. The sequence continues at coordinate 14,034 of NZ_JAPFDR010000047.1, read as the reverse complement.
TCATATAAATTAAAGCAAAGAATAGATCAACTAAGAAAAGAACAAAAAGAGCTTGAAAACCAAGGTAAAATTGAAGAATCTATAAAATTAGCCATAGAGTTAGCAAGTATTACTAAAAGGTTGAAAGAAAGCAAGAGAGTATTATAGTTGGTCATATAACGAAAGGAGGTAGTCAGCTAGTGGAAGAAAAAACAAAAGTAAATAAGTCTAAGGATAGTCAAGATAGAAATAATAAAATGAATATTGTTAAGAACCTACTTGATAAAGGTAAAAAAAATGGGGTATTAACATATCAAGAAATATTAGATGAGGTAGAAAATATAGATCTAAGTCCAGAGCAAATTGAAAAAATCTATGAAGTTTTAGAATCAATGGGAATAGAAGTTCAAGGTGTGGCTAATGATATTGATATCGTTGAAGAGGAAATAGATTTATCAGTACCAGAGGGAATTGCAATTGATGACCCTGTTAGAATGTACTTAAAGGAAATAGGAAAAGTACCTTTATTATCTTCTGAAGAAGAAATGGAGCTTGCAAAACAAATTGAGGAGGGAAGTCAGTATGCTAAGAAAAAGCTTGCTGAAGCAAACCTTAGACTTGTTGTAAGTATAGCTAAAAGATATGTTGGTAGAGGGATGTTATTCTTAGACTTAATTCAAGAAGGAAATCTTGGCTTAATAAAAGCTGTAGAAAAGTTTGATTTTAGAAAAGGATTTAAATTTTCAACTTATGCTACATGGTGGATAAGACAAGCGATTACAAGAGCCATAGCTGATCAGGCTAGAACTATTAGAATACCGGTTCATATGGTAGAAACAATAAATAAATTAATAAGAGTACAAAGACAATTATTACAAGAGTTAGGAAGAGATCCATTCCCAGAAGAAATTTCTAAAGTAATGGATTTACCAGTAGAAAAGGTTAGAGAAATTCAAAAAATAGCACAAGAGCCTGTTTCTTTAGAAACACCTATAGGAGAGGAAGAAGATTCTCATTTAGGAGACTTTATTCCAGATGATGATGCACCTGCACCAGCAGAAGCAGCAGCATTTACAATGCTAAAAGAACAATTAATAAATGTATTAGATACTCTAACTCCAAGAGAAGAGAAAGTACTAAGATTAAGATTTGGTTTAGATGATGGAAGAGCTAGAACTCTTGAAGAAGTTGGTAAAGAATTTAATGTAACAAGAGAGAGAATTAGGCAGATTGAAGCTAAAGCATTGAGAAAGCTTAGACACCCATCTAGAAGTAAAAAGCTAAAAGATTACTTAGATTAGTGAATTAGCACCAACATTGGTGCTAATTTTTGCATTAGTATATAATATATTAATTAAATAAATTTTATAAAATAGCATAACTTAATAAGGTTAATATAAATTATAGAAAAAATAATTATATAATTGTTATTTTTATAATAGCAAAAGATAAATAATTATAATATAGAGGTAGTTAAAATGGATGTTAGTAAAAGAATTGAATTTATAATCGAAAATTTAGAGAAAGTTAATACAATTGCAGATATAGGTACTGATCATGGATATGTTCCATTAATAGCATTAGAAAGAGAACTTTGTGAAAAAGCAATTGCTTGTGATATTAATAAGGATCCGTTAGATAAGGCAAGACTTAATGCTGTTTTAGAAGGAATTGGAGATGAACTTGAATTTAGATTAGGTGGGGGATTTGAACCACTTAATGTAAGTGAGGCAAACGAAGTTGTTATAGCTGGAATGGGAGGAAATTTAATAAGAGATATATTAGAAGCTGATATAGAAAAAGTAAAATCAGTTGATTATTTAATTTTAGTGCCAGCCCAAAATCCAGAAGTATTAAGAGAGTATTTATATACAAATAATTATGAGATTATAAAAGAAGATTTATGTTTTGATGAAGGAATATATTATGAGTTATTTAAAGTAAGAAGCGTTGAAGGAAATGTAACTGAATTAGATAGTATATACTATGAAATAAGTCCTATGTTATTAAGAAGTAAAAATCCATTAATGAAAGATTATCTACAATTTAAATTAGATGAATACAATAGAATTTTAGGGTTTATAACAGAAGTTACTGTAAGTGCAAATAAGAGAAGAGAAGAGATAAAAGAAAAGATAAGTATAATTACTTCAATGTTAAATTATTTGTAAGGTGATTTTATGAGAATAGTAAATGATATAATTAAAGAAATGGAATCTTTAGCTCCAAGTTATTTAAAGGAAGACTTTGATAATGTAGGGTTAATGATAGGTGACAGAAATAAAACAGTTAATAAGGTACTATTAGCTTTAGATTGTACATTAAAGGTTATAGAAGAAGCTAAGAGAGAAGATGTTGATTTAATAATAACTCACCATCCTCTAATTTTTAGGAAACCAAGCAATATAACTACTGATACATTACAGGGGAAAAAGATTATAGAACTTATAAAAAATGATATTTCATTATATTCAAGTCATACTAATTTAGATTCTGCTATAAATGGTTTAAATCATACTATAGTTTCTATATTGGGATTTGAAGAGTCTACTGTATTAGAAAAAAATAAAACTGTAAGTAGTGCGGGACTTGGTAGAATAGTAAAGTTAGACAAAGAAGTTAAATTAGAAAACTTAATAGAACAAGTTAAGAAAAAATTAAATATAAGTAATTTAAGAGTTGTTAAAGGTAATGATACAGTTTCTAAAATTGCAATAATAAATGGTAGTGGTCAAGATTTTATAGCTAAGGCTATGAATTTAGGGGTAGATACAGTGATTACTGGAGATACTACATATCATTTTGCTTCTGATTATAAAGAAATGGGTATAAATATACTTGATGTTGGGCATTTTTCATCAGAGCAAATTGTATTCTTTAATGTTATGAAGCAAATAGAGAGTAAATTTAATGATATAGTATTTATAGAATCAAAGGTTGAAGAAGATCCATTTACATTTGAATAGAAAATAATAGAATATAAAACACTAGATATTAATTTAGTGTTTTATTTTTAAATAAAAAAAGAAAAACATTAGGCTTAAACCTAATGTTTTTCATGTTGCGAGATGATCCGTAAGCGGAGTTCTGTATTAAGCAATCATCTATCTAGGCTTACTGTTGCCAGTAAGCTCAAGCGACACACCACATGGCGGGACGGGCAATCCCATAATGCCATTACTCGGTCTTGCTCCAGGTGGGGTTTACATAGCCATGATGTCACCACCATACTGGTGAGCTCTTACCTCGCCTTTCCACCCTTACCAGTCACAAAAGTGAACTCAGTTAAATAATATAACTTCTGGCGGTATATCTCTGTTGCACTATCCTTCAAGTCGCCTTGACTGGCCGTTAACCAGCACCCTGCCCTATGGAGCTCCGACTTTCCTCTCCTAACTTAAAAGCTAGCAGCGATTGCATGTATCACTCGCAGAATTTATAATAACATATATTTTTACATATTACAAATAGTTTTTTTAAACAAAGGATAAAATAATAAACAACATTATAATTATTATCCAGCTATAGATGCCTATTCCAGAAAATAATAAAGTTATTCCTATAAGTATTAATATGCATATACGTGCTCTAGGATTAGGACATGATGGCTGTTTAGGTCTTGCTGAAGGTGTTTTAATTGCACATATTATATCATTAACGGTTGCTCTAAAGACTTTACCCCAATCTGTTTTTTTTGACATTATTTCAACTCCAGAAATTATTATTATTATAATATATGCATTTATAATAAGATAAAGTAATAAATTTTTAAGTATGTATTTTAGTAAAAATAAAGTCTCACTAATAATTAAATAAGTATATAATAAAATATGAACATAGGATAAGGAGAGAATAAGTGAGACATAGTAGGTCATTTAAAAAAAGCAATATTGATTTGGAAGATGATAATGAGAAAGAAAGATATTTTGAGCTTAGTGAGGATGACTTGAGAGAGTTATCACTATTAAATAATGCATTAATCTCAATATATTTATTTGTAATATCAGATATAATATTTTATGATTCTACTATTAATGCAATTGGAAATATAGTTAACAAAAACGATAATCAAAGAATAATTGCGGAAGTAGAAGCAATTGAATCCGGTTACTTAGAACTGATATCAAAGTTAATATTAATAAATGTTGATATATCTAGATACAATCATTTATATAAAAAATTTATAAATGGGAAAAAAGAAGATTTATTAAAACCAGAGATAGATATAACAATAGGAGATGGATTTCAAATATTAACATACTTTTTTATTGTTATTGGATTTGTAGGCACTTATAAAGTAAATAAGATAAAAAATATTTCTATAGATGATAGCAAAGAATTATCATTATTACTTTCACAGTTAGATGGTATAAATATAAGGTTTTATGCAGATTATCTTGCATATATAAGTATTTTAGAGAGTATACAATTAGTTTACAATAAGTACCAAAAGAATAAAAATATAAAAGTAAATCCTGATATTCCTGCAATTCAATCCGCCATTTGCTATTTTTTATCTAGAGTTATACTTGCTAATGTAGCTTTTACTAGGTATGATGAATTATATAAGAAATATGGAGAAACACAGTATAAGGGTTTATTGCAACCTAATGCATCTATAAATGTTGGAAATATTTTTGGTGTAATAGGTTGTATTTATATATTATTAGGATTTATGGAACGGTACGAGAGAAATATCAATGGACCTGTATTTGGTATATAGAGTTAAAATAGGGTAACTCAAAAACTGATGTTAAATATTGGTGTTTTGAGTTATCATCTTTTTTTTAGTTGTTAATAAATTAATTAAATCTCTAATTTCCAGTTTATCTAAAAAATATTAGCAAAGAGGTAGAAAAATGAAGAAGTTAAGTCATGGATGTACATTAGATTGTGCTGATTGTTGTAAGTTTAATGTTTATGTAGAAGATAATAAAATTATTAAAATTGAAGGTGATAAAGATCATCCTTATACAAAAGGATTTATATGTAAAAAAGGTTTAGCTCATTTAGATAGATTAAATCATAAAGATAGAATATATAAACCACTTTTAAAAGAAGAGGGACATTGGAAAGAGATATCTTTTAATGAAGCTATAGATATTATGGCTGAAAAGTTAAATTTATATAAAAAGGAATTTGGCAGTAAATCTATTCTTTATTATGAGCAGTATGGAAATGGATCTCTTTTAAAGAGTATTGGAGAAAAATTTTTAAACTTTTATGGTGGAGCTAGTTTAGCTAAAGGAGGACCATGTTGGAGTGCTGGGATAGCAGCTCAAAAATTAGATTTTGGTGAATCTAAAAGCCATTCATTAGAAGATATGTTACATAGTAAAAATATTTTTATATGGGGTAAAAATCCAGCTAATACTACAATACATACTATGCAAATGATTAGAAAGGCAAAAGCAAATGGAAGTAAAATTATAGTTATAGACCCCATTGAAACGGCAAGTGCTAAATTAGCAGATATATATATAAGAGTTAATGTAAATGGAGATTTACCATTAGCTCTTGCTATGGCAAAAGTAATAATAGATGAAAGTATTTATGATCAAGAGTATATTGATAAATTTGTTAATGGATTTGATGATTATAAGAAGTATGTATTATCATTAGAAATGCAAGATTTAAGTGATGCTAGTGGAGTGGCTATAGAGGATATTATAAAATTAGCAAAATTATATGGTGAAAAATATTCTACTATACTATTAGGTTTTGGAATGCAGAAGTATAAAAATGGAGGAAATACTATTAGAGCAATAGATGCATTAGGAGCTATTACAGGACAAATAGGGTTTAGTGGTGGTGGAATAAATTATGCAAATAAAGTATATCCTAAGATATTGAACTCAGATCCTTATAATAGTGAAAAATTTGCAAATAATAGATATTTTTATACTAATGAAATAAGTGATTTTATAGATAGTTGTAATAATGGAAAAACATATTATAAAGATAGTATTTTTATAAATGATAATAATATTAATAATAGTATTGAGCTTGATATACCAATAAAAATGGCAATAATCACAAAAAGCAATATTTTAAATCAGCTTGCAAATTTAAATAAATTAAAGGAAAGCTTATCTAAAGTTGAATTTAAGGTTTGTTTTGATATGTTTATGACTGATACAGCTAAAGAATGTGATTTGTTTATTCCTACAACAAATACATTAGAAAGTGAAGATTTATTATTTAGTTCAATGATGAATCCATATTTAGTTTATAATGAAAAATTAGTAGATATTGATGAAAAGTTAATGGATGAGTATTATTTCTTTATGGAATTAGCAAAAAGACTAAACATAAATGAATATCCTTTCGTAGATAAAGAATCTTATTTAGAAAAAGTAATAGAACCGTTAAATGATAAATTTAAAAATATTAGCTTAGACTTTATTAAGGATAATTATATTACTATTCACAATAGTATTGCATGGGAAGATAAGAAGTTCTTAACTAACAGTGGTAAGTTTGAGATATTAAAATGTGATGGATTAAAATATAAAAGAAATGATTTAGATAAAATAAAAAAAGAAAAACTTTTTAGGTTATTAACTAACCATGGAAGAGATAGTTTATCAAGTCAACACTTTATGGATGAAGTTAATATTGCAAAAGCTTATATAAATAGCAGAATGGTCAATGAATTAGAATTGCAAGAAAATGAGATAGTAAGTTTAAAATCAAATAATGGAGAAATAAAGGTTCAAATTGTGATAGATGATTCTGTTAGTGACTATGTTGTAATGATGTATGTAGGTTGGTGGGAAAAGCATGGAAATCCTAATTATCTTACTAATAGTGGCGCATCTGATATAGGTGGACAAATAACTTATAATGAAACCTTTGTAAATATAATAAAATAATGTTTAAAAGACTAGGTTAACTAGTCTTTATTTTTTTATTTAAAGACATTCAGCAAACAAAAATAAAAAAAGTTTATGAATAAATAGACAAATATAAAATATATCTATATAATATTATTAAGGGAATGAAAGGAGTTGAAAAAATGAGTAATGATAATAAAAATGAATTTTGGAATTCAAGTATAGAAAATATTAAGAGTGGATATGTAGAACGTAAAGATCAGTATAAATGTTTAATTTGTGATGAAATATTTATAAAAGGAAGAATTTATGAGATAGATTCATATTTATATGATGCAAAGAAGGCAATAGAGCTTCATATAAAAAATACTCATAATTCTATGTTAAATTATTTATTAAATATGAATACAGCATATACAGGAATAACAGAAGTGCAAAGAGAGCTAATAGTTTTAATTGCACAAGGATTAAATGATAAAGAAATAGCAAGCAAATTAGGTGTTGCTGCATCTACAGTAAGAAATCATAGATATAAATTGAGAGAAAAAGAAAAACAGGCAAAATTATTTTTAGCTATGATGGATTTATTATCTGAAAATACAAGTAAAAGTATTTCTAAAATGGATAATCAGGAGATATGTGATGCTCATAATAGTGCAACTACTTTAGATGATAGATATAATATTACAGATAAAGAAAAGGTTCAGACAATTAAAAATTATATGACTGAAGAAGGTGCTCTTAAAAATTTCCCTTCTAAAGAGAAAAAGAAAATCATAATTTTAGAGGAAATAATGAAGAACTTTTCAAGAGGAAAAATTTATTCGGAAAAAGATATAAATAAAACATTAAAGAGAATATATGATGATAATGCAACAATAAGAAGATATTTAATTGAATATGGTTTCTTAGATAGATCAAAAGATTGTAGTAAATATTGGGTAAAAGAATAGTTGTAAGGTATTTAAAAGGGAGTAATAAATATGAGGCAAACTTTAGTAAACAATAAATATAAAAAATATACTGAAATGAATAACTTTGAAAAACAGTTAGCATTTAAGTTTGTTAATAACAATAATAAAGAGAGGATTTTGTAAATAGAGTATCATAAGTTATTGGGTTGAATTATAACAAATGTAAAATAAAAGTCAAAGATGTAATTAGAATGTTTTTGGCTTTTATTTATTTAGAAGCAGAGGTAATTAAAAATATTAATCTTGGGAAATATATTAATGTATTATTTAAGTGAGATTATAAATTGGAATTTAGTTAATTTAACTTTATAGAAGGAGGGAACCAAATGAAAATAACATTTAATGGTGATCCAATCACTCTTGTAGAAAATCAAGTAAAGGTAGGAGATACTGCACCAGATTTTTTAGTTGTGGATAATACTTTAAAGGATTTAACATTAGGTGATACAAATGGAAAAAGAATATTTGTAACAGTACCGTCTTTAGATACTTCAGTTTGCGATATGGAGGTAAGAAAGTTTAATGAAGAGGCTTCAAAGCTTGAGGATGTTACAGTTTATGTAGTGTCTATGGATTTACCTTTTGCACAAGTAAGATGGTGTGGAAATGCTGGAGTAGATATAGTGAAAACGGTTTCAGACTATAAGCAAAAGAGTTTTGGTAAAAATTATGGAGCATTGATTGAAGAATTTTGTTTTTTAACAAGAGCTATATTTGTAGTAGATGAAAATAATAAGATTACATACGTTGAATATTGTAAAGATGTTATAAATGAACCAGATTATGAAAGTGCTTTAAATGCTGTAAAATAAATTTTATTATATAGAGGTTTATATAATAACTAATATTAGAATAATTTAATAACTCATAAGGGGAATTTTTTAGTTATATTAAATAAGTATGAATGTAACTTAAATTTAAAATGATTTCTTATGAGTTATTTTTTGAAAAGATTTATTGTTTAATAAGTGGAAATTATCTAAAGATATAGCATAATAAAAGTGGATATAAATATAAATTCTTTATTTAGATAATATTACAAAAAAAAAGTAGTATATTTGGAAATATTGCATATGGCTGAAAACAGTTACAAGGTGTACAATAAATATATCAAGTGAAGTTAATTTATGGGAGGAATAAAAATGGCAAATTTATCATTACAACATATTTATAAAATATATCAAGGTGACGTAACAGCAGTTAAGGATTTTAATTTAGAAATTGAGGATAAAGAATTTATTGTATTCGTTGGACCATCAGGATGTGGTAAATCAACAACATTAAGAATGATTGCAGGGCTTGAGGATATATCAAAAGGTGAATTATACATTGGGGACAAGCTAGTAAACGACGTAGAGCCTAAAGAAAGAGATATAGCAATGGTTTTCCAAAACTACGCATTATATCCACATATGACGGTTTTTGATAATATGGCATTTGCTTTAAAGTTAAGAAAGGTTCCAAAAGCTGAAATAGAACAAAAGGTTACAGAAGCAGCAAAGATTCTAGATATTGAACATTTATTAAAGAGAAAACCAAAGGCATTATCTGGAGGTCAAAGACAAAGAGTTGCTTTAGGAAGAGCTATTGTTAGACATCCAAAAGTATTCTTAATGGACGAACCTTTATCAAACTTAGATGCTAAGTTAAGAGTTCAAATGAGAACTGAAATTATAAAATTATATAGAAAATTACAAACTACATTTATATATGTAACACATGACCAAGTAGAAGCTATGACAATGGGTACTAGAATAGTTGTTATGAAAGATGGTGTTATTCAACAAGTTGATTCACCACAAAATATTTATAATTATCCTGCAAATCTTTTCGTTGCTGGATTTATTGGAAGTCCACAAATGAACTTCTTAGAAGGTAAAGTTGAAAAAGAAGGAAATGAAGTTGTTGCAGTATTTGGAGATAACAAAATAGTATTTCCTAAAGAAAAGGCTCAAACTTTAGTTAAAGAAGGATATGTTGGAAAGTCTGTAACATTAGGTATAAGACCAGAGCATTTAAGTGATGATGCAGAACTTATTGAAGCAAATCCAAATAGTATAGTTAAGGGACACGTTGAAGTTATAGAACTTATGGGAGCAGAAAGTTATATTTATACTAGATGTGGAAAAGATCCATTAAATGTAAGAGTTGAAGGAACAACTAACTTAAAAATTGGAGAAGTTGCAAAACTTCATTTAAGAGCAGAAAAGTTACATGTATTTGATAAAGAAACAGAAATAAGAGTTGTATAATAATTAACTTTCTGGAGGAGATATTGTGAAGTGTATTGAGAAACTGGTAAATGAAATATATATGAGTTGTAAAATACCTTTTCAATTAATAATTAATGAAGTTGGAGAATTTTCCACGCCGAAATTTGATTTAGGACAAGATTGTATAGAAAAATATTTTTGTTATAATAACACTGGGTGTTGCATAAGAATAAATGCAGCACTCAGTGTTGCAATTAATTTACTACAATTTTGTATAGAAGAAAAATTAAAGAATGTATACTTAAATAGAAATAGTATAATTTCATTATTATTAACTGGGAAGGAAGTAGATGATGAAGTAATAAAAGCAAGTTGGCCAATTATTACAAAAGAGTTTAAGTTAATTAATATATATGTAGATAATTATACTGATGAATTATTGTCATATATTAAGCAGGTTTATTTAGACAGTGATATTGAAATATTATTTTATAATGGTAGTATACTTATGATTGGTAGCTTTGAGGATGTATTAGAGCATGCACAAAGTATAAAGGATACCATAGAAAGTATAGTATCAGGAAAATGTTACATAAGTTATTGTGAAGTTGATAATTACTTCAAAATAAAAAAATATTATGAAGATACTTGCTATAAAATTCAATTAGCAATTAAATATAATATTATTGAAAGTATCTTTGATTCAGATAAACTTATATTAGAAGGAATAATAGATTCTGTATCAGATAAGATGAAACAGGATATTTATGATAAATTTAAAAATGGTATATCAAAATTAGATAATGAAATGATTAGAACTATGGAAGTATTTTTTAAACGTGGATTAAATATAAGTGAAGCAGCTAAAGAATTATATATTCATAGAAATACTTTAATATATAGATTAGATAAAATTCAGAAGTATACCAATTATGATATAAGGAATTTTAATGAAGCAGTATTGTTAAAAATAATTTTCTTTATTTGGAAAGAAAAAAATACTTGAAAATGTTTTCGAAATGATGTATAATAGTATCGGAAACGATACCAACACACTTAAGCAAAGAAGAAGTTTTTTATATTTCTTCAGTTTCTACCAAGATTTTTAGTACTGGAATCTTGGTAGAAAAAATTTTTAGGAAAAACGGAAACGATACCGAAAATATGTTTATATTGAAGAAATTTTATTATATTAAGGGAGTTTTTTATATGAATATAAGAGATATTGCAAGGATTTCAGGAGTGGGAGTTAGTACTGTATCACGTGTACTAAACAATCATCCTGATGTAAAAGAAAGTACTCGTGAAAATGTTTTGCGTGTAATAAAAGAAAGTAATTATGTACCCAATAACAGTGCAAGAATATTGAAGCAAAATAATACTAAAAATATAGGAGTTTTAGTTAAAGGGGTTTTTAATCCATTTTTTTCTGAGTTAATAAATGTTATAGGAAATAAAATAAACGAACATAAATATACAATGATACTTCAACAAAATGATTATGTATTAGAACAAGAAGTTGAAAATATCATTTCATTTGTAAAGGAAAAGAGACTTCAAGGAATAATATGCCTAGGAGGAAACTTTGTAGATTTAGGTGAAGATAGTTTTAAAAATATTGATGTTCCTGTTATTTTAACATCTGTTAATACATTATCACCATTAGGTAAAGATAAATATTCTACAGTTGGAATTGATAATTTACAATCTGCATATGATGCAACAGATTACTTAATAAAAAAAGGACATAAAAATATAGCTTTAATGATTGGTGAAGAAAATGACTTTTGTGTTAGTTGGTGGAGATATAAGGGATATGTTAAAGCTCTACAAGAAAATAATATTGAACTTAATGACGATAATCTCATTATAGGGGATTATGATAGTAAAATTGCATATGAAGTAACTATGGAGCTTTTAAAAAAACGTAAAGATATTACAGCTATTTTTGCAATTTCTGATTTTATGGCAATGGGTGTAGCTAAAGCAGTAACAGATAGTGGATTAACTGTTGGAAAAGATATATCAATAGTTGGGTTTGATGGTATGGATGTAAGTTGTTATTATAACCCTGGCATTACTACTATAAAACAGCCAAAGGAAGAAATGGCAATAAAAAGCGTAGAACTTCTATTTGATCTGTTAAAAAATAAATGTGAAAATCAACATATTTTGTTGGATACAGAGCTAATAGAAAGAGAATCTTGTTCAGATTTAAATTAATTAGAAGTATTTAGTGTGTATAAAATAGTTTATATAATAAAATATATTGTTATAAAAGGAGTAGAGGTATATGGAAAGAAGTGCAGGAGTTATAATGCATATTGCATCATTACCAGGAAAATTTGGTATTGGAACATTTGGAAAAGAAGCATATGAATATGTAGAGTTTTTATTTAAGTCAGGATTAAAGTATTGGCAAATACTACCTTTAGGACAAACAGGATATGGTGACTCTCCATATCAATCATTTTCAGCATTTGCTGGGAATCCATATTTTATTGATTTTGATATTTTAAATAATGAAGGGCTTTTAAATAAAGATGAATATATTAATGAAAATTATGGAGATAATTCTGAGTATATAGATTATGGTCTTTTATTTAATGTTAAATATAACGTATTAAGAAGAGCATATAACAATTTTAAAAGTATAGATAATGTATCTTTAAAGGAAGAGTTTGATAATTTTATTAAAGATAGTAAAGAGTGGCTAGATGACTATTCTTTATATATGGCGATTAAAGGAAAATTTAATCTTGTAAGTTGGCAAGAGTGGGATGACGATATAAAGAAGAGAGAGCCTGAAGTAGTAGAAAGATATAGACAAGAACTAGCTGATGAAATTACATTCTGGTCATTTATCCAATTTATGTTCTTTAAGCAATGGAATAAATTAAAAACTTATGCAAATGAAAAGGGTATAGAAATTATAGGAGATATGCCAATTTATGTAGCTGAAGATAGTGCTGATGTTTGGAGTAATCCAGAAGCATACTTAATTGATAAAGATACTTTAAAACCTATTTCGGTTGCAGGATGTCCGCCAGATGCATTTTCAGAAACAGGGCAATTATGGGGTAACCCTTTATATGATTGGGGTTATATGGAGAAAAGAGGTTATAAATGGTGGATAAAGAGAGTTGAAGAAAGCTTAAAGCTTTATGATGTTGTAAGAATAGACCACTTTAGAGGATTTGAAAGTTATTGGGAAATACCTTATGGTGAAGAAACGGCTATAAATGGTAAATGGGTAAAAGGTCCAGGAATTAAGTTGTTTAATGCTATTAGAGAAAAGCTAGGTGAAATTAATGTTATAGCTGAAGATTTAGGATTTTTAACAGATGAGGTTAAAGACTTCTTAGAAGAAAGCAAATTCCCAGGGATGAAGGTATTACAATTTGCATTTGATTCTAGAGAAGAAAGTAATTATTTACCTCATACTTATACAAATAATTGTATAGCATATACAGGAACTCATGATAATGATACATTCCGCGGATGGTTCGAAGTAACAGGAAGTAAGTCAGATATAGAGTACTGCAGAGAATATTTAGCTTTATCTGAAGAAGAAGGTTATAATTGGGGATTTATAAGAGGGGTATGGAGCAGTGTAGCTGATGTATCAGTTGCATTAATGCAGGATTTTTTAAATTTAGGCAATGAGACAAGGGTGAATTTCCCATCAACATTAGGTGATAATTGGAAATGGAGAGCTAAAGAGGGTAGCTATACAACTGAATTAGCAAATAAGATATATAGATATAATAAAGTATATAGAAGATGTAAATAGAATAAAAGGCTATTGCTAAAAGATGCAATAGCCTTTTTATAAGAAGTACAATTGAATTTTAAACAAAATAAGTTGTTTAACAATTATAATTTTGAATTTTATTATGCGAATCAATATTTAAAATTTTAATAAAAAAAGAAACATTGCAATAAAAATTAGTTAGAATTAAAGTATGAAAAAAGAAACAATTCTTAAACTAATTGAATTATATTGCTATGTTTCTGCTATCTATGATAGCA
>NZ_JAPFDR010000100.1 GCF_026168755.1 Clostridium sp. | reverse complement strand
TAAATATAAAATCATTCAAAGGCTTAACTTTTCTCATATATAATTACCTCGTACTTCTCATCTTTAGTTAAATTGTTATCATATATTTACTTTATTATAACATTAACTGAAAATTTATTTAATAGTAACTTGATTTTAATTGCTTAAACTATAGATATCTTTTACAAGCTTAAAAGTTCTTTTAGAATTAAATACTAATTATTAATATTTTTTCTAATAATTTTGGTTCTTAATAGGTACGTTCTCCGTATCAGTAATAAGTGAGGTTTTTTAACTATGTATACAAACTGGAATTTTATAATTTCAAATTTTCAAAATACCGTTTTTTGTCTATGATAATTTTATATCCATCAGACAATACTTTATAAGTCCCAGTATCTAAGGGAATTGAAATCCTTGACGGTTCTACAATTCCAAATTCAACTTCTTTTCCGTCCTTGTACCACACACGAATAGAAGTACAAGCACCATAATATTCAATTTGTTGTTTATAAACCTCCCCAAAATCTTGGGTAAAATCTTGATTTGCAATCATTCCAGATTTATTTGATGTGATGATAACAATATCTAAATCTGAATTTTTTTTATTTGTTCCTCTATCATAAGAGCCTACAATAATAATGCTCTCAATATGTGAAGTATTCCTTGCATATTCTTTAAGTTCGTTAAAAAAATCCTCAAACAAAATATTAACACTCCTATAAATTCCCATTTATGACTCACAATAAATCAAAATTATGAATAAAAAAATATCCTATTAAAATTATTTCAAATCATATCTCATTATATAAAATTCTCCAAATCCAATATATGTTTGTTGCTGTTTTGTTTCAACAATTTCAAATCCCTGTGATTTATAACAATTCACAGCCCTTTTGTTCCAAGTCCTAACCTCTAATATAACAGGTTTATTAGGAAACCTATTTTGACTTTCAATTAAAGCCATCTTTGTTATTACTTTTCCTATTCCCTTACTACAGTAGTTAGGTTTTATGCCAATTCCATATAATTATAATCTATTAACCATAAAATAATAACTTTGTTAAACTTCATATACTCCCTAAGTTAGAGTTTATTGATTAAGTTCACTATTATTATAGCGATACATTCCCCACAATCTGGTAGAAGTTTTTCTAATGTAGTTGTTTCTCTTCTTTCGTAATCAAGCATAATTTCCATACCCTTATTTTTGATATTTACTGCATTAAAAATTCTCGAAATTAATTTATTATTTTTTCTTAGGATTGATTATCTAGTCATAAAAAATTATGATCTTTTGCTTTACTAATTTAACAAAAAAATTTTTAAAATTTATATTTCCTTAACATTTCAATGGTAAAATTTAATTATTAAATGAAATATACCAAATGAGGTTAAAAAACTATATATCTAGTGGTATAGAAAGGTAGGGTTAAGTTATGGGGAAGCAGTTAGATCTATTACATAAGCTTATGTTAGATAAAGAAATTAACAGAAAAGAAAGAGATATGCTTATTGCATTAAAGGCATTTGATTTTGAAGATAGTAATATTATTTCTGTAGGATTACAGACTTTATTAGATTATTTTTGCATTAAGAATAAGAAAGCTATTTATAGCGTTTTAAAAACATTACAAGATAAGAAGTATATAAGAATTGAAAAGAATTATGGAAAGAAAAATATATATGTTATAATAAAGGATTATTTATTATCTAATAATTCTGAAGAAAGTATGTATACTGATGTATCTACAAGAAAAGAAGGTAGATACGTTGATGTAACTGCTAATTCACAGGATAGTTACGCTGATGTATCTAGTTATGAAGAAAGTGGGTACACTGATATATCTACAAGAGAAGTAGGTAGATACATTGATGTAACTGCTAATTCACAGGATAGTTACGCTGATGTATCTAGTTATGAAGAAAGTGGGTACACTGATATATCTACAAGAGAAGTAGGTAGATACATTGATGTAACTGCTAATTCACAGGATAGTTACGCTGATGTACCTAGTTATGCAGAAAGTAGGTATACTGATGTATCTACAAAGGAAGAAGGTAGATACGCTGATGTAACTGGTAATGCACAAGATAGTTACTCTGATGTATCTAGTTATGAAAAAAGTAGGTACACTGATGTATCTACAAAGGAAGAATGTAGATACATTGATGTAACTGGTAATGCACAAGATAGTTACACTGTTGTACCTAGTTATGCAAAAAGTAGGTATGTTGATGTACCTAGTGATGACCAAGGTAGATACGATAATGTATCTACTTCACGTAATAATATATATATAAATAATAATAATATATATAATATATGTGAATCAAGATTTAAATAATTTTAAAATTCTGAAAATAGATATTATTTATTATTTATAACTAAATATATAATTTAAAATTATAAACAAAAAGTATTACTAAATACTAACATAAAAGCTGAAAGTTTACCCCAAATG
>NZ_JAPFDR010000033.1 GCF_026168755.1 Clostridium sp. | reverse complement strand
TGATTATATATAAGTAAATAGGTTATAATTGAATCCACAATAACGACATCCTTTCATGGTTATTTTTGTTTTGTAAGAGATTCAATTTTAACATGAAATTAGGGGGTCGTTGTTTTTTTATACAAAAAAACTTGCGAAACCGTGATATATAAAGATTTAAAAAGAGAAGTAGTGTAGAAAAATTTACACTAACTAATAAAATTGAAGAGTATAATAATGAAAAAGACTTTGAGGGAATAGAAGATATTTTAGAAGAGTATAGTGAAGGAAATATTGATTTTGATTCTTTAAAAACTTTAGATTTAAATGAAAGCAATGAATTTTATTTAAGCCTTTTAGATGAAGAGTTAATAAAAAATATAAGAAGTGTTAGATTAAAAGAATGTGTTAAAGAATATAAAAAAGAAATTTTAAAAGTAAATGATATTGTAAAGCAAATAAATGATGATAAAAGTCTTTTAAGTTTAATAGAGAAATATTCTTATATTTTAGAAAATTATTTAGTAAATCAGATATTTAAAGATTTAATTCCATTCAATAGGGGAGAAAGTTTAAATTTAAGTATAAATATATTAATTAATAGTTATAAAATAATAAAAGCCTATATAGTTGGAATAGCTTTAAATAATAAAGAAATAAACGAAGAGTTAATAATAAGAGTTATACAAAGTTTAAGTAAGGATATAGAGCATAATAAAGTATTTAAAAATATTTTAGAAGCGTATATATAAATATTGAAAATGTGTTGCTAATAGATTCTAGCAACACATTTTTTATATAATAAAGATTTTAATATAATAATTTGGAAAAAAATACATGGGATATATTGACATTGTTGGTGAGTTGTATATATACTGTATATATAGATATAAACAGTATATATACTGTAAAGGGGGAAAGAGTTTATGACAATGTTAATGGAGTTAAATGATCTACATAAGGAAATAGGAGATTTAAGACTAAATAATATTAATCTTAAATTAGAATCAGGATATATTGTTGGATTATTAGGAGTAAATGGGTCAGGAAAAACATCTCTTATAAATACAATATTAAATTTGTATAAAAAAGATAAGGGAACGGTTATCATTAATGGATTTTCAATGGATTCTAATGAGAAGAAAGCTAAAGAACAAATAGGTTTTGTCTTGGATGAAAATATGTTTGAAGATACTATGAGCGTTAAGAGTAATGTAGTGGTTTTTGGAAGGCTATATAGCAGATTTAATGAAGAAGTATTTAAAGAGTTTTGTAAAAGGTTTAATATTCCATTTAAAAAGAAGGTTGGAAAGTTATCTACAGGGGAAAAGATTAAGTTTCAATTAGCATTTGCATTATCACATGATGCAAAATTATTTATAATGGATGAACCAACAGCAGGATTGGATCCCTTATTTAGGAAAGAATTAATTAACTATATGCAAGAAATAGTTGAAGATGGAACTAGAAGTGTATTATTTTCAACTCATATTACTGAAGATTTAGATCAAATAGGAGATTATATTGCATTAATAAATAATGGAGAGTTATTTTTTTATTTAAGTAAGGAGGAGTTAGGAGAAAAGTATAAAATTTTGCAAGGAAGCAAAGAAAAGATTGAAAGTATGAAAGATATTAATATTATTTATAAGGAGTATGGAGAATATCATAGCTTTGCATTTGTAGAAGATTTAAAGATAAAAAAATATGAGGGGATTAAGATAAAAACTCCAACATTAGAAGAGATAATGTATTGCTTAGATAAGGGAGGATATGACAAATGCTTAAAGTAGTTTTAAATGATTTATTAGTAAACTTAAAAAAGAGATGGGTTGAAGTAACTATAGACATAGCATTTTATATATGGGCAGCTTATTATATTTCTTATTTCATAAGTATGGCAGGCAATTCTAAGGTTAATCCAAATTTTACAAAAGTTAATTTGGAGCAGGGATTGTCAGTAAAAATACTAACGGTAGTAAGTATTATAGCATTTCTTGATTTATATTCTTTAATGAAAAAGATACCACTTAGGCTTAGTAAGGCCATGTTTGTATGTGCAGCAGGAGAATGGGAAAAAATTAAATATATATTATTGCAACTTGCTGTAAAAATTATATTTAGTATTATATTCATATTTATATTTAGTTATTATTGTTCAGGAAGTATTTTTATAAGTAATAATTTTATCATCAATAGTATACAAATTATCTTATGGTTTTTTATTATTCTAAATATTAATTTGAAGATTGGAATAGGAGAAAAAGAAGTAAAGAAAAAAGATAAAGAAGGTTATGTGATTATAACAAAAGAAGAAGAAATAGTAAATGTTTATTGGTTTTGTTTATTAATTATAGAAGCTATAGCTTTTTATTCGCTTGTTAATTTAAATATAAACTTTAACTTATTTATAATATTAGGATGGTTGATAGCATTTGCTATAAATACTTTTGTTGCATACAAATATATGAGACCGATTTTAAGTAAATCACTTTCTTATGAAGAGGTATATCGTCAAGAGCCAGAAGGGAATGAAGGTTATTAATGAATATTATTTTAGATATAGAAAGCAATCTTTCAATTTATGAGCAAATTGTAAAAGCAATTAAAAGTTTAATTGTTAAAGAAGAGATTTTTCCAGGAGATATGTTACCATCTATAAGGGCTTTAGCTAGAGATCTTCAAATAAGTGTAATTACAACAAAACGTGCATATGAAGAACTTGAAAAGGAGGGTCTAATATATTCAGTACAGGGAAAAGGATTTTATATAAAAGAACCTAATAAGGAAAAGTTAAAGGAACAGCAATTAAAGTCTTTTGAAAGTATGGCAGAAAAGTTAATTGAAGAGGGAAGAGAATTAGGTCTTACAATAGATGAGATGCAAGATGTTTTGAAGACTTTATATGAGGGGAGAGAATAAATATATGTCTAGTATTATAAAATGTGAAAATATACAAAAAAAATATAAAGATTTTTCTTTGAAAGATATTAACTTAGTAATAGAAAGTGGATATCTTACAGGGCTTATAGGGCTTAATGGTGCAGGAAAAACTACACTTATAGATATTTTAGCAGGAATAGATACAAAGTTTGAAGGGGATGTAACTGTAGATGGTATAAATCTTAAGGAAGATTTAAAAGGAGTTAAAGAAATGATAGGCTTAATATCTGAAAAAAATACATTTTTTCTAGATAATACAGCTTTAGACAATGGACTTATGCTAGGGAAGTATTTTAAAAATTGGAGTATGGAGGAGTATTATTTATGGTTAGATAAAATGAATATTCCAAAGGGGCAGCCAATATATCAATTTTCTAAGGGTATGAAAATGAAGTTTCAAATAAGTTTTGCTATGGCACATAAGCCAAAATTTCTTTTATTAGATGAACCAACAGCTGGTTTTGATCCTGTATTTAGAAAAGATTTTATTAGAATGCTACAAGGAATTTTAGAAAATGATATTGGTATTTTAATGTCTACACATATAACAAGTGATTTAGATAAGATTGCTGACTATATAATTTTAATTGATAATGGAGAAATTAAAATTAATGATACTAAGGAAGCGTTAGAAGATGAATTTAAAAGAAATAGGTTAGAAAGTGCTTTAAAGAAAAAGTTTAATATAGGAGATTTACTAAATAGTAGTAGGGGGTAAAGTGATATGACTTTTTTTGAGGATGAAAAAAAGAGAATTAATAAGTATTATCATAAATTTTATTTAGGAATATTTTTATTTATCTACTTTATTAATGTTCAATCAAATGTTTCTTATGAAATTATAGCAATAAAAAATGGAGCAGATAAGCAACCAATTCCTTTTATAAACTCTATAGTTATATTTGGATCAATTATACTAATACTTTATTTAAATTATCATCTTTTTTGGATAAAGGAACAAGGTAAAAAGGTTTTTATATTAAGGAAATATGATATGATACCATTAAGTAAAAGGGAAATTTATTTTTCTAAGTTTAGAATAATAATAAATAATTTCTTTCAATTTTTATTTGGTGCTATAATAATTTATATAGTAATATTATTATTTAATAATTATTATGAATTTAATATCATAAATAATATTTTTGATATATTAAAAATATTATTATTTTCAAGTGTGTTAATTGGCGTTGTTTTAGTAATAAATTTATTTGAAGATTATAATAGTAAAAAAGCTATATAAATATAATGATAAGATTAGTTATAAAATATTTTTGTTAAATAGGGGTATTATATGAGAATAGATGATAAAATTGAAGCTAAAAGATTAATATTAAGAGAATTTACTCATGCAGATTTTGAAGATGTACATGGATATGCAAGTAATTTAGAAAATATAAAATATATGATATGGGGACCTAATAGTGAAAAGGATACTATTGAATTCTTAGATGATTGTATATCTAATATAGATAAAAATCCACGTACACAATATGATTTCGCTATTACGCTAAAAGAAAATGGAAAGGTTATAGGAGGATGTGGCATTTACTTAAATGATGGATTATATGAAGGAATGTTAGGTTGGATACTTCATAAAGATTATTGGAAACAGGGATATATGACAGAGGCGGGAAAGGAACTAGCTAGATTTGCATTTGAAGATTTAAAATTACACAGACTGTATGCAACTTGTGATGCTGAAAATTATGGTTCATATCGTGTAATGGAGAATTTAGGAATGAGAAGAGAAGGACATATTATAAAGAATAGAAGGTTCACAGGGTTTAAAGATGAATGGCATGATGAGCTATTTTATGGGATACTATATGAGGAATGGATTAAGAGAAAAGGTTATAAGTAGAATTATTTATAAAAAGAGGGATAGTATTAGAGAATAATACTATTCCTTTTGTAATTTTAGAGAATTATCTAATAACATTAACATAAATGTTTACAATAACTATTTAAAATGGCAAAATGATATTAGAAAATAAATAGAAAGATTAGGAAAACAAATGAAGATGGAAATAGTAGTATTAATAAGTATATTAATACTAATAAAATCATATGAGTCAAAAATAAAAGGATATGTTGGAGAGAAACTTGTATCTAAAAGATTAAGTAAATTAAATAAGAGAAAATATAAAGTAATAAACAATGTACTTTTAAAAGCATCAAAGGGAACTACACAAATAGATCATATAGTAATATCACAATATGGAGTATTTGTTATTGAAACAAAAAATTATAAGGGAATAATTACTGGAAATGAATATGATGATAACTGGAATCAGATACTATTTAATAATAAAGAAGTATTAAGAAATCCAATAAAACAAAATAATGGGCATGTTAAGGCATTAAAAGATGTTATACCAACATTAAGATATAAGAAAATAAACTCTATAATTTTATTTACTAAAAGATCAAAACTAAAGGTTAATACTGAAACTACAGTTATATATTATAATAAAGTAAATAAAATGATTAAAAAAAGTAGAAAAAAAGAATTTACAAAAGAAGAAGTTGATTATATCTATAAAAAACTTAATGAACTGAATATTGATTCTTTTAAGCAAAGAGTAGTTCATGTAAAAAATGTAAAAAGAAATATTAAAGAAGCTGAAAAGAAATTAAGAAAAAATAAATGTCCAAGATGTGGAGGAAAGCTAAAAAAGAAAAAAGGGAAATATGGAAAGTTTAAGAGGTGTAAAAATTATTCAGAATGTACTTTTAAAATTAATATTTAGTATAAAAGAATATATAGAAAAGTGGTGATAGCAATGGTTGATTTATGTTTATTGGGTTGTGGAGGTGGAATGCCTATGCCATTTAGAAGTTTATCTGCTAGCCTTTTAAATTTTAAAGGAAGAAAAATTCTTATAGACTGTGGAGAGGGGACACAAGTTTCTATGAGAATGGTAGGATGGGGATTTAAATCAATTTAAATGTAAATAAAGAAAATTTAGAGGTGGTAAATGAGAATGGACAAATAAAAATAAATACTTTAAAAGTTGATCATTCATCACCATGTTTAGGATATAGCTTTTACTTTAAGCGTGATAGGAAGTTCTCACTAGAAAAGGCTGAGGAAAATAATATTCCTAAAGTTTTATGGAATAAACTACAAAAAGGAAATGAAGAAGTTATTACATATGAAGGAAGAGAATATAAAAAAGAAATGGTTCTTGGAAATGAGAGAAGAGGAATAAAATTAAGTTTAATTACAGATAGTAGGCCACAAGAAGAAATGATTAATTTTATAAAGGAAAGTGATTTATTTATTTGTGAAGGTACATATGGAAATAATGATGATATGGAAAAAGCCATTAAAAATAAGCATATGATATTTGCTGAAGCTGCAAAACTTGCTAGTGATAGTAATTGTAAAGAATTATTATTAACTCATTTTACTCCAGCTATGATAGAGCCTAAATTATATGAGGATAATGCAAGAAATATTTTTGAGAATACGATAATAGGTGAAGACAGATTAATAAAGAGTCTTAGCTTTTCTCAGTAATGAGAATATAAGACCTTTTATTAATATATAAGGGGATATATTTATAAAAGTGAAAAATTAACTAATAATAGGATTAAAGGTGAAATTATCAATATATATAAGTTGGGTATTATAGTTCTAAATAATTAAAAGAAGAACAATATTTTAAATTGGGGTAGTAGATAGATTTATTTTTTACACAAATCTATCTACTCTCCCGAAAGTGATTATCTATTTAAGTATTCTTCCATTATTGCTTTAACCATTGGAATAGGAATACTACTACCGCCTCTATTCTTTACATCTTCTACTATCATTGCAACAGCAAGTTTAGAGCTAGTTGTATCAACAGCTACAAACCAACCATTTTCAGTTCCAGTAGTATCGTCTTGAGATATTTTTATTTCAGCAGTTCCAGTTTTAGCTGCAATATTAAATCCATCAATTTGAGCTAAATGAGCACTACCATCAGCATCATTCACCATTGCAGAAAAATCTTCTATTAATGTAGGTAAATATTCAGATTTGATTGCTGATTTTTTCCAAACAGTAGCAGAACTATCAGAAGTTAAAACTAATCTTGGATTCATAATATTACCATCATTAGCTAAGGCACTATAAGCTAGAGCCATATTTAATGGTGTTACCATTAATTCACCTTGTCCGTACCCTGTATCTGCCAATAATATTTCGCTATCTAAACTTCCATTATTAGAAATACTAGAATTAGTCATAGGATATTCAAACGTTAAATCTTCACCTATACCAAATCCTTTAATTCCATTAATTAAATTTTCACTACCAATTTTTAATGCTAGCTGAGCAAAGTATATATTATCTGAATATTTAGCTGCTTCTCTTAAGGTTATTGGAGTAGTTATATTATTAACTCTAGTTATAAAATAATTACCCCAGCTTGAATCTTTTTGCCAACTTTGACTATCTATAGTAACACTTTCATCAGCATTTAGTATTCCGTTATTTAACCCAATTGAAGCAGTTAAAAGTTTCATTGTTGAGCCAGGAGCATATGTTTTACTAAATCTATTAATTTGATCTGTATAATTATTTGCTTCTCTTTCGGATGCTTTAGTTTTTGTAACATATGTTGTAAACATATTTGAATCATAAGAAGGGGCACTAACTAATGCTAAAACTTCTCCTGTTTTAGGATCAATAGCTGTAACAGCTCCTTTTTCTCCATTTAATTGAGAATAAGAATTAGTTTGTAAAGTTGAATCTATGGTAAGTTTAATATCAGTACCATTTACAACTTCTTTTTTTAGAATTGAAATTTCTTCATTATTTCTACTAAGATAAATTTCAGCGCCATCTTCACCACGTAAAGTATCTTCATAAACTTGTTCAATTCCAGCTTTTCCAATTAAACTTGTTTGAGTATATCCTCTATCACTTTTAGATTCTAA
Source organism: Clostridium sp. (assembly GCF_026168755.1). GTDB lineage: Bacteria > Bacillota > Clostridia > Clostridiales > Clostridiaceae > Clostridium. The sequence goes on along the minus strand of NZ_JAPFDR010000033.1, from coordinate 28,968 downwards.
TTCCTCTGCTGTAATAGATCCAACATATCCGATTAATCTCCCAAAAGCTTCTCCTCCATTATAAACCCTAGAGTTTTTTTGGTTAATAATTATGCCTTCATTACTTCTATTAACTAAAGTTGTCAGTTTTTCATCAGTTGAAAGTATATCTACTATTGGAACAAAATATTCTGGGTTTGAATTTGCATTTAATTTATTTATAATAGTTTCTTCACTTATATCTAAAGTATTTGCAAGTTCTGTTATTTTAGCATCGCGATTTTCTAAATCGAATTTAGATGGGTGTATTCCAACAACGGAGATTGTCCCATCTTCAGCTAAAATATTATCATTTCTATCAAGTATTTTTCCTCTAGTATGACTAATTGTTCTAACATAAACTTTATCACCCTCAATCATATTAGGAAATATCAGACTTTCATCCCAATTAATAAGGTATTCTTTACCTTCTTTATAAATATTTACTTTGTAATTATTTATGTTTAATTCTCCAGCAACAGTAGTAGCTTTAAGGGAGAAGGGAACAGTATAATAATCTTCGTTTTTTATAATATCACCAGAAATTTCGATTTTAAGATCCTTTAAATTTATTGCTGAATATATATTTGCATATCTATTTACAAAAGTTTCTTCATCAATATATTCTTTAGAGTTTTCACTTAACATGGAATACATTCCAGAAAAATCTTTATTAATCCATTTTTCTTTAAAAGTATTAAATGTTTCTTCATATTTATTAATTTTTGAACAGGAAACTGAAGTAACTATTATAATTAATAGTGAAAATAACAGTATATTTCTAAATTTTTTCATACAAACCTCCTTAAATAGTGTCTCATTGACTATTATACTATTTAGTGGGAAAAAAACCAATAATATAAAAATTAATAATTTGTTATATTAAAATGTTATATGTAATTTATTTTGGCCTTAATATTATTTAAAGCTTTATTAGGCGTTTAAGGTAAATTATGATATAATAAGTAGAAAATCTTAAAGAAAAAGGAGAAAATATGAGTAAGATTTTAGTATTGGCAGAAAAGCCATCAGTAGGTAGAGACTTAGCAAAAGTTTTAAAATGTAATAATAATAAAGGTTCATATATTGAAGGAAGTAAATATATAGTAACTTGGGCAATGGGGCATTTAGTAGGACTTATGGATCCGGAGGGTTATGACAATAAATATAAAGAGTGGAAGATGGAAACACTTCCTATGCTACCTAAGCATATGAAACTAGTTGTATTGAAGAAAACAGGAAAGCAATTTAATGAAGTTAAAAAGCTTATGAATAGAGATGATGTTAGTGAAATAGTTATTGCAACAGATGCTGGAAGAGAAGGTGAACTTGTTGCAAGATGGACTATAGAAAAGGCTGGAGTAAAGAAACCTCTTAAGAGATTATGGATTTCATCACAAACAGATAAAGCTATTTTAGATGGATTCAGAAATTTAAAAGATGGAAAAGAGTATGAAAATCTGTATAGAGCTGCGGTTTGTAGAGCTGAAGCAGACTGGCTTGTTGGTCTTAATGTAACTAGAGCATTAACTTGTAAATATAATGCTCAATTATCAGCAGGTAGAGTTCAATCACCAACACTTGCAATGATAGTTCAAAGAGAAGAAGAAATCAAAAACTTTAAACCGAAGGAATACTATACAATAAATGCAAAGACAAAAGGATATAATTTATCTTGGATTAGTAAAGATAATAACAGTAGAGTTTTTGATGAAGAATTTGCAAATAAAATTGTTTCTAAAATAAAAGGTGCAGAAGGTGAAATAGTTAATATTAATTCTATAAACAAAAAGAAATTTTCACCGGCTCTTTATGATTTAACAGAATTGCAAAGAGATGCAAATAAGATTTTTGGATATTCAGCAAAACAAACATTAAATATAATGCAAAGGCTTTATGAAAATCATAAGGTATTAACTTATCCTAGAACAGATTCAAGATATATATCTACTGATATTGTAGCAACTATTCCAGATAGACTTAAAGCAATTGCAATAGGGGAATATAGAAGCACTGCAGAGGGATTATTAAAAACGAAAATAAATGGACATAAAGGTTTTGTAGATAATTCTAAGGTAAGTGACCATCATGCGATAATACCAACAGAAGAAAAACTAAATCTTTCAAATTTAACTTCAGAAGAAAGAAAAATTTATGATTTAGTAGTAAAGAGATTTTTAAGTGTAATGCTTCCAGCATTTGAGTATGTTCAAACAACTATAGAAGCAAAAGTAAATGATGAAAGATTTATAGCAAAAGGTAAAATAGTAATATCTAAAGGATGGAAAAATCTTTACGATAAAATAGAAGAGGATTCATCTGAAGATGATATTAAGGAACAAATATTACCTAATATTAATAAAAATGATAAGTTTATTGTTGAAAGTATTTCTTTAAATAGAGGAGAAACTAAACCACCATCAAGATTTACTGAAGGTAGTCTATTATCTGCAATGGAAAATCCTCATAAACATATTAATGTAGGAAAAGATGCAGCTAAGACTCTAGGTGAAACAGGAGGATTAGGCACAGTTGCTACTAGAGCTGATATAATAGAAAAGTTGTTTAATTCTTTTGTTATAGAAAAGAAGGGAAAAGAAATTTTACCTACATCAAAAGGAAAACAACTTATAGATTTAGTACCTAAGGAGTTAAAGTCGCCATTATTGACAGCTAAATGGGAAAGTCAATTGGATGAAATAGCAAAAGGAAAGAGAGAGTGGAATAGTTTTATTAAAGAAATGAAAAATTACTCTGTTGCTCTTGTAGAAGATGTAAAAGGGGCAAATAGTAAATTTGTTCATGATAATAAGACTGGAAAGAAGTGTCCTAATTGTGGTAAATATCTTTTAGAAGTTAAAGGGAAGAATGGAACAATGAATGTCTGCCAAGATAGAGAGTGCGGATATAGAGAAAATATTGCTAGAGTTACAAATGCAAGATGTCCTGAGTGTAAGAAAAAGTTAGAACTTAGGGGACAAGGAGAAGGAAAGATTTATATTTGTACTGGATCTAATTGTAATTTTAGAGAAAAAGCATCTGTATTTGAAAAGAGATTTGATAAAAAAGGAAAAATTGATAAGAGAGAGACTCAAAGAATAATGAAAAAGATGCAAAAGGAAGCTGAAGAAATAAATGACAATCCATTTGCAGAACTATTAAAGAATTTTAAATAGTATGTACAATAATGAAGAAGTAATAAAACTTAGAGTTACGTTGTGTTTTTACTTCTATTTTTTAGGAGGAATCTATAATTTTTTATAACTTTATATCTAATGGAATAAAAGCTGAATAATATGTGAAAAATAAATGTAAAAAAATAGAGAAAATATTAATCTTACTTGATATTGGAAAGTATACATAATATAATTATTGTGAGATAAAAGTACAGAAGGGGGAAAACCATGAAAAAAGGACGAACAAAAGTTAGAAGTGCTATACTATTTATTCTAACATTAGTTGTTATAGTTACATTCGCCTATGCTGGTGGGATGGGTGTTGAAATAGCAGGATGGGAATTTAAGTCATTCAATAAAGCTATTACTAAGGGGCTTGACTTACAAGGTGGGGTTTCTGTGTTAATGGAGATACAAGATGAGAATGTAACAAAAGCTGATTTAGAAAAAACAAGACAACTTATTGATTTAAGAGTTAATAAGTTAGGTGTTGCTGAAACTTCAGTAACAATAGAAGGAGACAGAAGAGTTAGAGTTGAGATTCCAGGTGAATATGACTCTAAGGATTTAGTTGATAGTTTATCTAAAACTGGTAATTTAACATTTAAAGATGCAGATGGAAATGAAGTTTTAAACGGTTCAGATGTTGATGAGGCAAGTGTAGTTATTAATAGCACTAACAATGAACCAGTAGTATCATTAAAGCTAACAGATGAAGGTACTAAAAAGTTTGCAGAAGCAACTCAAGCAAATCTTAATAAAACAATTTCAATCTATATGGATGATGAAGAAATATCAAGTCCAACAGTAAATGCTGTTATAACTGATGGTAATGCTATTATAGAAGGTAGCGGTAGTTTAGATGAAGCTAAGAATTTAGCTGGTTTAATTAATGCAGGGGCACTACCTGTGACAGTTAAAGCTGCACAAATAGAGAATGTTGGAGCTCAATTAGGAGCTGAGGCACTTCCAAATGCCGTAAAAGCTGGAGTTATAGGAATAGCAATTATATTTGTATTTATGATTATTTATTATAGAGTACCAGGAGTTATTGCAAGTATAGCCTTAACATTATATGTATGCTTAGTTTTACTAGCGTTTGTTGAGTCTGATGTTGCATTAACCCTTCCAGGTATTGCTGCATTTCTTTTAACTGTTGGTATGGCAGTTGATGCTAATATACTTATATTTGAAAGAATTAGAGAAGAACTGAAAAATGGAATGTCTGTAAAATCAGCTGTAGATAAAGGGTTTAGTAATGCTTTATCTTCAATAATTGATTCGAATATAACTACTGCTATAGCTGCACTTGTACTTTATTTTATGGGTACAGGAAGCGTTAAAGGATTTGCTGTAACATTAATAATAGGTATAGTAGTAAGTATGTTTACAGCTGTAGTTGTTACTAAAACATTGATGAGATGGGCTGTTGATATGGGAATGTTAAAATCTAATTGGCAGTTTAGAGTAAAGAGGGGGTAGAAGATGTTTAAGATAATAGAAAAGACAAAGATTTGGTTTTCAATATCCCTAGCAATTATATTAGTTGGTGTAGTTTTAATGGCAACTAGAGGATTAAATTTTGGTATTGATTTTAAAGGTGGTACTAAAGTTGTTGTTGATTTTGGAGATAGCTTTGATAAGGTAGAAGCTGATGAAATAGTAAAAGAATATGCATCAGATGCAGTAACAAAAACTATAGAAACTACTCAATATGAAATTAAATCAAAAGATTTGGATGAGACTAAGACAGCAGAATTATTTAATGCATTAAAGGAAAAATATTCATTAGAGGATTCAGCTTTAGTTTCTCAAAGTCAAATAGGGCCATCAGTAGGAAAAGAGTTAACAAGAAATGCATTTCTTTCTGTTGCAGTTGCTTGTGTGGCAATGCTTATTTATATAGCAATAAGATTTGAGTTTAATTTTGGTTTAGCTGCTATAATTGCTTTATTACATGATGGTTTAATAACTTTATCAGTTTATGCAATTTTTAATATACCTGTAAATATTTCATTTATAGCCGCTATGTTAACAATTCTAGGATATTCAATTAATGATACTATTGTTATTTTTGATAGAATAAGAGAAAACCGTCATAGCATGAGAAGAAGTACTCCAACTGAAATAGCAAATGTAAGTATTAATAAGACTTTATCTAGATCTATAAATACTTCATTAACTACTTTAGTAATAATTGGGGCGGTTAATATATTTGTACCAACAGTGAGAGAGTTCTCATTCCCATTATTAATAGGTGTTGCTGGTGGAGCTTATTCTTCAATTTTCATAGCATCTCCAATTTGGGTGTTATTACAAAATAGAAAAGCAAAAAATAAAAAAGTAAAAACAGCTTAATATTATATAAGATTAAAGAAGTAGTAAGGAATTGCTACTTCTTTTTTAGATATAATATACAAAAAAAGATAAAATAAGTGCACACTATTCTAAAAATAAAAGATTTTACAAGATAATTTGCTATCAAATGCAGAAAACATTTGTATTATATCGATTTATCTATTATAATATAACTGTTTTCTTATTATTGTGGAGGAGTTTGTCATGCGTAAGTTTTGGGAAAGTATATATAGTCCTAATTACATAACTGGATATAATCCCTTTATACTTAAAGATATGAATAAAGCAATAGAACGTATGGTATCAGCAATTAATAATAGAAAGAAAATTGTTGTTTATGGGATACCAAATGTAGATGGATTATGTGCTATTTCATCCCTTATACTGGTTTTGAAATATTTAAATGCCGATATTGAATACGTAGTCCATGATGATTCTTCAAGTAAATCTAAAATTTCATCTAAAGATATAATAAACAATGTTCAATTTTTAGGTGGAGAAGTGCTTATAGCTTTAGGGATAGATTTAAAGTCAAAGGAAGAAGAAAAGCTTTGTAAAAGTCTTGGGATAGATTTGATAGTTATAGAGAATAGAGACGTAAATTATGATTATGAGTACATATACATAAACCCTAATCAAAAGGGATGTCAATATAGATATAAGAATTTATCAGTAAGTGGATTAACATTTAAGTTAATGCAAGCAATTGCAATTTATTACAATGTTAAAAGTATAAACAAGTATCTAGACCTAATATTAATAGGTGAAAAATGGGCTAAATCCCCTAAAAAAGGTGAGAATAGTGTTTTTATAAAAGAAGGTATGAGGTTTTTAATTAATACAAACAATCATGGATTAAGATCTATTATGGATGCTTATAGCATGATTAATATAAATGAGGATAGTGTTGATAAAATAATAGATGTTATTACTCCAACGATTAATGTTGTGACTATGACAGACAACGCTAGAATTATAATTGAGTTTTTAATAACAAATAGAAAAGAAAGAGCAGAACAAATAACAAAGTATTTAAATAAGTCTAAAGAGAATGTATAATATTATTACATAAAAATTTAGATATAATCAATACAAGAATAAGTTTATATGGAGGATTTGTTATGGATCTAAAAAAAAGTATAAGAATAGTGGAAGATTTTCCAAAGAAGGGAATTAGTTTTAAAGATATTACTACATTAGTAGCAGATGGAGAAGCTTTTAAATATTCAATAGATGCAATAGCTGAACATCTTAAAGATAAAAATGTGGATGTTATATTAGGACCTGAAGCAAGAGGATTTATTTTTGGAGTACCTGTTGCATATGCTTTAGGAGTTGGATTTGTACCAGTTAGAAAAAAAGGAAAACTACCTTTTGAAACAGTATCAGTTAATTATGAGTTAGAATACGGTACAGATGTATTAGAAATTCATAAGGATGCGATTAAGAAAGGGCAAAGAGTAGCTATAGTTGATGATTTACTTGCTACAGGAGGAACTATTGAAGCTGTAACTAGACTTGTAGAAGCTGCAGGTGGAGAGGTTGTTGCTTTAGATTTTGCAATTGAATTAACTGAATTAAAAGGAAGAGATAAATTAAAGGGATATGAAGTAATATCGCTTGTGCAATACGATATTTAATTTATTGAAATACCTTAAATTTTAATATATAATTAGTGTAAAGGTGGCTGGTTGAATTAACCAGCCATTGATTTTAATTTTTATTACAAAAAAAGTACAATATTTAAAATTCTTAAAGGGAGGATTTGAATGGTTGATGTATTGATACAAAAAATAAAGGAAAATTGCACAAATGTTGATTTAGATGTTGTAAATAAAGCATTTAATTTAGCTTTTGAAGCTCATAAGGAACAAAAAAGAGAATCTGGAGAACCTTATATAATTCACCCTATTGATGTAGCTGTAATTTTAGCTGAATTAGGTATGGATACAAGTACCATAGTTGCAGGATTACTCCATGATGTTATAGAGGATACGGACTATACATACGAGGATATTAAAGAGATTTTTACTGAAGAAGTAGCCAATTTAGTTAGTGGAGTTACTAAAATTACTAAAATGGAATATAAGTCCAAAGAAGAGCAGCAAGCAGATAATTTTAGGAAAATGTTGTTAGCTATGGCTAATGATATAAGAGTAATTATAATTAAATTATCAGATAGATTACATAATATGAGAACATTAAAATATATGCCTAAGGAAAAGCAAAAAAGAATTTCTAAAGAAACCTTAGATATATATGCACCTATTGCACATAGGCTAGGTATTTCAAAGGTAAAATGGGAACTAGAAGATTTATGTTTTAGATATTTACATGAAGAAGAATATTATGATTTGGTGAATCAAATAGCTGAAAAAAGAGTAGAGAGAGAAACATATATTGCAAAAACAATTGAAGATTTATATGGAAAGCTTGAAGAAGCAGGCATAGATTCAGATATAGATGGTCGTCCTAAGCATTTTTATAGCATTTATAGAAAAATGGTTACTAAAAATAAGAGCATAGAGCAAATATTTGACTTAACTGCTATAAGAATACTTGTTAATTCTGTAAAAGATTGTTATGAAGTATTAGGGATAGTTCATACTATATATAAGCCAATACCAGGTAGATTTAAAGATTATATTGCAATGCCAAAGCCAAATATGTATCAATCGTTACATACAACAGTTATAGGACCTCAAGGTAAAACATTTGAAATCCAAATAAGAACATTTGAAATGCATAAAACAGCAGAATATGGTATAGCTGCACACTGGAAATATAAAGAAGGTGATGCTTCAGATAGTAAGGAAAAGAGTTTTGAAAATAAGCTAGTATGGCTTAGAGATATGCTTGAATGGCAAAAGGAAACATCTGATGCAGAGGAATTTATGGAAGGTTTTAAAATAAATCTTTTCACAGATGAAATTTTCTTATTTACTCCTAAAGGTGTAGTTATAGATTTACCAAATGGTGCAACACCTATAGATTTTGCTTATAGAATACATACTGATATTGGTAATAAATGTGTTGGAGCTAAAGTTAACGGGAAAATAGTTCCACTTGATTATCAACTTAAAACAGGCCAAATAGTAGAAATTTTGACTTCTAATAGTTCTAAAGGACCTAATATGGATTGGCTTAATATTGCTAAAAGTAATCAAGCCAAAAGCAAAATAAGAGCGTGGTTTAAGAAGGCTAAAAAAGAAGAAAATATTACAAAAGGAAAAGAAGTTTTTGAAAGGGAACTAAAGAAACAAGGAGTTCACTATGCAGATATTGCTAAGGGTGAAAGTTATGATAAGTTTATAAAAAGATATAATATAAATTGTATGGATGATTTATATGCTTTAGTAGGTCTTGGAGCTATCGTAGCATCTTCATTTATTTTTAAATTAAAAGAAGAAAGTTTAGCTAAAGATGAAAAGGCTAAAGAAGAAAGCTTAAATAAAGCTATTGAAGAAAGTATTTTAAAGGCTGAAAAAAGAAAAAAAGAAAATAATTATGGAGTCACAGTTAAAGGTGAAAATAACTTAATGGTTAGATTTGCAAAGTGTTGTAACCCAGTGCCAGGTGATGATATTTTAGGCTATATAACAAAAGGTCGTGGAGTATCTATTCATAGAAGAGATTGTAGCAATTTACAAAACTTAATTGAAGAAGATGCACAAAAGGTTGTTGATGTAGCTTGGGGAACTGCAAAAGGTGTGGCTTATATGGCAGAGATTCAAGTTAAAACGGAAGATATACCAGGTGTGCTTTCTGATATAATGAATGTTATAATGGAAAGTAAGTTACCTCTTAATGCATTAAATGCAAAAAGTGCTAAAAATAATTTAGCATATGTAAATATAAAGGTTAAAATAGACACAATAGAACAATTAAAAGAGTTGATGAGGAAAATAAGAAAATTGATTGGTGTTATGGATGTTTATAGAATGAACAATTAAAGGAAACTCCTTGTGTCTTAATGCTAAAAAGTAAGTTTAGCTTACAAAATTAAAATTTGGAGTTTCTCTTGGAGGATGGTATAAATGAGAGCAGTAATACAAAGAGTAACATATTCTAGTGTTGAAGTTGAAGGCGTTATTGTAGGTGAAATAAATAAAGGATTTAATGTACTTTTAGGTATCTCAAAAGATGATACAGATGAAGATATGAAGTATATTAAAGATAAAATAATCAATCTTAGAGTATTTAGTGATGAAAATGATAAAATGAATTTATCTTTATTAGATATTAAAGGAGAATTATTATTAATATCACAATTTACTCTATATGGAGATGCAAGAAAAGGAAGAAGACCTAACTTTATGAATGCTTTAGGCGGAGAAGAAGCTAAGAAGTTTTATGATAAATTTGTTGAAATGATGAAGGAAACAGGATTAAAAATTGAAACAGGAATCTTTGGTGCAGATATGAAAGTTGATATTAAAAATGATGGGCCTGTTACAATACTTTTAGATAGCAGTAGAAATTTTTAAATAGAAATAGTAAATGAGGTGAATTTATGATAATAAAAACATATCCTATAGGTATTTATGAAGAAAATATTTATGTTTTAGTAGATGAAAAATCAAAAGATGCTTGTATTGTAGATCCAGGAGGAAATGGTGACTTATTAATTAAAAATATTGAAGAGTTAGGATGTAATATTAAATATATCTTACTAACTCATGGGCATTTTGATCATGTAGATGCTTTAAATGAAGTGGTAGAAAGATTTAAAGCGCCTGTATATATGAATGAAAATGAAGTGAATTTTATGAAAACAGATAAAACTGTTTTTGGAAATCTTCCAAAAGAATATAATATTATAAAAGATGGTGATACTTTGCCATTTGGTGATGATATTATAAAATGCATTCATACTCCAGGACATACTAAAGGGGGAATGTGTTATTTATATAAAGATGCTATATTTACTGGAGATACTCTATTTAAAGGATCAGTAGGTAGAAGTGACTTTATAGGTGGAGATTTTAATGAATTAATAAATTCCATAAAGACAAAATTAATGATCTTAGACGAGGATATAAAGGTATACCCAGGTCATATGGAATCATCAAGTATTGGATATGAAAAACTAAGAAATCCATTCTTGCAAGAGGAATTTGAGATTTTTTAATAAAAGGAGAAATCATGGAAATAAAAATTAAATTAAACGACATGAAGTATAGATATGACGTATATCAAATGTTTAATATTTATTTTCCATTAGATGAAATTAAATTTTTAGATGATGGAGATTATATTGTTAATATTTTAGATAATAAAGTAGAATTTATTAATGGTGATTATTATAAGAAAATTGAAATATCTGAAAATATTAAAGAAGACATTAAGAGACTAGTATTTTCTTCATTAAAAGATATTACACAAGAAGAATATCCGTGGGGAATTTTAGTTGGTATTAGACCATCTAAAATTGCACTCAAGTATTTAGAAGAAGGAAAAACAGAAGAAGAAATCATAGAAATATTTGAGAAAAAACATTTAGCATCGGAGGAAAAAGCTAAACTTTGCATAGAAATTGCAAAGAGGGAAGTAAGCTTTGTAAATAATAATTCTAAAAATATAGCTATCTATATAGGCATGGCTTTTTGTCCTACAAGATGCTTTTATTGTTCTTTTGCTGCTAATCCAATAGCCGGAAATAAGAAGTTAGTAAATCCATATTTAGAAGCATTAATATATGAAATCAAAGAAATGAAAAAATATGTTGATGAAAGAAGTTTAAATATCGAAACTGTATATTTTGGTGGAGGTACACCTACAGCAGTAAATAATGAAGAGTTTGAGCTTGTTATGAAAGAAGCTTATGATGCCTTTGTTAAAGGTAAAGATATAAAGGAATTTACGGTAGAATGTGGAAGACCAGATAGTATTACAAAAGAAAAACTTGAAACTATGAAAAAGTTTAATGTAACAAGAATTAGTATAAATCCTCAAACTATGAATGATGAAACATTAAAAATCATAGGAAGAGGGCATAATTCTAATGATGTAATAGAAAAGTTTAATTTAGCAAGAAGTATGGGCTTTAATGATATAAACATGGATATGATTATAGGACTTCCGGGAGAAGGGATAAAAGAAGTTATCCATACAAAAGAAGAAATATTAAAATTACAGCCAGATAGTTTGACTGTCCATGGATTATCTTTAAAAAGAGCTTCAATTCTTTATGAAAACTTTATTCTTAAAAAAGGGATTCAGGTTAAGAAGCAAGCTGAGTTAGCTGATATGTATGAAGAGAGTAGAATTTTAGCTAAAGAGTTGGAATTATATCCATATTATATGTATCGTCAAAAAAATATGGTTGGAAACATGGAGAACTTAGGTTATTCTAGAAAAGGTGCAGAATGTATTTATAATATTCAAATGATAGAAGATAAGCAAACTATTATTGCTTTAGGTGCAGATGCTGTTTCTAAAGTTGTTTTCTTAGAGGAAGGCAGAATAGAGAGATTTGCAAATATTAAGGATGTTAGAGAATATTGTAATAGAATAGAGGAAATGGTAGAGGGAAAGAAAAAATTATTAGATACCCTTTACTTAAATGAGGAGGAATAATTAAATGGAAATGCAAGCTCCAAAAGGAACGAAGGATATGCTACCACAGGATGCGTATAAATGGCATTTTGTTGAGCAAACATTTAGAGATGTAGCAAAATATTATGGGATGCGAGAAATTAGGACTCCTATGTTTGAGCATACTGAATTATTTGCAAGAGGTGTTGGTGATACAACTGATATAGTTCAAAAGGAAATGTACACTTTCAATGACAAAGGAAATAGAAGTATTACTTTAAAGCCAGAAGGGACAGCTGGGGCTGGAAGAGCTTTTATAGAAAGCAGATTATTTAATGAAGCACAACCAACAAAACTTTATTATATAACTCCATGCTTTAGATATGAAAATGTTCAAAAGGGTAGATTTAGACAATTCCATCAATTTGGAACAGAAGTATATGGATCAAAAGAGCCATCTATGGATGCAGAAGTTATCGCATTAGCAATGCAAGTTTTAAAAACTTTAGGTTTACAAAGCTTAAGTTTAAATATAAATAATTTAGGATGTCCTAAATGTAGACCTAATTATAATGAGGCATTAAAGAATTATTTAAAAGAAAATTATGATAATTTATGTCCATTATGTCAATCAAGATTTGAAAAAAATCCAATGAGAATTTTAGATTGTAAGGAAAGAAAGTGTAAGGAAGTTACTAAAAATGCACCGATAATACTTGATTATATGTGTGAAGAGTGTGATACTCACTTTGACTCAGTTAAAAAGTATTTAACTGCATTAAATATTCCATTTACAGTTGATCCAGGAATAGTAAGAGGTTTAGATTATTATACTAAAACAATATTTGAAATCTTAAATGATGAATTTACTGTTTGTGGTGGTGGAAGATATGATAAGCTTATAGAGCAATTAGGTGGACCAGAAATGCCAGCAGTTGGTTTTGGTATGGGTATTGAAAGACTTATCATGATATTAGAAAAAGAAGGTATAGAAATTCCAAATGAAAATCTTTTTGATTTATATATAGGTGCTAGAGGGGATAATGCAAAATTTGAAGCATTTACTTTAGCTAATAAGTTAAGAGAAGCTGGTGTGAAAACAGAAGTAAATCATATGGGAAGAAGTGTAAAGGCAGAGATGAAATATGCTAATAAAATTGGGGCTACATTTACAACAATTTTAGGTGATGACGAACTTCAAAATAAATCAATAAAGCTTAAGAGAATGAGCGATGGAGAACAATTTGAGGTGAGTTTAGATAATATACAAGAAATAGCTAAGGCTATTAAATAGTTAGGAGGAAAGAATACACTATGGGTGAGGCTTTAAATGGATTAAAAAGAACCATGATGTGTGGTGAACCAAGAGAAGTAAACGTAGGAGAAAAAATAACTCTTATGGGATGGGTTCAAAGAAATAGAAAGCTTGGAGGTCTTCAATTTATAGACCTTAGAGATAGAACTGGGATTATGCAAATAGTTTTTGGTGAAGAGATTAATGCAGAAAGCTTTGAAAAAGCTAAAGCAGTAAGACCAGAATATTGTATAGCTGTTACTGGAGAAGTTGTTTTAAGAGAAGCTCCAAATACTAGTATGGAAACTGGAATGGTAGAATTAAAATGTGAAAGCATAAAGGTTTTATCAGAATCAGAAACTCCACCAATATACATTAAAGAAGGATTAGATGCTGCTGAAAATATAAGATTAAAATATAGATATTTAGATCTTAGAAGACCAGATATGCAAAAAATCTTTATGATTAGAAATAGAGCTACAAAAGCTGTTAGAGATTACCTTGATAATAATGGATTCTTAGAAGTAGAAACTCCAATATTAAATAAGAGTACTCCAGAAGGTGCTAGAGATTACTTAGTTCCATCAAGAAATTATCCAGGAATGTTCTATGCACTTCCACAATCACCTCAAATATTTAAGCAATTATTAATGGTATCAGGATTTGATAAATATTATCAAGTTGCTAAATGTTTCAGAGATGAAGATTTAAGAGCTAATAGACAACCAGAATTTACTCAAATTGACTTAGAAATGAGTTTTGTTGAGCAAGATGATGTTATGGCATTAAATGAGGGATTAATTGCTCATGTATTTAAAGAAGTTTTAGGTCATGAAGTTAAACTTCCAATTAAGAGAATGCCATTTAAAGAAGCTATGGAAAAATACGGTTCAGATAAGCCAGATTTAAGATTTGGTATGGAAATTACTGATATTACTGACTGTGTTAAAGATATGGATTTTGTAGTATTTAAGTCAGCTTTAGAAATAGGTGGAAGCGTTAGAGCATTATGCTTAAAAGGTGGAGCTGATTTAGGAAGAAAGCCTCTTGATAAGTTAGTTAACTTTGTTAAGGGATATAAAGCAAAAGGTCTTGCTTGGATTCAACTTAAAGAAGATGGAGTTAAGTCTTCAATTGCTAAATTCTTAACTGATGATGTTACTGAAAATATAATTAAGACTATGGGAGCTGAAACTGGTGATGCAATACTTATTGTTGCAGATAAAAACTCTGTAGTATTCCAAAGTTTAGGTGCATTAAGATTAGAACTTGCTAAGCAATTTGATTTAATTAAAGATAAAAATGAGTTTAATTTTACATGGATTACTGAATTCCCATTATTTGAATACAATGAAGAAGAAGATAGATACCATGCTGCTCATCATCCATTTACATCGCCAATGGATGAGGATTTAGATATGCTTGAATCTAATCCAGGAGCTGTAAGATCTAAGGCATATGACTTAGTATTAAATGGTGAAGAATTAGGTGGAGGATCTATAAGAATACATGATTCTGCACTTCAAACAAGAATGTTTAAAGCTTTAGGCTTTACTGAAGAGTCAGCTTATGAAAGATTTGGATTCTTAATAGATGCATTTAAATTTGGTCCACCACCACATGGAGGATTAGCATTTGGGCTTGATAGAATGATAATGTTCTTAGCTGGAACTGAAAATATAAAAGATGTTATAGCATTCCCTAAAAATCAAAATGCTTATTGCTATTTAAGTGAAGCACCAAACGTTGTAGATCAAAAACAAATTGATGAATTAGGTTTAATAATAAAACCTGAAGATAAAGAATAATTAATTTTTTGAAAAAGCCAGCATAAGCTGGCTTTTTTATGTATATTATATATGTCATTTGTAATTGTAATAATATTTAACAGGATAAAAAATCTTAATTTGATTAAAATAATAATGTAAGTACTCTATACATATTTACTAAGGAGGAGTCACTATGAAAAACAAAATGATGAAAAAAATGAATAGAAAAATGCGTAAAATGAAGATGAAGAATAGTGTTATAATGGAAATGGCAGAAGATTTAAGAGATTTAATTGAAAATGCTAAATTGTATAAAAAATTAAGAGGTAAAAAGTAGAATATAAAATAATATATGAAAATAATCTCAACTGTTTATGTTGAGATTATTTTTATGTTATTTTTGAGCAAATTTTTTCATTTCTTTTTTTCGTTTAGCACTAAGAAGTAATCTTGTAAGTGTTGAAACAAATAAAACTCCTAAAGCTAATGTTCCAGCGCTTGCTAGTGTATTTAATCCTAGTTCTAATGATTTAGATATATTACCTGAAATTGCTTCAAGCATAGTATAGTACATACCACTACCAGGTACTAATGGAATTAGAGCACAAACAACAAATGTAGTAACAGGTGTCTTAAAAATTCTTGCAAGAACTTCACTATATATACTGAAAATTATAGATGAAATAAATAGTGAAGAAATTTCTGATAAACCCATTTGTAATGGGAGTGAATAAAAGAACCAACTTATAGCACCACCAAGAGCAGCAAAAAAGATTTTTTTACCACGTATATTAAAAGCAATACAAAATCCAAGTGTTGCAAAAAAAGATACGAATGTAACCCAAATAATCATTTTAAATTCCTCCAAAGTTTGATATCCAGAAACTTAGTACTGCACCAGTACCTACAGCAATAGATATAGCGACTAAAAAAGCTTCAGCAGCTCTTATTACACCAGATAGTAAATCTCCTGAAATTGTATCTCTAATGGCATTGGTAATAGCTAAACCAGGAACTAATAACATTATAGCACCTATAATAGTTTGATTAACTTGACTTGCAATACCAAATTTATAAAAAATTATTGCTAAAAATGCTGCAATTCCACTACATATACTATTTATAAAGAATGAGTTTATACCTATTTCAGACCATTTTATAGTTAGAAATTTAATTACCAAACCAATAAGGAATGCAGAAAAAACATCTTTAAGGGTTCCACCAAATAAAACTGAAAATGAACCTGCTCCTAAAGCAGAGAATATTATAATAACAGGAAGAGGATAAATATTTTCCTTATTAATTTTAATTAATTCTTGCCTTAAATCATTAACAGATAGTTTTTTTGATAATATACTTCTAGACAAATCATTTACTTTATCAATTTTATCTAAATTAACAGTTCTATTAGAAACACGACGTGTTAAGGAGTATATTTTACCTTCATGACAAATTGAAGCCATAATTCCTGTTGGAGTAGCAAAGCTTTCAGCTTCTTCAGCACCATATATTTTACAAATACGCCAAATAGTTTCTTCTACTCTATAAGTTTCGCCACCATTTTCTAAAATCATTTGTCCAGCAAGCATTGCAACTTGAAGTATTTCATTCATAACACAAAACTCCTATATTTTTTAAATTTTTTATGTATTATACCATAAGAGATTATAAAAATGTATATTTATAATTTAAAAAGTAGTTGAATTAATTATTATTTATATATATAATTTTATAAAAAGATAATTGGGGTGATTAAATGAAGTTTGTAAATTTAAAGAATGAAGACAAAGAAATTTGTGAATTAATGGAGAAAGAGTTAAAAAGACAAAGAGAAGGGATAGAACTTATTGCATCAGAGAACTTTGCATCAGAAGCAGTAATGGAAGCTATGGGATCTCATTTAACTAATAAGTATGCTGAAGGTTATCCTAGCAAACGTTACTATGGGGGCTGTGAAATAGTTGATGAGGTTGAAGAAATAGCAAGAAATAGAGCAAAAGAGCTTTTTGGAGCTGAGCATGTTAATGTACAACCACATTCAGGATCACAAGCAAATATGGCTGTGTACTTTACTATATTAGAACCAGGTGATACAGTGCTTGGAATGGACCTAAGTCATGGTGGTCATTTAACTCATGGTTCACCAGTAAACTTTTCAGGAAAATTATTTAATTTTGTTTCTTATGGAGTTGATAGTGAAACTGAAACAATTAATTATGAGAATGTAAGAGAACTTGCATTAAAACATAAACCAAAGTTAATTGTAGCTGGAGCTAGTGCATACTCAAGAATTATAGATTTTGAGAAATTTAAAGAAATTTGTGATGAAGTTGGAGCATATTTCATGGTAGATATGGCACATATAGCAGGATTAGTAGCAGCTGGGGAACATCCATCACCAGTTCCATATGCTGATTTTGTAACTTCAACAACTCATAAAACTTTAAGAGGACCAAGAGGTGGATTAATTCTTTGCAAAGAAAAATATGCTAAAGCATTAGATAAGAATATATTCCCAGGAATGCAAGGTGGCCCACTTATGCATATAATTGCAGCTAAAGCAGTATGCTTTAAGGAAGCATTAGAGCCTACTTTTAAAACTTATATGAAAAATGTAGTTTTAAATTGTAAGGTCTTAGGTGAGGAGTTAGTTAAGTATGGATTTAAATTAGTTTCTAATGGAACAGATAATCATTTAATTCTTGTAGATTTAACTAATAAAGATATTACAGGAAAAGAAGCAGAAAACCTTCTAGATTCTATTGGTATTACTGTTAATAAGAATACAGTTCCAAATGAAAAAAGAAGTCCTTTTGTTACATCAGGAATAAGAATAGGTACTGCAGCTGTTACAACAAGAGGGTTTGATGTTGATGCAATGAAAGAAGTAGCAAGCATAATAAACGATGCTATAGAAAATAGAAATTCAGATTTAGAATTATTAAGAGAAAGAGTAAAATCACTTTGTGCTAAATACCCTTTATATAGTTAAGAACTAAGAGGTAAGATATAAAAAGTAAGAGGTTAATTATCAACTTTTCCTCTTACTTTTTAGCTTTTACCTAATGTGATAGATACAGGAGGATAAGGATGAAATTAATATCATGGAATGTAAATGGAATAAGGGCTTGTGTACAGAAAGGCTTTTTAGACTTCTTTAAAGAAGTTGATGCAGATATTTTTTGCATACAAGAAAGTAAGCTTCAAGAAGGACAAATAAATCTTGACCTTGAAGGATATAATCAGTATTGGAATTATGCTGAAAAGAAAGGATATAGTGGTACTGCTATATTTACAAAGAAAGAGCCTTTATCAGTTAGATATGGATTAGGTATTGAGGGGCATGATAAAGAAGGTAGAGTAATTACATTAGAATTTGAAGATTTCTTTATGATTACAGTTTATACACCTAATTCACAAAATGAACTTGCAAGATTAGATTATAGAATGAAATGGGAAGATGATTTTAGGGATTATTTAAAATCATTAGAAGAAAGTAAACCTGTAATAGTTTGTGGAGATTTAAATGTTGCACATAAAGAAATTGATTTAAAGAATCCAAAAACAAATAGAAAAAATGCTGGATTTACTGACGAAGAAAGAGAAAAATTTTCTACTCTATTATCAAGTGGATTCATAGATACCTTTAGATATTTTTATCCAGATTTAAAAGATATATATTCTTGGTGGTCATATAGATTTAATGCAAGAAAGAATAATGCTGGATGGAGAATAGATTACTTTGTAGTTTCTAAAGCTTTAGAAGATAGATTAGAAAGTGCTAAAATACATACTGAGATCTTAGGGTCAGATCATTGTCCTGTTGAGTTAATAATAAAATAGAACAAATGGTGATAAGTTAATTATATAAAATATTTTTAACTTATCACCATTTTTCATTTAATATCAGAAATAATTTTAATAAATATAATGGGTTTAATTTTATGATTAGAAAAGTCTAAATAAAGAGAATAAAATGTAAAAATATTGGAAAAACAATAAGTATGTAATATGTAGTAGTTTTTAAAATTATTATTAGAAAAAATGGAGGAAAAAATGATTAGAAAATTATTATTAGTATTTGTTAGCATATTAGTTATGTTAAACTTAATTACCCCAATTTCAGCAAGTATTCATGAAGAAGATGAGAAATTTGAAATTAAAAATAAAAGTTTTACTGTGTGTATAGATCCAGGACATCAAGGGAAAGGTGATGAAAAAGGGGAACCAGTTGCTCCAGGTTCAGGCAATAAGAAACCAAGAGTATCATCAGGAACAGCTGGAATTGCTACAAAAAAGGCTGAGCATGTTGTAAATCTAGAAGCAGCAATGATATTGAAAGATTTACTAGTACAAAAAAATTATAATGTAATTATGACTAGAGAAACTGCTGATGTTAATATTAGTAATGCGGAAAGAGCAGAAATTGCTAATAATGAAAATGCAAATATTACAATTAGAATTCATTGTGATAGTATTAATGATTCAGGAAAAACTGGAGCTACTATTTTAGTGCCAGCAAAAAATTCACAATATACAAAAAATATTTATTGTGAAAGTAATAAGTATGCAGAAATATTAAAGAAAACTTTACAAAATAATAATGTAAAGGTTAATGGAATTTTTGAGAGAAGTGATATAACTGGATTTAATTGGTCTAGGGTGCCAGTTGTTATATTAGAAATGGGGTTTATGAGTAATTATAATGAAGATAGAATGTTGTCAGATCCTAAGTATCAAAAACTTTTAATGGAATGTGTGTTAGAATCAATAGATAAATATAGTGAAGAATTTTTCAATAATTAATTAGAGCCATATTTTTTTAGAAAATAATTAATTTATAAATAAATATTATAGTAATTTCATGTGAAGTATTAACAAGAATAAAATTAGATGGTATATTAATATATGTCGAATTATAAGAAAAGGTATTTTAAATAGATGCGTAAAGAAAAGATGAAAGATGTGATTAAATGAACAATAAATTTTTACCTATAAGTAAAGCAGATATGGAAGAGAGAGGTTGGGAACAATGCGACTTCATAATTGTAACAGGGGACGCATATGTTGATCATCATAGTTTCGGTACTGCAGTAATATCTAGAGTATTGGAGCATGCTGGATACAAAGTTGGTATTATAGCTCAACCTGATTGGCATAGTACAAATGATTTTATGAAACTTGGAAGACCTAGATTAGCTTTTTTAGTTAATGCAGGAAATATGGACTCTATGGTTAATCATTATACTGTAAGTAAAAGAGTAAGAGAAAAAGATTTATATTCTCCAGGTGGGAAAATGGGACTTAGACCAGATAGGGCTACTATAGTATATTGTAATAAGATTAGAGAGGCATATAAAAATATTAATATTTGTATTGGTGGAGTTGAAGCTAGCCTTAGAAGATTTGCACATTATGATTATTGGGCAGATAAGGTTAGAAAATCAATATTAACTGATAGTGGAGCTGATCTTTTAATATATGGAATGAGTGAAAAACAGATAGTAGAAGTTGCTCATTATTTAAATGAAGGATTTGATGCTAAATATATAAGACACGTACCAGGTACATGCTATTTAGCAGATAGTTTAGATGAAATTTATGAAGAACATATAGTTATTCCATCATATAAAGAAGTTTCTACTGATAAAATTAAATATTGTGAAGCATTTAAGATTACATATCAGGAACAAGATCCTATGAGGGGAAGAACTATAGTTCAAGATCAAGGGGATAAATTCTTAGTAGTAAATAAACCAGAAGTAATTTTAAATAGGGAAGAATTAGATGCAGTTTATGATTTACCATTTACAAAGGAATATCATCCAAGTTATGAAGCAATGGGAGGAATTCCAGCGTTAGAAGAGGTTAAGTTTAGTATAGTAGGATCAAGAGGTTGCTTTGGTAACTGTTCTTTCTGTGCAATAACATTCCATCAAGGTAGAGCAGTTCAAAGTAGAAGCAAAGAATCTATAGTTAAAGAAGCAAAAGAAATGACAGAAATGAAGGATTTCAAAGGGTATATTCATGATGTTGGTGGGCCTACAGCAAACTTTAGGAAACCTGCATGTAAACATCAATTGACAATAGGAGCATGTAAGACTAAACAATGTCTAAGTCCTGGTGTATGCAAAAACATGGAAGTAGATCATAAAGAGTTTATAGATGTATTGAGAAGTGTAAGAAGCTTACCTAAAATAAAAAAGGTATTTGTACGTTCAGGTATAAGATATGATTATGTAATGGCTGATAAGGATGATACATTCTTTAAAGAGTTAGTAGAGCACCATGTAAGTGGACAATTAAAAGTTGCACCTGAGCATGTGTCTGAAAAAGTATTAAAGCATATGGGTAAACCAGCTGGAAGAACATATGAAGATTTTAGACAAAAGTTCTTTAGAATTACAGAAAAACTTGGTAAGAAACAATATATTATTCCATATTTAATGTCAAGCCATCCTGGAAGTACCTTGAATGAAGCAATAGAGCTTGCTGAATATTTAAGAGATATAAAATATCAACCAGAGCAAGTACAGGATTTTTATCCAACTCCTGGTACATTATCAACTACAATTTTCTATACAGGTTTAGATCCAATAACAATGAAGCCTGTATATGTTCCTAAGAGCAAAGAAGAGAAAGCTATGCAAA
This sequence comes from Clostridium sp., assembly GCF_026168755.1. GTDB lineage: Bacteria > Bacillota > Clostridia > Clostridiales > Clostridiaceae > Clostridium. The sequence goes on along the minus strand of NZ_JAPFDR010000033.1, from coordinate 7,165 downwards.
GAGCTCTTTTACAGTTTAGTAATCCAAAAAATTATAACATAGTTTATGATGCATTGATGAAAGCTGGAAGAGAAGATTTAATAGGAAATGGACCTAAGTGTTTAATAAAATCAAAAGAGCAAAGATATAAAGAAGCACATGGATTAGTTAGACCAAAGTCTAAGGGAAATTCAAGAAGTAAAAACTCTTCAAGAAAAAATGGAAAACAAATGGATAAAAGTTCTATAAATAGAGGAAAAGATAATAATTCAAAGAAAAATAGAGATTCTAAAAATACTAGAAATAGTAGAAGTGGAAAAGGAAGAAATAGTAGAACACGTTAATAAAGAAGGTATAGTAATTTTTTTACTATACCTTCTTTATTACAAATATTTTTTATATTTACGTAAGGGAGCATTTTTTGCAAATATTAATAGTATTTCCATTATCGTCTTTTTTGCTCCAAACTAATTTAACTCTTTTTCTACCACAAATAGGACAAGTTCCTCTCCAATTAGCAAGTGTTTTAATGTATTTTCCACGTTTTTGTTTACTCATTTTTTATCGCTCCTTTCATTATGTTACATTATATTAATAAAAAAATTTTTTATTACTTAAAGTTTAATAAATTTAATGTAAGTTCTTGAAATTAATAACTCGAATAAGTTTTTTAAAAAGCCATAAAATAATAGTATCAAAAGATAAAAGGAGGTCTAAAATGAAAAAGCTAGATACACTTTTAAATAGGGATGTAGCAAAAAAAATGATTATTGATGGAGAGTCTTGGGAGAAAATAATGGAGACTACTCATTTGAGATTAAAGGATTTAAAGCGTATACAAAGAGATGAAATAGATCCTAAATTTTAATTAATTTTATATAGGAAATAAGGAGATAATATGAAGAATAAGAGAGAATACACTAAAGAAAATTATCTAAGAAATGGAACAAAATCTCAAAATAATAATCCTAAAAATAAATATGTAACAACTATAGAAGAACCTGCACTTAATGAAAGTGGTATCGAGGCTAAGAAAAAAGGATTTTAAAAGTAAATAGATTTTATAAGCAATATGGAATATATTATTTTTATTACAATGGTATATTTTATATTGCTTTTTAATATTTTAAAAATGAAGATATATTTAAAATTTACTCATTAAATTAATATTATAATATCATATAATAATGGTTATTACATTAATTCTATTATCTAAATAGAATTAATGTAATAAAATATAAAAAATAATCTAACACAAAGGGGAGAGAAATTATGAGCTTAATGGTTTTTGCACCAGTAGGAGCAAGTTTAGCGTTAATTTTTGCTGCGTTCTACACCTACACAATATTTAAAGTTGATGAAGGGACAGACAGGATGAAGTATATTGCGGAAAGCATAAGAAAAGGAGCTAATGCATTTTTAAAGCGCCAATATAAAGGTGTTGGAATATTTTTTATAATTATGTTTATTATTTTATTTATATTAGCTCAATTTAATTTTGTAAGTATTTTTATGCCATTTGCTTTTTTAACGGGAGGAATTTTTTCAGGTTTAAGCGGATATTTAGGAATGAAAATTGCTACAAATTCTAATAGTAGAACTGCAAATGCATGTACTAAGAGTTTAAACAGTGGTTTAAGGGTAGCTTTCTCAAGTGGAACAGTTATGGGACTAGTTGTTGTAGGACTAGCGTTAACAGATTTAAGTATTTGGTATTTTATTTTAAATTGGTATTATGGAGCAATGCCTATAGATGAAAGAATTACAATAATAACAACTACTATGGTTACCTTTAGTATGGGTGCATCATCTATGGCTCTTTTTGCAAGAGTTGGTGGTGGTATATTTACTAAAGCAGCTGATGTAGGTGCAGATTTGGTTGGAAAAGTTGAAATTGGTATTCCAGAAGATGATCCAAGAAATCCAGCTGTTATAGCAGATAATGTTGGTGATAATGTGGGTGATGTTGCTGGTATGGGTGCAGATCTTTATGAATCATATGTAGGCTCAATTTTATCTTCTTGTGCATTAGCAGTAGCTGCAGGTCTTTCAGTAAATGGTGCTGCAATTCCTATAGTGATTGCTTCTATTGGAGTAATGGCTTCAATAGTTGGTAGCTTTTTTGTTAAATCTAAAGAAGATGTGTCACAAAAATCATTATTAAGTGCATTAAGGCGAGGCACATATTTTTCAGCAATTGTTATTGCTATAGCATCTTATTTTGTAGTAAATAATATTCTAGGTAGAGAAAATATTGGAGTTTATTTCTCAATTTTATGTGGACTTGTTGCTGGATTATTAATTGGATTTTTTACTGAATATTACACTAGTGATAATTATAAGCCAACTAAGAGTATTGCTCAGTCATCAGAAACAGGACCAGCAACAGTAATAATTACTGGTTTATCAGTAGGGATGAAATCTACTGCAGCACCTGTAATTATTATAGGTTGTTCCATATTAATTAGTTTTGTTGCTTCAGGTGGATTTAACAATTTTAATATGGGGCTTTTTGGTATAGCAATATCTTCAGTAGGTATGTTATCTACTTTAGGTATAACTTTAGCTACTGATGCTTATGGACCAGTTGCTGATAATGCTGGCGGTATAGCAGAAATGGCAGGATTACATTCAGAAGTAAGAGAGAGAACTGATGCATTAGATTCATTAGGTAATACAACAGCTGCAACTGGAAAGGGATTTGCAATTGGATCAGCTGCATTAACATCATTAGCATTTATAGCAGCATATAAAAATTCAGTTGAACAAATGGCAACAACTAACAATATAGCATTTAATTTTGATTTATCAATATTAAATCCTCAAGTTTTAATTGGTGCATTTATTGGTGCCATGGTTACTTTTGCATTTTCATCTTGTACTATGAGTGCGGTTGGAAGAGCTGCTAGTAAAATAGTTGTTGAAGTAAGAAGACAATTTAAAGAAATAAAAGGTTTAATGGATGGAAAGGCAGAGCCAGATTATGCTTCTTGTGTTGATATTTGTACAAAATCTTCACAAAAAGAATTGCTTGTAATTGCATTAATAGCAATTATAAGTCCATTAGTTGTAGGAATAATTTTAGGTCCAAATGGTGTTGCAGGCTTACTCGCAGGAGCAACAATAAGTGGGTTTGTTTTAGCTATTATGATGTCAAATTCCGGTGGAGCGTGGGATAATGCTAAAAAACATATTGAAGCTGGTAATTTTGGTGGTAAAGGTTCAGAGTGCCACAAAAGTACTGTTGTTGGTGATACTGTAGGTGATCCATTTAAAGATACTTCAGGACCTGCTATTAATATATTAATTAAGTTAATGTCTATAGTTTCAATAGTGTTTGGAATGGTAATATTGACTTTTCATATTTTCTAAAAAAAGCGAAGACTTTTGTCTTCGCTTTTCTAATAATGTACATCTATAAAGTGGAACTTTATGTTATTATTACTCCATCCTAAATCATAAGGTACGAGCATTCTATCGGTATTATGACAAGTTACTAATGGATAACCTTTAGAATCTAAACCAGTAACAGTAGAAACGTGAGTTATTCTTCCTTTCTTTTCATAAGCTACAATATCCCCAGGTCGAAGATTGAATGCATCTTTATAGGTATCACAATAATACCCTTTTGCTATATAAGTACCCCGTCCGCTATTTATTAAATAATTCTTAAAGCCTTGAGCATTAATCCATGCATTTGTAGCACTTTTATTACAATAATTCCAAACACTATTCTTTTTAAAGCCACCACCTTCAAACATAATTTGAGAGGCAAAATTAGCACAATCACCACCATCTGGATTAAAATTTTTATATTCTTTATTATATTTAAATAAATGCTCATCATTATCACTAATCCCACAATATTCATGAGCATAGTCAATTGCTCTTTGAGTTCTTTCATCTATTGTAAAATCAGGTTTTTTATGAGAAAGGATAGTACTTTTTATTTCAGTGCATTCTATATTATTAAGATCTAGAGAATCGGCTAATGGATCCGTATACCATTCTTTTATAATTATATATTTATCATTATCTTTTTTTAGATTTATATAATGGCAAGTTCCAAGTTTAAAGTAGTTTTCAATATTAGGTTCGTCTTCATAGCTATAACAAAATTTTGTGCAAGCATAGCAAATTACATTATATAAATCTTTTTCAATTTCTTTTACCTTTGAAACTTTGATTATAGAGTTTATTTTTGTAAATGAAACACATTGTTTTTCACACCAATTAGTAAAATATTTTGTTTTAGTAACTTCATTTTCATAAGCCCATTTTCCGACTTTTTTATCTAAATCATAAAATGCCTTTAAGCCTTCACAATCTCTAGTTAATATTGCAGAATTTCTATTTAAAAAGATATTTTCTACTAAAGGTTGGAATTTTTCTTTTAATTCATCATTAGCATCGCTATCAATATAAATATTAGTAGTTTCTCTTTGGATATTAACTTCGGAAGGCTCTAATGCAGTTGCTGTTAAAGAGTTTAAGGTTGATAAAATCAAAATCAATGAAGTTATTTTATAGAAAAATCGCTTCTTTTTTTGTAATAAGTTACTCATTTTCATTACTCCTTATTTATCATTGGTTATTTTAATAGATTAATTTATAAAATAGTCTTATTATAGTTTGTGCTATATATTAAATTTTATATATAAATAAATATTAGAAATTATCAAATAGCAAATTATTTTCATAGGATAAATATATAATATGAAAAATTGGAGATTGTATGTCGGGGAAAGAGTTAAATAAGATTTATGAAAATGGATTTAATTTAGAATTTGATAATGAAAGTAAAATTGTATTAATTTCAGATGTGCATAGAGGTGATGGAACATATTCAGATTCTCTTTTGCCAAATAGAAATATATATATAACAGCATTGAAATACTATTTGAAAAATGATTATACTTATATAGAAGTTGGTGATGGTGACGAGTTATGGAAAAATAAGAACTTTAATGAAATAGCTTATTTTTATGATGATATATATAAAATACTTAATAAATTTAGCAAGAAAAAAAATATTTATTGTATTTATGGAAACCATGACTTTATTAAAAGTCAAAAGGGTTTTAAGCAGAGGCAAGAAAAAGCTTTAAGAAAAATAGGGGCAAATTATGGAGATGAATTTATAAGATTTATAAATAATAATGAATATTATTCAGGAATAAATTTAATATATAAGCCTCTTAAAGAAAAGATATTAGTTACTCATGGACATCAAATAGATTTTTGGAATAATGAAGTGTGGAGAATAAATGAATTTTTGGTAAGATATATATGGCGATTTTTAAATGGTGTTGCTGGTTTTAAAGATCCAACTAGATCAGCAAAAAGTAAAACAAAGCGAAGTAGGGTAGATATTAAGTTGCAAAATTGGGCTAGAGATAATTGTACAATGATTATTTGTGGGCATACACATAATAGTAGATTTCCAGATTTATATGATCCACCATATTTTAATGATGGTTGTTGTGTTTATCCATCATCTATTACATCTATAGAAATAGAAAAGGGAAAAATAAAATTAGTAGAATGGATAATTGATGCACAAGATACTGGATCACTTTGGGTAACAAGAAAGATTATTGCAGGTCCTGTAGAAGTTTCTGCATATTTACAATATGCTAAGGAAGAAAGGTTAAGAAGAAATAAATAATATATTATTTTGATATAAGAATAAATTTAAATTATAATATAAATAAAGCGAGAGAGGAGAAAATGATGAGTGATTTAATAGGAAAAGTTGCACTAGTTACTGGTGCTTCACGTGGAATTGGAAAGGCAATAGCAAAAGAGCTTGCAAGAAATGGAGCAAGTGTTATTATAAATTATTCTAAAGATGATGAAGGGGCTAATTCAACATTAATTGAGATAGAGGAGTTAGGAGGTTATGCTAAAGCAATTAAAAAAAATATAGCAAATAAGGATAACTGTCAAGAAATTATAAAAGAAGTTATTGATACTTTTGGGAAAATTGATATATTAATTAATAATGCAGCAAAATCTGAAGTTGGATTATTTATAGATGCCAATGATGATAGTTTTGAAAGTCTTATAAATGTTAATCTTCTAGCTCCTATGTATTTATCAAAATATGCACTAAATTATATGATATCAAAAGGAGGCGGTAATATAATTAATATTTCATCTATTTGGGGTGAAGCAGGAGCTTCTTGTGAAGTGATATATTCTACTACAAAAGGTGGATTAAACTTATTTACAAAATCACTTTCTAAAGAGGTTGCCCCTTTTGGAATAAGAGTAAATTCCATAGCACCAGGTGTTATAAATACAGAAATGAATAGCTTTTTAAGCGATGAAGAAAAAAATCAATTAGTTGATGAAATTCCAATGAATAGATTTGGGGATGTAAATGAAATTGCAAAAGCAGTTATTTTTCTATGTAACGATGATTGCAAGTATTTAACAGGACAAATTATTAGAGTTGACGGTGGCTTTTTATAATATATAGTCAAAGCAAAAGTGGTGATTAAGATGATAAAGATAAAAATAGATAAAAGTAGAGCAAATGAACCAATATTTAAGCTTGGATTTAAAGAGTTAGATGAAAAGGAAAATAGATTTCTAAAAAGAGCTTTAATGGAAGGAAGAGAAATAAAAGGAACATATAAATATGAAATTCCATTAAAATATTTTCTACCAATTATAAAAAATTTGGATAAGAATAACATAAAATTAGATAGATACAGTAAATTAACATATTTAGAGTTTTCAGATGATTTCGATGAAAATTATTATTATATTTTAGAAGCAAATGCAAAGTTTATGAGAAAGTGGAGAGAAGAGGGATGTCCTAATATATTTAAAGTAGAGATTGACAGAGAAACATTAGAAGTAAAAAAAGAGATAATCTTCAAAAAAATAAATCGTATATATAACTAAATTGTTCGTTAGAGCTTGAATGCCGTGATGCCGAAAATTAATGATATTATCTCCATGAATTATGTAATTTTCGTTAAGAATTTATATTGTTTTTTCCAGAAAAAGAGCTAAAACTTCGAAAGTCACTTCGTTCCCTCAGCTTCTTAACGCTCTTTTTCTTCCAAAAACAATTAAATTCTAAAACTTAATTACAATATTCCTTCCAAAATATCATTAATTTTTCTTTATCACTGGCTTTAAAGCTAAAAGATACAATCTCCTACGCAATCAC
>NZ_JAPFDR010000035.1 GCF_026168755.1 Clostridium sp. | reverse complement strand
TTTACCGACTTAGGCTTAAAAAGCCTAACGCGTCAATATATTAAAATTCATTAAACTTAAAGAACCGCCGTGTACCAGACCGGTACGCACGGTGGTGTGAGAGGTCGGTAGATAAAATAATTATCTACCTCCTACTCGATTATATAATGCTAATTCTTTTAATTTTTCTAATTCTTCAGAAGTAAGTTTTCTCCACTCTCCATATGGTATATCATCTATTTTTATATTCATTATCCTAATTCGTTCTAATTTTATTACAGTATATCCAAAGGCTTTAGTCATTCTTCTTATTTGTTTATTAAGTCCTTGAGTTAAAACTATATTAAAAGTATTATCATCTATTTTATTAACTCTGCATTTTCTCGTTATAACATCACCTATGTCTACTCCGTTTGACATTTTATTAATAAAATCATCATTTATTATTTTATCTACTGTAACTATATATTCTTTTTCATGAAGATTATCAGCTTCTAATATTTTATTTGATAAAACTCCATCATTCGTCATTATTATTAATCCCTGTGATTCCTTATCTAATCTTCCAACTGGAAATATATATTGACCATAATTCATATAGCTTATTATATTATCCTTAACATTTTCAGCTGCTGTACAAGTTACCCCTACCGGTTTATTTAAAGCTATATATATTCTTTCTTTTGCTTGTACTCTTTCTCCGTCCAATAATATTTCATCATATTCTTCTACCCACTGTCCTGGCTCACATAGAACACCATTTACAATAACTCTCTTTTCTTCAATTAATCTATTAGTTTCCCTTCTAGAACAAATTCCTAAATTACTAAAATATTTGTTTATTCTCATATAAAAACTTTGTCCTCTCATTTTAATTAATCTCGTGTTATCTTTATAATAAATTATAAAAATATTATAAAATAATAATTATTATACTTATAATACATTATAAATTCAAACAAATAAGTCGGATAAATCCGACTTTATTTATGAACTCCCATTAGTTCTTATATGGTTCCGTATGAATATTTATTTCTTTAATATAGCTTAAACCAGAAATTATAGTATGCTCTAAATTATCTGCAATCTCATGAGCTTCTTCTAATGTTTTGCTTTTATCAATAAAAATACTCATATCAATGTATGCAACAGATCCATACTTTCTAGATTTAAAATCTTTTATTCCATATATTTTTTCATCACTATCTACTAATGATTTAATTGTACTAATATCTTGTTTACTTATTGAACTATCCATCAGTTCATTACAGGCTGATTTTAATATATCAATTCCAACCTTTACAACAATTATAGCTACTATAATTGATGCTATGGGATCTAATATCTTTAATCCAAGCATTGCACCTCCAATTCCAATAAACGCTGCTATAGATGAAAGCGCATCCGATCTATGGTGCCAAGCATCGGCCTTTAATGATGATGAATTAATTCTTTTAGCTACTCTAATCGTAATTTGATATTGGTATTCCTTAACTGCTATTGATATTAAAGCTACAATTAATGGCAACGCATTAGGTACTAATATATTATTTACATTAATTAACTCTTTAAATCCATCATATCCTATTTTAAAAGAAATACCTATAAGTACAGTTGCTAAAGTAAAAGAAATTAAACCCTCTGCCTTTTCATGTCCATATTGATGTTCATCATCTCTTGGCTTTCTAGAAATCTTATTTCCTATAAGAACTCCAACAGAAGTAATTATATCTGATGCTGAATGTACTCCATCGGCTATTATAGCTGCAGAGTTACCTAAAATACCTGATAATATTTTTAGTATAGTTAATCCTATATTAAGTAAAATAGATATTATTGTTACTTTATTAGATTCGTCATATCTATTCACTATAATACACCTCCAATTATCATTTGATAATTATATTATATGTTATCTCTTTATATATGTACGTAATTCCATTCATTATCAGCAATATCATTTGATAATGAATTTAATTAATAATAATAAAAAAATAAGTAGATTATTATTGAATTTTGCCTATCTTTATATAAGCTATACATATAAATATCTACTTATTTATTTTAATTTATAATATCCCTTTATCTTTACTTTTAATATACAAACTCTAAATTTTCTTTTTCATTAAAGAAATCAGAATAATCTATATCAAAAAGTGGCTTCTTAACTTTTCTTATATCAATGTTCTCCTTTATAAGTTGTGTTAGTACTCCAACATAAGATAAATCACCTTGAACTATAGCTCCATATATTATTCCATCTTTATGAATTATCTTTTTATAATCCTTTCCTTTTATCTGAGTTTCTTCCTTATAGCTATCATCTGGTTTATTTACCATTCCTAAAGACATTGTAGCCACTCCACAGAAATTCATTGTATTTTTACTTCCAAAAAAGTCATTCATATAAATTTCCTTACCAATCATATTATTAGCTGCAATAATTCCTTCCTTAACAGCTGTTGGCCATATTGGGTTTCTTCCTGTTATATCTCCTGCACCATAAACATCCTTTATATTAGTTTCACCTTTTGTATTAATTATAAGCCCAAACTTATCACACTCTATACCACTATCTTTTAAAAATCCTATATTAGATCTAACACCAGTACATGCAATTATTAATTCACAAGGTACTTCTTCCCCTGTATTTAATTTTATGGAAATTGGATTATTATTATCATCTACTATAACTTTTTCAGCTTTTACTCCAAACTTAAAGTTCACACCTTCTTCTTTTAATCTTTCTTGATACACATTTGCTGCATAATTATCTAATTGAAGTGGTAATATTCTATCCCCCATTTCAATTAATGTTATATTTACATCATAATCTAAAAGGCCTGCTAAAGCATCTACCCCAACTAATCCTGCACCTAGGATAGCAATATTCTTAACTTTCTTAGCTTCTTCTTTAATCTTAATAGCATCATCTAAATTTCTAAGCCCTATTACATTGTTAGCTGTTCTTAAATTTTCTATTGGTGGTAAAAATGATGATGATCCTGCTGCTAATAAAACTTTATCATAACCTAAATCCTCATTATTTGATAATTTTAGTCTTTTTTCCTTAATATCTATTCCTACTACTTCTACTCCTTTTATCCACTTTATCTTATACATTTCAAAAAAATTATTTGGAGTAAAATCTAAAGCTTCAATTTCTCTTCTTCCATCTAAAAAATGATGAAGTATGCATCTTGAATAAACATATTCATCCTTAGATACTAATATTATTTCTGCATTTTTATCATTTTCACGTAAAGTTTTAGCTGCATTAATTCCAGATGCAGATGCTCCTACTATAACATATCCCATTATTCATCTACCTCCTCTAAAGTTAATGCATTCATTGGACATTTATCTACACATTGAGGAAAATTTTGTTCTGTTGACATACACATATCACACTTCATTACTTCCCTATTTGTTTGATAATCCATTTTCAGAACCCCATATGGACATGCCATTATACACATATAACAAGTTGCACACCTACTTTTATCATAAATAACATATTTACTTTCATCATCTTTTCTCATAGCTCCAGTTGGACATGCGTAAACACATTCCGGTCTAGTGCAATGTCTACAATAAATTGGTGCAAAATTTCCTTCACTATTAATAACAATTCTTCCTCTTGTATCCCTTGAACCATGAGATACCTTACATGCAGTAGTACATGTTAAACACCCAATACATTTATTTCTATCTATTTTTATTCTTTTCATAGCTATCTCCTAATCAATCTTTTCTATTTTTACTGGTACATATTTAAAATTAGGTTCTTTTGAATATGTGTCAAATATAGATGGTAATAGTGAATTTGCTTCTATATAATGCATTGGTGCATATATTTGATCTTTTTTAACAGTTCTACTTAGTTTAACAAGGAAATTATTACTTACACCATTTGGTGATGTTATTTTAATTGTTTCATTATCTTTTATTCCTAATTCATAAGCTAAATCAGTATTTATATTTACATATCCTTCATGAGGAACTATAGAAAAAACATCTGGTATCTCTCTAGTTCTTGTTTGTGTATGCCATTGACCAACAGTACCTCTTCCAGTATTAAACAAGTATGGATATTCCTCTGATTGTTCATAAGGAACTGGTGCTACATCTTCATAAATAAACTTTGCCTTACCACTTGGTGTATAGTACTTATTATCTTCAAATAGTCTTCTTTCATCTTCTTCTAATTTTTCACCAGCTCTAAATGGCCATTGTACTCCTCTTGAATCCTTTAACATATCATAATCTACACCAGTAATATCACAAGGCATTCCTTTGGTACATGCTTTTAATGCTTCAAAAGCATCTCTTGGTGTTTTCCACTTATCTAATAATTTTCCCATTCCTAAAGCCTTACCTATTCCCAACATAATATCATAATCTGTTAATTCATTCTCCTTCTTTTCTAATACTGGATCAAGCTTTGATAATCTTCTTTCTGTATTTATTAATACACCTTCTTTCTTTAATCCATTGGCTGAAGGTAATAATAAATCACAATATCTCGCTGTTTCAGTATCAGAGTAAATATCTTCTACAACTAAAAACTCTAATTTTTCAGCTGCCTTTTTAAACTCTAAATTATTTATCCAAGAAACTATAGGGTTAGTTGCCACTACCCATAAAGCTTTTATCTCACCAGAGTTTATTTTTTCTATTATAACATTGTATGGTAAGGTAGGCTTCTTAGGTAACATTTCAGGATCTATATCTAAAGCTTCAGCAACAACTTTTCTTCTTGCTTCATTATCATACTCTCCTCCACCATAAAGCCCTGTAGTATTACTAAAAAGTCTAGAACCCATAGCATTACATTGACCAGTTATAGAATTTGCTCCTGTTCCAAGCCTACCTATATTGCCTGTCATTAAAGCTATATTTATAATTGCTTGTGCTGTTCTTACTGCTTGGTAGCTTTGATTTACTCCCATAGTCCACCACAATGATACTCTTTTTCCATTATGTATTATTTCTGCTAGTTCTAAGACTCTAACTTTTGATATCCCTGTTTTTTCTTCAACATCCTCTAATGTATATTTTTTCACATGTTCTTTAAAACCCTCAAAATCCTCTGTATACTTCTCAATATACTCATTATCAATCCACCCTTTTTCAATAAGAACATTAGCTAATGTATATAGAAGCGTTAAATCTGATTTTGGCTTTATATCTATCCACATATCACAATTAGTTACTGTTTCTGTTCTTCTTGGATCTATTGCAATCTTTATACAATCTTTATTATTTTTAGTTTTTCCCCAAAGAATTGGATGTGCTACTACAGGATTACATCCAATAAATATAATTACATCTGAATGTTCTAAATCATTAAAAGTATATGGTGGAGCATCAAATCCAAAGCTTTGCTTATATGCAACTACCGATGTAGCCATACAAAGCCTTGTATTTCCATCTCCATTTCCTCCTAAAAATGTTCTTCCTATATGTCCTGCCAAGGCCATTTCCTCTGTAGCTAATTGCCCTGTACTTAAAAATGCAAAACTTTCTTTACCATATTTCTCTTGTATTTCAGTTACTCTCTTAGCAAACAAATCAAATGCCTCTTGCCATTGAATTTGTTTTAATTCTCCATTTTCATCTTTTACAAGTGGTAATACAGGATTTTCATGTTCAGTATTTTGCTTATCTAAATTTAATCCCTTTACACAACAAAACCCCTTATTAACAGGATAATCAACAGTAGGTACTACTCTCTTAATAAACCCATCATCTTCAACATGAAAATCTAAATTACATGCTATAGAACAATAATTACAAGTAGATCTTATAACCTTCAATGAAATCACTCCTTATTTAATTAATTCTAATTTTCGTAAAACTCTTATAACCTTATTAACTTTTACTTATATGCAAATATGATTTTACTTTCTCATATAATGTACTCCCGCCCAATTCACATTTTCACTTACTTCTGCTAATTCAGGTAAATCAATTCCATCAAGTGCCCATTTTTTATATTCTTTATATCCAACCCTATCCACTATATATCCAATATGCTCTTTTCCATATGGCGCATCAGGATTTATATATTCCCTAACAAACTTATAAGTATTATCTATAATTTTTAATACAGTATTTTCATCTGCCCATTTTATAAAATCTTCTGCAATTCTTGGATTTGTTTTTCCAGTTCTCCCCATAATAACAACTCTAAAATATTTTTTAGGACTTCTAGTCCAAGCGTTATTAGGACATGCTAGAACACATTCTCCGCATCCAATACATTTGCTTGGATCTCTAATAACTTTATAATTTTTTGTACTTAATGCTGTAGTCGATACTTGCTTGCATTTTTTAACACAAGCTCCGCATGATATGCACCTATATGAATCATAAACCGGTAGACACATTCCGATTATTCCTATATCATGCATTCTAGCCTTTATACAATCATTAGGACATCCTGTTGCTGCTATTTTCACATGTAAATCATCTGGATAAACCATATCTTCAATTTTTCTTGCTAATTCTGTTGTATTATATTGAGCTTTGGGACAAATATTATTTCCTATACAAGAAGTTATATTTCTTGTACCAGCTGAAGGATATCCAGCACCCTTATGCTTTTGATTAGTTCCCATATTATCAATAATAGGTTGTAGTGCTTCATTTACCTCTTCCATACGTTCCATTGGAATACCTAATACTTCAAAACCTTGCCTTGTTGTAATATGAACTCTTCCATCTCCATATTTTTCAGCTAAATCAGCAACTAATCTTAATGTATCTGTATAAATTGATCCTCCAGGAACTCTAATTCTTACAGCAGTAATATATTTATTTTTAGTTATTCTAAAAGCATTTTTCATTGTCTTTCTAGTATTTAAATCATGTAAAAGCTCCATGGCCTATCCCTCCTAATCATATAAAGTTTTTCCAAAAGAATAATTAAATACAGGTCCATCAGTACATATATAAGTTGTATCCATTCTGCAATGTCCGCATTTTCCAAGACCACAACACATTTTTCTTTCATAAGAAACCCACATATTATCATCTTTTATACCTATCTTTTGAAATTCAATTATTGTAAATTTCATCATCATAGGAGGTCCGACAACTACTACTGAAACATTATTTTTATCATTTATATTTATCTCTGGTACGTATTTTGTTACAAGCCCTACCTTTTCCTTATATTCTTCATTACCTTTATCTACAGTTAATATAACATTAAATTTAGATTTCCACTTTTCTATATCTTCTTTAAATAAAATATCATCAGGTGATCTAAATCCGCATATTAATGTTACACCTTTACATTTATCTATATTTTCATAAAAATACTCTAATATTCCTCTAACTGGTGCTAATCCACTTCCCCCCGATACAATTATTATTTCTTTATCTATATAATTTTTTAACTCAAAGCCATTACCATATGGCCCTCTTAGTCTTATAATATCTCCTATATTTAGTTTAAATATCTCTTCAGTAACCTTTCCTACTTCTCTAATAGTAAAATCCAAATATTCATCACTATATCCAGATACTGATATTGGTGATTCTCCGTATTTAGGTATAGAAATTTCAAAAAATTGACCTGGATTTATTTCATCACACTTTCTCTCTACTCTAAAAGTCCATTCTTTAGCAGTATGCTTAATAATGTCTAAAATTTTAACTTCATAAGGAATATATTCATTCACCATATTTTATTCCCCCCCCTTGTTTACTTTTTACAAATTGTGTTACCTTATTCATTGCAGTTGATAGTGATATATATTGAGGACATACATCATCACACCTTCCACACCCTACACACATTTGTGGTCCAAATCTTTTACCGTAATCATACATCTTATGCATAGTTCTATATCTCATTCTATCTCCATTTCTTACTCTAACATCATGACCTCCAGCCATTAAAGAAAACCCTGGTATTTGGCATGATGCACCAACTCTCCTTCTTTCACCGCATTTAGTATTCTCTCTGCTTACTATATCTTGCATTGTGTAACAAGAACATGTTGGACAAGAAAGATTACATCTTCCACAAGCTATACATCTATAGTCATACTCTCTCCATAATTCTGCCTCTGCTACTTCTAAAGGGTTTAGTTTTTCTGGTAATGTCACTTTCACATCATTAGAAGATACAAAATCAATATTAAACTCTGTTTTTTCCCCTATAAAAATCTCTTTAAATTCATCATCTTTTATCTCTATATACACATCACCTTTATCAACCTTTACCCCTAATGAGTAATCTTCAGTTGTATTAGTACCAAAACTTACACAAAAACAATTTCTAAAACTTTTTTCACATCCGATTAACACTATCTTAACCTTATCTCTAAGTCTCTTATAATAATAATCTGGTTCTTTTCCATTTTTTAAATAAACATTATCTATTCTATGCAAACCATTGACATCACAAGAACGCATAAATACTAGCATTTTTCTTTCATCAATAGTTGGTATTTTATATTCTCCCTCTGTATAATAAAATAAAGTTTCTGTAACAGGCATAACCACTTCTTTTGCCGTAAAATGAGACTTATGATTAAATTCAATTTCATTAATACTTTTTACTTCCTCATATCTAATTACATCAGTATCTGAATATTGCCCTGCATAAGGTATAGATACTGGTGCAATAACTTTATACTTATCTTTAATACTATTTATTATATTGTCAAATTCCTGAGTAGTAATTTTTATTTTCATTAGTTCCACCTCTCTTTATCATAAGAGTATTTTCTGTAAAATTATTCATTTATATTCATCTATTATCTTTTACCTATAGATTTAAATAAATTCATAATTATTATGTAATGCATAAAAATAGCCTACATCTAATAAATAACCTTTAATACGATTATTTAGATGCAGGCTTTAAATTAGTACATTTAAAAATTTTTCTATTTCTTCTCCATTTAAATATACATCACCAATCATTCCATGAATTGTATAACATTCAATATAATTATTAAAATCACCTTTTGTATACATATTATTTCTTTTCAACCTAATATTTATCTCGTATATATTATATTCATAATAATAAATTATTGATTTAATATTAAATATAAAAAAAGCAATCCTTTCGGATTGCTTTATGTAAACAAAATTATTTGTTTAATTGAGCTTTTGCAGTTTCTACTAAGTTTGCAAATGCTTTTGGATCATTGATAGCTATTTCAGATAACATCTTTCTGTTCATGTCGATTCCAGCTAATTTGATTCCGTTCATGAATTTTGAGTATGAAAGACCGTTCATTCTTGTAGCAGCGTTAATTCTTGCTATCCATAATCTTCTGAAATCTCTCTTCTTTAATCTTCTTCCAACGTATGCATTTCTTAAAGCTCTGATTACAGATTCGTTAGCAGTTCTGAATAATCTGCTCTTCCCACCGTAGTAACCTTTTGCAAGCTTTAAAACTTTTTTATGATTCTTACGAGCATTTACCGCTCTCTTAACTCTTGCCATTTTGTATTCCTCCTAAGTCCTCTATATTATAGGTATGGTAATAATTTCTTCATTGCTTTTTCTTGAGTAGTTGAAACGTAAGAAGCTTTTCTTAAGTTTCTCTTTCTCTTAGCGCTCTTCTTTGTTAAGATATGGCTCTTGAAAGCTTTTGCTCTTTTTAACTTTCCAGTACCAGTCTTTTTAAATCTTTTAGCTGCACCTCTGTGCGTTTTCATTTTTGGCATGATAATATTCTCCTCTCTGGTTATGCTTTTTTAGGGGCTAATACCATAGTCATGTTTCTTCCTTCTTGTTTTGCTGCTTTTTCAACAGTACAAACATCTTCAAGTTTAGAAACAAAGTTTTCTAAGATCTTTAATCCTAGGTGACCTAATGTTGCTTCTCTACCTTTGAATCTAACAGTGACTTTAACTTTATCCCCGTCTAATAAGAACTTTCTAGCATTCTTAGCTTTGATAGCTATGTCATTTTCTTCAATAGTTAAACTACATCTGATTTCTTTAATGACAGTTACCTTTTGCTTTTTCTTAGCTTCTTTTTCCTTTTTAGATTGCTCGTAAATGTATTTGCCTAAATCCATTATTTTACATACTGGTGGCACTGCTGTTGGAGATATCATTACTAAATCTAAATCTTTCTCCTCAGCCATTTGTAAAGCTTCCTTCGTAGAAATTACACCTAATTGAGTACCATCTGTATCAATTACTCTAATTTCTTTTTCTCTAATACTTTCATTACAAGTAAAGTTTTTACTGATAACATTCACCTCCGATAAAATCTATCAAGAAAAATATATAAATAAAAGGGCAGCATAATTGCCGCCCTCGTATTATTTAGAAAATCTAGACACTCTTCTAGATAAAAATCCAATAAACTCATTACCTTACTAAGCTTAGCCGTAAGGCGAGAAACGGCAGTTTCTTCTTGACGAAGTTCATTATATCATCTTCTTAATATATTGTCAATTTTTTATTTTAAATTGAATTTATAATTTATATTTTATATACAGATACTAATATGTCTTATCATATTACCTTTTCTCATATAGCCTTTTTCTACTATTTTGAACCCAGCTGAAATTATTAAATTATCCATATCTTCAAATGTTATTATAACCATCTTACGAGCAATTCTTCTTGAGGTACTAATTATATCTACCTGCTCCTGTAAAGTTACTGGTGAATATAATCCATAAGGAATATCAACTATGGCAACATCAAAAATTTCATTTATATTATGCATATCGCCACTAGTTATTATTTCTCTATTGTAACCTAAAAATTCTATATTATTTCTAGCATTACATGCAATAGGTTTACTAATTTCATAACCTTTTACATTAATGCCTAAATCAAGAGCCTCTATAACAACAGTACCAACACCACAACATGGATCAACTAATGTTAATTCCCTATTATCTCCAACTGCAATATTTACTAATGCTCTAGCCATTCTTAATGGTACTGCATTAGAATATGAATGTGGCTTATCATTATGTTTTTGCCACTTAAAATTATTTCTAATTAACTCTCCAAATATCCATTTTTCCTTAACTTTAGTTATAGCTAACTCTATCTTTGGATTATGTATATCTGGAAATCCTGTTACAACAAATCCAATTTCCTTAACAGCTTTAAGACGCTCTTCATAAGAAACATCCCCATCTTCACTTTTTATATAATTAACTTTAAAAGCATCATAAGATATTTTATCACCTTTTATTTTATTAATTATATTTTCTAAGTTTTTTTCTACATATATTGATTTTATTTGTAACTTAATAAATGGACTTCTAGATGGATCAAAATTTTTTTCTGAAAATAAATACTTTGCTTTAGGATATTTTCCAAAAACACTTCTCATTTCCATATTGCACAATTCTTTTTCCATCTCAGAACAGTTAATAAAATAAAAATATTCACTTAGGGTGTCTTCACACTCACTTTTAATCATTTCATTCTCCATTTTAACACCCTCTTACAAATAATTTATTAATTGTTATCACAATATTCTTCTATAGAATCTGCAACTACTTTTGCATATGCAACTGCATGAACTACTGTATTAGCTCCAGTAACAACATCTCCTGATGCAAATACTCCATCTCTTGTTGTATGTCCCTTTTCATCAGTAAGCAATAATCCCCATTTATTAGTTTCTAAACCTTCAGTATTAGCAACTATATTCTTTCTTGGTGATTGACTTACTGCAATTATTGTAGAGTCACAGTTAAACATTCCTTCTGTTCCTTCTATAATAGCTGTATTTACTCTACCTGACTCATCCACTTCATTTCTAGTTTCTATATATTTAACACCTTCTTCAGTTAATTCTAAAGGCGCCTTAAATAATTCAAACTTAATTCCATCTTCTTTAGCCTCTTCTAATTCAGCTCTAGTACATGGCATATTTTCAAAGCCTTTTCTATAAAGAATATACACTTCTTCAGCACCACTTCTTTTAGCAACTCTAGCCGCATCCATAGCAACATTTCCTGCACCAATTACGGCCACTCTTTTTCCTAAATTATAAACTTGTGGTGACTTTAAATAATCTATTGCATAATGTACATTTCCTAATGACTCTCCCTTTATATTTAAAGTCTTAGGATTCCATACTCCAGTACCTATAAATACTGCCTTATATCCATCAGAAAATAGCTTATCTAATGTTATAACAGGTCCAATTAAAGTGTTTGGCCTAATTTTTACTCCAAGTTCAATAAGTAACTCTTCATATCTATCTATCATAGAATTTTTTAATCTATACTCTGGAATTCCATATCTAAGAACTCCACCAATTTTCTCATGAGCATCGAAAAGAGTAACCTTAAAGCCTTTTCTTGCTAATATTATTGATAAAGTAATTCCTGCTGGTCCTGCTCCTATTATAGCAATTCTTTCATTTCTTGACTCTACCTTATCAAATTTAACTTTATATAAATATTCTCCAGAAATATATTCTTCAATCTCACAAAATCTAACAGGTTCACTTTTTATTCCTCTAATACAATTTCCTTTACATTGATCCTCATGTGGGCAAACTATGGCACATGCTGCTGATAATGGATTATTATTAAATAATATTTCACCAGCCTCCATTATTTTTCCTTCCTTAAATAGCTTAACTACTTCCGGAATTTCTGTGCTTATTGGACAATTTGCCTGACATCTAGCATTTTTACATAATAAACATCTATCTGCTTCTAATAATAACTCTTTCATATATATCTCCTTATTCTAATGATTTCTTTTACTATAGAATCATTGTTTAATCTTCAGTGACCTAGATAGCCTATTTAAGAATCTCTAAAACATAATTTTTAAATTCTTCAAAGCTTCCTTTTTCACTACTAGTCCCCTTATTTATTTTATTAGTGGCAAAGTTATATTCTACTGTTCCATAACTAAATTTTGGACTTGATATCATTACAATATCTTCATTTGCACTAAAAATCGCTTTATTCTGCATTGATATTTTGCATAGCTCTAAAAAGTTCTCTTCATTTTCTAACTGTCCTTCATTAATTTTCTTTAATACAAAGTTAAATAATGAATAACCTCCACCTAATGATATCATGCTATTATTTTGAATATAAAATACTTTATCAGTATTATAGAAGTATTTCATTTTTCCAAAATTAACAGTCTTAAACTGTGAGTTTACTTCAACTTCTTCAATATTATAATTATTAACTTCAGCTTCTATATCATCCCATGAATTTTTTTGCTCTATAGCATTATTTTTAACTACTGAGTTAAATTTAATAAGTGCCCCTTCCATCTCCTTATCTGTATATACAATACTTTCATTTATAGCAACATTAAATTCCCCATTTTCATATGTTAAAGTTATCTTATTTCCCATAATAATATCTCCTTATATAATTAATAATAATTATTATAACATATTAAATATTAAGCAACTACTGTCTAAATAATAGATTTACTTATTAGTATTTCCAAATACAAAAATAGTGTTAAAAAGATTATTAAATAATCCTTTTAACACACCATTTTATAATTATTTAACTAATTTTGCTGTATCCCTAGCAATCATTAATTCCTCATTAGTAGGTACTACATATACCTTTACTCTAGAACCCTCAGTAGATATTTCTTGGATATTTCCCCTTATTTCATTTTTTTCTTCATTAAGTTCAAATCCAAAGAATTCTAACCCTTTTAATATTTCTTTTCTTGTAATAGAAGAGTTTTCTCCTATACCAGCAGTAAATACTATTACATCTATACCACCCATTGCTCCAGCATAAGCAGCAATTTGAGTTCTAACTTTATAGTAGAATATTTCTAAAGCAAGCTTTGCTCTTTCATTTCCAGCTTCACCTGCCGCTAAAACATCTCTAAAATCTGATGATACCCCTGAAATTCCTAGAACTCCAGACTTTTTATTTAATAATTCATCTATTTCTTCTATTGTATATCCATGTTGTTCTATTAAGAAGCTAATAACAGATGGATCTATACTTCCTGATCTTGTTCCCATCATAACACCTGCTAGTGGAGTAAATCCCATAGAAGTATCCACAGATTTACCATTCTTAACAGCAGCTAATGAACAACCATTTCCTAAGTGACATGTAACTATCTTTAACTCTTTCATATCTTTTCCCATAGCTTCTGCTACTTTATTTGAAACATATTTATGAGATGTTCCATGGAATCCATATTTTCTAATTCCATATTTTTCATATAATTCATATGGTAATGGGCAAATATATGAATGTTTAGGCATTGTTTGATGGAATGCTGTATCAAATACTGCTACCATCGGAGTATTTGGCATTAATTCTTTACAAGCCTCAATTCCTATAATATTAGGTGGGTTATGTAATGGTGCAAGCACTATACAATCTTTAATTGATTGTAAAACTTCATCATTAATTAAAACTGAATCTGAATATTTTTCTCCACCGTGAACAACTCTATGTCCTACTGCTGAAATTTCGTCCATAGATTTAATAACTCCGTGAACAGGATCAATTAATGCTTCTAATACTAGCTTTATTGCATCCTTATGATTTTTAATTTCTGTATTTATTACATATTTGTCTTTTCCCTCAACCTTTTGAGTTAATACAGAGCCTTCGATTCCTATTCTTTCAACTAATCCTTGAACCATACATTCTTCTGTATTCATATCGATTAATTGATACTTTAAAGATGAACTACCACAATTTATTACTAAAGTTTTCATTTTCCCACACTCCTTCAAAAAATTATTATTATATATATAATAACACTAAATCTCTAAAATAAGTAAAAAGATTCATTATTCTATTTTATCTGAAAACTCTTTAAATTAAATATAAAAGTAATTTTTAATTTCATTATAATAATCTTTTAAATTATCAATATTAGCTATAACATCTTCATATTCAGGATAATCCTTAATAATTCTTTTAATACACCTCATACAAAAATCTTTTCTTTTATTAAAATTATGCTTCATTTCTTTCTTATATCCCCAAATATGAGTAAATAATTTTTGATTATTAGAGAATAAATTTTCTAAACTCATTATCTCTTTAATCTCTATATTTTTTCTTTTAGCACACATTGATATCAGCCTTTGCTCTGCAAAAACCATATTAATAATCTTATTATAACTATTAGATAGATTACTCATAAAATCTATAGCTGTTTCAGTATAATATTCTTTAAATTCATTATTAGAGATATACATAAATGCAGTATTACTAGGTAACACTGTCCAATCCCATTCTCTATCTAAATAATATCCACTTTTAAACTTAAAATACTCTTTGCTTGGATATACTTCTTCTATTATTTTTTCCTTATGTATTACACTTAATTCTGTATTATTTAAAATATCATCTACATTTTCCCATACAATAAAATCAGTATCCATCATGACACATGGATAGTTTTGACTCTTTAAGGCATAAATCTTTCCTGCTGCCCAAAATATATTACTATCAATTCTATCACTAATATTATCTAAAGATATATCAATTCCTAAATCCCATATATTTTCTAAACCTATACTCTTATAATAATTAGCACCTACTTTATCAGTAATCATTTTTATGCTTCCATTTTTCTCTCTCCACTTCAATGCAGAAAGAATAGTTGTTAATATTTCAAAATCCTCTATATAATATTCTTTACATGGATTAGAATTTAAAAATGGCATAGTCCAATTTGAATGAAATGCTTCTATCATTTTCTCCTTCCCTTCTTCCTAAAACTAAAATCTATATAAGGTTTAATCCATATCCACCTATACCTGATACATTATATTCTAAAGAAATATTTTCACTATTAGATTTGTATCGTATATCTCCCTTTTCCACTATAATTAAATTTTCTTTATTTTCTTTTTTATTTACGCATAATACTTCATTTTCTTTATTTATTTTATTAATTAATTCTTTCCTCATAATTTCTCCAAAAAAAATATTATAGCATAGTAAATTCTCATTGTTTTACATATGCTATAATATATCACATTCTTATTCTTCTAATAAATCACGAATTACTCTTGTTGCATCCATATAAGAAGCAATAGACTTATCATAATTTAACTTATTTATTATTTTTGATACTAACTCTGACATATCCACAGCTCTGTACCATCTAGAATCACGTAACTCTTCAGATATATATGTTAAATTAGTAGAATATACCCTAGATATTATTCCATCTTCATAGAATCTATTAAACTTTTCTAATCCTTCTGTAAAGAAAGCAAATGTAGTTGCTACATAAACATTTCTTGCTCTTCTTTCCTTTAACTCCATAGCTATATCAAGTACTGATTCACCAGATGCTATCATATCATCAACTATTAATACATCTTTTCCTTCAACATCTCTTCCCATATACTCATGTTGTACTATAGGATTTTTTCCATTTACTATTGTTGAATGGTCTCTTCTCTTATAGAATAAACCTACGTCAACTCCTAAAACACTTGAATAATAAATAGCTCTATCCATAGCTCCAGTATCTGGGCTTATAACTATAAGCTTGTCTTTGTTTAACTCTAATGTATTTTCATTCTTTATAAGAGATTTTACTATATCATAAGTTGGATAGAAATTCTCAAAAGATAGTAGAGGAATTGCATTTTGTACATTAGGATCATGTACATCAAATGTAAGAACTTCGTGTACTCCTAATCTTTCCAATTCTTGAAGTGCTAATGCACAGTCTAAAGATTCTCTACCTTTACGTCTATGTTGTCTTGATTCATATAGAAGTGGCATTATTACTGTAATCTTTGCAGCTTTACCTCTAATTGCAGAAACAGTTCTCTTTATATCTTGGAAATGCTCATCAGGCCCCTTATGATTAATAAATCCAAACATTTTATATGTACAACTATAATTACCAATATCGCATAAAATGTATATATCCTTACCTCTTACACTCTCTGATATTTTGACTTTTCCCTCTCCGTTAGAGAATCTTATTTCATTGATTGGTATTAGGAATGATTCATTAGTATTTCTTTTTTCTTGAATAAGCTTATCAATAGCGTTTCCAAGTTCTTTACAACTTTCTAGAGCTATTATTCCTAATTCATGTCTTAATTCTGTCATCAAACTTTCCCCTTTACATTAAAATTTCAAAGATTCAAATTTAATAATATATACTATACAGTATATAGCGTATCATCTATTTATAAAATTCCACTCATTAATAGTATATACCAAAGCCGAATATTAATAAATAGCTATATAAAAATATTCTACTTTATTATAGCTTTTATCTTATTTTCGTTAAATTCTACTAATCTTTACACATATTTTTTTAAATTTTGCTAATTATCCATAAAACTTAGGAATAAATATTTTTTAATATATATTTGATATAATGTATAAATAGTTTATTTAAAATTATAAATAATAAGGAGATTAATTATGGATGATATACATTATGAAAGATTACTTAATATAAGAACAACCGGAGAACAACAAGGATTTTACGAATCTCATCATTATAATAGATATGAAGCTACATCTTATATGGCATTAGAGTCACTATTTAAAGAGTACACTCTAAATAATTCAGGTCATTTAGTAGACTTTGGATGTGGGAAAGGAAGATTAGCATTTTATATAAACTATTATTATAACTCATATGTTACTGGAATAGAAATGAACAATAATTACCATGACATATGTGAAAACAATAAAAAAAGTTACTTTAAATCATTCTCAAAACCAAGAGAAAAAATTAACTTTTTAAATATATTTGCAGAAAATTATAAAGTATCACCATTAGATAACAAATTCTATTTCTTTAACCCTTTTTCACTACAATTATTTATTAAAGTTTTAAATAATATTTTAATTTCAGTAGAAGAATTTCCTAGAGAAATAGATTTGATATTTTACTATCCTTCTGAAGAGTATATAAATTACTTAGAAAATTATACAGCGCTAACTTTAAAACAAGAAATCCCAGTACATAATCTTTACTTAATTGATAAACGTCAAAAATTTTCTATTTATACATTACCTAATTAAATTATATATATACTAACTATAGATTAAGTATTACAATTAATCCAATTTAAAAGGGTGATTTCTATTTAATTTAGAAATCACCTTTTTTTTAATATTTCATCTTTATTTCAGAATTATCTCTTAAAATTTCTACTAAATATTTTATATTAGTTATTTTACAATATAATTTATTAACTTTCACATTTTATTATTTTTTCAAGATTATTAATTCTTTTATAACTTTCTATTAACTCCTCAGCTATAATCTTAAAACCTTCTGCACTCATAAGCTGATCTTCTGCATGCATTAATAAAACTGAAGTGCTTATAGACATATTGCTATTTTCCTCATTTTTAAAAAGTTCTAAATGAAGTTCATGCCCTTTTAAAAACTTTTCCTTACCACTAGCAATACATTCTTCTGCACCTTTAAAATCCTCTTCTCTAGCTTTATTAATTGCCTCAATATAATTTGACCTTGCTAAACCTACATTAGAAATAATCTGTACACAAAGCATTTCTAAACTTTCCATATAGCTTATACCTCCTATAAATCATCAAATGATAAATCATCAAGAGAAATATCATCGTCTGAACTATCATCTGCTTTTAATTCTTCATTTTGATATTGCTTATCCATCATCTTTACAAATGGCATATAAATAAATACACCTATAATTACAAGAATTAATTGAAGAACTGCTCCTCTCCACCCTGTTGTCAAGAATCCAGATACAATAACAGGTGTTGTCCAAGGTATACTTATCCCACTAGTAAATGGAACTAACCCACTAACCATTGAAAAATATGATATTACAATATTTACAAGTGGTGTTAATAAAAATGGAATTAAAATTGTTGGATTTAATACTATAGGTAATCCAAATACAACAGGTTCATTTATTCCAAACAATGCAGGTACAACTGAAATTTTACTTAAATTCTTAATACGCTTTGATTTACATAAAATAATCATTGCAATTAACATTGATAAAGTTGACCCTGCACCTCCAAATGTAGTGAATAAATCATAAAACTGTTGATTTATTACATTTGGAATTGTAGTTCCTGCTTGATACGCAGCTAAATTTTCAATTGAAAGAGGAGTTAATATTGGTTGCATTATGCTACCAACAATAGATCCACCATTTATTCCAAAGAACCAGAAAAAATGCTGAAATCCCATAGCAACTATAACTGCACCTAATGTATTTCCTAAAACTAAAAGTGGTTGTTGTAAGAACCTAAATATAAATTCAAATGCATTATTATATGGTGTAAGTGCTAATAAACTATTAATTAAAAAGAATATAGTTAAAACTACGGCTGAAGGAAGTAACGCTGCAAATGATTGAGAAACTGCTGGTGGAACCCCCTTAGGCATTTTAATTATCCATCCTTTTTTAATTACCCATGCATATATGTGTATTGATACAAATGTAGTTATTATCCCTATGAATATCCCTTTAGACCCAATCCAGTCTAATGGAATTCCTGATAAAGTTGTAGTACCATCTGAAACCTTATACGGCATTAAGATAAACCATGATACTAAAGCTACAGCAGCTCCTGATAATTTATCTACCTTTAACTCTCTAGCAAAAGAATATGCAATCCCTATTACAGCTAAAATAGCCATAATATCAAATGTTGCATTTGTCGGCTTAGCCATATAGGCTGTCCAATTTTCACCAAAAAATCTTGCCCAAAACTCTGTCCATCCTACAATAGGAAAATTTGCAATAAGTAAGAAAAATGACCCTATAATTAATAATGGTGTTGTAAGTAAAAAACCATCTCTAATAGAAGTTAAATATTTATTTTTCCCTATTTTTTCAGCAAGAGGTATAAAAATTGATTCTAATTTATCTAACATTAATAAACTACCTCTCTTTCTATTTACTCTTCTTTATAAGTTTTATTGCATGTTTTAATATCTTTTCTCCATCCATCATTCCATAATCATCAGAATTAATTACTTCAATTGGAACTCCTGTATTTTCATAACGACTTGAAATTTCTTTATATCTATACTTTACTTGAGGTCCTAATAAAATTACATCAGGGTGCTTTTCTTCAACAATTTCATCTATTTTGCTATCAGGGAAAGCCTTAACTTCTAATGGAAGCTTATGTGAATCAGCAACCTTTTGCATAATATTAGCTAACATACTTGTTGACATTCCAGCGCTACAAAATAAATATATCTTTTTCATATTACTCTCTCACTCTCTTTCTTATATTCTTATTTAAAATCTTTTTTAAATGTAAATATTTTTCTTGGCTCCATATAATCAAGTAAAAATAACTCTTCTTCTGGTATATGACCAATTACATTTTTTCTTCTATCATTAGGCATATCCTTTAGTACAATATGAAGCTCACCCTTATATCTTGAATATTCGTCATTTAATATAACAACATCTCCTCTTTTCATATCAACAGTATTTGCCTTTGGAATACTTTCATTAGCAAATGTTACTCTTGGATTACTAGAACGAGCCATATATTCGCTAACATCTCCTCTATTAGCATGATTTTGCTTATAATATAAAATTTCATGTTCAATTGAAGCTAACTCCTTGTCTAACTCAATTCCAAATGTTAAAATCCCAGGTTTAATATCAGCACATGATTTTAACTCTTCTTCAGAAGCATAAGCATTTCCAATTATGATATCATCAACCATTCTAGTTGCATACAGATGTCTTACTTGTAAATCTATAGGTAAATCACGATGCATTTCTAATGTACATAATCCTTCTTTTACTGGCCAAGGCCCAAAAGTATTTTCATTATTGCTAGATACAAATGCTGCTGTATGTAAATCATACTCCTTCATAGCTTCATTACAATTATTAAAATGCTCTAAACTTAGCCCTGTAAATCTTTGTGGATAAAAATTATGACAAGTAATAATCCTATCTTTGTTAGGAAAATTACTCATTACATTATCTAAGTAACCTCTTCCTGAACTTGCATTTAACTCTATTTTTAATCCATTATCGTTATATGTCATTAGACTTTCCTTTACTCCATCAAACCCTTCGTCTAATCGTATTCCATCTGCATGTATTTCATTAAATAAAGATAAATTATCATAAGATACATTTAACTCTTTAAATACATTTGGATTAACATCAAGTATTACTTCCATCCCCTCTTCATGTGCAACATCAATTAACTCTCTAAATTCCTCTATCAACTCTGACTTTGTTTTTTTACCTATACTCAATAAGCATGTAAATACTCTTTTAAATCCATATTTTCCTGCTAATCGAATATATTCAATATCTTTTTCTTTTGTTGAATGTTCTGGATATATAGAAATTCCAAGTCGTGTCATTTCAAATCCCCCTTATTTTTACTCAAATCTTAAATAAAACTAAAAATTTATTTCCTTACTCCATTTAATGAATTAAATCTTTTTTGCTCTTCTCTATTTGTATTTTTAATAGCTTCATTAATATTTTCAAATGGAATATAATAGCTTCTTCGAGGCATCATATTTATATGTAAAGAAGAAATATCTTCATGATATGAGTTTAATAACACCTTTAATCACCTTTCTTATTCATTAAAATAATGAATAAGAAACATATTTTTTTATATTTAGAAAGCGCTTACTCAATATATTCATATTATAATCCATAAATTTTTACGTTTACATAGAGTTAGAGCGCTAAAATATGTTATAATGTTTCCAAAATAATTAGAAGAAAAAAATTCAAATTTTATGGTAAAATATAAAATTAATAATTTTGAAGTAAATTTAGATGAATGCGGAATAGAACCAGGTACCCCAAATGTTGGTTATAATTATGACGTAGTAAAAAATGCTGTCATACATTATATTTCAAAAGGTAGTGGAATTTTTAAAATTGATAATAAAACATATAAGTTAAAAAAGGCAAACTACATTTGCTTTTATATACTATCTATTCAAAATTCCCTAAAGATTTTAAATGTGATACTAATTTATCTCATACATATATACAAGAAGTTATTTATATAAAATGTTTATTAAACATCTTGGTGAATCTACTCAAAGTTATTTAATTAATATTATAATGTATAAATCCTCTTTACTTTTAAAAGAAACTAGTTTATCTATAGCAGAAATTGCAAATAAAGTTGGTTATAATGACCCATTATTATTTTCTAAAATCTTCTCTAAACGTTTTGATATGTCTGCTTCTGAATATAGAAAAGCTCATCAAAAAATAAAAGCCAGTATATTTTTATTAAATTAAAATCCATCAAAATAAATCTGATGGATTTTTTAATATTATAAATGCTCTATTCTATATCCTATTTCTTTATTTGCTATTCTATAGCCTTCTTCTATCATTTCTTCTCTAGTTAGAACATTTCCAATTAAATCATAAATAGTCATTTGATTTCTATTACTAAAATATTTATCTAAAAGCATTTGCTCTATATCATCTTGTGATGCTATAGAATAATCATCTAATATATGTTTAACATCAAATCCAGCTTTCCTTAATGCTTTGCCTACTAAAATAGACCTATGACATCTTATAGGTTCTTGCATAGCTCCTAATAAAGCTATCTTATACCCCTTATTACAACCATTTTTTAATCTTTCTATTCCTTCTAAAAATTCATTTTCATTTATTACTTTCTCAAAATCAGAATATCCTTCATCATTATATGATTGCTTGTTTATTCTTTTAGCAGCTAACTCCTTAGCCATATATATGTAAATAAATCCTGCCTTACTTAAAGTATATCTTATAGTCTCCTTATCGAATTGAACATTATATTTAGAATAAGGTGTTCCTCTAATATCCACTACACAATTAATATTATAATGCCTTAACATATCAATAAGCTTTTCAACTGTATAATTAGAATGTCCTATAGTGTATATCTCCATATGTCCTCCTAATAAAATTTATTTAATCTTATATTTATATTTTACATTAATTAATTTTTATAAACAAAAATACATCTATATTTTCTTTATGAAATTTTTAAATGAATATAAAAGGCCCAAGCAACTTAATCCTTGAGCCTTTTATATAACTACTTCAATTTCTATATAAAATCACATAATAGAAATTTTCGTAAATATTCAACTGTAAATAGTATATCTCCATATTGCTCTTCAATAAATTCAACAACTGCATCAGAATTATTACCTATAATTCTTGAAAAAACTACCATATAATCTTTTATATTTTGCAATAAGTTTTCATTATCCCCTAAAAATACTTTTAAAAATACACTATATCTCAATAATACAAATTCTAAAATTATAAGTTCTAAATTTATAGCTATTTCCTCTATGTCTTCATTAAGACAATTCCCTAAAACTTTAGTTACAATGCACTTTTCAATGAATTTATTATACTTACTAAAATAATCAATAAATTCATCCCATAACTCTATTAATTCACTAGTTTTTATTTCTCCTTTATAAATCTTCATAGAAATCTGTGAAATATAATTTAATGAACTCTTCAATACTGAAACATCTTTATAATTTTCTATTATATCTAAAAATAAGTTATTAATTGTTCTAAATGTTTTATTATAATCACTTTTATTTTGTAATGTTTCTTGTAAAATTATATTATTATACTTTTCAAGTTCATTCAAAACAATTTCTTCTGTAAGTTCTTCATTATCTAAAATATTCAGTAACATTCTATAACTTATAAGAAGCTTACTTTCAATATTTAGATTTTTTTCTTTAATTATTTTTATAATAGTATCTCTTATTTTTATTTCTATTGGTAAATCAGTATCATCATCATTATTATTACAATTTAATAATATTATTTCCTCTTCAATTTTATCTATAATATCTACTACTTCTGGACATGAACATGATAATGTAAGCTCCTTTATCCCTTCAAATGTATTTTCTATCCTAGGAAACCTTTGACATGTTAATGATAAATATTCATCTCCATTACTTTTTACAATATCACATAGTCCTTTATTATCTAAAAAGGGGCATGTATCGCTTGTTTTCTTATTAACAATTATATAATCGTTATCTATAAACTTTAATTTATTTAACATGTCCTTACATTTATTTTTTTCTTTATTCCATTTTTCATATGTATTAATATCTATATTAATATCCCATCCAGAACAACATGTAAATTTACATTTATCAGCTATACATTTAAAGCTATTATAACCTATCATTCTTTTTTCTATATTATTATTTTTATCCATAGTATCTCCTAATCCATAAATATATCTCTCATTTTTATATACTATAATTTCATCAAATAGAACTATGTCATTTACCTTTTAAATTATAATATCTAACAAATTTTTTAATTCTATTATAAGCTACATATGGTATAAAATTAAATATAAATGTAGTTAAATCAATTAAAAGTAGTTCTTGAAGCAATAAAATTAAATATCACCATAACTTTCTATCATATTAAAATTTTTCTTCAAAATAAGCGTGAGATCAATTACTTGATCTCACACTAAACTATTGTACGCACAATTTTTTCATTATAGTGCATTAAAAAACATTTTCAAGTATTTATATAAAAATATAATTATATAGATTATATTTAATCAAAAAATCTTGTTCTAATTTCTTCATAATTATTACTCATTCTATATGTACTTGGAGATATTCCTATATATTTTTTAAATACCTTACTAAAATAATTTCCACAATTAAATCCAGTTTCTATAGCTATTTCTTCGATTGTCATATCCTTTGAAAATGTTAGTAACTCTATAGCTTTCTTAAGTCTTATCTTAATAATATACTTACCAGGAGTCATTCCAACTTCCTTTTCAAATTCTCTTGTAAAATGAAATTTAGATAAATTAATATGGTTTGCTATATCATCTAAGCCTATTAATTTATTATAATTTTCTTCAATAAATTTTTTACTAGACTCTATTCTTGTTGGTAATATCTTATTTTGATTTTCATCAAAAAAATAGCTTATTATATCCATAATAAATTTATAAGCATACTTAGAATTTTGATAAATATCTTTAAATTCATCTTCAATACACTTTTTATAAATATTAATTATTGCTTGAACTATTTTTTCTTCAATATCAAAATGTACAATATGCCCCTTCATATCATATATCTTCTTAAAGAGCGGAAGTGCCTCTTTAGAAAACTCAATATAAATCACTTCCCACCTATCTGATTTATCCGGTAATATGTAGCAATGATCACTAGGAGTGTCCACTAAAAAAGCATCACCCTTTTTAAGATTATATACTTTATCTTTAATTTCTATCTCACCTTCACCACTTAAAGTATATTGAAGTATACATTGATTATCTTTTCTATTTCTTCCATTCCAAACATAATCATGTGATATTATATTTTGATATCCAGCACCATTTATTAAAACTAATGGTATTTGTGATAAAAACTTAAATCCTACAGATGTTTTTTTAATATTATTTAGCATATTAATCCTCTAAATTTCAATACTTTTTATTATTATTCTAGCATACTTCTTTTATATTTCCCTCTTTTTCTACACTAGTATTCATTTTTACTGATTTGCTTAATATAAATGTTAATAAAAATCCTACTATAAAAGCTAAACCTATACTTATAAAGAAGTTTATTATAGATTCTGGTCTAATGCACACAAATCCTATTACTCCAGCTGCTCCTGATGAAATATTTAATACATTTGTAAATGTACAATATGCTGCACCTACCGCAGAACCCACCATCGCCCCGTAAAATGGAAATTTTAATTTTAAGTTAACACCAAACATTGCTGGCTCTGTAATCCCAAGCATTGCTGATATTCCTGATGTTAATGCTACACTCTTTAATTTTTCATCTTTAGACGTTATCATAGCTGCAAGTGCTGCTGCTCCTTGGGCTACATTGTTACATGCTGCTACTGCTAATAAAAATGATCCACCCGTTACCGCTGTATTAGCTAAAAATTGTATATCTATTGGTAATAAACTATGATGCATTCCTGTCAATGTAAATGGTGCATAAATTAATCCAAATATCGCTCCACCTATAACTCCTAAACTATCATGTAACCATAATAACCCATTAGCTATGATATCACCAGCACCACGCATTATTCCACCAACTACTGTAAAAGTTAAAACACTTGTTATTAATACAGATAAAAGTGGAGTTAACAAATTATCTAATACTTCTGGTATTACTTTTCTAAGTAATCTCTCTAATTTAGCTAAAATATATGAAGCTGCTAATACTGGTAAAACTGTTCCTTGATATCCTACCTTTTCTATAGTTATGCCAAATATATTCCAAGTTGGTAATGTTCCATTTAATACAGCATCACCATATCCATATCCATTTAGTAAATCTGGATGCACCATTATCATTCCAATAACCGCTCCTAAATATGGATTTCCTCCAAATAATTTTGTTGCTGAGAAACCAACTAATATTGGTAAAAATGAATATGCTGCATTAGCAAGTATATTTATAAAGTTAGCTAAATCTCCCATCTGTGGATACATATCCATTAATGATTTTCCTTCAACAAAAAGTCCCTGAGACGTTAATACATTATTTAAACCCATTAATAATCCACTAGCTACAAGTGCAGGTAATATTGGTACAAATACATCTGCTAAAATCTTTATTATTTTTTGAATAGGATTTAATTTGTTATCAGCCTGTGCTTTTACTTCTGCTTTTGTAGACTCTGATATACCTGCTAATTTAATTAATTCTTTATATACTTCATCTACAATTCCACTACCTAATATTATTTGAAATTGTCCCGCATTAGAAAATTGCCCTTTATATAATGGTACATTTTCTAATTCTTTTAAATCTACTATTGATTCATCTTTTAATACTAATCTTAATCTTGTAGCACAGTGTGCTGCACTTATTATATTTTCCGCTCCCCCAAGCGAATTTAAAATCTGCTTAGTATTTTCTTTTATATCTTTTTTACTAGCCATAATATATCCCCTCTCAAGTATTTATCAAATTTATAAATATCTATATTTTTTTAAATCTCCATAATTTACTTATAAAGTCCTTTTTTTCCCTAGTAAGTGTTATTCCAACATTCATAAGTTCATCACCACCATATACATCCTTAGTATCAATATTTTCATAATAATAATCTGGATTTAACCCCTTAAACTTTAATATTTTTATTGCAGTTCCAGGTTCCGAAAGTATCTTGAAATACATTCCTACAAACTCTTCTTTATCTTCTGAAACTATATTCCAAGCAGTTTCATTGCATTCAAAAGGACTTAATATTCTATAAAAATCTCCAAACTGAACTATATTTCTTATTTCTTTATATACCTTAATTTGCTCCTTTATTAGTTCTTTTTCCTTTTCAGTAATCTTAGTTAAATCTAATTCATAGCCAAAATTACCAGACATAGCTACATGAGCCCTAGTTTCTAAAGGAGTAATTCTACCAACCTGATTATTAGGTACTGCAGATACATGTGCTCCCATTGTTATTGGTGGATATACCAAGCTTGTTCCATACTGTATTTTCATTCTACAAACTGCATCTGTATTATCACTAGTCCATGTTTGTGGCATATAATAAAGCATTCCTGCATCAAATCTTCCACCACCACTTGAACAACCTTCAAATAAAACTTTTGGAAATTTTAATGTAAGTTCTTCTAGTATGTAATAAAGACCTAATATATACCTATGAGCAGTTTCTTTTTGTCTAATAGCCGGTAAGGAACTTGACCATATATCTGTTAGATGTCTATTCATATCCCACTTAACATAGGTTATTAATGGATTTGAAAGTATATTAGATATTGCTGTTATTACGTAATCACAAATTTCTTTTCTAGATAAATCTAAAACTAGCTGGTTTCTTCCCACTATAGGTGTTCGATTAGGAACTCTTAAGCACCAATCTGGATGAGTTCTATATAAATCACTATCTTCTGAAATCATTTCTGGCTCAAACCAAATTCCAAACTTAAGTCCAATATTTGTGATTCTATTTACTAAATCATCTAATCCTTTTGATAGTTTATTTCTATCTACAATCCAATCTCCTAGTGAAGATTTATCATCACTTCTTTTTCCGAACCATCCATCATCTAAAACAAATAGTTCCATCCCCAATTCTTTTCCTATCTTAGCTATATCTTCAATTTTATCTGCATTAAAATCAAAGAATGTAGCCTCCCAATTATTTATTAATATTGGACGAGGTTTATCCCTAAATTCACCTCTACATAATCTAGTACTATATAATTTATGATAAGTTCTAGACATTTCATTTAACCCTTTTGATGAATAAGTCATAATTACTTCTGGCGTTTGGAAACGCTCTCCACTTTCTAAAAGCCATGAAAAATCAAAATCATTAATTCCAATACCTACTCTAGTATTACAGTATTGATCTACTTGGACTTGACCTACAAAATTTCCACTATATACAAAATTAAAAGAATATACTTCTCCATTATCTTCATCAGTATTTTTTCTTACAAGTGCTAAAAATGGCGATTGTTGAGGACTGCTTGCCCCTCTACAACTTTCAATCATTTGTATTCCTGATATTATAGGGCGTCTTGCTATATTTTTTTCATTAGTATGAGCACCATATAAAGTAATTAATTCGAAATCCTTTTCCCTAAAATCAACACTTGCACTTAATACTTTTCCTAATTTAAAATTTTCTTTTCCATTATTTTTAAAACTTACTGATCTAGATATAACATCAAAATCTTTAAATATTGTATAGGTTAATGTGATAGTTAAACCAATAAGTTTATCTTCCATATCTATTTCTAATGTTTTTGCTTCTAAATCGTTTTCTACATAAGTGCTTGGTAAACCTTCTAGCTTAGGCTTACCATCATATATCCTATGCTCTTTGTAGCGAACATCTGTAACTCTCGAACCATTTTCAAGTTCAACTTGATATGCAGGAATCCTAAAATCTCCATTTCCATAAGTAGGATACTCACAAGGAATTGTATCTAAAGAAAAAGTTCTATCATCTGGATCTGGATTAGGAGAAAATCCCCTATCATAAAATGCGATTGGATTACTTTCATTATATTGATTAACTCTTTTTCCCCAATATAAATGAACTAGATAACCATCTTTTATTATTTTCATTACATAACTAATATTATTATTCTGCAAATGAAAAGTCTTGTTTTCTGTATTATAAGTAATATTCAATTTATCACTCTCCTCTATAGGTAAATAATTGCTTTTGCTTATGCACATAAACCACTAACTCAAAATCCTTGTTATACGTTTTCTTTTGAGTTAAATTATAATCTTTTATATATTTAAGATTATAATTAAGCTTAATTATACCAACAAGAGTAAAAAAAACATATTACAGGTAAAATAATGCTGTTTTATTATTTTACCTAAACTACTTTATAGACTATAGCTTCATAAGGTCTTAACTTTATATCTCTTCCTAAAATTTTAGCATCCTTATAATTTGAAAGTATAATCTGACTATCTTTTTTGCTATACTCCTCTCCTAAAAATACATTGATTGTATTACCATAAAAATTACAAATAACCAATATATTATCATCATTCCAACTTCTAGTGTAAGCAAAAATTTCTGGATGTTCTTCTAAAATTAATTTATAATCTCCATACTTAATTACATCACTTTCTCTTCTAAGCTTTATTAATTTCTTATAGTAGTAAAGTATCGAATTTT
The DNA here is from genome assembly GCF_026168755.1 of Clostridium sp. Lineage (GTDB taxonomy): Bacteria > Bacillota > Clostridia > Clostridiales > Clostridiaceae > Clostridium. The sequence continues at coordinate 2,960 of NZ_JAPFDR010000035.1, read as the reverse complement.
CATCATTTATTGCTTGTTCTACATTTATATATTTATAATTTTTATTAACTTTTAACCATGGAATACCTGTTGTAAATCCAGCATTATTTTCTTTATTCCATTGCATAGGAGTTCTTGCATTGTCTCTACCCTTCGCATAGATAGACTCCATTATTTCATCTAAACTATACCCTTGAGATAATCTTTCTTTATACATATTCAAAGATTCTATATCATTATAATCATCTATAGAATCAAATCTTATGTTTGTCATTCCAATTTCCTCTCCTTGATATATATAAGGAGTTCCCTTTTGCATATGTAGCATAGTTGCTAACATCTTTGCACTTTCCACCCTATACTCTTTATCATTTCCCCATCTTGATACCATTCTTGGCAAATCATGGTTATTACCAAATAAACTATTCCACCCTTCGCTATGAAGTTCAGTTTGCCACTTACTAAATATTTTTTTAAATTCTACAAAATTAAGTGGTGCTAAATCCCATTTTCTTTTTCCAGGTTGTTTATCCATAGAAATAACTTCAAATTGAAATACCATTCCAAGCTCTTTTCTTTTTGGATCACAATATAACTTGGCTATATTTGTATCAGCTGCCCATGTTTCCCCAACAGTGATTATATCTCTATCCCCAAAAGTCATTTTATTCATTTCTTGTATATATGTATGTAAATTAGGTCCATTTACAATTAATAAATTATCTACATCTTTACCAATAAGCTCTATTACATCCATTCTAAAACCTTCAATCCCTAAGTCTAGCCAGAAATTCATCATTTCATATATTTTTTCTCTAACCCTTTGGTTATCCCAGTTTAAGTCAGGTTGTTTTTTATCATGCATATGCAAATAGTATTGACCAGTAGATTTATCTAGAGTCCATGCACTGCCTCCAAAGTTTGATTTAAGTGAGCTTGGAACATCTCCATTTACAGGATTTCTCCATACATAGAAATCTCTATATTCATTATCCCTACTTTTTCTAGATTCTTTAAACCATTTATGTTCATCTGAAGTATGATTAACTACTAGATCCATCATGATTTTTATATCTCTAGATTTTGCTTCTTTTATTAACAACTTCATATCATCCATTGTTCCAAACTCATCCATGATATCACAATAATCACTTATATCGTATCCATTATCTACATTAGGAGATTTATAAATTGGACTTATCCACAAAACATCTACCCCTAAAAATTTTATATAATCTAACTTAGATATAATTCCTTTTAAATCACCTATTCCATCTCCATTGCTATCCTTAAAGCTCCGTGGATAAATTTGATAAACAACCGAATTATGCCACCACTTTTTCTCCATTATTCAACCTCCAAACTTATACGTCTTATTATTAATTAATAACAATTTTATGACTTTATGATATAATTATATATACTTATTTATGTAATAAACTTGCATTATATTAACTTAAAATAATATTATTTTGACTTTTTTATGAAAGGTGTCTTTTTATGAATTATATTAATTTAAAAGAAAAATCATCTCATGGTAACTCCCTTTTTCCATTACATGTATATACTCATATTAATAAAGTAGGAAGCTATTCTGTAAATGCTCATTGGCATAATGAGATAGAAATAATATATGTTGAAAAAGGAGAGTTTGAAATTATTGTAGATATGAATACATATACCTTAAAAACAGGTGATTATATTTTTATAAATAGTGGTAGCATTCATTCCATAGCTTCTGTAAATGCTAATATATCAATTCATCATGCTATGGTTTTTGATTCTAATTTACTTACATGTACTCAATTTCATATATGTCAAATTAATTATATATCGCCTTTGAGTAATAAATCTCTTAAATTACCTTCTTTTATTGATAATGATTCTAAAATTTATGATAAAATTTTAAATGAACTTATATGTATTATAAAGTCTTATAAATATAAAAACATTGGATTTGAACTAATTATTAAAGGTGCTTTATTTAAAATACTTTCATATATTGCTCAAGAAAATAAATTTTTAAAAAAGAATAACATTAATTCTCCATCAGCAAATTATAAACTTGATTTAATCAAGAAAGTATTTATTTATATAGACAAAAATTATTTAAATAAAATTTATATTGAAGATTTAGCTAAAGAAGTTAATATGAATAGTCAATACTTTTGCAGATTTTTTAAATCTGTTATTGGTAAAACTCCCATAGATTATATTAACAATTATAGAATTGAAAAATCTGTTGAACTATTAATTACAACTAATGATAAAATATTAAATATTTGTTATAGTGTTGGATTTGATAATTTTAGCTATTTTATAAAAACATTTAAAAAAATAAAAAACTGTACTCCTTCCGAGTATCGTACTACTTACTCTAAATAATAAATTAAGGTATAATGTTTTAATAAATATCTAAGAAAATAAAGATTTGGTTATTTTAAAAGAAGATATGCTACCTATTGTTAAGATTGATGGCAAAACTTATATAGTTAGAACTGATTGCTTGGTATGAATGATTGGCGGAGGACGTAAATTAAATAGCTCTTATCCACTTCCTTATTTTGCTCGTGCTTCAATAGATCAAAAATTATATTTATACTCTTATGATTATATTCAACAATAAATTTTCCTGTAGAACGTTGTATTTTTAGTTTTATCTTATTTTTTTCCTAAAAAAAGTACTCAGCTAATACTGAGTACTTTATCTACCTGGCAACGTTCTACTCTCCCACACAGTCTCCCATGCAGTACCATCGACGCTGTAGAGCTTAACTTTCCTGTTCGGAATGGGAAGGAGTGTTTCCTCTACGCCATCATCACCAGATCTTTGAGATTGTTATCTCAAAATTGCACATGAATTATTTTATTGGTCAAGCCCTCGACCTATTAGTATCAGTCAGCTACATACGTTACCGCACTTACACCTCTGACCTATCAACCTTGTGTTCTTCAAGGGGTCTTACTAGCTTATGCTATGG
>NZ_JAPFDR010000085.1 GCF_026168755.1 Clostridium sp. | reverse complement strand
TGCTATCATAGATAGCAGAAACATAGCAATATAATTCAATTAGTTTAAGAATTGTTTCTTTTTTCATACTTTAATTCTAACTAATTTTTATTGCAATGTTTCTTTTTTTATTAAAATTTTAAATATTGATTCGCATAATAATTATTATCTTTTAATATGTATTATATAATACTTTTCTACTTAAGTACATATAATAAATTTAATTAATTTTATACAAGGAGAAAACAAATGATAAGTTTAATCACATTAATAATTTCTTTATCACTTATTATGTATTTAGCATATAAAGGCTATTCTACTATAATTACCGCCCCTATAGTTGGACTATTAACCCTACTAATTTCACTTGGCCTTAATAGTCATTTAATGGCTAATTATACAGAAGTTTATATGAGTGGATTTGCTAACTTTGTAAAAAGCTATTTTCCATTATTCTTAACAGGAGCTATTTTTGCAAAATTAATAGATGAAGTAGGTTATGGTAAATCTATAGCATCATTTATTACAACAAAACTAGGAAAAGATAAAGCAATTCTTGCTATTGTTCTATCTGGAGCACTTTTAACATATGGTGGCGTATCTTTATTTGTTGTTACTTTTATATTATATCCATTGGCAAATATTTTGTTTAAAGAAGCAGATATACCAAAAAGACTTATACCAGGAACTATTGCTTTAGGTGCATTTACTTTTACAATGACAGCTATGCCTGGTTCCCCTGAAATTCAAAATGTAATACCAATGAGATATTTTGGTACTGATACATTTGCAGCACCGTTAATTGGTCTAATAGCAAGTATTATTATGTTTAGTTTAGGAATGCTATGGCTTATAAGAAGATCTAAAAAGGCAAGAAATAATGGTGAAGGATATGGAAAGCATACTGATACAAGTAAAATTGATTCTAATGAAAATTTACCAAGTATATTTGTATCTATTATACCTATTTTAATAATATTTATTACTAATTTTACACTTTCAAAATTTTATTTTCCTAATACTGATGGAAGTTATTTAACTCAATATGGTATCACACTAGATGAAGCTTCTGGAACATGGAGTGTAATAATCGCTATAATACTTTCAATAATTTATATTATTTTATTAAATTATAAGAAGCTTAAAAGTTTAAATAATACACTTAGTGAGGGTGTTAAAAACTCTTTTCTTCCTTTATTAAATTCTAGTGCTATAGTTGGATATGGTGCTATAATTAAGGTATTGCCTATTTTTACCTCACTCCAAACTACTATTATGAATATTTCCTCTAATCCAATTATTTCAGAAGCTATTTCTGTAAATATAATTTGCGGCCTTACAGCCTCTGCTTCTGGTGGATTAGGAATAACATTATCTGCACTTGCTCCAACCTTTATTGAAATGAGTGAGAAATTATCTATTTCCCCAGAAATATTACATAGAATTGCTTCTTTATCTTCAGGTGGATTAGATACTTTACCTCATAATGGTGCTGTTATAACTACTTTAGCAATTTGTGGATTAACTCATAAAGAAAGCTATAAAGATATATTTGTAACATCTGTTGTTATACCTATTTTTACTACAATAATTATAGTAACAATAGTTTCTTTGAATCTTTCTTTCTAATAAAAATATTAAATTATAATAAGAAAAATCTCTATTTATTAATAGATTTGCTTTATCAATAAATAGAGATTTATTTTTTATTATTTATCCTTTTACAGCTCCAGCTGCAACACCTTCTATAATATGCTTTTGACAAACTAAGTAGAATATTACTATTGGTATAATAGCAAGAACTAAAACAGCCATCATAGCTCCCATATCAACAGCACCATATCCACCACGTAAATATTGTACTGCCATAGGTAATGTTTTATAATCTGAACCTAAAACTAAAGTTGGAAGCAAATAATCATTCCATATCCACATTACATTTAAAATAGCTACTGTAATGGCTATTGGTTTTAATAATGGCAATACTATTAAGAAAAAGGTTTGTATTGGATTGCATCCATCTATCATAGCTGCTTCTTCAATATCTATAGGAATTGATTTAACAAATCCACTAAACATAAATACAGATAGTCCAGCTCCAAACCCAATATATATTATTATAATTCCAATAGGATTATCTAGACTTAACATATTTGCTATTTTACTCATTGTGAACATAACCATTTGAAATGGTACTATCATAGAAAACACAAATAAATAATATAAAAAGCTTGTAACTTTTGATTTTACTCTTGTAATATACCAAGCTGTCATTGATGTAAATAAAATAATTACAGCTGTTGAGCATATAGTTATAAATACAGATAGCCCAAAAGCAGAAATAAATCCTGTCTTATCTATACCATTTATATAGTTATCTAATCCAGAAAAAGTTGTTGCATTTGGTAAAGCAAAAGGTGTCCTACTTATATATAATTTACCTTTAAATGAATTGTATAATACTATAAATATAGGTGCTAAAAATAGTACTGATAAAGCTGTTAAAATAATATAAAACAATATATTATTTTTCTTTTTAGGAGTATATTTTAATTCTATATCTTTTTTAGTGTTTAATTTTGCTTCCATTAATTTTCAACCTCCTTCTTTCTAGTAATACTTAATTGAAGTAACATTATTACTGCAACTATTAAGAAGAATATTACTGCTTTTGCTTGTCCTACACCTTCTGAACCTACTTTATTATAGAATGTCTTATATATATCTAAAGCAAGCATTGCTGTCTTTCCTCCTGGTGCTCCATCAGTTAATGCTAAGTTTTGGTCAAACAATTTAAATGCATTTGACATAGTTAAGAAAAGACATATAGTTATTGATGGCATAACTAGTGGAATTGTAATTTTTCTCAAAGTCATCCATTTAGATGCTCCATCGATTTTAGCACTTTCTATCAATTCTCCAGGTATATTTTGAATACCTGCTATATATATAATCATCATGTATCCAATTTGTTGCCAGTTAAGCAAGATGACTAATCCCCAAAATCCATACTTAGGATCATATGTTAAATTAACACCAAAATAATTAAGGATTCCATTTAAGATTATTAACCATATATAACCTAAAACTATTCCTCCAATTAAATTAGGCATAAAAAATACAGTTCTAAATATGTTTGTACCTTTTAATTTTCTAGTTAAAAGATATGCTAATGCAAATGCAAATACATTAACAGTTATAACTGATACAACAACAAATTTAGTGGTAAAAATTAAAGCATTAATAAATTCAGGACTTGAAAATGCCTTCTTATAATTATCTAATCCTACAAATGTTGCATTAGTTACAGTAGTAAATTTAGTAAAAGATAAATAAATTCCCATTACAAATGGCACTAAAAATGCTATTACAAAAGCTATTAATGTAGGTAAGGCAAATAACCCAAAATATTTTTTCATACTCTTTTGCATATTCTCTTCCCCCTATATAAAAAATTATACTTTTATTATGTTATAAATATTGTACTTCTATGTTTATAGATTAATATATTTAATATTAAAGGCAGCACATATCTATATGCTGCCTTCATTTAAATATTATTCAGCCTTTTCAGACTTCCAAGAATCCTTTACAGTTTGTACAACATAGTCCCAATCTTGAGTACCTTGAACATATTCAAGTAAAGCACCAGCAAAAGTATCTTTAAAGCTTTGGCTTGGGAATGCTTGGAATGTCCATTTAACTGTTTCTAAATCTTCTTTTTCCATCCAATTAATAACTTCTTTTGATAATGGATCAGCAGGCTTTTCATCATCATTAAATGTATCAAATGGAGCAATAAATCCTAGGTCACCTGTAACATAAGCTTTCCCTGTATCACTTGTAAATAGCCAGTTTATAAAATCAATAGAAGCTTGTTGCTTTTCTTCTGAAACTTCGCTATTAATAGCTAAATAGTTTTCAGTACCAATACAAAGCCCTTGATTTTCTTCACCATCCATACCTGTATATATTGGCATAAACTTAATATTTTCTTCTTTAACAGTATTACCATCTATACCATTTATTTGTGACCAAGCCCAGTTACCATTTTGAACCATAGCACAATCACCTAAAGCAAATTCAGCCATTGCATCATCTACACTCTTATTTCCTAAAACACCTTTTTCTGAAACAGAATTATCAGTATATAAATCATATATATTCTTGAAGTTCTCGTTATATTTAAATTCAATTTCATTAGCATCTAATCCAGCTTGTAAAGCATCACCATCTTCACCTGCATTATCTTTAAATTCATAATATAATGGTATGTTTGCTAAATGTGTTTCCCATCTCCATGCATTACCAGAAGCCATTGAAGTTGATGCAAATACACCTTCAATTCCTAACTTATCTTTGTTAGCTTCCATGTCTTCTACAACTTCTTTTAATTTATCAAAATTATTGATATCATCCATAGATTCAACATCTGTTGCTTTATTTTCTAGTGCAAAATATTTTTGCATTATTTCATCGTTATATATAATTCCATATCCCTCAACGGCATAAGGTATACCATATACACCATCCCCACTTGTAACTGCTAAGCTTTTATCAAGTAAATGATCATAAAGCTCTGTATCCTTTAAATCTAAACAGTAATCCTTCCAAGATTCATATCCAACTGGACCATTAATTTGGAATATTGTTGGAGCGTCTTTCTTTGCTATTTCTGATTTTAATGTTTGTTCATAAGTACCACTTGCTGCAGTTTCAACTTTCACTTTTACTCCGGTTTCAGCTTCATAGTCTTCAGCAATCTTCTTATATACATCTGCAATCTCAGGCTTAAAATTTAAAAAATAAATTTCTGTTTCTGTAGTTTCATTAGCAGAAGTACTTGTAGAGTCATCACCCTTCTCTTTACTTCCACATCCTACAAAAGCACTTGCCACTAATGTTGTTGCAAGTGCAATGGCTAATAGTTTTTTAATCTTCATAAATTCTCTCTCCCTTAAAATAATTACTTTACTATATAAAATATTTATATATCAAAAAATTTTTGGAACAGTAACCGGAATCGTTTCCTATTTGTATAAATATTTTACATTTATTACCTTTATAAAGTAATTGTATATTATTTCCATTTCAAAATCAATATAATTGATTATTTTTATAACTTTTCTTATTTTGATAATATTTATATTTTAATTTAATATTTTTTTGTTTTTTATTAACGAAATCGTTAATAAAACTTCTTTTATTATATATTTCATAATCGAGTAGGAGGTAGATAATTATTTTATCTACCGACCTCTCACACCACCGTGCGTACCGGTCTGGTACACGGCGGTTCTTTAAGTTTAATGAATTTTAATATATTGACGCGTTAGGCTTTTCAAGCCTAAGTCGTTA
>NZ_JAPFDR010000106.1 GCF_026168755.1 Clostridium sp. | reverse complement strand
TTTTCTATTTATGATTCTATTTACGAATCTATTTTGATTTTTACTATGCTCTATCATCTCTATAAAATCATACTTCTTTCTGTTTTTAAAAGGGTTAAGTTGACTATTTTGACACTTTTGTTTTTCTATATATCTATCTGCTTTTCCCCATATTACTTCCTTTCCAAAAGCGTTCCCCAGGAACACTTTAAGCTTCTACCGCACTACACATTAACTTACTCACTCTGTTCCGTTACTTAATATTCCGTTTGGTCTACTTTCTTATATTTCAAAATCACTAAAATTATTATCAACAAACTGCAACAAAACATTATATAATAATATATTTAAACTTCTACACTCTCTTATGTATTCAGCTACATATATTTCATATGCTCTTATATTTTCTTCTTCCGTTAAGTTTATACTTACCCTAGCTCCCCTAGTTTTACTTGATGTACCATAAAGCATTTTCTCTTTATTTAACTTTGGATTCTTCAACCAATCCCTTATTATTTGCTCTGCTAATTGATTATATCTTATTTTTTGTCTATGCAAACCATTTATAACTATATACTCTTCTAACTTTATTCTTATTTCCTCGGTAATTCTTATCGCTACCTTTATTCTCTCCATGTCTTTTCCTCCAAATATGTATTTTAATTTTATTTACCTTATAACCTAAATAAAATAAGTATAAAAATACTTGCTTTATTTAACTTACCTAATAATAAAAGATGTCCTTCAGGGACATCTTTTTATCTTATTAACCAATTTATTCCTTCAAAAATATGTCCTTTGGGAACACTTTTTAAATATTTTTTTCCGATTTTGCTCCTACAATAACACAAGCTACACTTGCAACTCCACATACTGATAAAACTATTGATATAACACTCATAAACATCATAATTCTCATTCATTTCTTTTAATATCTACTTTTTTTATTTAATATTTATTTTATTAATAAATTTTCTTCCTTCTTTCATTTTTTTATCTATATAATTATTTATCCAATTTATTAGATTTTTTTGCATTTATATCTCCCTAATTTTTTTACTTACTTTATGTTGAATACAAATCCTATCGCTAAAAACTTTTAATACTACCCAATTATCAGGATTTAACTTGCTTTCTTTCATCATAATTTTTTGCTTCCTAGTTGGATTTTTCCATTTCATATGTTACCTCCTTTAAATTACCTTTTATAAATTAACTAAAATAAGCATAAGATCACTTACTTTAGTTAACTTACTTAACAATAAAAAAGTGTTCTTCGGGGATACATTTTTTATTTCATCTTTATATTACTTTCTCTTATAACTAAAAGGTGTCCCCTAGGAACACCTTCTTCATTTATCTTATTTTTTCTTCTAAAACTATTCCATTAACAAGTAATCTATCAGAAGTACCTTCTCTTCCGTAGCAAGTTATTAGATTAAAAACTTGTTTTGTTGAATATTCCATAATACTCTTTTCCAACTTATTATTACTATATTTATTTCTACTAACTAATTCTGAAAGCAAATCTATATATTCTACAGTTCCAAGTTCATATTCTCCATTAAACACATCATCACTTTCATTAGTAATAAATATTGAAAATATATCACATTTCATAGCCTTTCTTTCTGTATATACATAGATATATCTATGTTCTTCTAAAAAGTCTGAAGATAAGTATTTTCTAAGTTCACCAAACATTTGACTACTAGCCATGTTATGCCCAAATATAAATGTATTACCCTTTGTAAAGTTTGTACCACTAAAACTAAATAAAGA
>NZ_JAPFDR010000034.1 GCF_026168755.1 Clostridium sp. | reverse complement strand
TTCATGGTTATTTTTGTTTTGTAAGAGATTCAATTTTAACATGAAATTAGGGGGTCGTTGTTTTTTTATACAAAAAAACTTGCGAAACCTTGATATATAAAGATTTAAAAAGAGAAGTAGTGTAGAAAAATTTACACTAACAAATAATAGGGGGAGTATAAAAAATGAAAAGATTAACTAGTTTAATAGTAGCTACTACGATAAGTATTGGTTTATTTAATACTTTAGCTATAAAGGTTAATGCTAAAGAAAATAATACCAATATTCAATTAGAAGAGAATTATGAAATATACCCATTACCACAAAATGAAACATATTTAGGAGCTAATTTTAGAATTACAGATGAAGTTAACATAGTGGTTGAAGATGGAATTGATGAATCTACCAGAAACTTTATCATTGAAATTTTGGCTGAAAATGGTATTAATAATATTTTTTCTAATGAAATAGTTGAAAATAAAACTAATATTATTATTGGAGTAAGAGGATCTGCTGGGTATGTAGATAATTATTTTACTGAAAACATAGATTATAATGAAAAAATATTTTTAGAAGAAGATGCTTATGTTTTAAAGGTAGATAATAGTTTAAAAGAAAATGGAGTTATTGCAATATTAGGTGATACAACAGATTCTGCATATTATGGTATAGCAACTTTAAAAATGATATTTAATCAAATAGAAAATAATCAAATAAAAAATGTTATGTATGAAGATTTTGCAGATGCTAAATGGAGAGGATTTATTGAAGGGTTTTATGGTTATCCTTGGTCAAATGAAGATAGAAAGAGTTTAATGGAGTTTGGTGGAAACTTTAAAATGAATTCATATATATTTGCACCTAAGGATAATCCATACCATAATAGGCAATGGAGAGAACTATATCCAGATGATAAATTAGCAGAAATAAAAGAATTAGTAGATGTAGGACACAAGAGTAAAACGCAATTTATTTGGGCTATCCATCCAGGGTTTAACATGATTAAATGGAATGATTATGATAATGAACTTCAAACATTATTGAATAAATTAGAACAATTATATAGTATTGGAGTACGACAATTTGGTCTATTTATGGATGATATAAGTACTGATCAATCGTTAACTGATAAAGATTGGCATGTAAGACTTGTTACAGATGTTGCTAATTGGGTTAAGGAAAAGGGTGATTGTGATTCATTGATATATTGTCCGCCATACTATAATCAAGCATGGACAGGAGAGAAAGGTAAACCATACTTACAAGCATTAGCAAATGTTCCTGAAAATGTGGAGATAATGTGGACTGGAGTAGATGTTTGTGGGCAAGTGGTTGAGTCTGAAATGCAATGGCCAAAAGATATAATAGGAAGAGATATTTATATGTGGCTTAATTGGCCAGTTAATGGACACAATTCATCACGATTAATGTTAGGAAAGGGAGAGGTTATGGACCCTGGGGTTCATAATATTTCTGGAATAGTAACTAATCCATTAGAATATGCTGAATTATCAAAGACAGCTATTTTTGCTATTGCAGATTATACATGGAATACTGATGAGTTTAATGATGATAAGAGCTGGGAAGATTCATTTAAATATATAAATCCAGAAGTAGCAGAAGAATTTCATATTATAGCTTCTCATTTAAGTGATCCATCTCCAAGTAATAGAAACTTAGTTTTAGAAGAGTCAGAATATATAAAAGAGGATTTAGATTTATTTTTAAATAATTATAATAGTGGTAAAGATATTAGTGAGGTAGGAAATAGATTAATTTATGAGTTTGATAAGATATTAGAGTCAATTGTGATATTTAATTCAGAAAAAAATTTAAATGAAAAAATGAAGAATGAAATAAAACCTTGGTTAGGCTCTTTAGAATATATAGTAAAAGCATGTAAATCTTCAGTTAATAGTGCTATTGCAATTAGTGAATCAAATCTTGATTTAGCATGGACTGAATTATCAAACGCTACAGTTTTCAAACAAAGATCTCAAACGTTTACAACTAAAAAATTAAATTCTCCAGATGTTGTTGTTGAAAGTGGAGCAAAGAGATTAATTCCATTTGCAAATGAACTAATAAGTAGTTTAGATTCAAAAATATATATGCAAATTGATCCACAAGCAAGTAGTAGAATACCAATATCTTCATATAATTCAAATGAATTAGATTTAATAGTTGATGGGGACGAAGAAACATATGCTTATTTTAAAACTCTCCAAAAGGTAGGAGATTGGTATGGTATTGATTTAGGAAAGGTTATTGAAGTTAATAATATAGAAATTCTTCAAGGAAGAAATGATACTGATCATGATAGATTTCATAAGGGGATTTTAGAATATTCTGAGGATGGTGAGACTTGGATACCAATTGGAGAAGAAAGAACAGAATCTAGAATAGTAGAAAATGATTTATCTATAAAAGCAAGATACATTAGATATAGGGCAACAATTGCAGGAGTACCAGGTGGCAAGCCGGATTTATGGACAGCTGTAAGAGAGATAAGAATAAATAAAGAAGAAAATAAACCAGTTTTATTTACTAATGTTAAAGAACTAGAAAATATTAATGTTAGTATATCTGAATTAAAAACAGAAATATTAAATGCTTCAAATATTACATTAAAAGCAAATGAATATTTAGGATTTAAGTTAAATGAAATCGAAAAAATTAAGAATGTAATATGTGAGGCTTCATCACAAGATATAACTGTAGAAACTTCTATTAATGGAGTTGAATGGATTAAGTCAACAGATACAAGTGAAGCAAGATATATTAGAGTAGTAAATAAAAGAAATGATGATATAACATTTGATTTAAACAAATTATCAGTTACGTTAAATAAATTTCAAGATACAAAAATTACTCATAATTATGGAGGTATATATAGTGGAAGTATAGAAAATGTTTTTGATAAAAAATTAGAAAGTAAGGTTTGGTTTAATTCAGCTCAGGGAAAAGATAAATATGTACAAGTAGATTTAGGTGGAGTAGTTGATATTGATAAGATAGATTTAGTAATAGGTGATTCTGAAAAGGACTATTTTAGAAATGGAAACTTAGAAATATCTTTGGATGGAGAGACATGGGAAGTTATAGATGAAATAACAGGTGAAAGTAGAGAGGCTAATTTCCCAACACTTAAGGCTCCTTATAGATATAGAAATATAGAAGGGGTTAATAGAAAAGCTAGATATATTAGATTAATATCAAAAAATAATAGCAATGCATGGTTAGCATTAAATGAAATACTAATAAATGATGGTATTAATATAGATACAAATACAAATCTATCATTAATAGCTAAACCAGAAGGTGAATTAAGCAATAATTCTGAATCTGTAATAGATAAAAAATTATCTACATTTTATACACCAGCTGGAGAAACTTTAGAGGGTGAATTATTATATAGGCTTTCTGATTATAGTGAAGTTGGTGAGTTAATTATTTTGCAAGGTCCAACAGGTATTTCAAATGCAAGCGTTCAAATAAGAGATTTAGATGGATGGCATGAGATTGGAACTTTATCTAATTCTTATAATTATTTTGATACTAGTAATTTAAATAATGTTTTAGATGTTAAGTTGGTATGGAATGGTATTAAACCAATTATAAATGAAATAATAACAGTAAAAAAATCAAGTGAAAATACACCAAACGATATAATAAATAAGGATGAATTAAAGTCAATTATAGAAAAGGCAAAGAATATAGTTGAAAATGAGAGTGACAAGTATATAGAGGAGACTATAGAATCATTAAAAGAAGCAATTACTATTGCAGAAAAAGTTTTAGATAATGATGAGGCAACTCAAGAAGAGGTAAATGAAGCATATAATACTTTGATAAGAGAATACTTAAGTTTAAGATTAATTCCAGATAAATCTTTACTTGAAGAATTGATTAGGGAATTAGAGGCTTTAGATTTATCTAAATATACTGAAAAGAGTGCTAATTTTGTAAAGAAGGAATTAGCAAATGCTAGTAAGGTATTAAGTAATAAAGAAGCCACTAAAACAGAGGTAGATGAAGCAGTAGAAAATCTTAGAAGGGCTAAAGAGTCTTTAGTAGAAAAAGATAATAGTAGTAATTCTAATGAAACTGAGAGTAATGATTTAGATAGTTTAAGTAGAGATGAAAGTAATGAAAAGTTACCAAAGACTGGAGATGTAGTTTCATCATCAGTAATTTTGATAATAGCAGGAGTATTAATATTTGGTGGAGTATTAATATTTAAGAAGAAAAAGATATTAAAATAAGATTAAAAGGATACTTTAAAATATTATTAAGATTATATTTTAAAGTATCCTTTCATTTATAAAGATAAACTAAATGAATAATAGATTAGAAAAGTATTTTTTATTATTAATATATTGCGTCAAAACATAATAAAGTTGCTGAGAAAAAATTCTTCAGAAATATTTACAATAATAGTAAAAGTTGATATATTGGATTAAAGAATATAAAGCAGGAATGAGCCGTGTTACCTTAAGTGGGCATTAGGAGACTTATCTGATAGAAGTTTTATTTAGATAAGTCAAATTGTCATGCCTAAAAATAAGCTATTATTGATAAATTTAAAAAGGTAGTAAAGAATTTAGTATCTATAGGCATAACACTCTAAATATTAGAAACTTTTATTATTTGTTAAAGTAGAATATAAATTAATATTTATATAAATTTATAAAAAAGTTTAGAGAGGAGTAGAAAAATACGAGTACTAAATAAAAAAGTAATTAATTGATTAAAGTGGAAGTATCTAAAATAAAATATTTCCATTAAAATGCTACATTTATAGTAAACGATTAAATTGTATAAGAAATTAATAATGGGGGGAAAGAGAATGAAGTATAAAAAGATATTAAGTACTATTTTATCTTTAACACTAATAACTACATCTTCAGGAGTGGTAACCTTTGCTGAAGGTATTGGTAATAAGGTATCCAGGGTTAATATGGCAGAAGCAGGGTTTCAACGTTCAACATTATTTAATGATGGATGGAAATTTAATTTAGGGGATGTACCAGATGCGAAGAATAAAAATTATGATGATAAGTCATGGAGAAGTCTAACATTACCACATGATTGGAGTATAGAGCAAGATTTTAATAAAAATTCTCCATCAACACATGAAGGCGGATTTTTAGATGGTGGTGTTGGATGGTATAGAAAATCTTTTGTACTTCCAAAAGAAATGGAAGGAAAAAAGATAACAATTGATTTTGATGGAGTTTATATGGATAGTTACATCTATGTAAATGGCGAACAAGTTGGTAATCATCCTTATGGATATACACCATTTTCATTTGATATAACAGATAATTTAATATGTGATGGAGTTACTGAAAATGTAATTTCAGTAAAGGTTAACAATAGGCAACCAAGTAGTAGATGGTATTCAGGTAGTGGAATATATAGAGATGTTAAACTTACAGTAACAGATAAGGTTCATGTAGAACAATATGGAACATATGTAACTACTCCTAATTTGGAAAGTGAATATGCAACAGGTAAAGCTACAGTTAATATAAAAACAGATATAGCAAACGAAGAAGGCAGTGATAAAGAAGTTAATTTAATATCAACTATATATGATGCTAAGGGGAACAAGGTTGGAGATAGTACATCAACACAAGTTATAAATGCCAATAGCACATATAAATATGACCAAAATATAGAGGTTAAAAATCCTGAACTTTGGGCAACTGAAAATCCTTATTTATATAGTGTTGTTACAACAGTATTAATTGATAATGAAGTTGTAGATGAATATGAAACAGAATTTGGTATGAGATGGTTTGATGTTACTACTGATAATGGTTTCTTCTTAAATGGAGAGCAAATGAAGCTTGAAGGTGTTTGTATGCACCATGATCAAGGGGCATTAGGAGCGGTTGGAAATGAGGCTGCTATAAGAAGACAAGTTAAAATATTAAAGGATATGGGAGTAAATTCTATTAGAGTTACACATAATCCAGCAGCACAAGTATTAATAGATATTTGTAATGAAGAGGGAATTTTATTAATAGATGAAGCATTTGATACTTGGTATGGTGGTAAGAAGACTTATGATTATGGAAGATTCTTTGAACAAAAATCAATCCATGATGATATGACTTGGGCTGAATATGATGTTAAGCAAATGGTTAATAGAGGTAAGAATGCACCAAGTATAATTATGTGGTCATTAGGAAATGAAATATGGGAATCTAATCAAACTAAAGCTATAGAAACTGCAAAAAATCTTCAAAGTTGGGTTAAGGAAATAGATACAACACGTCCAACTACATTTGGTGAAGATAAATTCAGAATGGGTGAAGGAACAGGTGGACATGAGAATGTAGCAAGTGTATTTGATGTTGTTGGATTTAATTATGCTGAAGCGAATTATGATTCTTTCCATGAAAAGTATCCAGATTGGGTTTTATATGGATCAGAAACTTCATCAGCAACAAGAAGCAGGGGAGTTTATTCTCATCCAGAAAATACAAGCAGTCATACACATGATGATTTACAACAATCTGACTATGATAATGATCATGTTGGTTGGGGAAGAACTGCAGAAGATGCATGGAAGAGAGATAGAGATAGAGAATATGTTTTAGGGGAATATATTTGGACTGGGTTTGACTATATA
Organism: Clostridium sp.; assembly: GCF_026168755.1. Lineage (GTDB taxonomy): Bacteria > Bacillota > Clostridia > Clostridiales > Clostridiaceae > Clostridium. The sequence continues at coordinate 29,253 of NZ_JAPFDR010000034.1, read as the reverse complement.
GGAGAGCCAACGCCATATTATAGTACATTCCCAGCTAAATCATCATACTTTGGAGCAATAGATACAGCAGGTTTTGAAAAGGATATATATTATTTCTATCAAAGTCAATGGTCTGATGAGCCAATGGTACACTTATTACCACATTGGAATTGGGAAAATGATGATAGTATAAAAGTTGATGGTAATAAAATATTAGTTAAAGCATACACAAATGCAAATAGTGTAGATTTATATTATAACGAAGATGTTAATAGTGATGAATTAGGTTCATTAGTTGCAAGTGATGAATATGAAGTTACTGATGCTGGATATAATGGACAATATAAAGAGACTGATGATGGTAAACTACATTTAGAGTTTAGAGTTGAGTATAAACCTGGTAAATTGACTGCTGTTGCAAAGGATGAAAATGGTGAAGAAATTGCGAGAGATGTAGTTAAAACTGCAAATGAAGCTAAAGCAATAGATTTAAGTGCAGATAGACAAGTTATAGAAGCTGATGGATATGATTTATCATATATAACTGTTGATATAGTTGATGAAAATGGAACATTAGTACCAGATGCAAATAATCTAGTTAACTTTGAGGTTAGTGGTAATGGAGTAATTGTTGGAGTTGATAATGGTAATGCTGCAAGTGTAGAAAGATATAAAGATAATAAGAGAGAAGCCTTTAATGGTAAAGCTTTAGTAATTGTTCAATCAACTAAGGATGCAGGATCATTCACTTTAATTGCAACAAGTAATGGGTTAACTACTGATACTATAAATGTTTATACAGTAGAAGAAGAGGATTTAAACCAAAATAAGATTGTTGGATATGATGTTAGTGATATTACAGTTCCTGTGAATGGAAAATTAAATTTACCTGAAACAGTAACAGCATTATATATAGATGGAACTAGAAATGAAGTTAATGTTACTTGGGAAGATGTTTCAGAAGATAAATTAGTAAAGCCTGGAGTATTTGAGGTAAGAGGAAGTATAGAAAATAGTAATATACCAGTAGTATTGAATGTTATAGTTAGAGACATGATTGGGGCACAAGATGTAAGAATATTAACAGCGATTGGTAAAGTAGCAACTCTTCCTAATACTGTATCAGTAGTGTTTAATGACGGAACTACAGAAGATAAGGAAGTTATTTGGGAAAGAGAATTAACAGTAGAAGATGTATCTAAGCTTGGAACTGTTGAAATATTAGGAAGTATTGAAGGTATATCTGGAATACAAGCAAAGGCTATAATAGTAGTTTCTGATAATTATGAAGAAAAGAATGTTGCCTTAAGAGAAAAGGGAGAGTATCCAAAGGCATTTACATCATATCCAGGGCCAGATAATATTAATAATATAAATGATGGTGTAATATCTAAGGGGAATGATCCTCAAAACAGATGGACAAACTGGGGGAAAGCAAGTCAAAACTATGATGATTATGTAGGTATTGAGTTTGATAAAGAGTATACAATAAGTAGAATAGGACTTTCATTATATAGTGATAGTGGTGTAGCAATACCAAGTGAAATAATAGTTGAATACTTTGATGGTAAAGATTGGGTAAAAGTATCAAATCAAAGTAAGACTACTGGATTTACTGTAGAAGGTACAGAAGAAATAACTTTTGATGCTATAAATACTACAAAAATAAGAGCATTATTAAAAGAAGATACAGCAGAAAATAAAGCGGTTGGTCTTACTGAGTTTGAGGTATACTCAAATGTTATGGTAAGTAAAGGAACAGCGTTATTAAATGATATAAAGGTAAATGGAGTTGCCATAGAAGGATTTACAGAAAATAATACAGAATATTCAGTTGTTCTTCCTTATGGTTCTGAGACTCCAGTTGTTTCGGCTACAGCTAAAGATAATGCAAGTGTATTTATAGTACCTGCACTTACATCTAATGGAGTAGCAAAAGTTTTAGTGACTGCTGAAGATGGAGTTACTAAGAATGTATATTCAATTAGATTCAGAGAAGAAGAAGCAAAATTAGATAATGTAGAAATATCATTATCAAAAGAAGATATAACAGAAGATGATGTTGTTGATATTAATGTAGATGCTAAGTTACAAGATAATAGCACAGTAGCAATGTCTAACTTAGATATAAAATACTATGTAACATCTGAAAATAATGGAGAAGCAAAGATAGATGGGAATAAACTTTCAGCATATACAGCCGGTGATATAAGTTTATATGCAGAAGTAACTTATAAAGGTGTAACAAAAGTTAGTAATACAATAAATTTCACTATTTTAGAAAATACAGCACAAAAAACTGCAATAGCATATGAAAAAGTTATTGTTGAAACTGAAAAGGGAGTTAAACCAGAACTTCCAACAAAGGTCAAAGCTACTTTTGATATTGGATTACCAAGAGATGTAGAAGTAACTTGGGATGAAATTGATGAATCAAAATATAATGAATATGGTGTATTTGAAGTTAAGGGTAGTGTAGAAGGACAAGAATTAAAGGTAACAGCTAAAGTTATAGTTAAAGGAATTTCTGCATTAGGAAATGTATCTTTAGTAACTAATATAGGTGTTGAGCCAAATTTACCAGATACAGTTAAGGCATATTATACAGATGGAAGTACTAAAGATTTATCTGTTGCTTGGGAAGATTATAATAAAGAATTATTATTACAAGAAGGAGTATTTGAAGTAACTGGAGTTGTTGATGGTGTAAATAGTAAGGTAAAGGCAAATATCAGAGTTTCTTCTAATGTTGTTAAAGGTGACAATATAGCAAGAGCTAGAAATGGATATGATCTTCCAATGGCAATTGCATCATATACTAATGATACAAAGGTAGATGCTGCATCTCAAGATAGTATAGAAAAAGTTAATGATGGATTAATAGAACATAATCCAAATGCAGCTAATAATAGATGGTCAAATTGGAAAAGAGGAGATAAGAATTCTAGTGAATGGGTTGGCATTATATTTGGAGTTGCAGATCCATTAGAAAGATATATTAACAATTTAGAAGTTGATTTCTTTGAAGATAATGGTACAAAGATTCCTAGTAATATAACAATTCAATATTATGTTGGTGATGAAATTGTTAAGCCAGAAAATCCTGCTCATGTTTTAGAAGAGACTAATTCACCATTAAATGACGAAAACAATTGGAGAAATGTAACTAATTTAGTTGCAAATCCAAGTTCAACATCAGGTTCAGATACTAATTACTACACATTTGATATGGTAAAAACTTATGCATTAAGAATTAAAATGGATGCACAATCAAATATGGGATTAGGTATAACTGAAATTAAGGCTTTTGAAGAGAGAGTAGTGGCAAATAATGATTTTGAAGTAAAATCTATTAAAGTCAATGGTAATGATTTAGAAGGATTTAATCCAGAAATTTTAGATTACTCATTAGCACTTAAGAAAGGTGAAGCTTTACCAGAGATAACAGTAGATGTAAATAATAATGCAGCAGTAACAACTGTTTATACAGTGGAAAGCAGTGAAAAATCTACTTATGCTATTAATGGTAAAGAAAAGTTTGATGTAGTAATTACGTCAGAAGATGGATTAAAAGAGGTAAGATATACAATTGCAATATCAAGAGAAGATGAAGAAAATATTATTGATAAATCATTACTACAATACACAATTGAATATGCTGAAAAAGTAAAGGCTGATGGAGCATTAGAAGGGGTAGTTCCTGCAGTAGTTAGAGAATTTAATGATTCTTTAGAAAATGCTAAGATTGTTTTAGCTAATGAAAAGGCTACTGAAGCGGAAGTGGATGCAATTACTGATAGATTATTAAATGCTATTTGGATGCTAGAGTTTAAGGGTGGAGATAAAGAAACTCTTAAGGTAAATATTGAGTTAGTAGAGAAGTTAAATAAAAATGACTACACTAAGGAGTCATGGGAAAATCTACAAGCAAAATTGAGTATAGCAAAAGAAGTATATGAAGATGAAAATGCACTTGTTGATGAGATAGAAGAAGCAATTAATAATTTACAAGATGCAATAAATACTTTAGTAAAGAAAGATGTAAATAAGATATTGCTTCAAGAACTTGTAACCATGATAGGTGGATTAAATTCAAATGAATATATATACACAACTTGGGAAAATCTAGATAAGAATTTAGAATTAGCTAATAAGGTATTAATAAATGAAGAAGCTACTCAAGAAGAAGTGGATATGGCTTATAATAACTTATTAAGAGCTTACTTAGAATTAAGATTAAAGCCAAGTAAGGATAAACTTGAAGATTTAATAAATAAAGCTGAAGCTCTAAATAAAGAAAATTACACAGAGGAAACTTGGGAAAAAGTTGAAAGTGCATTAAAAAAGGCAAAAGTAGTTATGACTAATGAAAATGCAACTGAAGAAGAAATAACGGAAGTTGAAAATGAATTAGAAGTAGCAATGGAAGGGTTGATTGCATCAAATTCAGAAAATAACAATAATAATTCAAATAGTGGAAATAACAATGGAACAACAAATAATGGTGGAAATGTAGGTAGTAATACAAATAATAATAGCAATAATGCTACTAATCTACCTAAAACAGGGGCTGCTACTTCAGTAGCAACAGTATTAGCATTAGGGTCTTTATTTGTAGGTTGTGGTGCTAGTATGATAAAGAAAAAAGAAGATTAAAAATAATATTTATTAATGAAATAGGCTATCTCAAAGGTTATTAAAAAGTAACCTTGAGATAGCTTTTAATTTATATAGTTATTTATTCAATACAAGAATCTTTATACTTTCTTAACATGAGATGTAGATATCTTAACACCATCTTAATTTTCAAAATTATATTATAGACGTGTAGTAAAAATCAAGGAGGAGTAAATATGGATGCTTTAGTATTAATATCATTCATTTTAGTAGTTTCACTATTATGCTACTTAGTCTATTGCTTAGTCAGGGGGGAAAATCTATGATTAATGTAATTTTGCAAATAATAATATATACAGTCATTTTAGTTTTATTAGCAATACCATTAGGTAGATATATGGGGAAAGTATTTTTAGGTGAAAAGGTATTTTTAAGTCCAATAGTAAGACCTATTGAAAAATTTTTATATAGAATACTAAAAATCGATGAAGAAAATGGAATGGGATGGAAGCAATATGCTGGATCTGTACTAATGTTTAATTTATTAGGATTTATAGTAGTTTATTTATTGCAGATATTTCAAAAATATTTGCCATTAAACCCAGAAGGTATAGGTAATGTTCCAGCAGATTTGGCTTTTAATACAGCTACAAGTTTTGCAACAAATACAAACTGGCAAGCTTATAGTGGTGAATCACAATTAAGTTATTTGACTCAAATGTTAGGGTTATCAGTTCAAAACTTTCTTTCAGCAGCAGTTGGTATTGCAGTATTGATAGCTGTTATAAGAGGATTTATGAAAAGAAAATCAAAGGAAATAGGAAACTTTTGGGTAGATTTAACTAAGTCATTATTATATATTTTATTACCACTATCAATAGTAGTTTCTTTATTTTTAGTATCACAAGGTGTTGTTCAAAACTTTAAGCAATATCAAGAAGTTAAATTAATAGATCCATATACATTAGAAGATGGTACAGTTATAGATACTCAGATAATTCCAGGTGGACCTGCTGCTAGTCAAATAGCAATTAAACAATTAGGAACAAATGGTGGTGGGTTCTTTGGAGCAAACTCAGCACATCCATTAGAAAATCCAACTTTAGCATCAAATGTAGTTCAAGTTACATCTATATTGGTAATTGCAGTTGCATTATGTTTTACTTTTGGATATATGGTTAAAGATAAAAAACAGGGACGAGCTATATTCTTGGCAATGTTCATAATTTATGCAATTTCTTTAATTAGCGTTGGAGTTTTAGAGCAAAAGGCTACACCTCAAATTGAACAAAATGGAATAGTTGATATTAGTTATTCAGATGCGCAATCTGGAGGTAATATGGAAGGAAAAGAGGTTAGATTTGGTATAGCAAGTTCATCTTTCTGGGCTGTTACAACAACAGCAGCTTCAAACGGATCAGTAAATTCAATGCATGATTCTTATACCCCATTAGGTGGAGGAATAATAATGTTATTAATGCAATTAGGTGAAGTAATATTCGGTGGAGTTGGTTCAGGATTATATGGAATGTTAGCATTTGTGATTATGACAGTATTTATTTCAGGTCTTATGGTAGGGAGAACGCCAGAGTATTTAGGTAAGAAAATAGAACCTTTTGAAATGAAAATGGCATCATTAGCAGTAATAACTACACCATTAATAGTAGTTATAGGTACGGCTATAGTATGTGTAATACCTGGAATACAAGAGAGTCTAAACAATGGAGGAGCCCATGGATTCTCAGAAATTTTATATGCACTTTCTTCGGTAGGTAATAATAATGGTAGTGCATTTGCTGGATTTGGAGCGAATACAGTTCCATTAAATATTTTATTGGGAATAGCAATGATATTGGCTAGGTTTATACCAATATTATTAGTTCTTGCAATAGCAGGCTCATTAGCGTCTAAAAAATATATACCAAGTTCTTCAGGTACATTAGCAACAAATAATGGGGTATTTGTAACATTATTAATAATTGTTGTATTAATGATAGGAGCATTAAGCTTCTTTCCAGCATTAGCTTTGGGGCCAATAGTAGAACATTTACAAATGTTATTTTAGTATAATGTAAAAGAAAGAGGGAATTTGCTATGAGTAAAAAGAAACAAGCTTTTATGGATAGTAATATAATGAAAGATGCACTTAAAGAATCTTTTAAAAAGTTATCACCAAGTGTACAGTATAGAAATCCGGTAATGTTTGTAGTATATATAGGTTCGATGCTAACAACAGTTATTTTTTTAGCATCTTTCTTTAAAGATAATGAAAGTAATGATAGATTCTTTACTTTTTTAATAACATTATTTCTTTGGTTTACAGTTTTATTTGCAAACTTTGCTGAAGCAATTGCAGAAGGTAGGGGAAAGGCACAAGCAGAATCATTAAGAGCAGCAAAAAAAGATGTAATGTGTAGAAGGTTAAGGGATATAGTTGATAGGGTTGGAGATGTAGTTAAGTCTTCTGATTTAGTAAAGGGTGATATTGTATTAGTTAAAGCTGGAGAACAAATACCAGCAGATGGAGAAGTTATTGAGGGGATAGCATCAGTAGATGAAAGTGCTATAACAGGAGAAAGTGCACCGGTTATAAGAGAAGATGGTGGAGATAGAAGTTCTGTAACTGGTGGAACAACTGTTGTTTCAGACTGGATAATAATGAAGGTTACAGCAGGTAGTGGAGAAAGTTTTTTAGATAAAATGATTTCTATGGTTGAAGGAGCTTCAAGGAAGAAGACACCTAATGAAATTGCACTTCAAATATTATTAGTAGCATTAACAATAATATTTTTAGTAATAACATCAACACTTTATGTATTTGGTGATTTTGCAGTTAAGTTAAATGGAGTAGGTGAATCAATATCAATACTTTCATTAATTGCATTATTAGTTTGCCTAGCACCTACAACAATTGGAGCATTATTATCTTCAATTGGAATAGCGGGAATGAGCAGATTAACTAGCGCTAATGTTTTAGCTACTTCAGGTAGAGCTATAGAAGCGGCTGGAGATGTAGATGTATTGTTACTAGATAAAACAGGAACGATAACTTTAGGGAATAGACAAGCAGCGGAATTTATACCATTAGAAAATATATCAGTAGAAGAGTTAGCTGAAGTAGCAGCATTAAGTTCATTAGCAGATAAAACACCAGAAGGTAAAAGTATAGTAGAATTAGCTAAAAGTCAATATAGCTTTAAGGAAGAGGGAAATGAAGAAGGTGAATTTGTACCATTTACAGCAAGAACAAAGATGAGTGGTATGAATTATAAAAATAGAACAATAAGAAAAGGATCAGAATCAGCAATTAAGGAATATGTCAAAAATTTAGGCGGAGAATATCCAAATGAATGTAATGTTATAGTTAAAGGAATATCTAGAAAAGGTGGAACTCCTTTAGTTGTTGTTGAGAATGAAAGGGTTTTGGGGGTTGTATATTTAAAGGATGTTATTAAATCAGGTGTTAAAGAGAAATTTAGTGATTTGAGAGAGATGGGAATTAAGACAGTAATGATTACTGGAGATAATCCATTAACTGCAGCAGCTATAGCAGCAGAAGCAGGAGTTGACACTTATTTAGCAGAAGCTACTCCAGAAGCTAAGCTTAATTTAATTGTTGAATATCAACAAGCTGGGCACATAGTTGCAATGACTGGTGATGGTACAAATGATGCTCCAGCACTTGCGCAAGCAGATGTAGCAGTAGCAATGAATTCAGGAACACAAGCTGCTAAAGAAGCTGGTAACATGGTGGATTTAGACTCAAGTCCAACTAAGTTAATTGAAATTGTTAAAATAGGCAAGCAATTATTAATGACAAGAGGAGCTCTTACAACATTTAGTATTGCAAATGATGTAGCTAAGTATTTTGCTATAATACCACCATTATTTATGAGTATATTTCCAGTATTAGATAAACTTAATATTATGAGATTATCTAGTCCAGAAAGTGCTATTTTATCAGCAGTTATTTATAATGCATTAATTATTGTAGCATTAATACCACTTTCATTAAAGGGAGTTAAGTACTCTGAAGCACCAGCACATAAGCTTTTAAAGAAGAATTTATTAGTTTATGGATTGGGCGGAATGATAATACCATTTATAGCAATAAAGTTAATTGATATTATAATAAATCTTTTAGGTATATTTTAGGGGGATACATTATGTGGAAAATATTTAAAAAGTCTTTAGGTGTTTTATTGATATTTACATTAATTGTAGGAATTATATATCCAACTTTTATAACTGTATGTGCTCAAACATTTTTTAAAGATAAAGCTAATGGAAGTTTAATAGTAAAAGATGGAGAAGTAGTGGCATCAAAGCTTATAGGACAAAACTTTACCTCTCCAGAATATTTCTGGGGAAGACCATCAGCAACAGTAGATTACTCTTATAATGGAGTTGGGGGAGCTGGTTCTAATAAGACACCAGCAGGAGATGAATTAGAAGAAATTATAGCAAAACGAGTTGAAGAGTTACAAAAATATAATGGAACAGATGAAGAAATACCAGTAGATTTAGTAACAGCTTCAGGTAGTGGTTTAGATCCAGATATATCATTAGCAGCTGCTGAATATCAAGTAAAGAGAGTTGCAGAAGCAAGAAATATGAGTGAAGAAGATGTACAAAGTATAGTAGATGAACTAAAGCAAAAAAGAGTTTTAGGATTCTTTGGAGAAACTTATGTTAATGTAGTTGAATTAAATTTAAGATTAGATGAAATTCAAGAATAAAAATTAATGGAAAAGAGAGTAAATTATGATTATAATATCCTTAATAGTTTTATTGGGGATATTATTAATTTATTTTTAAAAGAGAATTTGATAGATAGAAAATAAGTATTTCTTAGCTGGGGTGATAATCATGATGGAAGTAGATAATAGACCAGATTCTAGGCAGTTATTAAAAAAAGTTAAAGATGAAGAAATATATTTAAAAAGAGGAAAGTTAAAAGTTTTTTTTGGATATGCAGCGGGAGTTGGAAAAACCTATGCTATGCTTCAAGAAGCACATGAATTAAAAAGGAATAATACTGATGTAGTAGTAGGATATATAGAAAGACATACAAGAAAAGATACATTAGCATTAATTGATGGACTAGAAGTTTTACCAACACGAAGAGTGGAATATAAAGGTGTAATTATTCAAGAATTTGACCTTAATTCTGCATTGCAAAGAAATCCAGAGGTTCTATTATTGGATGAACTACCTCATACTAATCCACCTAATTTTAGACATGGCAAGAGGTGGCAAGATATAGAGGAACTTTTAGAGGCTGGTATAAATGTTTATACTACATTAAATGTTCAACATCTGGAAAGTTTAAATGATGTTATAGCTAGTATTACAGGGATATTTGTAAAAGAAACAGTTCCAGATTATATAGTTGATAAAGCTGAGAAGATAGAACTTATTGATATAGCAACAGATGATTTAAAAGCAAGATTTGATGAAGGAAAAATATATAAAAAGGAAAATGTTGATAAGGCAAAGAGCAATTTTTTCACTGATGATAACTTAAAAGCATTAAGAGAGTTATCTTTAAGAAAAACAGCTGATACAGTTAATAGTGTTGTTCAAATTTCAAGATTATCAAAGGGTAATATAAATATATTACCTACTAAGGAGAAGATAGTTGCTTGTATAAGTGCATCGCCTTCTTCGGCAAAGGTAATAAGAGCAACTTCAAGAATGGCAGCATCATATAAAACAGAATGGATAGCACTATATGTAGGTAATTTAAATTCTAAGAATATGACGACACAAGAAAAAAAGAGATTAAAGGATCATATAAAATTAGCTGAAAGGTTAGGCGGAATTGTAGAAATAGTTCATGGTGATAATGTTATAGATACTATAATTAAATTTTGCAATTATAGAAATATAACTAAGATAATAATTGGAAGAAATGTCTTAAGAAAAAAAGCTTTATTAAGAGTAAATAGAAAAGATATAGTAGATAAATTAATAGAAAAGGTAAAATATATAGAGGTTCATGTAATTCCAACTTGGATAGAGTCAAGGACTGATAAAAAGTTATCATTTAATATGACCAATACTAGCAGTATAAAAGAGAAAGTAGTATTTACTAAAAATGATGTACTAATAGGGATTGCTTTTTCGATAATAGCTTCAACAATTTCTATAATAATAAATTACTTAGGGTTTGCAGAAGCAAATATATTATTAGTATATATTTTAGCTATATTATTTATTTCGGTTAATACAAAGGGATATGCTATAGGTGTAATATTTGCCTTTATAAATGTTTTTATTTTTAACCTTTTATTTACAAAACCTAAATTAACATTAGGATTTGATGATCCTACTTATTTAGTTACATTTCCTTTCTTTATTTTAGTTGCAACTATAACATCAACATTAACAACTAGAATTAAAGAGCAGTCTGATATGTTTGAAAAAAGAGAAGAAGCAGCACAAATGTTATATGAGATAAGTAGAAGTTTTATTAATTTATCAAGTGAAGAAAGGATAATTAGCACAGGAGTTAATCATCTTTCACAAGGGTTAAGAAGAGATATTATATGCTATGAAGCTAAAGATGGAATATTAACAGGAAACTATATTATAAAAAATATAAATACAAACTTTAATCAAGATAAATTAAAAGGAGATAAAAACTTTGAAATAGCTTATTGGGTATTAAATAATAGAAAAAATGCAGGAAGAGGAACTGATACACATAATGGTAGTGAAGTTTATTATATGCCTATTATAGTTAAGGAAAAGGTATTTGGAGTTATTGGAGTTTTTTGGGGAGATGAAGATATTGATAAAGATGATATTAGTTTAATGGATGCAGTAGTTGCACAAATGTCATTAGCTTTAGATAGAGTAGAATTAGTTAGAGAAAAAGAAGAAACAAAGTTAGAATTTGAAAGAGAGCAATTAAGAGGTAATTTGCTAAGGGCTATATCTCATGATTTAAGAACTCCATTAACAGGCATAGAGGGATCTAGTAGTTTAATTTTATCTTCATTTAATGAATTAACAGGTGATACTATACTTGAGCTTGTAAAGGAAATTAATTATGACTCAGAATGGTTAATAAGACTTGTTGAAAACTTATTGAGTATGACTAGGATTGAAAGTGGAAAATTAGAAATTAAAAAATCACAAGAAATAGTTGAGGAGATAGTATCAGAATCAATTCAGCATTTAAAAAGTAGGTTAAACAATCATAAATTAAGTATAGATATGCCTAAAGAGGTTCTATTTGTACCTATGGATGGAAAACTTATAGAACAAGTTATAATAAATTTAGTTGACAATGCTATAAAATATACACCAGGGCAATCAGAGATTAATATAAAGATTTATAGTAAAAAAAATAGTGTGTATTTTGAGATAAGTGATAATGGACCTGGAATAAATAAAGAAGATATTAATCATATATTTGAAATTTTTTATAAAGGAAATAAAAATAATGCAGACTCTAGAAGAGGTGTTGGATTAGGGTTATCAATATGTAGGTCAATTGTTTTAGCACATGGAGGAGAGATATTTGTAAAAAACAATAAAGAATGTGGAGCTAGATTTATATTTAATCTACCTTTAAATTAAAATTTTAAAAAGAAAATTAACTATTTATTTTACTTAGAGAAGTAAATTTATTTATAGGAGATAGCAATGAATAATAATGTTATGATTTTAGTAGTTGAAGATGAAAAAGCTATAAGAAATTTTATGAAGATTTCATTAACAACACAGGGGTATAAGGTTTTAGAAAGTTCAAATGGCAATGATGCTTTGGCTTTATTTATGTCTTATAATCCAGAACTCATAGTTTTAGATTTAGGATTACCTGATATGGATGGCATTGAAATTATACGTAAGGTCAGACAATTTAAGGAAGTGCCAATAATTGTAGTATCAGCTAGAGGTCAAGATAGAGATAAAATAGAAGCATTAGATTTAGGTGCTGATGATTATTTATCAAAGCCATTTAGTATGGGGGAACTACTTGCAAGAGTCAGAGTTTTACTTAGAAGAATAAATAGAAGTAAGGATATGATAGAAGAAGTTAACGAATATAATGTTGGTGGACTTGAAGTTGACTTAGAAAAAAGAAGAATATTTCTTAATGGAGAAGAAGTACATTTTACACCGATTGAGTTTAAAATATTTTCTTTATTAGTAAGACATGCTGGCAAGGTATTAACACATAACTATATTATTAAAGAAGTCTGGGGGGGAGTAGTTGGAGGAGAAAATCAATCATTAAGAGTTTTTATGGCTAATATAAGAAGAAAGATTGAAAAAGAACCAGCAAACCCAAGATTTTTATTAACTGAAGTTGGAGTTGGATATAGATTAGTAGATGAGTAAATTTGCTAATCTTTTTTTATATTTGATAAATAATTAAATATTTTTGGGGTATTTAGCAAAAAATAAATTATCAGAAAATTTTTTAGACAATCGTTTACAAAAATCTAACTATATTGTTTAGTAATTATAATTATAGTATAATAAACATGGTTCAATTAAAGATACTAATGACGAGTGAGGTTCAATACACTTTAATTGCATAATGAAACTCACAAAGTTATCACTCTTTTTGAAACTAAAAAAGTATGTATATATATTTGGAGGGAATTATGGCGAAGAAACCTGTAATGTTAATGATATTAGATGGATTTGGAATAGCTCCAGAGAGCGAAGGAAATGCAGTTGCTGCTGCAAAGAAACCAAATTATGATAGATTAGTTGCAAACTATCCTCACTCACAATTACAAGCAAGTGGTATGTTTGTTGGATTACCAGATGGACAAATGGGTAACTCAGAAGTTGGACATTTAAATATTGGTGCAGGAAGAATTATATATCAAGAATTAACTAGAATAACTAAGGAAATAAACGAAGGTGGATTCTTTAAGAACGAAGCTTTATTAAAAGCTATGGAAAATGCTAAGAAAGATAATTCAGCATTACACTTAATGGGATTATTATCTAACGGTGGAGTTCACTCTCATATAGATCATTTAAAAGGATTATTAAAATTAGCTAAAGAGCAAGAAGTTAAGAACGTATATGTTCACTGTTTCATGGATGGTAGAGACGTTGCTCCAGGTTCAGGAAAAGATTTCGTAGTTGAATTAGAAAACTACATGGCTGAAATCGGAGTAGGTAAGATTGCTACTATTTCAGGAAGATACTATGCAATGGATAGAGATAACAGATGGGAAAGAGTACAATTAGCTTACGATGCAATGGTACTTGGAAAAGGTGAGACTGCTACATCTGCTGTTGAATGTATGGAAAAATCTTATGCTGATAATAAATCAGATGAGTTCGTATTACCATGCGTTATTGAAGAAAATGGAGCTCCAACTGGAACAATAAAGAATGGAGATTCAGTAGTATTCTTTAACTTCAGACCTGATAGAGCTAGAGAAATAACTAGAGCTATAAACGATAAAGAATTTGCAGGATTTGAAAGAGAAACTTTAGATTTAGTATTTGTAACAATGACTCAATACGATAAGACTTTAGAAGGTGTTGAAGTTGCTTACAGACCAGAAGCAATTACTAATACTTTAGGTGAATATGTTGCTTCTAAGGGATTAAATCAATTAAGAATAGCAGAAACAGAAAAGTATGCTCACGTTACATTCTTCTTCAACGGTGGTGTTGAAAAAGAAAATGAAGGTGAAGATAGAGCTCTTATTGCATCTCCAAAGGTTGCAACTTATGACTTAAAACCAGAAATGAGCGCACCAGAATTAACTGATGAATTAATCAATAGATTAGATTCAGGAAAATATGACATGGTTATATTAAACTATGCTAATCCAGATATGGTTGGACATACTGGAGTTTTAGAAGCTGCTAAAGCTGCTGTTGAAGCCGTAGATACATGCTTAGGAAGAGTAGTTGATAAAGTTTTAGAATTAGATGGAACAGTATTTATTACTGCTGACCACGGAAATGCTGAAACTATGATTGATGCTGAAACAGGAAATCCATTTACAGCTCACACAACTGATCCAGTTCCATTTGTATGGGTATCTAACCATACAGAAGGTAAATCTTTAAAAGACGGTAAGTTAGCTGATATAGCACCAACAATGTTAACAGTAATGGGATTAGATGTTCCTACTGAAATGACAGGTGAATCATTAATAAAATAGTATTATAAGAGAGGGGTAAACCCTCTCTTTTTGCTATTTAATCCAACAATTAAATTTAAAAGGTATAATATTTGATTATCAAAACATTTGACAAAATTAATATTTGTATATATAATTTCATTACAAAACAAAAACACAACTATGTATAAAGTTAGTGGAGGATGAAAAGATATGGGAATAAAAATAATAACAGATTCAGCATGCGATTTAAAAAGAGAATATATAGATAAAAATAATATAGGATTAATTTCATTAGTATTAAATTTAAATGATGAAGTAATAAAAGATGACTTAGGAAAGACATTAAGCTATAAAGATTTTTATAGACAGATGAGAGAAGGAGCGACACCTACAACATCTCAAGTGAATGCACATGAATTTGAAGAAGAGTTTATAAAACATGTAAAAAATGGAGATTCTATAATTTGCATAACAATATCTTCAGCACTAAGTGGTACTTTTAATAGTGCCAATATAGCAAGAAATAATATATTGGAAGAATATCCAGAAGCCAAAATTGAATTAGTTGATTCTTTAAGTGTTTCAATGGGACAAGGTCTATTAGTTTTAAAAGCTTGTGAAATGAGAGATAATGGTGCAAGTATGGAAGAAATAGTACAATGGCTTGAGGATAACAAAAGAAAGATAATACATTCAATATTAATAGATGATTTAAATCATTTAAAAAGAGGTGGACGTATATCAGGGGCTACAGCGGCTATAGGAGGTCTTTTAAATATTAAACCAAGTGCATATATAGATGATGAAGGAAAGTTAGTACAAGGGGAAAAAATAAAAGGTAAAAAGAAGGCGTTAAAATTCTTAGCTAATGAAGTAAGAGAAAGAATTATAAATGATGAAAATGAAGTAATATATATATGTCACGGAGATTGCCTAGAAGATGCTGAATCATTAAGAGATATAATATTACAAGAAGTTAAGTTAAAAGATATAATTATAAATTATGTTGGTAATGTTGTTGGAGCACATGCTGGACCTGGAGTTTTAGCAGTTGTATACTTAGGAAAAAATAGATAGATATAAAATAAACTGTATGTTAGATTAGCAATTATATTAGCTAGCCATACAGTTTATTTTTTTACAAAAATATATATAATTAAAATAATAATTAGTAAATTAACTGATAAAAAGTAAGCAATAGTAACTAATTTTAATATAAATATTATATAACTTATAATATAAGTTATAGACAATAAAATATTAGATATATATACTAGTTATTAATAATGTTTTTATAAAGGGGAGGAATATATGAATAATTATATGGTTTTTGATATAGGGGGATCTGCTATAAAGTGGTCTGTAATTACTGAAAAAGGAGATATACTTATTAGTGAAAAAATAGAAATTGCTGAAACTATAGAAGAGTTTTTTGAAAGATTAGCAGGAAAAGTAAATGAATTAAAAAATGAATATAATCTACAAGGAATTGCATTAAGTGCACCTGGAGCTGTTGATAATGAAAGTGGAGTTATTGGTGGAGTAAGTGCATTACCATATATACATGGTCCAAATTTTAAAACTATATTAAATGAAATGACAGGACTACCAGTTGAAATTGAAAATGATGCTAATTGTGCAGCTTTAGGAGAATGTTGGCTTGGTGCAGCTAAGGGGGAAAAGGACAGTGCTTTTGTGGTTTGTGGCACAGGAATAGGTGGAGCATTGGTTAAAGATAAAAAAATACATTCTGGTGTACATAAGCATGGTGGAGAATTTGGTTATTGTTTAGTAGATATAGATGTTAATAATCAAAGATACTTATCTTGGAGTAGAGCGGGTTCAACTTTTGCATTAGCAAAATCTATTGCAAAGAGAAAAAATATAGATATAAAAGAGTTTAATGGAGTAAAAGCTTTTAAATTATATGATAGTGGAGATGAAGTTGCAATAGAAGAAGTAAATAAATTTTTTAGATATATGGCAATAGGTATATTTAATATTCAATATACTTATGATCCAGAAGTTATAGTTTTAGGTGGAGCCATTTGTGAAAGAAAAGGATTTTTAGATGAAGTAAATAAAAAGATAGATGAAACTATGAGTTTTAATCCGGATGCAACAGTAAGACCAATAGTTAGAATTTGTAAATATGGAAATGATGCAAATAAATTAGGTGCATTATATAACTTTTTACAGAAACATAAATTAATATAATATATTATATTAATGAATAGGGCGGTTCAGATAAAGTTTGTGCTAGCTCTATATTTTTGTAAAAGTTTTACGGTAAATATATACCAATATAAGTAAGATATAGTTTATAGAATAAAGTTTGATGTTTTGAAGGATAATTGTAATAGTTTTGTAACTACAATTTTGAATTTCTAAATTATAATATAATCGTAGCTAAATAATGGAGGTAAAAGTTATGAAGAAAAAATTTAGTGCAATAGCTTTAGCATTAGTTATTGGAAGTGTAATGATAAGTTGTGGTGAAGGTAAAAATAATTTAAAAGAAGATAATAATATTTCAATAGAAAATCAAGTTGAAAAAGTTCCAGTAATACTTTCTAATATAACAAGTAAAGAAATGCAGGGCGAAGTGAAGACTTTACTTATTAATAATAATATAAATGAGGAGAATGCAGGTAGATATATAAACTATATTAATGATTTTAATGAAAGAGTTAAAGATAAAAGTTTATTAAAAGAAGACTTTGTAACTATAGATTCAATAAATGGATTATATAATTCAATTATATTAAAAGATAAAATTTCGGAAGATGGAAGTATTTTAGGTGAAATAAATTGTAGATTAGCATCATTTGAGTTATTTAAAGAGTTTGTTTCAACTAAAGGAGAGATTCAACCAGATAATTATTTAATATTTGATATTGAGGCTATTAACAATAATCCTATAATTAGTTTTACAGATGAAGATAAGAAAAAATATATAAATTTATTTAATCCTGTAGATATAGGAAATGTAAAAGACACAGATGAGATAGTAAAGTTAATTAAAGAAGAGTTAAATAAAAGAGAAGTTAAAATAGATAATCAAGGTAAGGTTTCATTAATAAATATATATATAAATGATGAAGTTGAAAATAAGATGTTTGTTGGACATTCTGTAGTTATGATAGAAAATGATGATGAATATGTGGTACTTGAAAAATTTTCACCTATGGACCCATTTCAAATATCTAAGTTTTCTAGCAGAGAAGATGTAAAAAAATATCTTTTGTCTAGAAATGATATATATGGAAGTGATATAAATCCAATAGTATTAATTAATAATGAGGAATTCTAAAATATAAATAATGGAATCAGAGAGTACTATAATTAAAGAAAAAATTCAACAAGGTCAAAATCATATGCTTAAGGTAAATGTATTAAATTGGATAATAGTTGGTATTATAAAGTCGGCTTAGGCCGACTTTATGTTATAATATATAAATCTAATATAGAAAGAAGGTGTTTTAGTGAATAAGTACGAGATAATTGCAATGGATATAAGAGAAGATATACTTAATGGAGTATATAAACCTAATGAAAGGTTGCCATTTGAGAAAGAGCTATGTGATAAATATGATGTAAGTAAAATGACTGTAAAAAAGGCATTGGATTTATTAGTATCTGAAGGTTTGATAGTGAAGAGGAGAGGTTCAGGTACTTTTATTAAAGACATCACAGAGAAAGAAATACACGGAATAATAGATAAAAAGCAATTTTCTGGATTAACAAATAATAATTTAGGACATAAAGTTACTAGTAAGATTTTAGAATTTAAAGTTGTTCCATCAGATTTAGAAGTAGCAAATAATTTAAAGATAGAAGAGGGTGACTTTGTATATTTTATACATAGAGTTAGATATGTTGATAATGAGGCTTTAGTTATAGAAAAGACATATATGCCTATAAATGTTATTCCAGGTATAAAAATGTCAGATTTAGAAGGATCAATATATAATTATATTAAAGATAAGTTAGGCTTAAAAATTCAAAGTGCACATTCTACTATAAGGGCTGATAAAAGTACAGAGCTTGATAGAGAATCATTAAATTTAAATGAATATGAGCCAGTTATTGAAGTTGAAAGAGTTGCCTATTTAGAAAATGGAAGAGCTTTTGAGTATTCTTTTGCAAGACATAGATATGATAAATATGAATTTAAAACAATAACAGTTATATAAAAATAAGTCATTAAATCAAAGTTAATTTTATTTGGGTTTAATGACTTATTTTTATTTAGTATATTTTATAGTTTATATGGATAAGTTTGTAAAAATATACAAAAGTAATTATAATAGCTTAAAAAGTATAGACATGTTATAAAAAGATATATATAATTTAATTGTAAGAGGAACTTGGAATTTTAGGAGGTAATTATGAATAAAAAATATATATTCCCAAAAAATTTTTGGTGGGGTTCAGCAACATCAGGTCCACAAAGTGAGGGAACATTTAATAAACCGCATAAAAGCGTATTTGATTATTGGTATGAAATAGAACCAGAAGTTTTTTTTGATAGGGTAGGACCAGAAGTAACTTCTAATTTTTATAATAGTTATAAAGAAGATTTAGCTATGCTAAAAGAAATTGGCTTAAATAGTTTTAGAACATCAATACAATGGACAAGACTTATTAAAGATTTAGAAACCGGAGAGCCTGATGAAGATGGAATAAGATTTTATAATGATGTTATAGATGAAACTATAAAAAATGGGATGATTCCAGTAATGAATTTACATCATTTTGATTTACCAGTTGAATTATATGATAAATATGGTGGATGGACTTCAAAGCATGTTGTTGAATTATTTGTAAAGTTTGCAGAAACAGCATTTAAGTTATTTAGCGATAGAGTAAAATATTGGACAACATTTAATGAGCCAATGGTAGTTATAGAAGGTCAATATTTATATGAGTTCCATTATCCGAAATTAGTAGATGGAAAAAAAGCTGTACAAGCTATGTATAATATAAATTTAGCATCAGCTAAAGCTATTAAGAAATTTAAGGAATTAGGATGTACAGAAAATGATGGGAAAATAGGTATAGTACTTAATTTAACTCCAGCTTATCCAAGAAGTAATAGCGAGGAGGATTTACACTCATCAAAGGTTGTTGATACAATATTCAATTATTCTTTCTTAGATCCAGCAGTAAAGGGGCAATTCCCAAGTCTTTTAATTGATCTTTTAAAAGAAGATAAGATTTTATGGGAAAGTACAGAGGAAGAATTACAAATTATAAAAGATAATACTATAGATTTCTTAGGAGTTAATTATTATCAACCAAGAAGAGTAAAAGCAAAAGAATCAGAAGTTGATAATAGTAAAGGATGGATGCCTGAGAAGTATTTTGATTATTATGATATGCCAGGAAAAAGGATGAATCCATATAGAGGATGGGAGATATATCCTCAAGCAATGTATGATATTGCAATAAATATCAGAGATAATTATAATAATATTCCATGGTATATTTCTGAAAATGGAATGGGTGTTGAAGGAGAAGAAAAATATATAGGTGAAGATGGTTCAATACAAGATGATTATAGAATAGAATTCTTTGAAGAACATTTACAATATTTACACAAGGGAATAGTAGAAGGATCAAATTGTTTTGGATATCATTCATGGACACCAATAGATTGTTGGTCTTGGTGCAATGCATATAAGAATAGATATGGTTATATCTCAGTAGATTTAGCTACTCAAAAAAAGACAATAAAGAAATCAGGTACTTGGATTAAAGAAGTATCATCAAATAATGGATTTTAATTAGTGAAAACTAGAGTTAAAGAAAGATTTATTGCATAAATGTAATAAGTCTTTCTTTTTGTGTATAATTATAAACAATCATTAATTGTTATAAATGCATAGTATAGTTAATATAATAGTACAAATATTAATAAAGGTAGGTTATAATGGCTAGAACATATGCATATTCAGCGAACTTCGATAAGGATATAGAAAATCTATTTAAAGAAGCTAAGCTATTAGGTGAAGGACATAATGGAATTGTTTATGAAGTACCTGGGAATAGAGCTATAAAGATATTTACGGACAAAAATGTTTGTAAAAGTGAAGCAGAGATATTATATAGAGTAAAAAAATCGAAATATTTTCCTAGGATATATAAAAATGGAGATTACTATATATTAAGAGATATGGTTAATGGTACAAGATTGGACGACTATATAAAAGAAAATGGATTAAGTCAGCAACTTATATATAATTTATACAGATTAATTAACGAATTTAAGTCTTTAAAGTTTACAAAATTGGATGCAAGATGTAGAGATATATATGTTAATAAGAATGAGAGATTAATGGTTATTGATCCAAAGCAATGTTATAGACGAAAAGTTGATTATCCAAGACATTTAATGAAGGGACTTGACGGAATAGATGTTTTAGAGGAATTTTTGAGGGGAATTTATATAATAGATAAAAGAAGAGGTTCGGAATGGGAGCATAAAATTAACCAATATTATGCAAAGGAATATTAAAATAATTATGGTATTAAATATAAAAGTCAAGGGCTAATAATTTATAGAAATTATATTGGTAAGCTTTTGGCTTTTATGTTTTGCAATTAAATAAATTATTAAAAAAATAGAATATTATTTCTTGCCGATGTAAAAAATAAATGGGTAGATATTAGATTTTGGAATAAAATATTTCATTTAATGTTAAAAATAAGGAGGATATGAAATGAAAAATTTTGTTGAAATTGTAGATGTTGTAGCAAGACAAATATTAGACTCTAGATGTTTTCCAACAGTAGAAGTAGAAGTATATTTAGAAGATGGAACAATGGGAAGAGCGGCAGTACCATCAGGAGCATCAACTGGTATTTATGAAGCTGTTGAATTAAGAGATGGAAATAAAGACTATTATATGGGAAAAGGTGTTTTAAAGGCTGTTGAAAATGTTAATGACACAATAGCTGAAGAATTAATAGGATGCAATGTTTTTGATCAAACATATATTGATAAAATGTTAATAGAGCTTGATGGAAGTAACAATAAAGGAAAATTAGGAGCTAATGCTATACTAGGTGTTTCTTTAGCAGTAGCACAAGCAGCTGCTAATTACTTAGGATTACCTTTATATCAATATGTAGGTGGAGTAAATGCAAAAGTATTGCCAGTTCCAATGATGAACATAATAAATGGTGGTTCACATGCTGATAACTCAGTTGATCTTCAAGAATTTATGGTTATGCCAGTAGGATTTGATAACTTTGATAAAGCAGTTCAAGCTTGTGCAGAAGTTTATCATGCATTAAAGAAAACTTTAAATGAAAAAGGATACTCAACAGGTGTTGGAGATGAAGGTGGATTTGCTCCTAACTTAAAGAGTAATGCAGAGGCTATTGAAGTTATATTAGAAGCAATTAAAAAGGCTGGATATGAACCAGGAAAAGATATATTCATAGCAATAGATGCAGCTTCATCTGAATATTATAAAGATGGTAAGTATGTATTAGAACATGAAGGAAAGACTTTAACTGCTGCTGAAATGGTTGACTTCTTCGAAGATTGGGTAAATAAATATCCTATTATCTCAATTGAAGATGGTATGGCAGAAGAAGACTGGGAAGGTTGGAAGTTACTAACTGATAGATTAGGTAAGAGAGTTCAATTAGTTGGTGATGACTTATTTGTAACTAATACTCAAAGATTGGAAGATGGAATTTATAGAGGAGTTGCTAACTCAATTCTTATTAAATTAAATCAAATTGGTACTTTAACAGAAACTTTAAATGCTATCGAAATGGCTAATAGAGCAGGTTATACAGCAGTTATTTCTCATAGAAGTGGTGAAACTGAAGATACTACTATAGCTGATTTAGTTGTTGCTGTTAATGCAGGTCAAATTAAGACTGGTGCTCCAGCAAGATCTGAAAGAGTTGCTAAGTATAATCAATTAATTAGAATATCAGAAGAACTTGATGATGTAGCAGAATATAGAGGAAAGAAAGCTTTCTTTAATATAAAAGAATAATAATTAAGTTGGCAAATAGCAAGTTTATAGGCTATTTGCTATATTTTTTTAATTACAAAATTGTAATTAAAATGAAAGATTAATCGATATGAAAGATATTATTCATTAGCTAAAATTAATTTATAAATCTTAATTAAAAAAGAATTTTAAGCAAAAATAATATTAAATGTTAATAAAATTTTAATAAATTCATGAATTTATATAAGCAAATATTAAGATTTGATCTAAATAAATCTTAATATTTGCTTTTTATAATAAAAGTATAGAAAACAAATATTGGAGAGAAATATTATGAAAGTATTGATTTTAACAGGAAAATTTGGAATGGGGCATTATTCAGTATCAGAAGCGATAAAACAAGAAATAATTAATAAGGAATCTAGTGTAGAAATTAATGTAGTTGATATATTGGATTACTTAATGCCAAAAGCTAGTAAGATTGTTTATAAAGGTTTCAATACATTAGTTACTAAGTGGGCAAACTTATATAATTTTGTAAATGTGAATAATGAGGATAATAATATAAAAACATTTAATTATTTTTTTATAAAAGGATTAGATAGATTATTTTTAGAGTTTAATCCTGATGTAGTTATTTCAACTTTACCTATAAGCTCTCAATATATTTCTAAATATAAAACATTAAAGAAATCTAATATTCCTTTAATTACATTTATAACTGATATTTCTAGCCATAGTGAATGGATTCATAAGAATACAGATTTTTATTTTGTTGGTGATACAAGTATAAAGAAAAGTTTAATTGATAAAGGTATTGATGAAAAGAAAATAGTAGTTAGTGGAATTCCAGTTAAACAAGGTTTTAAAAATAATATTATAAAATTTGATAAAGAGAAATCAAAACAGATTCTAATTATGGGTGGCGGTTTAGGATTAATTTCATTTAATAAAAATTTATTTGAAGAATTAAATAATAAAGAAAATATAAAAACAACTGTGATAACAGGAAATAATAAAAAAATGTTTGAACAATTAAAAAGTAAGTATAAAAATATTGAGGTTTTAGGATATACAAATAAGATAGATTTTTATATGAAAAAATCAGATTTAATTATATCTAAATCTGGAGGAATAACTTTATTTGAGGCAATTTATAGTGAGACACCTATTTATGTAGTTAATCCATTTTTGCTTCAGGAAGTTAAGAACGCTAAATTTATAGAAAAAAGAAAAATTGGACAAGTAGTTTGGAATAAAGAAAATGATATAGTTAATGATATTTTATCACTTATAAATGATGATAAGACTATTTCAAAGATGAAAAGCAATATGAAGAAGATTAAGGAAAATATAAATCAAGAAGAAATATTAAGTGTTATAAATCACTTCAATAAGGAGGCATAAGAATGATAATGATAGGTATAATAGGAATTTTAATATTATCATATAGCATTATTCCAACTATTTACTATAAGTTTAAAGGAACTCCAATTATTAAGGATTTAGAGGAAAAGAAGTTTTTATCATTAACTTTTGATGATGGACCTGATAAGAAATATACAGTTGAACTATTAGATTTACTTAAAAAATATAATATAAAGGCAACATTTTTTGTTGTAGCTAAATTTGCCAAAGAAAATTGTGAAATTATAAAACGAATGGAAGAAGAGGGACATACTATAGGACTTCACTCTTTAGAACACAAAAATGCTCTTTTAAATGGACCAGTATACACAAGTAATGATTTTAAAGAAAGCTTAAATATAATGAGGAAATTAAATATTAATATAAAATTTTTTAGACCACCATGGGGACATCTTAATTTATCAACTATTATAAATTTAAAAAAATATAATTTGAAGTTAGTACTTTGGGATGTAATTATAGGAGATTGGAAAGCAGATATAACATCAGATGAGATATCAAATAGATTAATAATACAATCAAAAAATAAAAGTATTATTTGTCTTCATGATGGAAGGGGTGAAAATGAAGCACCTAGAAGAACTATAGAGGCTTTAGAGAAAACAATACCTATATGGATTAAAGAAGGATATGAATTTTTAAAGATAGGAGAACTTTATGAATAAGACTATAGGTGCAAAGGGAATTTTGAAAAATAGTATATTTTTTATAGCTTTAATTGCAATTACATTTTTTATTTTATTTAAGGATAATAGCATAGGAAGTATATTAAAATCATTAGAAAATGTTAATTTTATGTATGTGTTTTTAGGAATACTATGTATGTTTTTATTTATATGTTGTGAAGGAATAAATATTAGACGTATGCTTAAGTTATTTTCTTATGATATAAGTATTTTTAAGGGATTAAAATATTCATTTATAGGTTTTTTCTTTAGTTCAATAACACCATCATCATCAGGTGGCCAACCAATGCAAGTTTATTACATGAATAAAGATGGAATTAAATTTTCACATTCTTCGTTAGTATTACTTATAGAGCTTGCAAGTTTTCAATTTACTACTATAACTATTGCAATAATATCATTTATAGTAAAATATGATTTTATTGTAAGTCTTAATACTGCAATTAAGCTACTAATTTTTATAGGAATAGCAACTAATTGTATTATATTTTGTTTTCTATTAGTAGCTATATTTTCAAAGTCATTTATAAATAAAATAATAGATTTAGTTTTTAAAATTATTAGCAAAATAAAATTTTTAGATGAAAAAAGGTTAAGAGAAGTAGTGAAAGAGGAAATTAAACAATATCAAAAAGGATCATTATTTATAAATAATAATAGAAAAGTTGTAATAAAAGTAGTGTTAACAGCATTTGTTCAAGTATTTTTTATGCACAGTATAACCTTTTTTGTATATAGGGCCTTTAATTTATCAGGTTTTTCATTTTTTACTATTTTTTCGCTTCAATCAATTTTATTTATTGCAGTATCAGCTATACCACTTCCAGGTTCTGTAGGAAGTAGTGAAACTGCTTTTTTAACTTTGTTTAAAACTTTATTTCCAGCAAATACTTTAAATTATGCAATGCTATTAAGCAGAGGAATTAGCTTTTATTTATTTGTGATAGTTAGTGGATTAATTGTACTTTTTATTAATATATCAAGAAATAAGTATTATAGTAAGTATATATTCAAAAGAGTGTGCCATAAAAATATAATGATAGAGAAGTAAGTAGGGTTAAGAATGGAGTTATTTGTAAACAATCTTGATATATAATTAGTATTATGTTATGATAAAATTAAGTGAAAATGCACGAAAGTACAATATGGGAGGTGTAGCAATGACAACTTTTTTATTTGTTTTGGAAGCAATTTTAGGATTAATAGTTGTTGTTTCAATATTAATGCAAAAAAGTAAAGCTGATGCTTTAAGCGGGTTAATTCAAGGTAGTAAAAGTGAAACATTCTTTACTAAGAATAAGTCAAAAACTAAGGAAGCAATGTTAGTTAAAGTTACTATAGTTTCAATGCTTTTATTTGCTATAAATACAATAGTTTTAAATATAATTTAAAATATAATGTAGATCACTAATATTTGGTGATCTATTTTTTTTAAAAATTTTCATTAATTGTTTTTACTAAATGAAGATATGGAAATAATATAATATAAAGTATTTATATGAATTGAAAAGGTATGGTATTGAATAAAATATAATAAGGATATTATAAGCACTACTTATTGAATAAAAAAACTTACATGTGGTAGTATAATAAATAGTGAGTATAAGAAAATATTGGATGAGGTTAAATATATTTAAACGGAGGAAATTACATGGGAATAAAAGAAACATTACTTAGCTTTATGAAAGAAGAAGCATACAGACCAATGGATATTCAAGAACTTGTTGCAGTTTTTGATATTAATCCAGATGAGTACAAGGCCTTTAAAAGAGCATTAAAAGTAATGGAGTTAGAGGGTTCAATAGTAAGAACCAAAAAAGATAAGTTTGCAGTTCCTGAAAGGTTAGGATTAATAAAAGGTAAACTTCAAGCACATAAAAAGGGATTTGGATTTTTGATACCAGAAGAAGAAGGGGAAAGAGATGTATTTATTCCAAGTTCATTTATTAATGGTGCAATGAATAATGATAGAGTGCTTGTACAAATTACTAGAGATGATATCAATGGTAAGAAAAGAGAAGGAGAAGTTGTAGAAGTACTTGAAAGAGCAAATAGTAGAATAATTGGTGTATATGAAGATAGTAGAAACTTTGGATTTGTAGTTCCTGAAGATACTAGATTAAATCAAGATATATTTGTTTCAAAAAAAGATAAAAATGGAGCAAAACATGGGGATGTAGTTATTGTAGAGGTAACTAAATGGCCTGAAAAGAGGAGAAGTCCAGAAGGAATAGTTAAAGAGGTTTTAGGTAAAAAGGGAGAAAAGGGATTAGATATCTTAACTATAATAAAGAAGCATGGTCTTCCAGAGGAATTTCCACCAAAAGTTTTAGCTTATGCTGATGGAATTTCTGAAGAGATAGAAGAAAAAGAAATAAAAAGAAGAAAAGATATTAGAAACCTTAGAATGGTTACTATAGATGGTGAAGATGCAAAAGATCTTGATGATGCTGTTTCTATAGAAAAATTAGATAACGGTAAATACAGATTAGGAGTGCATATTGCGGATGTTACACATTATGTAAGAGAAAAGAATCCACTAGATAAAGAAGCATTAAAAAGAGGGACATCTGTTTATTTAATAGATAGAGTTATACCAATGCTTCCGAAGAAGCTTTCTAATGGTATATGTTCACTTAATCCTAAGGTTGATAGATTAGCGTTAAGTTGTTTTATGACTATTGATAATAAAGGAAAAGTTTGTGATCATGAAATAGCTGAAACAGTTATTAAAACATCTGAAAGAATGACTTATACAGATGTAACTAAGATATTAAGAGATAAAGATGAAGATCTTATTAAGAAATATGATTATTTAGTAGATGACTTTAAAACAATGGAAGAGCTTTGTTTAATTCTTAGAGAAAAGAGAATGAAAAGAGGAGCTATAGATTTTGATTTTGAAGAATGCAAAATAATATTAAATGATAATGGTAAACCAATAGATATAAAGCCATATGAAAGAGAAATAGCCAATAGAATAATAGAAGAATTTATGCTTGTTTGTAATGAAACTATTGCTGAGCATATGTTCTGGACTAATTTACCTTTTGTATATAGAATTCATGAAAATCCAGATGAAGAAAAATTAGAAAAGTTTAGAGATTTTATTTATAACTTAGGATATACAATGAAGGTAGCTCAAGATATACATCCTAGAATTCTTCAAGAAGTATTAGAAAAAGTAAAAGGTAAAAAAGAAGAAACTGTAGTTAGTACACTTTTATTAAGAAGTATGATGAAGGCAAAATATACACCAGAGTGTTCATCACATTTTGGTTTAGCAGCAACTTACTATTGCCACTTTACATCACCAATTAGAAGATATCCTGATTTACAAATTCATAGAATAATCAAGGAATATTTAAATGGTAAAATTGATGAAAAGAGAGCTACTAGATTAGCTCCAATAGTTGATATAGCAGCTAAACAATCATCAGAAATGGAGAGACTTGCAGAAGAGGCAGAAAGAGAAGTTGATGATTTGAAGAAAGCAGAATATATGATGGACAGAATTGGAGAAGAGTTCGAAGGTATTATTTCTTCAGTTACATCATTTGGTATATTTGTAGAACTTCCAAATACTATAGAAGGACTTGTTCATATAACTGATTTAGACGATGATTACTATATATATGATGAACAACATTTAATGCTTTTAGGTCAAAGAAACAAAAAGGTTTATAGATTGGGTGATTCTGTAAAAGTTAAGTGTGCTAAAGTTGATATTGATAATAGAGAAATATTCTTTGATATATTAGATAGCGAACAAAATTTAGAAGAAATTCTACCAAGTGAAGAAACAGCTTCAATAATAGCAGAAGTTAAAAAAGAATTTGGAACAAAACCAGAATTCAACGAATAATATTGTTCGTCACGTGGAAGCGAAAAAATGAAATATTTATTTTATGGGAACTGTGAAATTTTCGCCTAGAATTTATATAATTGATTCCGTAAAGTTTGCTAAAGTTTTTAAACTCGCTATTCGCTCAAACAGTAAAAACTTCTTAACGCCAACTTTACTCCATCAATTATTAAATTCTACGGCTTAATTTCAATGTTCCCTCCAAATTAATATTTCATTTTTTCTTTTTCCATGTGTTTGCTTATAACGTCATCTTTATAGTTAATGTTTTCTGCTACAACTTTTACTGATATTATAGTTAATTTGTATATTTATAATTTTAGCTATAAAAAATATATATTTAAAAATTAACAATTTGGTATATAAAATATAGCAGAGTCGTTAACTTTTAAGGTGATAACACGGTAAATTGTATCTTTTAGCTTTAAAGCCAGTGATAGAGAAAAATTAATGATATTATTGGAAGGAATATTGTAATTAAGTTTTAGAATTTAATTGTTTTTGGAAGAAAAAGAGCGTTAAGAAGCTGAGGGAACGAAGTGACTTTCGAAGCTTTAGCTCTTTTTCTGGAAAAAACAATA
>NZ_JAPFDR010000112.1 GCF_026168755.1 Clostridium sp. | reverse complement strand
ATGTGAATCAAGATTTAAATAATTTTAAAATTCTGAAAATAGATATTATTTATTATTTATAACTAAATATATAATTTAAAATTATAAACAAAAAGTATTACTAAATACTAACATAAAAGCTGAAAGTTTACCCCAAATGTGAGTGAGAGCTCCATTAAGTGATCTTACTTTTGAAGCATTTTGTAATTTAACTTTTTCATCTATTTGATTAAATAATGATTCAATAGGTTGTCTTAGTCTACTTATAGCACTTGAAGCTATTGCATCTGCCGAATCTACTATTTTTTCTCCTCGTTTTCTCTTATAAGGAGTTAAAATAACCGTTCCATTAGCTTTAGCTAATGATTGTAATTCTGTATCAGAATATGCTCTATCAGCATATATTTTTCTATTTTTAAAGTTAGTAAAAAGTTCTCTTACTGCTTCTAAATCATGAACTGATGCCTTTGTTATCAATGCATATTCAGGATACGGTGTAGTTTTAGGTCTTACATTTGCAATTACATGAAGCTTACATCCATAATAGTGAAAATCTTTAGTTGAGCAATAACCCTTATTACAAATTTCTTTAGCAACCTTTCCCTTGTAAGCTCTTTTATCTTTAGCTAATGCTATCGGGAAAGAATCAACTATATTTTCAATAGTATTTGAAAATTCATTTTTAAAAATAGATGTCAAAATTGAAGTTAATTCTCTAAAAGCTTCATGCAAGTTATTAAGTCTATTATTAAATGCTTGATAACTCGGAATATTTGGAAAATATTCAGTTAAGTGATTTATAGCGTATCTGTACACATCTTTTTTAGTATATTGTTTTTGTAAAGTTGCCCATAAATAAATTGTTATTATCTCCTGATCAGTAAATTTAGGCGAACAATTATTACTAAAACGTTGAACTGAACACGCTAATCTGCTATCATAGATAGCAGAAACATAGCAATATAATTCAATTAGTTTAAGAATTGTTTCTTTTTTCATACTTTAATTCTAACTAATTTTTATTGCAATGTTTCTTTTTTTATTAAAATTTTAAATATTGATTCGCAT
>NZ_JAPFDR010000071.1 GCF_026168755.1 Clostridium sp. | reverse complement strand
CGGTTAGGAGCTTCGAAGCTTTAGTAGATTTTATGGAAATAATAATATAAATTCTTAGTGAAATTATATTCCTTCCTGGAGATTATATAATCAATTTTTTCGGCATCACGGCATTCAAGCTCTAACGAACAATTTAGTTAAAATCTTCTATTCTTATTATGTTTTCTATATCTTTCACTGTTCTTAAGTCATATAGTTTTTCTATAGAATCATTTATCAAAGCCTCTTTAGTCTTATGTGTTATTAAAACTAAATCTATCTCATGACTTTCATCATACTTTCTTCCTTTTTGAATAACTGATTTTAAACTTACTCTATTGGAGCCAAAAATAGTAGTTATTTGTCCTAATACACCTGGCTTGTCTTCAACAGTTACTCTTATATAATATCTACTTTCAACTTCATCTATATTTTTAACTTGCTTTTCCCATAAATTATTTCTTATAATTGGATTTTGATTTTCCACTTCTATATTTTTTCTTAAAATAGCAATTATATCACTTACAACCGCACTACCTGTTGGTAAATCACCTGCACCTCTACCATAGAACATTAAATCCCCTACAGCATTTCCATTTATAAATATTGCATTAAATGAATCATATACATTAGCAAGTGGATGAGTTTCTGGTATCATAGTAGGATGTACCCTTAACTCTATTCTTCCATTATCATCTTTAGCAATAGCTAGTAATTTTATTGACATTCCAAAATCACTGGCATATTTCATATCTATTGGCTTTATCTTAGTTATTCCTTCTCTATATACATCATTAATATCAACTTTAGTTCCAAAAGCTAATGAAGCAAGAATTGCAAGTTTATATTGAGCATCATATCCTTCAATATCTGATGTAGGATCTGCTTCTGCATATCCTTTGTCCTTAGCTTCTTCTAGTACTGAATCAAAATCTAGTTGTTCAAGCTCCATTTTGCTCAATATATAATTTGTTGTTCCATTAACTATCCCATATAGTTCATTTACTTTATTTGCAGTTAAATTTTCATTTATGCCATTAATTATAGGTATTCCCCCAGCAACACTTGCTTCATATTGGAACATAACTCCCATTTCTTCAGCCTTTTCAAATACTTCATCGCCTTCTGTTGCAAGTAGCATCTTATTAGCAGTAACTATATGTTTTTTTGCTTCCATAGATCTTAGCATATATTCTTTAGCTGGTTCTATCCCTCCCATAACTTCAACTACAAGTTTTATTGAGTCATCATTTAATATATCGTCAAAGTCAGTAGTTAAAATATTTTCTGATACTTCAACACCTCTATTTTTATTTAAATCTTTTACTAAGATCTTAGAAATCTCAATTTCATAACCTGATCTTCTCATAATCTCTTCTTTATTCTGATGTAATATTATATATACACCTCTACCTACATTTCCTAGACCTAACAAGGCTATTTTTACTTTTTTCATTAACTAATCCCCCTTTGTATTTAATATCCCCAATTTATATGTTTTATAAATATTATAATATATTTCTTTAATTTTCCATATAATATTTTTATAAAAATTTTCCTAAAATAAGCAAAAAAATAAAAGAAGCTTTAAAAAGCCTCTTTTATTTAATTTAAATCTATCTTTTTCCTGCATCAAATATTTCACCAGCAGCCTTTGGTGCTTGTGAAGATTTAGAGAATATAATTAATGCAATTAATGTAACTACATAAGGGAATACCTTTAATACTACTAATGGTATACTTGCTAACTCTGGAATTACTTGTGCAACATTTGCTAATGTTGATGCAAATCCAAAGAAGAAAGTTGATGCTAATATTCCTAAAGGTCTCCATTGTCCAAATATTAATGCAGCTAATGAAAGGAATCCTAACCCTGCAACACTTCCATTAAATTCACCAGAATATGTTACTAATATTATACATCCACCTAATGCAGCTAATGCACCTGATATCATAACACCAATATATCTAGTTCTCATTACATTAATACCAGCTGCTTGAGAAGCTTGTGGGTTTTCTCCACAAGATCTTAATCTTAATCCAAATGGAGTCTTATATAGTAAGAATACACTTATTATTAATATTGCTAATACTACCCATGTTGTAATATAAGTTTTTGTAAATAGTAATGGCCCTATTATTGGAATATCCTTTAATACTGGAACACTTTTTGGTAAGAATCCTAAAGTTATTCTTATGTTACCACTACCAGTTATATTTCTTGCTAAAAATACTGTTAAAGCCCCAGCCATCATATTAATTGCTGTACCACTTATAACTTGATCTGCATTTAAATTAATACTTGCAAATGCATGTAGAAGTGAGAATAGAGCTCCAACTATTGCAGCAACTAAAAGACCTATCCATAACGCTCCATTAACACCTGCTTCTTGAAGTTGAGAGATTGTTAATGCTCCAGCAAAAGAACCTACTATCATAAATCCATCTAATCCTATATTTACAATACCACTTCTTTCACAGTAAAGCGCTCCTAAAGCAGTAATTAGCATAGGTACAGTATATGCTATTGCATAAGGAAAAATTTGTACAACTATATCCCACATTATTTTTCCACCGCCTTTTCACTAGATGTTCCTAATTTTTTCTCATCTCTTTTTTTCTTTATACTCTTAATTACTTTATCCATAACTACACTTGTTGCAGCAAAGTAAATAATAGTAGCTATTATTGTATCTGCTAATTCTGGTGGTACCTTAACATTGGCATTCATAAACCCTTTACCAACATATAATACTCCAAAGAATAATGCTGATAATAATACTCCGAAAGGACTGTTATTACCTAATAAAGCAACAGCTATTCCATCAAATCCTTGAGATGGCATTACTCCAATTTGAAGTACTGTAGAATTACCCATATATTGAGCAACACCAGCTAATCCAGCTAGTCCACCTGCTATCATCATAGAAATTACTATATTTCTATTTACAGGCATACCTGCATATTCAGCACCAAATCTATTATATCCAACAGCTTTTAATTCATATCCTAAAACAGTTTTATTTAAAATAAACCATATAACTAATACAGAAAATATAGCTAAGAATATTCCATAATTTATGTATGAACCACCAAATATATTTGATAACCAATCTGCTTTTAAAGTTGCTGAGTCTGCTAATTTAGCTGATTCTGTTTCAGTAGTACCCTTTAAATATTGAGGAACCATGTAATAAACTATCCAATATGCAGTCCAGTTCATCATAATAGCTGAAACAACTTCATTAACATTAAATAATGCTTTTAAAAGTCCTGGTACAGCGGCCCAAATTGCTCCTGCTAATATACCACAAATAATCATTAATGGTATTAATATAGGAGATGGTAAATCAACTAATAACCCTATAGCTGTTACAGTAAAACCACCAGCTAACATTTGTCCTGGCGTACCTATATTAAATAATCCAGTTTTATTTGCAAAGGCAAAAGATAATCCAGTAAGAATTAATGGCGTTGCAGTTGCAATTGAATTACCTATTCTTTGAGGGTTCATTAATCCGCCTTTAAATAAATAAGTGTACCCATCTATTGGATTAAATCCCATTGCTAGCATTAATAAAAATCCAGCAAGTAACCCTAAAACTACTGCCATAATAGATTTTAATAATTGATTCTTATGCACTAAGCTTCCCCCTTCTTTATGCCGGCCATCATTAAACCAACTTCATTTTCATTTGTTTCATTAGCATTTACTATACCTATTAACTCACCGTTATTTACAACAGCTATTCTATCAGATACATTTAAAACTTCGTCTAACTCAAGAGATACTAATAAAACTGCTTTTCCTAAATCTCTTTGTTCTACTAATCTTTTATGAATATATTCTATTGATCCAACATCTAATCCTCTAGTTGGTTGAACTGCAATTAAGAAATCTGGATCAGATTCTATTTCACGTCCAATTACACCTTTTTGTTGGTTACCACCTGATAATGATCTTGCTATAGATTTTCCACCTTCACCTGATCTAACATCAAATGTTTCAATAATCTTTTGTGCATATTCAGAAATTTTTACTCTATTAATTAATCCATTCTTAGAAAACGGCTTATTTCTATATGCTTTAAGGACCATGTTATCTTCCATTGTATAATCAAGAATTAACCCTCTTTTATGTCTATCTTCTGGAATATGTGCCATACCATCATCTATTCTTTGACGTATTGACTCTTTAGCTATATTTTTCCCTTTAAATATGATGTTTCCTGATTCAATATTTCTCATACCAGTTAATGCTTCTACTAATTCAGTTTGTCCATTACCTTCAACACCAGCAATACCAACTATTTCTCCTGCTCTAATATCTAATGAGAAATTCTTTAGTCCAAGTACTTTTTTATTATTATTAACAGATAGATTCTCTATTTTTACAACTACATCCTTTGGTTTTGCTTCAACTTTTTCAACTTTAAATGATACTTCTCTTCCAACCATCATTTTAGCCATATCAGCTTCTGTAGCATCTTGTACATCAACCGTTCCTATATACTTTCCTCTTCTAATAACTGTACATCTATTAGCTGCTTCTTTAATTTCTCTTAGTTTATGAGTAATTAAAATAATAGACTTGCCTTCTTTAGTCATGTTTTTCATAATTGAAATTAATTCATCAATTTCGCTTGGAGTTAATACAGCTGTTGGCTCATCAAATATTAAAACATTAGCATTTCTATAAAGCATTTTTAATATTTCTACCCTTTGTTGCATTCCCACAGAAATATCCTCTATTTTTGCATAAGGATCAACATTTAAACCATATTGTTTAGATAAATCTTCAATTTTTTTTGCAGCTTTTTTAACGTCTACTATCAATCCTTTTCTAGGTTCACATCCTAAAATTATATTCTCTGTAACTGTAAAGTTATCTACTAATTTAAAATGCTGATGAACCATACCAATTCCTAAATCATTTGCAATGTTAGGATTTGATATTTTAACTTCTTTTCCTCTAACCTTTATGGAACCTCTATCAGGCTTGTACATTCCAAATAACATTCCCATTAATGTTGATTTTCCTGCACCATTTTCACCTAAAAGAGCATGTATTTCTCCTTCTTTTAGTTGCAGTGTGATATTATCATTTGCTACTATTCCAGGAAACTCTTTGCGGATATTTAGCATCTCAACTACATATTCCATGGATATCCTCCTCTTACATAATTATTTTATTAATACATATTCCAATTAACTTATGCAAATCATAAATTTATATTCTTACATAGTAATTTCATATATTATTTACGAAACTTCATTCTAAGTATAATTTATATAATTCGCATTTTCAACATTTTTTTCGCTCTTTTTTACAATTAGCATATCATATTAATTATATTTGTATATTTTTATAAAAATTTTTCTTGTATAGTATTATTAAACCAATTATTACTCCATTTTATTCATATTTATAACCTTTTAATACAAAAAAATATATACTTACTTTTTAATAATATATAATTTTTACTAATTATTTTTTACAATAAATATCTAACTTTAAATTCATGTAAACTATTTTAAATTTTTGTTATACTTTTTTTACGATAAAAAGGCTATGTAAATCACTTTACCATAGCCCAATTTCATTAAAATATTTTATAATTCAGTTTTAACTACTATATCTCCACTTTTGATAGCTTCTAATACTTCATTAACCTTAGTTACTGTATCTTCACTTAAGTTTGGATTTTCTGCTGGAATACCAATACCATCATTAGATGCATCAAATCTTAATGTTTCTCCACCTGGGAACTTATCATTTAATTGACTTTCAATCATTTGATAAGCAGCTTCATCAATTTTCTTAATAGCTGAAGTTAATATTACTGATTTATTTCCTTCATATATACCATCAGCATATTGATCTGAGTCAACACCTATAACCCATACTTCTTCACCATTAACAACTCTTGTCTTAGCTTCTGTTATAACTCCAGTACCAACTCCACCAGCTGCAGCAAATATTGCTTTAACTCCGTTATCATACATTTGAGCTGCTAATTGTTGTCCTAAAGCCGTATCAGAGAATGAACCTGAATAAACTATGTTTTCAGCTTTTAAGCTAACATTTGTTCCATAGTTTTCATTAGCATAAGCTACACCTTGTTGGAATCCATAGTCAAACTTTTGAACTGATGGTATTTCCATACCTCCGATAAATCCTAGTTCACCAGTTTTTAATTCAACTGCTGCTGCAATACCTGCTGCAAATCCACTTTGTTCTTCAGCAAAGTATATAGCTACAGTATTTTCTGCTACAACATAGTTATTATCTCCATTATGTGGTGCTCCATCAAGTATAACAAATTTTGCATCTGCATATTGTTCTTGTGCTTTATATATAGCTGTTTCAAACTTATAACCTGGTGTTACAATGAATTTATATCCTGAATCATAAAGATTTTGTATTTCTGTTAAATAATTAGCTTCTGTTTCTCCTGATGGTTGCATGTAATTCTTTTCAACCCCAAGTTCTTTTTCAGCTTTTTTAATTCCTTCCCATGTACCTTGGTTAAATGATTTATCATCAATTGTTCCTGAGTCAGTAACCATACCAACTTTTAATGTTGTTTCTGATGAATTACCTGAATCGCTGTTACTTCCACAACCAACTAATCCTGTTACCATTAATGCAGAAAGTGCTAATGCTAAAAATTTCTTTTTCATAAATTTTTCCTCCAAAACCGTTTATATTTTTAATAAACTCTCAATACCTTCTCTTAACAAAAAAACGTATTAATTCCAGAAGTGAAATTAATACGTTAAAACTCTTTTATATTTCGTATAGAGTTAGTATGTATTGAATTCACTCATAGTCGAAAATTCATGGCTTCCGGTAGAAACATCCCACCATATCTGGGATTTATATGAGTCGTTTTATTATTCGTATTTATTATAATTTATCTATTTATTATTGTCAATATAAGTTTTATTTTAGACTATTTTTTTATTATTTGTTGTATTTTGAATTTCTATATATTTTTATAGGAAAATTTCTCATCTATACTCTCTTATTAATATTTTTTATTATCAATACTATTCCCCTCATATATAGCATTTTTTCATAGTAAGATTAAGAAAAAAGACTATGCTAATTTCTTAACACAGTCTCAAATTTATATTAATCCTATAATTCAGTTTTAACTTCTATTTCATCTGATTTAATAGCATTTATAACTTCATTAACTTTTGTGATTGTATCTTCACTTAAGTTTGGATTTTCACTTGGAATACCAACAGCATCATTTTTAGCATCAAATCTTAAAACTTGCCCTCCTGGAAATTCACTATTAATCTCATTTTTTATTATTTGGTAAGTAGCTTCATCAATCTTTTTAATAGCTGAAGTTAATACTACTGATTTACTTCCTTCATAAATACCATCATCATATTGGTCAGAGTCAACACCTATTACCCATGCTTCTTCACCATTAACAACTCTTGTTTTAGCTTCTGTAATAACACCTATATTAACTCCTGCTGCTGCAGTGAATATTGCTTTAACACCATTATCATACATTTGAGCTGCTAATTGTTGCCCTAAAGCTGTATCAGAGAATGAACCTGAATAAACTATGTTTTCATTTTTTAAACTAACAGTTGTTCCATAGTTTTCATTAGCATAAGCTACACCTTGTTGGAATCCATAGTTAAACTTTTTAACTGATGGTATTTCCATTCCGCCAATGAATCCAAAATCACCAGTCTTTAGTTCAACCGCTGCTGCAACACCTGCTATAAATCCACTTTGCTCTTCAGCAAAATATACAGCAACTGTGTTATCTGCTACAAGATAATTATCTTTACCATCATTTGGTTCCCCATCAATTAAAATAAATTTTGCATCTTCATATTGGCTTTGAGCTTTATAAATAGCTGTTTCAAATTTATAACCTGGTGTTACTATAAACTTATAACCTGAATCGTAAAGATTTTGAATTTCTGTTAAATAGCTTGATTCTGATTCTCCATTAGGTTGCATAAATGTTGTTTCAAGCCCAAATTCTTTTTCAGCTTCTTTAATTCCTTCCCATGTACCTTGGTTGAATGATTTATCATCAATTGTTCCTGTATCAGTAACCATACCAACCTTTAATGTACTTTCTTCTGACGTTGATGAATTGTTATCGCTTCCGCAACCAACTAACCCTGTTACCATTAGTGCTGAAAGTACTAATGCAATAACTCTCTTCTTCATAAGTAGATTCCTCCTAAACTTTCTGTTTTTTATATGCTTATAATATTTACTCTATATTCAAAAACATATAAATTACTATAGTGAATTTAATA
Source organism: Clostridium sp. (assembly GCF_026168755.1). Lineage (GTDB taxonomy): Bacteria > Bacillota > Clostridia > Clostridiales > Clostridiaceae > Clostridium. Next base: position 2,242 of record NZ_JAPFDR010000071.1, on the reverse strand, counting down.
CACCATAACTCATATATAATTCGTATAGAGTTAATATATATTAAGCTCACTCATAGCTGAAAATTTAAGGTTTTCTGTAGAAACATCTCACCATATTTGAGATTTATATGAGTCCTCCAATTATCCGTATCAGTATAATTTATATATTTTTCTTTGTCAATATTTAATTTATTTTATAATAATACTCGTTTTATTCCCCTTTTAATTAGCTTAAAACACAAAAATTAAATCTATTTGCTAAAAACTCAGCAACTCCATTATCCTCACAACTACCTATTACATCTGTAGCTATTTTTTTAATTTCTTCTGCTGCATTGGCAGTAGCATATGCTTCATTGGCTAACTCAAACATTGGTATATCATTTAAATTATCTCCAAAACAAATAACTTTACTATACTCTATGTATTTTGATAAATATTTTATTCCATTAGCTTTAGATGCTTCACTACTATATGCTTCTAAGAAATAACAATCTTCATATACATCTTTATAATAATTTACTGTTATTCCTTCAATACATTTAATTTTTTCAGCAATAGTCTTTATTTTTTCATAATTATCAAAAGCTACAAAATTAATTGTATTTGAGCCCATTAATGATCCATCATAATCTTCAACTTTCACAAAAGTCTTTAACTTTTTATCAGCTCTTTCTTTATAAAAATTATATTCATAAATATTTTCAAACTCCTTATGATATACCCATAAATGATTATCTTTAACAGCATATACTAATGGATTCTTATTATGTGTTTTAAAAATATCTAATACTTTATTTACTGTTTCTTTTTCTATTCCTTTAATATCTATGTACTTCAACTCTTTAGTATCATATATTAATACCCCATTCATTAAAGCAACTGGTAATTTTAAATTTAAATCTTGTAATATCTCAACTGCTGTTGCTGGAGTTCTAGCAGTAGCTACTGTAAAATTAACACCTTTTTCAATTAATTTATTTAAAATTTCTAGAGACTTTTTAGGAACTTTTCTTTTGCTGTTAATTAATGTTCCATCTAAATCTGTTACAAATAACTCCATTCTTTCACTCTCCTCTTTTGTGTATTATTTATATATGGTTATTCAGTTTAACATATAAATATAGTTTATGCTACATAAAAATTAAAATAGTTATGTTAATCTGATTTTTATTCATATATTTGCTATATCCATAAATCAAACTAACATAACTAACTAATTAATCAATATTAAATTTAAACTATACTATATTAAAATCTACATATTCATTTAATATATATCCTACTGCATCATTATATTTTATTTTGCTCCACTCACCTTCGTCTTCTAATACAGAAACTTTTTCTCCCATAGCGATTGTTCCCATAACATTTGATTCATAGCTTGATTCATCTCTTACTTTTAATGCTAATGTAACAGCTGTTCCTTCTCTTAGAACTGTATTTTCTGCTATACTTCTTGTGTTTATTGTCACATAATCCTTTGATACATAACCGTAGCCACTTCCATATTTTACTTTATACCAAGTTCCGCTTGTTTCTACTATTTCTACTTTTGCTCCATTGCTTAATGAACCTATTACTGAATAACTTGTTCCTGCTCCACTTCTTACATTTAATCCGCCATTTGCTTTTACTGTTCCACTTTGCGTTGATGTGGAACTACTGCTTCCATTGTTACTTCCACTATTACTGCTTGATGATACTGTTACATAATCCTTACTTACATAACCATATCCGCTTCCGTATTTTATTTTGTACCAGCTTCCGCTTGTTTCTACTATTTCTACTTTTGCTCCATTACTTAATGAACCTATTACTGAATAGCTTGTTCCTGCTCCGCTTCTTACATTTAATGCACCATTTACTTTTACTGTTCCACTTTGGATTGTTGTAGAGCTACTATTTCCATTATTGTTACTATTACTGTTACTTCCATTGTTACTATTTCCGCTATCAGTACTTCCACTATTATTACTTGATGATACTGTTACATAATCCTTACTTACGTAACCGTAGCCACTTCCATATTTTATTTTGTACCAGCTTCCACTTGTTTCTACTATTTCTACTTTTGCTCCATTACTTAATGAACCTATTACTGAATAGCTTGTTCCTGCTCCACTTCTTACATTTAATGCACCATTTACTTTTACTGTTCCACTTTGGATTGTTGTAGAGCTACTATTTCCATTATTGTTACTATTACTGTTACTTCCATTGTTACTATTTCCGCTATCAGTACTTCCACTATTATTACTTG
>NZ_JAPFDR010000004.1 GCF_026168755.1 Clostridium sp. | reverse complement strand
TTTACCGACTTAGGCTTAAAAAGCCTAACGCGTCAATATATTAAAATTCATTAAACTTAAAGAACCGCCGTGTACCAGACCGGTACGCACGGTGGTGTGAGAGGTCGGTAGATAAAATAATTATCTACCTCCTACTCGATTTTTATAATGATTGTGGATAATACTGTGGACAAGTTGTTAATAATGATGTGGATAAATTATTGTTAGTTATTAATAATGATGATATAATACTATTTATGGGCTAGGAGGAATAAAATGAAGGAATATTATTTATACTTTGATGAATCAGGAAATTTAGGAATTAAAGATAGATATTTTGTAATAGCATGTATATTAACAGAAAATCCAAAACAATTAGAGAATAAGATGAAAAAAGTCTTATTACATATAAAGAATACTTATAAAAATACTAAATGGAATGGGTATGAACTTAAAGCGAATTCATGTAAACCTTGGATAAAAGAGGTTATTTATAAAGCGATAGTTGAAAAGGATATTCAAATATCTTATATTGTTGCAGATAAAATATGGATTGATAAAAAATTGATGAAAGATAAAAATTGTTTGTATAATTACTTACTTAGTGTTTTATTGGATAATTTTAAAAATATATTTAGAAATAATAAAGTTAACTTAATACTAGATAATAAAACTGTAAAGGTCCAATCTATAAATTCTTTTGAAGAGTATATAAAAATACATATTAATTATACACAAAGATTAAATTCAGATATAAGTGTTAAATATATGGATTCAAGTAGCAAATCTGCTTATATAGTTCAAGCAGCAGATTATATAGCAAATGCTATTTTTGCTTATTATGAGCATGGATACAAGTCGTACTATGATATAATAGAATCTAAAATAGATACCGTAGAATTATTTCCAAGAAGAAAGTTTGGTAAAGATACTGTAACAATGAAAGAGGTTGCGGCAACAAAAAATATTGACAAATGATAAATATGTGGTATACTAATAATAGTTACAGGGTAAACCCAATACTAATGTATCAGTAAAAAAGTATATAAGCTGCCTGTGTGGTAGCCGTTATATTGGTACCGTAACACTAGCCCAAAGGGGCTTATTTTTTTGTTTTTAATTATATTAACTAGGTGATTATTAGATTTGGTAGTTAGTAAAAGGCTAGTAGGTAGGAGAAATCTTACTTACTAGCCTTTATTTTGCTTTGTTGATTTATGGCATATTTTGTCGAAAATATTGATAAATATAAGTACAAGCTATAAAATAAAAGAAGCTACATATATGATTTGCAGATCATGTAGCTTCAAAAGAATAAATTGTATTTCATTAATATACCTCTATTATACTTGGTTTATTTTTGAAGTGCAAGAATTATGGAGGTAAAAATGAATAGAAAAACAGAGCTTTACAAAATTATTGTAGAGGACAAGCATGTAAATAAGGAAGGTTTTTTTGATGAATTAAAAAGTGATATAATTTTAAAAACTTTCTTTAAAGATTATTATGAAAATATAGTATATAGTAATACTATAGAAGAAATTACTGATAATGGTGAAAGTGTAGATTCAGAAGTTGCTGCAGAAGAAGCTACATCAAATCAATATGATAAGAAGATAGACATAAAAAGTAAAAGTATATGTTACTATGTTAAATCAGTTGAAGAAGTTGATAATGAAAATGAAGAAATTGATAAGACTAGAAATGTAATAATAGAGTACATAAAGTATGATAAACAACTTAAGGTGGTTGATAAAGATACTCTTGAGAAGAAATTTGAAAAAAGCAAGAATCAAGGTGATCTAGAAAAACAACATTATATAATACAAACTCTTGACAAAAGTAATAAGGCTTTAATTGTTTGGGAGAAGGTATTAGGGGCTGTAACTTTAGGACTAATTGAGAAGAATATTAATTCTGCTTTTAGAAAATGGATAAGGAATAACTATGAAAATGATAAGGATAAAAAACATGAGTTATTAGGATTTCATATAAAAATATATCCAATACCATCAAAAGATATTTTTGTTGAGTTATCTAATTTAGATAAGGTTTCTTTGATGAAAGTTACAGTAAAAAAAGAAAAGTTAACATTTGATGAAGATATAGTGTTTTCTGAAGATAACATAAGTAGAGAAGATGTAGATTTAATATATAAGCCAATTAAAGGTTTATCATTCTCAAAAAGTAAAGTTGAAGGATATGTAAGAAAATTTATTAATGGTGAAAAAATAAAAAGAATATTAATTAGTGGTAAAAGAGATGGAAATCTAATAACATTAAACACAGAGTTAATGAAAATGAGTGAATATATAGATGTAAAAGTTGGGGAAGATGGATTAGTAGATTCAGAAGATTTATTTAAAAAATATTATGATCTAATAAATAAAGACAATGAATACTTTAATGAAATATTTATTGATATAAATTTAGAAGAATAATATACTAAAATTATAAGGAGGTGTTAAAATGCTTAAAAAAACATACATTATTTTATCTAATTTTTTTCACTCATTAAAAATCAAAGAATTTTTAGAAATAATGGTTTCACCATTTATTTTCACAGTAATAATATATGTACTTTGTAATACCTCTATAAATGATTTTAGTAAGTTTGCTGATGATTTTACTAATATGGTTATCAGTATTACATCAATATTAGGAGCCTTTAGTTTAGCAACATTAAGTATAATAATAACATCATCAAATAGCAATATAGATTATGCAAAGAAAGAATTTACAGAAAGAAAAGATAGATTGAAAAAAAATATAACATATTATAAATTACAAGTATTAAGAAATTTCTTTAGTTTATTTCTTTTATTTGGATTATTATTATATTCAATAGCATTTAAGTTTTTACAAAGTGTAGTAAGTAATATCGATATTCTTTTCTATATTGAGTTATATATGCTAATGGTTGCAGTTATTTCTCAGATTTTTATTATTCAAAGTATGTATTTTCTATTTGTAGAGCCCAAAAAATAAAAAGAGTAGGAGAAACCTACTCTTTTTTGTTTAAATTAAATAAATTCTTTTTAGCTTCTTCGTATTGCTCATAAGTAAAAGAAATATTATTTTCCTTTAAAACTTCAACTTATCTATATAAGTCAACTATGGTTTTACCTTTTTTCATTTTAAAAGGATTATCTATGTCACAACATTTATACATCTTTATTTCCTACAATAATAATATATTGTATTAGAGTGCGTTGTATATAACCTTTTAAAAGTACTATAATAAAACTTTTAAAAAATTTACAAAGAACTACAATCTATATTTATATAATTAATTTTACAATTAATAGCACTACATTTGGAAAATATGTTACTATTAAATTATAATTGTATTAATTTGGTTATCATAAATAATAAAAAGGGGGATATATATGAAAAAAGTAAATATTAGTAAAGGAATTATGATAAGTGGAATAATTTACGCATTAACATTATTATTAGAAGTATTAATTCAGGGGATCACTTTAAGTTCATCGAATGGTGATTTTGTTGTTATGAATATTTATCTTATATCATTAGTAATAAGACCTATTTCGCTTATAGTATTTATTATATTTGCTTGTAAAGCATTATCTATAATATTAAAAGCATGTTCTATATTGATTAATGAGAAGAAACAATCTTAAATTATCACCAATAAAAAGAAAAATAATCATTATAGAATAAAATAAATATAAAAAGGAAATCACCAATTGTAGACGAAAGTGATTTCCTTTTTACGGCTAAACCAAAACGTATTAAGTTTGAAATTTTAACAAAAGTGAAGGAGTCACTTTAAATTTAATATATCATAAAAATTACCAAATTTCAATTATATATAAAATTAAATCTTAATTAAATATTCATCCCTTCCAATTCCTTTAATATCTATATTATTAGTCTTTAAGAAATCAATAAACTTGTCTACAGTTTCAAAAGAAGAAAAATCAATTTTTAATATCAGCTCTTTCTTATCATCTTCATTTGTAGTCATATACAATCCCCCTTAAAATAAAAATAAACAATATTATTATAAAGTTAGATAAAGCTTATTTTCAAATGTAATTGTTAGAAGTAAAGTTAAATATAGCAATAAAAACTTATTATTAATATATCGTTACCAACTGGAAAAGAGGATAATGAGTTTATTAAGATAGCAAGAATTATAGAGATAAAAGTTAAAGACTTAGTAAAAAGAATTAAAAATAATAACTTATAATAGATATAAAATAATAATTAAATTTAAACTTTAAAAGTACTATTCTTAAGAAATAAGTAAAATATAATTCCAATAATTCAATTGGATATCCAATAGGAGCCACTTTAAAAATGGTAACTTGTGAATTATGGGGTAGACCAATATCAAGAAAGCTATTTCTTAATGTACCAGTATAATCTACATTTATTTCTAATTAATCTAATATTATTTAAATCAACCAGCCTTTTTATTCTTTTATAATTACAATATTTATTTATAAAATATAAATTTATACTAAGATGTAACTGTGGAAAGGTGATGATTCACTTTTAGTTAGTGTGCATGTTATAATAAATTAAATGCTATATAAAGAAAAGGAGAACTATTAATATGGGGTTATTTGATATTTTTAACAAAAATAAAGGTAAAAAACAACAAAGAATAGAAGAGTGTTTTAGCGAAACTGGAGAATTATTAGGTGAAATAATTGATTTAGCATCAAGATATTCTATTGATGATAATTTATTAGATAAATATAGTAAAGAAGGAAAAGAAATAGTTCTTATTAATAAAGTAAGATTAGAATTAGAATCAGTACTAGTAGGCTTTGGAAAATCATTAAATGAATATTACAATAATGAATATAATACTGTCAAAGGGGTGGCAAAAGAAAATAGTAATTTTTCATACTCTTTAGATGCATTAGTAGTACTTTTCAATAATTCTCTTGATTTATATTCAGAAAATGAAGAAGTAAGAGATGGATTAAATTCTTGCTATAAAATATGTAATAGTGAATTAATTACGGTTAAAGAAATTTTAAGTAATGATAAAGCTATTCAAAATTTTACTGGAATTATACCAGTGATTGAAGAAGTTGAAGAAATAATAGAGGAAACTTCAAATAATGAAGAGATAATTACTGAAGATTCATCAAAAGAAGAAAATATTACATTTGTTGAAGAGGATGTTAATAGTGAGGTTGATGGAGACATAATAGTTAATACAGAAAAGATGAAAGTTTATTTTATTAGAATAAGTCGTAATGAAGAAGATGAAATAAATTTAAATTTATGTATTGAAAATAAGTTAGATAAAAATGTTATAGTTCAAGGTAAGAATGTATCTGTAGATGAAATTATAACAGAGCCAACTTTTAGTTGTAATATTAAAGCTAATGCTAGGGTTTATGAAAAAATGACATTTAAAAATGATATACAACAATTAGTAAACTTTAAAGGAACTTTTTCATTGATAGAGTGTGAGTCAACTAAAGTTATTGAGGAATGTACAGTCTCAATGTTTGAAGAGGACTAATAAATTAATAGGAAAAAGAGAGTTAATATAATATTTTATTAGCTCTCTTTTTTGATAAATTTGATATAAAGTTTTTATTAAAGTAAGATATATTTTCTTTATCTGTATGAGTAAGATTTTTAATATAAATTATTGAAAGTTCCTTAATTAACTGAATAATCATAGATTTTACTTCTGAATCCATGTTTTTTAGTGAATTTAAAATAATAGGAATATTTTTTTGCCAGTTTTGAGTTATTTCAATAAAAGTTTCAGAATTAGTGGAATCAAAGATATCAAATATAGTTTCTATAAATAATTTGCGTTTTTTATCACATACTTCACTTAACCATCTATGTAAAGTAGCATTAGTATATCTAGAGCCTGGAGAAAGCTTTTCTAAATAATTAAAATCAGAATTAGTTATTTCCCAGGAAAAGGGATTATGTTGTCTTATACCACCAAACTTATTACTTTTGACTACATGATAATCTTCGTGATTTTCAAGAAGCATTCCTATAAAGGAGGAATGAGGTAATGTTTTATGGATCTTATCTTTTATTTTGGCAAAAGCATCACTTTTTATTATTTCTTCTCTAAAGCCAGGTCCATCATGGCTAAATATTTTTTTTATACGAGGAGCAATTCTATAATTACAATTCATAGAGGCATAAACAGCAATATTTCCACCTTTAGAATGACCTCCAACATAAAGGCTGTGAGGAATCAACTTCGCAATAGTATTTAAATACTCAACACCTTCTATTTGAGAAGGAACAGGTGCAGTAAATGCCATATTAAAATCTTCTTTCCATCCTACAACACTATAATCTGTTCCACGAAATGCTATATAAGCATATGTATTATTTAAAATAAATGTTGTTGCAGAAAACTGTTTTTCAGAAATAGGATCAGTTTTGGAAATATGATAATTAATTCCTATATCTCTAAATCTAGGACTTGCAGCAAGAGAAAAAAGTAGTTGTTTAGTAGATTCTTCATAAGGAACTTTATCAAACATTCTAGGAAATAACTCTGCTTTTAATAAATCTTTAAATTTTACTGGTTCTCTATTTGAGTTTATACATCCAACCAAATTATTAAGTATTATATTGCTAATTTGGGATAGTATCAAAGAATCTATAGCGTTAAATTCCTTTTCATTTAAGGTAGCTAACTCTTTTTCTGCGTAGTTAATAATATTTTCCATAGTAAACTCCAATTATAAAAATATATTATGTGAAATAAAAGTATTATTAATTATTGTTTTCTCTCAAATAGCAAGAAAGATACATTAAATTAGTATATAATTGAATTAGTGCATATTTTATATTTAGAAACTTTAAAAAGAAATGAGGTAAATTTGTGAATACAACATTAGAAAAGAAAGAAAATTATAGGGGTAGTTAAAGTAATAAAATAAAAATAGCATTATATAAGAAAGATTAAAAGGTGAGTAACAGATGAAAAGTTTAGATTTTATTTATAATAGAAAAAGTGTTAGAAAGTTTAAAGATAGTGAGGTACCAAGAGAAGATATTATAAAAATGCTTGATGCTGCAATACATGCGCCATCTCCAAAGAATCAGCAAACATGGCATTTTGTTGTAATTCAAAATGGGGAATTAATAAATAAAATTGCTGATATAGTAGAAAAAAATCATACTAATTTAGCAGAAATGGCTAAAGTAGAAAAACAAAGAAAGTTAATGATGACTTTATTGCCATACTATACATGTTTTAAAAATGCACCTGTATTAGTTGTAGTATATTCAAAAGAATATTACATGATAGAAGAAACTATTCTTAAAGATAATAATGCAAGTGAAGAAGTATTAAATGAGTTAAGATTTCCAAATTCAGCAGCTCAAGGAATCGGTGCAGCTATAGAAAACTTCTTATTAGCAGCAACAGAATTAGGGTATGGAACTTGCTATATGACAGGACCTACTCACTCTAAGGGTGAGATTGAAGAACTTATTAATTTTGAAAAGGATGAATATAAATTAATGGCAATGATTTCGCTTGGAGTTGCAGAAGGTGACACTCTAAATTCACCACCACGTAAGAGTTTAGAGGAAGTAGTTACTTTTGTTGAATAGAATGTAAATTGGTTGTAAAAAAATGTATGCACCTCCGGGGAACACCCATAAAATGGATGTAGAATTTAATCATAAAATAAAGTAGTTGTAAAGTTGATTTTTACAACTACTTTATTTTTTTAATTATGGTAATTTAGCATGAATAATATACCCTTCAGGTGTTTCCTTTATATCATTTTTAATATAAGGCTTAGGCATAGCTTTATAGATATTGTAGAAAATAATATTAAAAGATAGTTAATCAAAGAAAAGTTAACAATGTAATAATTAGTGTAAAAAAATAGGTGTTCCTTCGGGGAGCATTCATATATTGTTAACTAAGGCTTAACAAAAGTTAGCAAGCTCTTAATATCAATTTAAAGAAGATCACTTACAGTAAATTATGTAATATATGTAAAAGATACACAGGGAGGATGAATTAATGAGTAAAAGAATAAGGAGTATAATAGCTGCTTTTTTAGTAGTAGCAGGGGTTACTACTAATATACATGTATCAAAAAGTGATGTAGCTTATGCAAATGAGAGAGGTAAAGCTAAAAATGTAATTATGCTTATAGCTGATGGGATGAGTACGGAGGCTATCACATTAGCAAGGCATACAAAAGGTGATAGTTTAGCTATGGATGAGATATCTGTAGGAAGTGTAATTACAAGTTGGGCAAATGGGCCAATAACTGACTCTGCACCAGGAGGAACTGTATATGCAGCTGGTGAAAAGACTAATAATAAATATATTGGAACATCAGTTAATGATACTCCAATGGCTAGTATTTTGGAGGGGGCAGAAAGTGTTGGAAGGGCTACAGGCATAATAGCAACTAGTGAAATAACTCATGCAACACCAGGTGATTTTACAGCACATACAAACAATAGAAAGTATTATAATCAAATATTGCAACAACAAATAAATCAAGATATGGAAGTTGTTTTAGGTGGTGGATTTAATAAGCCAAGTGGATTTTCATCAGAAGTTTCAAGTGAAGAATTTACTTCTTACTATGAAGATCAAGTAAATAATATTAAAGAAGAAGGCTTTGATTTTATCACTACAAAAGACGAATTAACAAGTTATGATGGTGATAAATTATGGGGAAGTTTTGCAGATGCAGATTTAAAATATGATTTTGATAGACAAAGTGATAATGATAATCTTCAACCTTCCTTAGCAGAAATGACTGATAAGGCTATTGAAATTTTAAACAAAGATGAAGATGGGTTCTTTTTAATGGTAGAAGGTAGTAAGGTCGACTGGGCTGCTCATGCCAATAACACTGTAGGAATAGTATCAGATATATTAGCATTTGATGAAGCTGTTAAAGCAGCAGTTGAATTTGCAAAAGCTGATGGAAATACAGTTGTAGTAGTAACAACAGACCATGGTAATAGTGGTATAACTATTGGAAGTAGTTACTATAATGAAAATATTGAATCATATGATAAAGCAACATATGCAAATACTACCGACTTATTAAAAAATGCAACAATTACTGAAGAGAGGTTTAATGAAATAGCATCAGGTAAAAGTAATGATGAAATAAAAGCATTAGCTAAAAAATACTATGGAATAGATTTAAATGATGAAGAATTAGCTATAGTAAAAGGTGAACAAGGGGAAGGAAGACAAGGAGGAATAAGAGAAGTAATAGCGAGAAGAGTTGGAATTGGATATACAACTGGTGGGCACACAGGAGAGCAAATTTATCTTGGAGTATATGCACCATCTGATGTAGAACTTTTAGAAGGTGTTGTCGATAATACAGAAGTAAATAAATATATGCAAAGAGTTTTATTTGGAGAAGAATTATTAAGTTCTTATACAGAGGAAATTTATCAAGATGGTGAAGTTATATTAAATAAAATAGAAGGAATTAAAACTTCTGTAGATGAAACTATTAAGTATTCACCAAAGCTTACTATAGAAAGATTAGGGAATGTTATTGAAGTGGATTTATATACTAATAACTATAGAGTTAATGGGGAAGAAAAGGAATTAAAAACTGTAGTTCCATATATAAATGGCAAATACTTTATACCAAAAGAATTAATAGATATAGTTTCAGATTTAAAAGAAAATACTAATTCTAAAGATGTTGAGGAAAAAGTAGAAGAAAACATAGTAAATATAATAGAAGAACAAGCAATCACTGATATTAATTCAGAAGTAAATGAGATTCAAGAGAAAACTGCAGTATATAATCAAGATAAAATAAAAGAAGATATTGAAGAAGTAGGAGGGGAAAACTAATGATTTCAAAGAAAACTAGAAATACATTAATTTCAAAAGCAGGAGTATTAATATTAGGATGTACACTTGTATTTGGATCAATTAATCCTCTTACTACTAAGGCTAATGAAAAAAAGGTTAAAAATGTTATTTATTTAATTGCAGATGGAATGAGCGATGGAATACTTACTGCAGCAAAATATTATAACGATATTCAAGATGGAACTTTAGGTAATGATAAATTATATATGGATAGCATTAGAAGTGGATTTGTTAAAACATCATGGGCAAATGGACCAATTACAGATTCAGCTCCAGCAGGAACAGCATTATCCTCAGGATATAAAACTAATCCAGGTGTTGTAGGGTTAAATACTGAAGGAACACCACAAGCTACAATATTAGAGGCTGCAGAATTAAATGGATTATCTACAGGTATAATTGCTACCTCTGAAATAACTCATGCAACACCAGCAGCTTTCTCAGCTCATGTTGAAAATAGGCAAGATTACAATTCTATTATGAAACAACAGTTATATAAAGGTATAGAAGTTGTATTAGGTGGAGGAAGTTTATTCTTTGAATCTACTGGTGGTGGAAAAAGAAATGATGGTAAAGATTTAACGGAAGATATAAAGGAATTAGGTTATGATTATGTTACAACTAGGTCAGAAATGAATGAAAGCAATTCAGATAAACTTTGGGGATTATTTGCAGAAAAAGACTTAGCATATGATTTTGATAGAGTGGCAGAAGAAAATCAGGAAGAGCCTAGTTTAGCAGAAATGACTGAAAAAGCTATTGAAGTCTTAGAAAAAGATGAAGAGGGATTCTTTTTAATGATAGAAGGAAGTAAAATCGACTGGGCAGCTCATGCAAATGATCCAGCAGGAGCAATTGGAGATATTTTGGCCTTTGACGAGGCTGTTCAAGTTGCATTAGACTATGCAAAAGAAAAGCAAGATACAATGGTTATAGTCACAACAGATCATGCTAATAGTGGATTTAGTATAGGTAATGAAAGTACAACAAGTGGATATGATGATTTAACTTTTGAAGAGTCAATAATGCAAATGAAAGATTTCAAATTAAGTGCAGAAAAGTTTACTTCTTTAGCAGAAGGAAAGTCTGATGAAGAAGTTAAAGCCTTGATAAAAGAATACTATGGTTATACAGATATTACTGATGAAGAGCTTGAATATGCAAAGAATGGGCAAATAAATGAAGTAATGAAAATTCGTGCGAAGCTTGGATATACTACTGGCGGACATACAGGTGGAGATGTTTATTTAGGTGTTTATGCTCCTACAGGAGTTGAAAAGCTAAGAGGTACAGTTGATAATACAGAGTTACCTCAATATATAGCAAGTAATTTAGGATTAAATTTAGATTCTGCAAGTGAAATATTATATCAAGATATAAAAGATAAAGTAGAAGCTGAAGGTGCAACATTTACAGTTAATACTGATGATACAGAAAATTCATATTTCTTAATTGAAAAAGAAGATAAAATTTTAAAAGTAATTGCCAATAGCAATGTAGTAGAAGTATATGTAGGTGATGAAAAAATTGAAGATAAAAGATTGTCATCAGTATCTATATTAACAGGAGGCATTGCATATGGTAATGCTGATGAAGTAGTAGAAATATTAAATGAAAAAGTTTCTGATGATACAGTAGCTGGTGACAGCAATGAAGATAATAGTAATAATGATTCAGTATCAGATTCTACAGAAAGTTCAGGAACAAATAATGGAGATAATACATCAAATTCTTCAAAGAAACCATCAAGTTCTAAGTTACCTCAAACTGGTACTCTTGTAGGAAGTGGATTAGTAGCAGTATTAGGAGCTACATCTGTGGTAACAGGTATGTTTGTTTATAAGAAAAAGAAAAGATAAATTTCATATTTTAATAAGGCTATAGAAATGTTTATGATAAAGTAAATATTTCTATAGCTTATTTAATTTAACTTTATTTATAGTCATAACGAATATTTTTAGATTTAATATCAGTAAAGCTGATAATTTGTTATTTATTTTAGAAATATTAAAATGAAAACAATATACAAAATATGGTATAATTACACTATAAAGAAAATAAAAGGGGAAATGAGAAAAAATAATGAGGTTGAATGATGAACAAAGAAGAATAATTGAAAATAAGCCAAAGGGGCATGTACTAGTTAAAGGAGTAGCAGGATCAGGAAAAACAACAGTAGCAGTACATAAAATACCATTCTTATTAAAAGATTACTGCTATGCAAAAGATGATAAAGTACTTGTTATTACATATAACAAATCACTAATTAATTATGTTAAATATATATATGAAGAAATAGAAAGAAATAAAGAAGAGGAACAATTATCATTAGGAATATATGAAAGTGGAGATAAGGACAAGCTATATATAGAGACTATTGATAATATAATGTTTAAATATTTTATTTTGAATACAAAAAATGAAAAATTAAAAATTGCTAATGATAAGCAAGTTACTAAGGCTCTGTTAGATGCAATTATGAAAATAAGAGAAAATTATAAAAAAATAAATGTATTAGATCAAAAGAATTTAACATTTATTAAAGAAGAAATTAGATGGATGAAATCATGTAATTATACAGATATTGAAGAGTATCAAAATGTTGATAGAATAGGAAGGATATCAAATAACAATATAGAATCACCACATAAATTAAGAAAAAATTCTCAGATAAGACAGGCTATTTTTGAAGTTATGCTTCAGTATAATGAAAATCTAAAAAAAGATAAGTTAGTAGATGTACAGGATATTTCATTAATAGCATTAAAGCAGGGTAAAAGTCATGTAGAAGAGAAATACACTCATATTATAGTTGATGAAACACAAGATTTAACAAGAGTACAATTAGAGTTTATTAAAAGGTTATACATGAATAGAAGTTATTCTAGTATGCTCTTTGTTTCAGATACAGCACAAAGTATTTATCCAGAGGCATGGTTAGTAAAAGGAAGAAGTTTTACAAGTATAGGCTTGGATATGACAGGTAAGTCTACATCATTATCAAAGAGTTATAGAACAACAATTCAAATAGCATATGCAGCATATAGTTTAATTGCAGATGATAAAAATATTATTGAGGAAGATAACTTTGTAAAGCCATCATTAATTGATAAGCATGGAGTTCATCCTGTATATAGAGGGTTTAAAAATAAGATATTAGAAGCTGAATATATTACTGGAATAATAAAGAATGAGTTGAAAGAAAAATATAATTATAAAGATATTGCAATTATAAGTAGGTTTAAAAATCAATTAAAAGAAATAAAAAATTACTTAGAGAAAAGTAACATTCCTTATAAAGAAATTGAAAATGATGATGAGGTAGATTTTAGTGATGATTGTGTTAAATTACTTACTATGCATTTGGTTAAAGGTTTAGAATTTAAGGTTGTTATGATAGTAGGACTTAATGATAAATATATGCCATTAAAATCTTTTGAAAATGAGTTTGAAGATATGGATTTTATGGAATCTATGGATAGAAGACTATTGTATGTAGGAATGACTAGAGCTACAGAACAATTATTTTTAACTAGTGATGGAAATCCTTCTAAGTTTATTAAAGATATAAGTTGTAAATATTTAAGGATTAATTCAAAAAGTAATTTTAGAAAGTTACATAGGATTAATATTGATGAGTATTTATTTGCTTATAAAATTGATGATATTTATAGAAATGAAGAAATTACAAGACAGTGGATTATTAATGAACTTATAAATAGATATGGTTATCCAAAAGAATTAATAGATGTTGAAGTTAAGGTTAATATTGAAACTAAGGCTGAAAAGATAGATGTTGTTGTCTATGGGTATGAGAATAAGGATAAGGTACCATTTATATTTATTAAAACTAATAGATTAGGGGAAGGTGCTGAAAGAGAGGTAATTCATCTTAAAGAATATATGAGTAATTATGATACTGTTAAATATGGAATTGTTACTGATGGAAATGAGATTGTTATTATTAATAATGATTTAGAAGAGGTTGATGATATTCCAGGCTTTAGGAGTGTGTTGTAAAGGAACTTTTTATTGAAAAAAGAGGGAGAGTAGATAGATTATTATCCCAATAATCTATCTACTCTCCCTACTCTCCCCTTATACTGCAAATTTTTTAATTAAATTTATTTTTAACTAAAGTGAATATTTTATCAAAATCTAATGTTATATTTAAATAATTGCTTTTAAAAATATTATCAATTTTAATATAATCTCTATAATTAGGATTTTCTAGGCTATATAGCTCTATACTGCCATCTTGAGAAACTAGGATATATTCTTTTACTCCTATAGATTTATACAAATCCATTTTTTCAGTTCTATCATATTTAGCTGTAGTAAAGCTTAAAACTTCAATAACTAATTCAGGAGCAGAAACTAATATTTCGCCTTTCCATAATAAATCCCCACCAGCAAAAACATCCGGTTCTAAATATTTATATTTTTTATTAGGATTTTTAAGAATATAATTAACATCAATTCTAGTTGCTTCAGAACCAACATTATTTGCGGAGTCAGTTTGATCTAACAATTCATTAAATATATAATGTACTATAATTCTATGTAAATTAGAAGCAGGACACATCATCATCATAAAAAATCACATCCTATAGTTAGTTTATTATTATAATTATAATATGTAAATCCAGTTTTATCTAGTATTATTAATAATATAAACAAATGATAAGTATGTTATAATGAGACAAGAAATGAGTTGAAATATAAAAACTACTTTAAATTAAATATTTTTAGAAAGAAGTGATGGGATGGGTTCAATTAAGTGTACCTTAAGAAAAGAAACAAAAAATGAAATAGCTAAATATATAGATAATGAATTTATTAATGAAACAATTAAAGAAATTGTTAAATATATAAAAGAAGTTAATAAGGTTCAAATAGATGATTCAAATTACAATAAATATGATGTAAATTCTAAGGTAGATTTAAATGATAATGGACCATTTAATATTTATGATTATACTTATGTGAAGGATTTTATATATGAATTATCATGGGAAGGTTCATATATTGAAGATTTAGAGGAGATTGAAAATAATAGTAATGATAAGCCTGTATTTAAGTATGAGCCAAAGGATATTGCCACTGTTTTATATGAAAAAGTAGAAAAAATAATGGGGCAGAAAAAAGGCGAGTTATATAAAAGATTCAAAAGTAGATATAATGAAGAATTCCTATGGAACAGCGTTAGATGGTATAAGAGAACTAGAGATGGAAAGGTGTATTGTGACTTAAACTTAGATGAGTTAAGTCAAGATAAAAAAAGAAGTTTAGAAGAAAAAATAAAGGTTGAAGTAGGTAATGGTTTTAAAAGTAGATGGGGTAGCTCAGTAGCCACAAAAGTAGCATCCTTAGAAGAAAAGCTTTTATTAGATATTTATGACAAAGGTTGTGCAGCATTAGGAATAGTCAATGATTGCTATACAGAAGTTGTAGAAGCAGATAAAAGCAATGATGAAGAAAAATTAATACAAGTTATGGTTAAAAGCTGTGAAGAAGCAAGTGCATCTACAAAGGGAGTAAATAGACTTAAAGTTAAGGTTGTTAATTCAATTGATAAAAGATTGGATAACCTTATTAATGTGAATATTTATAAGACACAGGAACATATGAATTTATTCTTAGAAGATGCTAGAACTATGGTCTTTGGATATTATAAAAGTGTTAATTTACCAGGCTTTAGAAGGAATCTAATATCTAAGGAAGATAAAATAAATAAAATAATAAAAAGAATTGCTGTAGTTGAAAATATTCTTTATAAGGAATATTTAAAAGAAAATGAAAAAGCACCATCTATTGATGAAATGTTAGATTTTAAAGAATGTATTTCATGGATATGCATAAAAGGTTTAGTTTGGACATCAGAAAACATATATATTAAAAATAAGGCAAAAGATGAAATTCAAGAGATAATTTTAGATAATCCAATATATGAATATAAAGAAACAAGAGATATGAAAAGACATTTCTATCTTCATGTTGGTGAAACTAACACAGGAAAGACATATTCAAGTATTGAAAGACTTATGGAAGCAGACTCTGGTGTTTACTTAGCTCCGTTAAGATTATTAGCACTTGAAATTCAAGATAAACTTAATTCTCAAAATATACCTTGCTCATTATTAACAGGAGAAGAGGAGGATATTATTACATATGCAGGTCATGTTTCATCAACTATTGAGAAATTGCAGCTTGGAACTCCTTATGATGTATGTGTTATAGACGAAGCTCAAATGATAGCTGATAAACAAAGAGGATGGGCATGGACAAGAGCTATAATAGGGGTAATGTCACCAGAAATTCATATATGCATGGCTCCGGAAGCAAAGGGTGTAATAGTTAAGTTAATAAAAGATTGTAATGATACATATGAAATTGTTGAACATAAAAGAGATACAGAGCTTATATTTGAAGATGAAAAGTTTGATTTAAATAAGGATGTTAAGCCAGGAGATGCTTTAGTTGTTTTTGGTAAAAGGAAGGCCCTTGCAGTCTCTGCACAACTTCTTAACAATAATATAAAAACAAGTATAATTTATGGCTCACTTCCATATTCAACAAGAAAGAAGCAGTTTGAAAGGTTTTTAGATGGTGAAACAGAAGTAATAGTGTGTACAGATGCTATTGGAATGGGAGTGAATCTTCCTATAAAACGTATTGTATTTTTAGAAACAAGAAAATATGATGGAGTATCTTTAAGAAAATTAAATGTTTCTGAAATAAAGCAAATAGCAGGAAGAGCTGGACGTAAGGGTATTTATAATAAAGGATATGTTATAGCTATGAATGATAGCAATTTAATAAAAAATGCCTTAACTGCTAAGACAAAGAAAATAGAAAAGTGTTTTATAGGAGTACCAGATTCACTACTTGATATAAATATAGATATTATAGATGCATTAAAAACATGGAGTGTAATGTCTGTTAAAGGTTATTATGAAAAAACAGATGTTACAAGAATAATTTATCTTTTAAATAGGTTAAAGAAGCTTAATATAAATGTATCTAAAGAAGAGCTTTTAAAAATGGCTACAATTCCTTTTGAGGAAAATAATAAAGCTGTAGAAGCGCTTTGGGAAGAGTATTGCAAGATGTATAGTGCTGGTGCAGTAAATTTAAAGAAGCCTGTTCTTAAGAAAAGTATAAGTTCAAAGAAGGAGCTTGATGAGCTTGAAAGTTATTATAAGTCATTAGAATTAAATTATTCTTTTGCAAAGAATTTTAATATGATGATAAATAATAGATATATAGCAGATGAGAAGGAAGAGACAGCTAATAAAATAAATGAACTTCTTTTAACTAATTTACTTGATCATGAAAGAGTTTGTAGTATTTGTGGTAAGAAGTTATCTTGGGATTATCCAAGTGATAGATGCAGATTTTGTAAGGAAATGTTACATGAATCTAGAAGTGAGAGGTATAAACCTATATTTAGAGGACGTAGAAGAAGAAAAAGATATTAGTTAATAAGTCGCTACAAAGTTAGAATTTGTAGCGACTTATTTGATTTGTAGTTTTATTATAAAAAATATAGAATAAAAAAGTATAGTTTAAATTTAGACAGATTTATTAATTTTACGTACTTCTTTAGGAGTACAATTAAATTTTTTCTTAAAGATTTTATAAAATAATTTATAGTTACTAAAACCATGTCTTTCCATAATATTAGATATTAATTCATTACTATTAAGTAAGTCCATATAAATATGAGAAAGTCTTAATTCATTTAAATAATCTAAATAGGTTTGTCCCATGTATTGTTTAAATTTTCTACAAAAATACTCTGGTTGAAGATGAGCTATCTCTGAAATTTCCTTAATAGAAATATGTCTATAATAATTTTCTTTAGTAAACTCTAATACAGGTTCTAGATTAGAAAAAGATAAATGAGAATGTTGTAATTTATTATTAGTTATTGAAATACTGAAGTTTGTATATAACTGATAAAGAAATTCAAACAAAAGACTTGCAAAGCGTAAATGAGAAACATCACAAGGATTATTTTCTAAATCTCTCATACTTTTTAAAATATTTTTTATTATATTTAAATTCCTTTTTGCTTCATTATTACTTGAATTAATATTTAAATCAAAATAATAGTTTTTATAATTTGGTATATAACGTTTTAATAATTCAGGTGGTATTTGTAGCAAAATAGATGTATTTCCATTAATACAATGAGTTGAATGAACTCTTCCTGAATTAATTAATATACAATCATCTTCCTCTAAATTATAAGAGTATTTTCCAATATCAACCTGCAAACTACCAGATGTTATATATAAGATTTCTATTGAATTATGCCAATGACTAGCTGTATAACTTCCAGGATCATTGAACAGTTTTAAAACTGCATCTAAATTTTCAGTTGGTTGTATTATTTCATGCATAAAATTCTCTTTATTCAAAATTCTCACTCCCTTTACAGAATTATAAAATAAATTTATTTATAAATCAATTTAAAAAAAGATAATATTGACATATAAATTAGATAATAAAGATACTTAATTAAATGGATGTAATTGTATACAATGGGTGTAGATAAAGAATTTACAACGGCTATAAGAAATATTAAGCAAAAGTATATATATTTGTAGATTCCTGAAAATATAAAATAGTCATATTTTAAGTAATGAAAGATGAGGTAATAGTTATGTATGTAAAGGGTGTAAATTTAGGAAATTGGTTAGTACTAGAAAAATGGATGAGTCCAACATTATTCTTTGGAACAGATGCAGAAGATGAATACTATCTTCCAAGAAGATTGCCAAGAGATGTTTATGAGTCTCGTATTAAAATTCATCGTAGTGAATATATAACGGAAAGAGATTTTGCAACGATAAAGTCTATGGGATTAAATTCAGTACGTATACCTGTACCATATTTCATTTTTGGTGATTGCGAACCTTTTATAGGATGTGTAGAAGAGTTAGATAAGGCATTTAGTTGGGCCGAAAAGTATGATTTAAGTATTTTAATTGATCTTCATACTGTGCCAGGAAGCCAAAATGGATTTGATAATGGTGGAATTTCAGGAGTTTGTAAATGGGCACAACAGCCAGAAAGTATTAAATTTGCTTTAAGTGTATTAGAAAGATTAGCGCAAAGATATGGTAAAAGAAAGGGGCTTTGGGGAATTCAAATATTAAATGAACCTGTTACAGAAAAAATGTGGGATACATTTAATGTACAAAATAGATATAAGCCTGTAGAACCAGAATTAGCAGAAGGAAGTAAGCCTATTTCTTTAGAATTTTTACGTGAATTCTATATTGATGCATATAGAATAATGCGTAAACATATGCCAGAAGATAAAGCTGTTGTTTTCCATGATGCATTTGAATTAAAAGCATGGAAAGATTTTATGAGAGAAGAGGAATTTAAAAATGTAGTTTTAGATACTCATCAATATTTAATGGTAGCAGAAGCTTTTGGCTGTGAAAAAAGTATTGAAGGATATGTAAGTTACATTAAAGAAAACTATGAGAAGGATATTGAAGAAATGAAAGAGTATTTTCCAGTTATTTGTGGAGAATGGAGCTTATTTAATTCTTATGGAACTGGAGTAGATACAAAAGGTGGACAATCTCCTTTAAATGGAATAGAGGCAAGGGAAGAAATATTATCAGCAGAGGAAAAAAAGAAATTATATTCATCAATAGCAGAGGCTCAACTTAATGCATGGAAAAAGGGAAATGGATATTTTTACTGGAATTATAAATTATTATTAGATACAGTTAATGAACCAGGATGGATTGGCTGGGATAGTTGGGATTTAGGAAAATGTGTAGCTCAAGGATGGTTTCCTATTGAAAGATAATTAGTAATTCTAAAAACAATTAAGAGATGAAAGTGAGAGGTTATATTATGGAAGTAAACTTAAAGAGTAATATTGATGATAAGATGAATCCTAATGCAAAACTTTCTTTTAAAGAACGATTTGGATATGGAGTTGGTGATTATTCAGGAAATTTAATATATTCTTCAATTAGTGCATTTTTATTACTTTATTATACAAACGTTATCAATGCAGATGCAGCAATAGCAGCATCAATAATTGCTATATCAAAAATATTTGATGGTATTTCAGATCTTATAATGGGTAGAATTGTTGATAATACTAAGTCTAAATATGGTAAAGCAAGACCATGGATATTAAGGTTATGTGTTCCTTTTGCAATATCATCAGTGCTTATGTTTTCAGTACCAGAAAGTTTAAGTGGAAAGTATATGTTTATCTACATGTTCCTAACTTATAACTTAGTATCAACGGTATTTTTTACTGGTATTAATGTACCATATGCTACTATGAATGGTCTTATGACAACTAATCAATATGAACGTGGTTTATTAGGAAACTTTCGTATGTTATTAGCAACTGCTGGAACAATGACAGTAAATACATTTGTATTAAAAATGGTCGTTGCTTTAGGTGATGGAAATCAATACAATCGTGCTGGTTGGACTAAAACTTTTATAATAATAGGAATTGCAACTGTTATATTAAACTTATTTATGTTTGCCACTTGTAAAGAGCGTGTTGTAGAAAATCATGCAGAAAATGAAAATCAAAAAGAAAAAGTTTCTTTTATAAAATCAATAAAAGGACTTATAACAAATAAATATTGGTTATTAATAGTTATAGTAATGTTTGTTATGTACTTTATGATGTCTTGTTTCTTTGGTTCTGCTGCATATTATGCACAATACGTAATGGGGGATATTAGTTATTATGCACCATTATCAAACGCTTTATCTATTGCTCAGATTGTTACTATGTTTATTACACCATTTGTTATGAAAAAAATAGGAAAAAGAAATACGATGTTAATTGGGACAATAGTTTCAACAGCAGCATTCTTTTTAACTGGAGTTGCAGGTGTTAGCTTAACAGTTCAAATTACTGCGTCTATTATAAAAGGTGTTGGATTTGGATGTTCAGCAGCTGTAATGTTTGGAATGTTACAAGATGCTATTACTTATGGACAATGGCAAAATGGATATGGTAGTTCAGGAATGGGTAATGCAGCATCTTCTTTCTGTATGAAAGTTGGATCTGGTATTGGTACTGCAGCATTAGGATGGATTCTTTCAGTTGGTAAATTTAATGCAACATTAGCAGAACAATCATCAGCTGCAATAAGTGCCATAGGGGTATCATTTGCATGGGTACCTGCAATAACAATGTTTATTGGAGTAATATGTATTTTCTTCTATGACTTAGATAAAAAGTATGACAAAGTAGTAGCTGATTTAGAAGCTGGTAAGTATAAAGATAGTATTTAATAAAGGATATTATTAAAAGATGCTAGATAAATTTTCTGGCATCTTTTATAAAAAAATAAAAGAATGGGGTAATTATTATGGGTTCAGATATTTTATTTGGAAGTGCATATTATTTGGAATATATGCCTTATGATAGATTAAAAGAAGATATAAAAATGATGAAAGATGCAGGAATGAATATAGTACGAATTGCAGAATCTACATGGAGTACTTTAGAGCCTAGTAGTGGAAAATACGATTTTACATATATAGATAGAGTTTTAGATATACTAGAAAAAGAGGATATGAAAGCAATTATAGGAACACCTACTTATGCAATTCCTTCATGGCTTGTTAATGAAGATAGTGATATTATGGTTACCACTAAAGAAGGACAAGCTAAGTATGGTCATAGACAGTTAATGAATATTGTAAACAAGACATTTAGATCTTATTCAGAACGTATAATTAGAAAGTTAATACAGCATACCGCACATAGAAGATGTATTATAGGATTTCAAATAGATAATGAAACTAAGCATTATGGTATAGCAAATGAATATGTACAAAAGTTATTTAAAGATTACTTAATAGAAAAATTTAAAACAACAGAAAAATTCAATAAAGTATTTGGATTATCATATTGGAGTAATTCTATTGAAAGATGGGATGACTTACCTGATATGAGAGGATGTATAAATGGAGGGCTTGCTAGTGAATTTGAAAAATTTCAAAGAAGGTTAGCAGCTCAATATTTAATGTGGCAAGCAGAAATTATAAAAGAGTATAAAAGAGAAGATCAATTTATAACACATAACTTTGATTTTCAATGGAAGAAGTTTGGAGCTGATATTGCACAAGATGGATATTCTTATGGTGTACAGCCAGATATAAATCATAATGAAGCATCGAGGTCAGTTACTATTGCAGGTACAGATATATATCATCCAACACAGGATAATTTAACAGGTGCAGAAATAGCATTTTGTGGAGATGAAATAAGAAGCTTAAAGAATGATAATTATTTTGTACTTGAGTGCCAAGCACAAGCATTTAAATATTGGACTCCATATCCAGGTCAACTTAGATTACATGCTTATAGTCATTTAGCAAATGGTGCTAATGGAATAATGTATTGGAATTGGCATTCAATTCATAATGGATATGAAACGTATTGGAAGGGATTATTAAGTCATGACTTACAAAGTAATCCCACTTATGAAGAGGCATGTGTATTAGGAAAAGAGTTAAAAGAACTTAGTAAAGATTTAATAAGTTTAAAAAAGAAAAATAAAGTAGCATTTATTATTGATAATGAATCATTAACAGCTTTTAAGTGGTTCCCAATAGATAAAGATTTAAGTTATAACGATGTAGTTAGGTGGATGTATGACTCTTTATACGAAATTAATATAGAATGCGATGTTGTATTTGCTAAAGATTTAGATATTGAAAAGTATAAAGTAATAATAACTCCAGCACTTTATAGTATAGATGAAGAATTTATATATAAATTAAAATCATTTGTAGAAAATGGAGGAGTACTACTAAGTTCATTTAAATCTTTTGTATCAGATGAACACTTAAGTGTTTACCATGATAAACAGCCACACATATTAAATGAATGTTTTGGAATTACTTATAATCAATTTACTGAACCAGGAAAAGCAACAATTGATGGAAATAAGGTAGAGTACTGGGCTGAGTTGCTAAACTTAGAAGGGGCAGAAAGTTTATATAACTATGAGCATAAGTATTGGAGCAAATATTCAGCTATAACTAAAAATAAATATGGACAAGGATATGCATATTATATTGGATGTTATACCAATAAAGAAATTATTAAAGAAATATATATAAATGCATTTAAAACTGCTGATTTATTAAAGGATATACCAAAATTTTCATGGCCTGTAATTATAAGAAGTGGAGAAAATTCCAAGGGAAATAAGTTGCATTATGTACTTCATTATAGTGAAGAAAATAATATATTAAAATGTCCTTATGATAATGTAAAAGATATATTAACCGGTAAGTGTTATAAAAAAGACGATATTATATCATTACATGATTGGGATGTAAAAATACTTGAAGAACAATAAAAAAGAAAATTAGCAGATAATTAATATAGAGTATGAAAGTATAAGATAAATAGGAGGAGAATTTATTATGATTAAAAATCCAATATTGCCAGGTTTCAATCCTGATCCATGTATTTGTAGAAAAGGTGAAGACTATTATATGGCAGTATCGTCTTTTGAATGGTTTCCAGGAATTCCATTATATCACTCAAAGGATTTAAAAAATTGGGAGCTTTATACCCATGTATTGACTGATGATAGTTTAGTAGATTTAAAAAAATTACCATCAGCTAAGGGGATTTGGGCACCATGCTTAACATATTGTGAAGAAGAGGATTTATTTTATGTAGTTTATGGAGTAATGAACTCTATGAATGCTAGATATTTTGATGTGGATAATTACTTAATTACGGCAAAAGATATTAAAGGACCTTGGAGTGAACCAGTTTATATTCACTCATCAGGATTTGATGCATCAATATTACATGATGATGATGGAAGAAAATATATTGTTTCATTAGAATGGGAAACAAGAGAGGGCTATGAAAAACCAGGAGCTATATGTATGGTTGAGTATTCTAAAGAAAAGAAGGAAATAGTAGGATATCCAAAGAGAATATGGTCTGGTGGAACAGATAGAGGTTGTATAGAAGCGCCACACTTAACTAAACGTGGAGATTATTATTATATAATGTGTGCAGAAGGTGGAACAGGATATGGTCATAGTGTAACTATGGGAAGAGCTAAGAATGTTTGGGGACCTTATGAAGGAGATCCAACAAATCCAATATTAACATCTATACCAGGAGATTTTTATGAAAGACATGATCCTGACCATTTAAAACCAAAGTACTTTAATCCAGAATCAGTCCTTCAAAAATCAGGGCATGGAAGTTATGTTGAAACTCAATTAGGTGAAGTTTATATGGTACATTTAACAGCAAGACCATTTGTACCAGAATTAAGGTGTACACTTGGACGTGAAACTGCAATTCAAAAAATGAAATGGACAGATGATGGATGGTTAAGAATGGCTGATGGTTCAAATTTAGCAAAGGAATATGTAGAAGAAAGTAAGCTGCCAGAATATAAAGTTCCAGAAATACCTGATTTTGATGATTTTGATAGTGAAGAGCTTGGACTTCAATATTATGCTCCAAGAATTATTCCTTCATCATTTGCAGATGTTAAAGCAAGGCCAGGATATGTAAGAATTAGGGGGCAAGAATCTAGGTGTTCTTTAAATAAGGTAAGTATTTTAGCAAGAAAATTAACATCAGTTTATGCAACTGTTACTACTAAAATGGAATTTAAGCCAGAAGTACATCAACATAGTGCAGGGCTTATCATATATTATGATAATATGAACTATATTTATTTAAGAAAATATTATAGTGAAACATTAGGACAAAGTGCTTTATCTATAATTCATCTTGAAAATGGTGAAAAAACAGAGTTTTTAAATACAAGAATACCTGTTGATGAGTCTCCTATATATTTACGTTTAAAAGTAGAAGGGCGTCAGTCTTATTTTGAGTGGAGTTATGATGGAGAAGTTTATAACAAAATAGGAAAGGTATTTGATACAACTAAGTTTTCAGATGAGTACTGTAAGTATGGTGAATTTACTGGTACTTTTGTAGGAATTACTTGTGCTGATAGAGTGCTTCATAAACATTATGCAGATTTTGATTTCTTTAATTATGAAGCAGATGAAACCATAGATGTTAACTTTTAATAGTTAATTAGTAATAAAAAAATTAAGAATATAAGTAAAAAGTAGGTATGAATTAAATTTCATACCTGCTTTTCTTATATAAAAAAGTTTAATAAAATTTGATAAATAATAGCTAGAATTTTTTATTTAAAACTAATAAAAGCTAAATATGGTATAATTAAAATAAAAAGGGGGATAAGGATGAAAAAACTACTTACAATTTTAACTATTATCTTTGTTTTAATATCACCTAAAAGTGCATTGGCAGATAATAGAGAGTACTTTATTGATAATCTAAACATTAATGCACAAATACTTCCAAATGGTGATGTAGTAGTAAATGAGATATTACAGTATAGATTTGATGGAGAGTTCAATGGGATTTATAGAAATTTAAACTTAAATGGAACAGATGAATATTTAATTAATAATGTTTCAATAATTGATTCTTCCGGTAATATTATAGAAGCTACAGAGGGATATAATGAAGAAAATAATACATATGAGATAAAAGAAAGTTCTGACTCAATACAAATTAAACTATTTTGCAAAAGTATCAATGAAATTAAAAATATTAATTTAAATTACACTATAAAAGGTGCAGCAAAAAAGTATACTGATTATTCACAGTTATATTGGAACTTCTATAACGTTAAAAATATTGATTCTGTTAAAGAAGGTACTCTTAAAATTATTTTAAAAGATACAAGTTTCTCTACTGAGGTTTTAAGTTATGACATATATGGAGATGGAGATATTACAGCTTATAATACAGAAAATTCTATAGATATTAATTTTAAAAATCTAACTACTTTAATAGGTATAGATTTAAAATTTCAGAAAGAATATTTATCAATAGTTGAAGAGATATCACCTGAAAGCTATGAAGATAATTATATAATGGAAGATTTTAATTACCATGGAAAAGAAGAAAATAATAAAGATATTGCCCTTGCCATAACAGTGTTTGCAATAATAGGTGTAGTTATTGCAGCATTTGCAATGGATAGAAGAGGGTTTAATAAAGAAGTTAGTGAATATAGAGCAAAAGGTAAATTTACTGAAGAAGAATTTATTATGGAGCCACCATCAGATTTACCACCAGCATTAGTAAATTTATTAATGAATGAAAAAGTTGTATCTAAAGAGATGTTAAATATAACATTATTTTATTTAGTTAATAAGGGTTATTATAGAATAGAAGAAAAAACAACTAAAGATATTAATGATTTAGTATTTATTAGAACTAATTATAATAAGGAAAGTGAATATAGTCACTTAAATTTCCTATTAGATTGGTTTAAGGATTATGAAGTCGCTGGACGTTTTTCTATTGGAGAAATAAAGAGTTCACTTTCTTCAAGTATGAGAGCTAAAAGATTTATAGATAATTTAAATTATTGGCTAATAAAGGTTAGAAGTGATGGAGAAAATATAGGGTTTTATATTAAAATAAGAAATAAAAATATTCTTGAAAATAATTGGTATAATGAAAAGTGTAAATGGAATGCTTATAAGAAGTATTTGAAAAATATATATAATTTTAATGGTGAAAGTAATGATTCATTAAGTGATTTGACTATTATTTATGCTTCTGCATTAGAAGTAAAAGAAAGTCAATTAAAAGAAATTATAGATTCAGTAACATCTAAGACTAATGACAATATTAATTCTTTTAGCGATTCAGATTATATGTACATGAATAATTATTTACTATACATGTCAATGTTTGATAATATGGCTAATGATGCACTACATATAGCAAATCCACCAAGTTCTTCAAATAATTTCACTAATGGTGGTGATGATAGTGGTGGAGGAAACTTTTTCGGGGGAGGAGATTTCACTGGGGGATGTGGAGGAGACTCAGGGCCTGGAGGTGGAGGAGGCTCAGGAGCTTTTTAATCTTTGTAATATGTAGTGGTTTAGGAGGAAAACATGGGAGAAAAGAAAAAAGGTAGTAAAAAGATTATATTTTATATTTGCTTTAGTTTAGTAATACTATTACTAGGTTTTTTTGGAGGGTTTTTATTAGGAGAAAAAATGGAGAAATCTAGTTTATCCTTTGAAATGTCTATATTTACAATTGTATTATATATTTTTATTTTCTATTTTGCATTTATCATTCAAATTATAATACATGAATCCGGACACTTAATTTTTGGATTACTATCTGGGTACGAATTTATATCTTTTAGGGTTGGTAGTATTACTATAGTAAAAGATCAGGATAAATTTAAGTTAAAAAAGTTTAAGATTAAAGGTACTGGTGGTCAATGTTTAATGATGCCAAAAACTAATAATTATGAAGAGATAAATTATGTTTTATACAATTTAGGTGGGATATTAATGAACTTTATAGCTTCTATTATATGCTTACTAATATTAATCTTAGTAGATACTAATCAATATATAAAAGTTATGTTAAGTGAGTTCATTTTAATAGGAGTGATATGTGTTATAAGTAATGGAATTCCAATGAAGCTTGGTGGAATTTCTAATGATGGTTATAATACAATGTCTATTTCAAGAGATAAGTTTATAAAATATTGTTTTTATATTCAACTTAAGGTAAATGGACTTTTGTCTAAAGGAATGAGATTTAAGGACATGCCAATAGAGTGGTTTCATGTAAAAGAGGAAGCAGATTTAAATAATCATCTTGTGACATTTTTAAAGATCATGGAGGCAAATTATTATCAAGATAAACTTGATTTTAATCTTGCAAAAGAATGTTATGAAAATATATTAAATAGTGCTCCTAATATTATAAAGCTATATGAAAATGAAATAAAGTGTGAATTATTGTTTTATGAAATATTAAATGGAAATATGGAAAAGGTGGATGAGCTTTATACAAAAGAGTTACGAAACTATATAAAAATAACTGATTGTTATATTTCAAGAAAAAGGCTTATGTATGTTTATAATTTAATTGTATTAAAGGATAAGAAAAAAGCAGATAAAGTATTAGGAGAATTTGAAAAATTAAAGAATAGTTATCCTATAAAAGGTGATATTGAGTCTGAAGAGGAAATTATGAACTTTATATTGGATAATGTAAAAGTTGTATAAATTTTAGAAAATTTATTTAATGCTAGCCAATTAATTATATATTTAAGAAAATAGACCTTTAGGTTATAATAAAATAAATGAAGAAAGGGAGTAAGTAGAGGTAAAATGGATATTATTAAGGATTATAGATACTCTGAAGAAGAATTTGAAGAAATTCAAAAAAATTTTAATGGTAAAGCAGAGTTTGACAATGGTTCAATATTTCTAACTTCAAGTACATCTATTGAGCATAATAGAATAAAGAGAAAAATATTAGCTAAATTAGATAGTTTCTTCAATGGATCAAAATGTGAGCCTTTTGATGAACAAATAGAGGTAATATTTCAAAATAAAGATGAAATATATAAATATAAACCGGACATTTTTGTTATGTGTGAGAATGCTACTAGAAAAGGTGAGAGTTTTACTTCAATTCCGAAAATTATATTTGAAGTAGTTTCTAAAAGTACTGCATCTCATGATTATATAACTAAGCTTGCAGTATACCAAAAGTTTAAAGTAGAAGAATATAATATTGTAGAACAAAGTGGTAAGATTATACAGTATTCATTGGTAGATAATCAATATGTTATTTCAGAAGTATATAAAAATGATGATGATTATGTAAGTACTGTTTTTAGTGATTTAAAAATAAGTTTAAAAGAAATATATTAATTTAATATTACTATTTTCACTATCCTATTTGGCAGCCATTACTATATCTAATTAATGGCTGCCAAATAGGATATTTTTTAATATTAGAGAAATTTGATATTACTTCATAAGCAGTATTACTATCAAATATAGCAAAGTTTAATGGCATATGAGTTATAATAACAACTTTCTCATCACTATACCATCAGCTTTAAATGGTTCAATATCACCGTAATCAAAAAAATCTTTTAATGTACAAACTTCAAGAAATCCATTCTTGATATATATATTTCTAGCGGATGTCCAATTTTCAGCTACTACTAATAAAAGAGATTTAGGTTCTTTAACTAATTTATCTACATTATCAATTAAGTAATTAAATAGTATTTTACCTATTCCATATTTTCTTGCTTTAGGTGAAATAGCGAAAGATGATATATATAATTCATTACCGTTAGTTTTATGACTTTCTTTAATAGAATGATTTAATAAAAAATCACTTTCTTTAAGATTTTCATTATATGGCCATATTTCAGAACAAATATATCCAATTATCTCATTTTCATATTCGCCAACTAAGAAACCATCATTAAAGCTTTCAATTCTATCAATAAATACTTGTCTATCTTCACAAATATTTTTATCAAAGGAAGCATGTTCAATTTCTAATATTTTTTCTATGTCATTTATTTTTGCATTACGTATTTTTAGGTTATTCATATAATCTCTCCTATGTATTTTTATTTATATTTTAAAAGAAGTTTTAGTTTTTGTGAATAATTATTCGAATAAAATTGTTATCTATAGTAGAATAATATTAATAGATTTAACAAATTAAGGAAGGTAAGGGTTATAATATATAAGCATGTTAAATATTACTTCGAAAACAACTAAGAAAATTACAGAAGCATCATATTTATGTACGGGAAACACATTTAGATATAGAGCAATAATAAGAATTGCATATAAAAAATATGAGAAAATGAAGTATTCACTGTACAAAGAAGAAATTTTTGAGGATATTAAAAAAATTAATGGATTTGAGGAATATACATTAGATGATTTAAAACAAGATTTAGATGCTCTAGAAACTTGGGGTAACTTTATTGCTGTGCAGGATACAGCAAGAACTAGGACTTTAGAGGAATTTAAAAATAGGAAATTTACATATCAATTATCTACAACAACTATTGAATTAGAAAGAACTTTAATAAAAATTGAAAATATCAAAGAAACATCTAGGGGATCATTAGAAATTTCACTAATTGAAAGATTTAAAGAAACATTAGAGCAAATAAAGGATCTTGAAGAATTTGATAGTAGTAAAATATATTCATGGTGGGAAATGTTAAATAGAGATTTTAAGCATTTAAATGAAAACTATCAAGATTATATTAGCAAATTTTATTCCCCTAAAACAGAGGAATTACTAAAAACTAATGAGTTCTTAATATTTAAAGAAAGCTTTATAAAATATTTAAGAGAGTTTATTAAGGGATTACAAATAAATGTACCTAACATAAAGTATTTATTAAGACATATTAATGATGAAGAAGCTAAAATTAGGTGGATTGTTCAAAATATTATAAAGTATAAAAAAGAAAATATTGCTTTAGATATGGATTATGATGAAAAAGAAAGCTATGAATTACATTATGGAAGATACTTAAGCATGAGAGAATGGTTTATTGGAAATTTAGGCAATATTTCCATGGCTGATAATCTTTTAGAAAGTACTAGTGAAATTATTAGAAAAATAACAAGATATGCTTTGCAAATAGTAGAAATGCAAACTTCAGGGGGAAGTAGGAAGGGAGAATATAAAAGTTTAATTGAGATGTTTAATAAATGTGTAGATATTAATGAAGCACATAAATTATCATCAGTAGTTTTTGGAGTAATGTCCTCAAAACATATAGGTTGTGATATTGAAAGAGAAACAGAAAATATTAATAGTGGAATATATGAAGAAAAAGCTACAACAATAATAGTACAACCAAGTAATAGATATAGAGCAAAAACAGCTAATAGAAATTCAGTTAAGGAAAAAACAGAAGCTAAAAAAGTTATGGCTAAGAAAATATTAGAAATGCGACAAAGAGAAAAAGAAATTATTGAAAGTAATATTGTAAATAATAGATTAGCATTTAAAGAACTGAATAATATTACAGCAGAAGAAAGAAGAATATTTTTAACTTGGTTATCTTATAGCTTAAACAAAAAAGATCAAGAATGGGTAAGGAATGAATATGGAAGATACTACAAGGTAGTAAATAAGCATGAAACAGAAAAAATAACTCTAAAGTGCGAAGATGGAGCATTTATTATGCCAGCTTATGAGATTATTTTTAAAGAAGAGGTTTAAAGAATGAATTTTGTTGATTTATTAGAAAACTATTTAATATTAAAAGAGAGAGATAAAGAACTATATTATGATGTTAAAGATAATATAGATAAATATAAAAATTTTATTTATGATAATCTTGCTTATGACATAATTATAAAAGATGATTTTATAAAACTTGAAAAGATTCCAGGAGTTCCAGAAGAATGGATGGGGATAAGTGAATTTACAGAAATTAAGGAATATATATTTTTTATTTTATTAATTACATTTTTAGAGGATAAAAATAAGGAAGAGCAATTTATTTTATCTAGTATTACAGAATATATAGAACATAATTATCCAGATGAAAAGATTGAATGGACTATATTTAAAAATAGGAAAAGTTTAATAAAGGTTATGAAATTCGCTATAGATATTGGAATAATTAAAAAGAATGATGGCAGTGAAGAAGAATTTTCAAAAAGTGAAACTGGAGATATTTTATACGAAAGTACAGGATTATCAAGATATATAGTAAGAAGGTTTAATAAAGATATAGAAGATAGTCAAAGCTATGAAGATTTATTAAGTGATGAGTTTTCAGGAATAAGTAGGGATTTAGGAACAGTTAGAAAAAATAGAGTTTTTAGAAGATTACTTTTATCACCTATTGTATATAATGATGAAAATGATAATGGAGATTATGATTATATTAAAAGTAAGAGAAGTTTTATTAGAAGTGCTTTTGAAGAAAATTTAGGCTGGGATATTCATGTTCATAAAAATGGGACATTAGCAGTTTTAGAAAATTCAAATGAAATTAAAGATATTTTTCCAAATAAAAAAGGTGAAAGTGCAGTAGTTTTATTTATTAATAAAGAAGTAAGAAGCAGAATAAAATCAGGAGATTTTAAAAAGGAAGACAATGATATTGTTGTTATGAAAAATTCGGAGTTTGATGAATTTATTATTGAAGTAAGAAAAACTCATGGTCATGGATTTACAAAGGCATTAAGAGATGCAAGTGAACAAGTTTTTATAAACATAATAAGAAGCTTTATGAGAGAGTTTTCTATGATAAGAGAAGAAAATGATTTTACTATACTTATGCCTATTATTGGGAAAGTTTTAGGTGAATATCCAGAGGATTATAAAGGGGAGGCTAAAGATGAGTGATAGATGGATTGCAAATAAGTTTGGGTTATTTGATTTTTGGTATTACGATGAAGAAGAATTTGAGTTATCAAATGGGAAAATTATTTTTAGAGGAACTAATGGTAGTGGTAAATCAGTAACTACTCAAAGTTTTATTCCACTATTATTAGATGGAGATAAAAGACCAAGTAGATTAGATCCATTTGGATCAAGTGCTAGAAAAATAGAAAATTATTTACTATTAAATGAAGAAGAAAATGATAAGATAGCATATCTTTATATGGAATTTGTAAAACCATCTTCAAATACATACTTAACTATTGGAATAGGCTTTAGAGCTAGAAGAGGGAAAAAATTAGATTGTTGGCACTTCATATTAAAAGATGGAAGAAGGATTAATAAAGAGCTTAAACTTTATAAAAAAAGAGAAGGAAAGAAGTTTGCTTTAACAGATAAAGAGTTTAAGAATGCTTTAGGTGAAGGAAATATATATACAACAAGTCCTAAAGAATATATGGAAAAGGTTAATGAGCATTTATTTGGATATTCAGATATAGATAGTTATAAAGATTTATTAAATTTATTAATACAAGTAAGAAGTCCTAAATTATCTAAAGATTTTAAACCAACAGTAATATATGAAATATTAAAAAGTTCATTAAGTTTATTATCAGAATATGATTTAAGAACTATGTCTGAGGCTATGGATAATATGGATAGTCTTAATAATAAGCTTGAAGAATTAAAAAAGAGTAAAGAATCGGCAATAAAAATAAGAGATTCTTTTAATAGATATAATTTAAGTGAGTTATATAATAAAAGTAGAAATTATTATAGTAAAAAAAATCAAGTTAAAAATTTAAATATAGATTTAGAAAATTTAAAGTTAAAAAAAGAAGAAATATTAAAATATATTGAAAATAATAAGAGTGAACTTGAGGCATATATAAATAAATTAAATTCAGCAAAAATAAAAGAAGAGGCTTTAAAAAATAGTGAAGGCTTTAATGCTAGAGATAAGCTATGTAAAGCTGAAGAAGAATTAAAAGAATTAGTAAATGATCGTGATAAAAATCAAGAAAAATATAATAAGAAAAATGATGATAAAATAAAAAGAGATAGTGAAATAAAAAATTTAGATTTAGAAGTTAGTCATATAATAAATGAAATAAAGATGTTATTAGATGATGAAGAATATTTTAGAGAAGAAAGTTATATTCAAGAAGACTTTGGATTTAAGGATATTTTAAAGAATGATAATTTTATTTTTGAAGATATAAGAAGTAGTATTAATGAGTATGATAAGTTAGTTAGAGAAGCATATAGCCTAATTTTACAGTTTGATAATTGCAAAAAAGAATTTAATACAATAGAAGAGCAAAGAGATTTCCAAAAGGGAGAAGCTGAATCTGTAGAAAATAAGTTAAAAGAATCAATTGAATATTTAACAAATTTAAAAAGTGAATATATAGAAGAGGTTAATGAATATTTAGGAAAAGTTACAGAGTTTAATATAGATGAAAAACAATTAGTAAATTTATTTAAAGAAATTAATGATATTAAGGAAATATCTAATTGTAGCAATATATTAAATATTGTTAAAGAAGTTAGTGAGCCTATTAGACGTAATATTTTTGAAAATAAAATTACACTAGAAAATAAAAAAAGATTATTACAAGAAGATATTAATAATATAAATAACGAAATTTTAGCAATAGAGAATTCTAAAGAAATAATAGAAGATACAGAAGATATAGAAAATTGTAAAAAGATTTTAAGTAATAATAATATACCATTTGAAAGTTTTTATAAATGTATAAACTTTAATGAGGGAATATCAGAGGAAAGAAAAATTAATATTGAAGGCAGTTTATTTAATATGGGAATATTAAATAGTCTTATTATTCCATTAGAGTATAAAGAAAATTCATTAGAATGTTTAAAAGGACATGAATATAAAATAATATTTGCTGAAAAATCAGAAGAAATATCTAGTATTAAAGATGATTTAATATTAGAAAACAACACTTTTGTTGGAAAATATAAAAGTCAAGTAGAAGAAATATTAAAAAGTATATCCATAGATAATAACAATAAAAATAATACATTTATTAAAGATGATTTAAGTTTTGGAATAGGAATAATAAATGGTGGTTCTTATAAAAGTTATGATTTAAAATATATAGGTTTAGAATCAAGAGAGAATTTTAGAAAACTAAAAGTAGAACAGTTAAATATTAAAAAAGAATCTATAGAAGATGAGTTAAATAATACAGAAAAATTAATATTATTTACAGAAGAAAAGTTAAATAAACTTCAAGAAGAAATAGATAATTTCCCTAAAACAAATGATATTGAAGTTGGAATTAAAATTATAAATGAAACCAAAAATCAATTAGAGGTTTTAGAAAAAACTTTAAATTCATTAGAGGAAAAGTTATTAAAAGTAAAAAATGAGTTAGAGCAATTAAAAGTTAAGGTATTCAAAGCTACTGAATATATAAAAATTCCTAAAAATAAAGAAAGCTATGATAATGCTATTAAAAATATTACTGAATATAGCAAGGTTATAGGAGATTTATCGGAAAAAGTAACAAATTTAAGACATAAAAAATCTGATATAAAAAGAGTCAAGGAAATTATAGAGGAATTAAATGAAGATATAGATTCAATTTATGGTGATTTATTAATAGTAAAAGATAAGATAGATTATAAGATGAATACTATAAATTCATTAAAAGAAACTTTATTAAAGTTAAATTTAGGTGAGCTTGAAAAAGAATATGCTGAAGTTACAAATATAATTAATTTATATCCAGAGAAGATTTCTAATATAAAAGAAAATATTGTAAGAGCAGATGAAAAAATAAAAGGCTTATTCAATAACTTTTCAGTTCTTGAAAAGAAAATTACAAGAGAAAATAATATATTAGATGTTTATACTAAAGTTTTAGAAAATGAATTAAACTTAAAATATATAAAAGAAGTAGATAACCTTACAGTAGAAGAAGCAGTAACATATATGATGAAAAATTACGAAAGTTTCAATATATCTCAAAAGGAAAATACATTATCAAAATTATTTGATGTTTATAATAAATTTAAAGGTGATTTAGGTGATTATTCTTTAAGTTCTGGAGATATTTTTGATAATTATGATGAAAGTGAAGACGAAGAGATAAATGAGATATTATCAGAGGCAGTAAGAACAGATCTAAAAGTTAGATTTAACAGGAAAGTAGTTAGTATATATTCTTTAGTTGAAGAATTAAATGATACCATAGAAGTGCAAAATTTATTAATTAGTGATAAAGAAAGAGAAGTATTTGAAGATACATTAATTAATACATTAAGCACTAAAATAAATGCTAAAATACACTTGGCAACTTCATGGGTTAATCAAATTAATAAATTAATGGAAGACATGAATACATCAAATAAATTTAAATTAAGTTTAAAGTGGATACCTAAAAAGGCAAGTAGTGAGGAAGAATTAGATATTAGAGAGCTTACTAAAATATTAGGAACACCAGATTTTATGGGGGATGAACAAAGAGAGAAGGTAGCAAATCACTTTAAAGAAAGCTTAAAGAAGCAAAAAAGAATTGCTGAAGAAGGTGGAACTATAAGAAGTTATCAAGGAATAATAAGTGATGTTTTAGATTATAGACAGTGGTTTGATTTTCAATTATGGTATTCAAAATCATTAGAACCTAAAAAAGAATTAACAGATAATGCCTTCTTTAGATTATCAGGTGGAGAAAAGGCTATGGCAATGTATATTCCATTATTTGCAGCTGTTAATGCTAGATATAATGGTGCAGACAAGAAGGATTGTCCTAGAATAATAGCACTAGATGAAGCTTTTGCAGGTGTTGATGATCAAAATATTGGATATATGTTTGAGCTTATTGAAAGCTTAAAGCTAGATTATGTTCTTAATTCACAAGTTCTTTGGGGAACTTATGAAAGTGTCAAGAGTTTAGCTATTTATGAGCTTATTAGGCAGGGGGAAGAGGTAGTACTTCCTATAAAATATCACTGGAATGGAAAAGTTAAATTTATGGAGACTAAGATAGAAGTATAATAAATTTATGTAGATAAAAGAAATAGGAAGATTTATATGAAGGAATCATTAGATTTAATAAATAGCAATAAGATTTATAAAAAAATATTTTTAGAAGTATATAGTAAATATAAAAAGTATGGAAAAATTACAGGCAGCTTTACTTTAAAAGCTGCCACTACTGAAGAAAGACGAATACTATCTAATTTTGACTCTAAGGCATTAATTGAAGGAAAAGCTAAGATAAAATCTGCTACAGTTAGAGAATTATTTAATAGAAAATTAAAAGAGTATAGCTTTGAAGAGTTGTTAGTTAAAGTAGTTGGGAAAGAACTAAAGACTAATAAAGAAATTAAAGATGAAGAAAAAGAGCAAGAAGAAAAATTTTATGAAGATATATTAAAATCTTGTGATAATGGTATTGGTAGACAATGGTTTATTGAAATTTTAGATAAGAAAAAATACGGATATAACATTATTATAAGGAAATATAAAAGTGAAAAGGAAATAAATAAATTAGAAGAATTAAATAAAAGAATAATTTTAACAATTAATTCGCTAAATAAACTTCCATATTTAAATAATGAATATGAAAATATAGCAGTATTTTCAGCAGTAAATACAAGGGATTCTCATTTTTTTGATATTAATAAATTTACAGGAAGACTATTTATAAAGGCTATATCATTTATTATTAATAAGGATGAGCCTAAAGATATAAATGAAATTAATGAGGCATATTATGAAGTTGGGATATTAAAAGATGAAATATCAAATCATACAACTATTTATGGATTAAATGCTTTTGAAAAAGATAATAGTGAAGTTACAGCTGTTAATAGTTTTAATTTATGGAGAGAGCCTTTACAAATATCTATAAGTAATTTATTGAAAGTTGATTATTTAAAGGCTGTAAATAATACAGTTTTTATATTTGAAAATCCTGCAGTTTTTCATAAGATATTAAAGGAGAAGGGTGATAATATTTCATTGATTTGTACTAGTGGACAATTAAATTTATCTTCATACATAGTACTTAATAAAATTAGAAATTTAAAAAATATATATTATGCAGGGGATTTTGACCCGGAAGGTTTAATGATTGCATATAAGCTTAAGAAAAGATATAAGGATAAGGTTAGGTTTTTAAATTATACTAGGGAAAGTTATATAAATACTATGTCTAATAATATTATTGAAGAAAAGAGTATGAGTCAATTAAATAAAATTAATTGTAGTGAGTTAGATGAAGTGATTAGGGAATTAAGAATAAACAAAAGAGCAGCATATCAAGAATTATTAATAGATGAGTATTTAGATTTAATAAAAAAGTATTAAATTGAAAATGGTAGAAAGCTTTGATATACTTAACTAAAGTCAACATTTTATGAGGTGGAAAATGGAAAAGTTATTATCTAATTTAAAGCTAGTAAATAATAATGAAAATTTAATATCTTTAACTTTGTTTGGAAGTTATAATACTAAATATTGGTTTGAAGGAAAAAGTGATATTGATATTTTAGCCTTAGTAAAGAGAAATGACTTTAATATTGAATTTGAAATAGAGAATAGATATAGGGAAGTATTACAAAAATACTTTAATTATGATGATATACACTTTACTTTTATTGGACTTAATAGTTTTGATACAGTGTTTGCTGATATTTATATAGATTATAAAGATAAATTAATCTTTAATATTGATTTACATTATGATTTTTTAATGTATATAAGTAAGTTTAATCGAGTTAATGAAAACTTAATTAAGTTAGTTAGAGAGGATTGGGAATCAAAATATGGTATATTATAGATATAAAAAAGAACGTTTAAGTGAAAAATTTAATAGTGCACATGAATTTTTAATTAAAATAAGAAAAGCTGTTCAGTTATATTGTTTAGATCAAAATGAAATTATAGCAAGAGGGATGACAGGATATTTTTCTGATTTTACTGAATATATAATTGATATATGCGAAACGTATTTAGTTATAAATGATAGATATAATCCAAGGTTAAGTGGTGTTGACTTAGTTAAATCAGCAACTACAGAAGGGTTAATGGATGATTATTTATGTGAATTTTTAATTAAATGTATAACACTTAGAAATAGATTTACTCATGATTATTATAAGAGAGATATAGCAGAAGCAGATATAATTAAATTTTGCCACTCAGAAATTATTTATTTAGATATATTTTTAGAATCATCATCTGAATTGGTAAAGTTAAATTATAAAATAAACAAATAATTAATTACATCATTATTGAATTCAGGAGGAACGGTATTATTATGGGAAGTTATGACTTTAATATTTATAGAAAGTAAGAATTTTAAGTATAAGGTTAGGGTTAATAAAAAGCTAAGTAATATGGATATAGTGTTTAGGTATATAGAATAGATATAGATTTTAATTAAAGAAAAAGAATATATTTTAAAAATATCACAAAATTAAATTTAAGAGTAGTTACAAAATTATTGTAGCTGCTTTGTTTATATATGTGAGAATGGAGAAATATATATAGATATTGATACTGAATATAGTGATTTATCAGTATTTGGAGATAATTTTATAGAAGGTGCAGTTAATTATTTTAGATTTAGACTATAGTCAAGAAATAGCTGTAAAGAGGGCACAAGAAAATTCACAACTAGTTATTTATGGACCACCGGGAACAGGTAAGTCACAAACTATAGTAAATATAGTTTCACAATATTTAAGTAATAGTAAAAAAATACTTATGGTATCACAAAAGAAAGCAGCTTTAGAATTTACATCATAGACTCTAAGTTTTATTGGGAAACGGCAATTTTATCACAAGAAAAAGATGGTGTTGGATTAAGTAGAGTGATTGATAGGATAGAGGCCTTTGATAAACATCAATTGATTGTACATTAATAATATATAATAAAAAATAATTATATAAATTAATATATAATAGAACTATAGATTGTTAAAATCAAATGATACAAGTGAATTTGAGGTATTTACAATACATTTGTAGAATTTAAAATGAAATGGGGGAATTTATTATGGCAAACAAAGCTTTAGAAAGCACAGTACTATCAATTGAAGTACAATCAGGAAGCGATAAGGATGGGAATACAACCTTTATAAAAAAGAAAATAGGTACCTTATTAGCAAATGCAGAGATTGAAAAAGTTCAAGCAGTAGCTACATTAATTGCAGATTTACTTAGTGCAAATACTAGAAATTTCTATGTAACTGAATTATCTCAAATTCAAGAATAATAATATGTGGGTGTGTGAATTAAGGAATATATATTAAGAATAGGTAGTAATAAGGATTGTGAAAGAATCAAGTCTTATTACTGCCTTTAAATTTTATAAGAAAAAAGTGTTAAATTTATATCTTTTAAAGTAATAGTTGACAGAATAGATGAAATGCAAAGTTAAAATGTAAGGATATTATTTAATGAAACTGTAGAAGTACCTTATGGTGATGATTTTATTCCAAAAACTTGTGATGTAGTTTTTAGGAATAGGAGTTATAGATAAATTTTTATCTAGGATGGAGTGTAGAAAAATAAGATTTATAACAATACAACCTAATTTGGATTTATGCTCAATATATGAAACTACCATAGAAAAAATGTTACATGAGTATGATTTTGGTCTTTAGATAATTCATGAGGATAATAGTATTGTTTTGTTAGCGCAGTCTAATAGAATAGTTGATAAAAAAGATGGAGATATGGCTGTTGAAAAAATTGATTCTAGTGACATTCAAGATAGTGCTAGAATTGAACAGGACAGTGATCAAGTTAGAGTTATTTATAGTAATATTAAGCTTGATTATAAACCTTATATGGATACATTGCTTAAGCGAGGGAAGTTAAGGTATAACTCCGAAAATATAGATGAAAACTATGAATGTATGAATTTTAAATTGGAACCTATATAGGTGGATTTTCTTTTATAAGTGTCTATCTATATAGGTTCTATTTTATTTAAAATAAATTATTTCTATTATATACATAAGTATATAAATTTTATTAATAAGTGAACTATTATCTTTTTATATTTATATAAGAATAAAACAATATTTAATTTGCGATTCGACAATATTTGACATATAAATTAAATGTATTAAAGTATAATTAAATAATAATACAAATAGAATAATTATATTTAGAATATTGTTTGATAAAAATATATTATTAAATTAGATAAAAAGGAGTTAAATTGTGGATATAAATATTTTTAAGTATTTAGAAAAAGAATATCAAGAACTTTATAGTTTGGGTACAGATATAGATAAATTAGTTTTTACAGAACCATATAGTGTAATAGTAAAATCAAGAGTTTATATAGAAAAGTTAAGTGTAGAAATAGCTAAATTAGAAAATATGGAGAGCTTAAATAATGGGAACTTAGCCGATAGACTAAGCTCATTAAGTAGAAATGGAATATTAGATAGTGATATTGGAGAATATTTTTATAAAGTAAGAAAAATCGGTAATAGAGCTACTCATGATGAAGTAGAAACAGAGTTAGTACTTGCATTAAATATACATAACTATATATATAAGATAACTTGTTGGTTTATTGAAACATATATAGATTATAATTTTAAATCACCTATATATAAGAGTCCAAAACCAATAAATGATACTAAAGTAGATAAAGAACATTCAAGTATTTTAACGAAATTAATAAGTAAGATGGATCATCTATTACATATTAATAATAAAGAAGTATCAGAAAATAGTGATATAAGACAGGAGAAAGTTAATAGTTTAAATATTGTAGATGATGTAGAGAAGTCTGTAGAAGTTGCAGTTACTAAGGAAGCTAAAAAAGAATGTCTTATTCAAGAGTTATCTAAGTTAAAGGAATCATCAAAAGAGGCTGTAGAAGGATTGAATACATTTAGTAAATTCAAAACATATATGCATGTAAATAGAGATGTACAGGATGAATTACAACAAATAATATTAGAAGCTGACCAAGAAAATAGTGCTCAATTAATTTTAGTTTGTGGTAGTGTTGGTGATGGTAAATCTCACATAATTTCATATTTTAAAAATAAATACCCTGATGTAATTAGTAATTTTACACTACATAATGATGCTACAGAAAGTTTAGAGCCAAATAAAACATCAATGGATACATTAAATGATGTTCTAGATAATTTTAGTGATGAAAAAATAGAGACAAGTAGTGAAAAATTAATTTTAGCAATTAACCTTGGGACCTTAAATAATTTTATAGATTCGGAATATGGAAAAAGATTTACAGTATTACAAAAGTATGTTGAAAGTAAAAAGATACTAGAAAAAAGTATAATTGAAAATAAGTTTGATTCATTTAGTAATATTCAGTTTATTAACTTTAGTGATTATAATTTATATACATTAAAAGATGGCAAAGTACAATCAAAATATATAAAAGAATTAATAAATAAAATAACTAATCGATCAGAGATAAATGATTTTTATAATTCATATAAAGAAAATTGTAGTACTTGTAAGAACAAAGATAAGTGTCCTATTAAAGCTAATTATGAATTAATAAGTGAAGATAATGTTCAAAATGCAATAGTAGATTTATTAGTGCAATGTATTATAAAGAGAAAAATAATAATTTCAACAAGAGCTTTATTAAATTTCATGTATGATTTAATAATAGCTAGGTCATATATAGATGTAAATTCTCCTATGTTTAAAGATAAAATAGGTAAGCTTAAGAATGAGGAGTATATTAACTCTTTAACACCTAATATAATTTTTGATCATAAAGAATTATCATTTATATTTAATGCATTAAGTACTTTAGATCCTTTAAATGTTAGAAATGAAAAAATAGATGATTTTATTATTAAGTTTAATAATTCAACAGAATTAATACAATTTTTTGATGAATATATAGATTATCCAAAGGGATATATAGAAAAAATAAATAACGTTAATTTTGATGAGTTAGAAGGTAGAAGAATAAAAACTAATTTATTAAAGTTATTTATAAGAAGCTATTATTTTTGTGGAAAAGGTGAGTTATTTTCTTTAAATGATGAAGTATATGAAGATTTTATAAAGTACTTATACTTTTGGAATAAAGGAGATAAAGCTAAGCTTATTGGATTATATAGAGAAATTAAAGATGGTATTTTAAAGTGGAATGGTGAAGCTGAAAAGAATCATATTAATATCTTTGTTGGTAAGAATCAAGTTAAATATAAAGTAAGTGAAGAGATAGAGTTAAAAGCTGATGCAAGTAATTTACCAGA
This sequence comes from Clostridium sp., assembly GCF_026168755.1. Taxonomy (GTDB): domain Bacteria; phylum Bacillota; class Clostridia; order Clostridiales; family Clostridiaceae; genus Clostridium. The sequence goes on along the minus strand of NZ_JAPFDR010000004.1, from coordinate 86,513 downwards.
TAATAAGGATAGCGATATTATAAAATTTTTAACAGAAATGGATATTAGATATAAAGGCGATAAGTTAGATAGGTCTTGTAGTATAGATATAGATTATTCATTATATGAGTTATTAATAAGAGTTAGAAATGGTTATAGACCTAATAAAAAGGATAAAAATCATTTTATTAAATTCATTGAATTCATAAATAAAATAGAATGTGCAGGATCTCAAAATAGTAAATTAATATTTACAGAGAAAAACAGAGAAGAAAATAAAAAGTATAGATTAGAGTTTGATGAAGAATTTGAAATATATAGATTTATGGAGATTTAGGTATGGCTGAAGAAATAAAATATAATATAAAATTAAAAGAAATAAGTAGTGCTTTTAAGTTCACAGAAAATAGTTTAACACATAAACAGTGTAGCAAATTTAAATTATTGCCTTATGATACAAATGAAAAGACACTAGTATCTGATTTTAGTGGAGTACTAGGATCTTTTTCAAGAATGATATCTAATAAAGACTTTGAAGAAGAATTCAACTCAGATAATTTTATAAATGAAATAGTTGAATTAATTGGAGAGTTTGAAGGTAATTCAAGTAAAGAGGCATTCAAAGATATTATAAAAACTATGTTTATAGATAATAAAAAACTAGTTGATTTTGATGTTAAAACAATTAATTATATTTCATCTTCAGCAGTTGATGAAAAAATATCTAAATTTTTATATTCAGTTTTGTTTGATGATAGATTAAATAAAGATGTTGAAAATTTATACAATAAAGAAGCTGATAATGTACTTTATAAGCTTGCACTTAAGGCATTACCAGATTTAAAAAACAAAGAGTATTCAATAAATGAATATTTTTGTTATTTGCCATTTGTAAGAGAATTATTTGTACATGATTTAAAATTTATATTAAGCAATGAAGAATTATATAAAAATTCACTTAAAAGACTATTGAAATATTATTATATGTTCTATGTATCTCAATTAGCGATGAAGCTTAAAAGTTTTGAGAAAGCAGATATGAGCAAGGCTGATGTATTATATTATACATTGGATTGGGAAAGCACATCGAAAAATAGAACAGCTTATCAATTTGGATTAGAAAAATTAAGAGGAAGTGTAAGCTCTCTATTTTCTCATGCAATAACATTAGAGTTTTTAAATTATCATAATCTAGGAAGGCAATTGGGTTACATAGAATTATTTGATGAATTTAAAAAAGCTGATGAGAATTTAGAATCTAATATAAACGAATTAATAAAAGAGTATATGGAACGTAGAAATAAAGGAATAGATTGGAGTAATTTTAAGAGTAATAGAGATAGTAGTGGAAATAGTGCATATGATAAAATATATGAGCTTTTTGATGCAATAGAATTTCAATTTTCAAAATCTACTAGAGGAGAATCAAATAGTAAGTATAGTAATTGTTTCTTAAAGTTTATACATAGTAATTTTGCAAAAAGAAGAGGTCAATTAGGATATAACCTAAATATAACAGAAGATGATATTATTCTAATGACTAAAATATGTGTAAATAATAACAAAAAAATTAAGCTTAAAAATTTGTTTGATGAATTTGAGTTAAGAGGTTTATTTTTTGATAGGGATTCAAAAACGAAAATTATACAAGTATATGAAAAACTAAATTTATTAGAAAAGAAATCAGATAGTGGGGATGCACAATATGTCAGATCAGTTTTATAGTTATTTAGCAGAAAGAATAATAAATTTTTTTATAGTTAATCCTTTAAATCCTGGATCAAAATATAATATTCAGTTTGAAAAAGAGGAAGAGGTAAGAGAATTATATGAAAAGTTAAAAGACAATACTTATTATATGGATTATGAGTATAAAGATCCAAGGGGAGAAGTTAAATATAATTCGTATCAATTAGATTTCAATGGAGTTCAATTAATAGTATCAGCAACAAGACATGATGTTCAACCAGACTTTTTAACCAGATTAAGAAATATGGTTGGGATGGAAAGTGGATATGAAACTAAAGCAATTTTATTTATACATAATACTACTTTAGATAGTATTATGGGAGGAACAGAATCTTTTGCAAAAGAGGGAATGCCTTTTCATATAGATTCTATACAAAGAGATATTAAGTCAAAGTTAGAAGGTTCTTCTTTTACTGAAGTAGATAAAGAGATTATTAATATAGATTTAGATAGAAAAAAGAATATTTTATTTAAGGATAATAATTCTATATTTGAATATAGAGAAGTTTTAGATATTTTAAATAAGGGCTGTATTAATAGAGAACAATATAAAGATTTTGGATTGTTTTATGATAGTAAGCTAAGTGAATTTGAAGGAAAAGAATTAAAAAATAGAATAAAAGATAATGCTTTATATTTTAATAGGGTAGATGAGATACACAATTATGGAACCCCAGAAACTCAATTGGAAAAATATTTTGAGGAAAAAGGTATAGACAAGCTTAAGGGTAGTGATTGGAAAGATGTTGAATATAAGGATGTTAAAAAATCTGTTGATGAAAAGAAGCTAATTAAACCCTTAGAATATCTATCTTCATCCCAAGATTGGGATAAAGAAGAAGGAAGATCAAAGGCAAAATCAAGAATAAGAAATATAATAGTATTTAATGAAAATAGAAGTGAAACTATAGATTTAGAGTTTTTGTTTGATGATTATTTAAAGAAAGAGTACATCTATAAAACAGAAGGTGAAGTGGAAGCTTCAACTTCAGGCAAAAAATTAAAAGTAAAAATAAAAGATATAGAAGGAAAATCTAATTTTTATAAAGTTATTTATAAAGATGAAAAAGTAAAATTTGAGTTTAAAATTGTTATGCTTAAATGTAATGAGAAGTACTTTGAAAGTATAAAAGCTAAATTTTCATTAGTTATTAAAAATAATGAACAATACATTTCAGTTAATACTAATGACTCGTCTATAACATTTAATGAATTTGCAGAAGGTGATATTACTAATTATGAAATAGATTCTAATAATGATGTCATAAATATTGAAAGTGATGAAAAGTTAACTATTAAGATAAGTGAAAACTTTGATTATGAAGATGATAGTGATTTAGTTAGATTTAAGTTGAAAATAGGAAATGAGTTAATTCCTGTTGGTATAGTAGGAACTACAGAAAAAGTAGCACCTATAGAAGGATTTAAGGTATGGAAATTAAAAAGAGAAAAGAGCAGTGACTTTAAATTAATAGGTGATAATAAATTACAACATGGAACTAGAGAATATTTTACTAGAGATGAGTTTAGGAAAAACTTAAGTTTAGAAAAACAAATTATAGATATGGAAGGCTTGAGTTTCATTGATACAGCAGATGGACTTGAATCTATAGAATTAGATTTAAATAATGATGTTAGGAAGTCATATTATAGTATATTAGAATATTATAGAGCTTCTAAAAAATTACCGAGTTTAACTTATTTAAATGAGGATTTAAAGAGTTTATATGGAGATTTTATTAATGTATATATAAAAGCATTAAATAATATAGAAGAAGGTTCTTACCTAACACAATCTGAAAAGAACTTATTTAAAATAGGGACAATAAAAAGAGAGATTGAGGATAGAGAGTTAATATTTACATCATTACATCCATTAAATATAGCATATCAGTTACATCTAATTAATTGTATTGATGATGATACTATGTCTGATGAAGTATTAAAGAAGTTTACTTCAACATATCTTTTACCTTATATAGTTGATGAAAATGACAAGCTATATATACCTATGGAGCAACAACATACTCCAGAATGGAAGTATTATGTAGATGAAAATCTTCCAAGATATAAAAGTTCAAGAGATTTTGTTTCAAAATTAGTTAGTGAAAAGTTAGATGAATTTGTAGGACATTTTAAATATATGTTTGAAATGGGAAATGCACCTATAAGAATTAACTTAATTAATACAGGTGATAGTAAAGAAATACTTCAAGGTATATTTAAGTATTATGTAAAACAACTTAATAGTGATAAAGCTAAAGAAGTATTACCAATGGATTTATTTATATATTCAAATAAGAATATAACTAATGCTTTTGAAGAAGTTGCATTTAATGAAAATATTAATAATTTAAAAGAAGTTTATAATTTGGATTTAAAGGTTGACAATATGTCAGAAGAAGATGTGTTAAATCTTTATAGAGAAAAGGTACATTTCTATACGAAGAAATTAGAGGATGGTATAGAGTATTCTCATATAACTTTCTTAGAGATGAATAATGAAGCCAAAAAAGTTACTTCTAATATGGATGATATACCATCAGGAGTTATATTAAATGGAATGATTTCAGGAGTGCCTTCAGTATTTTTAGGTGATTCATATAGAACTGGATTTGGTACTAAGTATACAAATAAAGATAATAAGCTAATGAATATAGCAATAAGATTAAATGCTGTTAATGCTTGTTCAGCTGGAGAGCCATTTAATAGTAATCAATGTAAGGCTATATCAGTGCCTAATAATAGTAAAACAACTTTAGATAAAATATATGATGCAAGTCATTGGATTACTTTTATTGATCCAAAAGTTGATTTAAACTTCTTTAAAAATGATCCTAAGGCTAAGGATTTACTTATTATTCATTATAGTGATCAATATACTACAGCAGGAGGATATGATGCTATAACTGTTACTAGAAAGTCTGGGCCTTATCAAAGAGTTATAGAAGAGTTTTTAACTAAAAAGGGAATTGAAAATGCACAGGATTATTCACCAGCAGTAATAAACATGTTTAATGCAGTAAATGGAGATTGGTTGTTAAGATTATTATCAAGTAAATCACATTTCCCTAAGGAAAAGATAAGTATACTTTCTGCAATAAAATTAGCTCTTGCTGAATTTAAGAAGGACAACATTATTTGGGTTCCTATATCTTTAGAAGAGGTATTAAGAGTATCTGGTGGAGGTGGATTAAAGCAAAGTGAAGGATTTTTCTCTGCTAAGAACTTAGGATTTGAAGCAGGTGTAACAAGTGATGATCTTTTACTTGTTGGAATAGAAACTATAAATAATGAAGTATTTGTTCATTATTATCCAGTAGAAGTTAAAATAGGAGAAAACAATTCAACTTATATACAAAAGGGAATTGAACAAGCAAAAACAACTAAAAATATATTTAATAAAACTCTATTACCAGATGAAAATGGTGATTTAACAAGTACTCAAAAGGTATATAGAAACTTTTTAATGCAATTAGTTATAACTAGTGCAGAAAAGTTAAATTTATATAATGTTTGTGATGAGGAAAATTGGATTCAAGTAATTGATACTGATTTAAGAAGAAGATTACTTAATGAAGAATATGAAATAAGTAATTCTTTTGATAAATCAATTGGAAAAGCTGCAGTAATATCATTTAAAAAGGGCGTAACATTTAATGATATTAGAGTAGAAGATGAAGTTATGATAATAGAAATGTCTGAGGAAGAGGGAATTAACTTTATAACTAAAAGCGTTAAGGAAATAAGAGAAATTGTTAATGGTATAGAAATAACTTCAGAAAATATAGAGCTTCATCCTAATGAAAATATTCCATCAAGCAAAGAGATTTATGAAGAACCAACAACTACAAAAACTCCAATAAATGGAGGAGAATATGGAAGTAGAGATAATGTACCACAACCAGAAGTAATAAGTAAATCACCTACTTCTATATATGTTGCTCCAAAGGATGAGAGAAATATGGAGATATTATTTGGAGTTAATGAAAAAAACAATAAAGAAGTTTATTGGTATCCAAATAATACGGATAAAGTGTTCCACACTAATACTGGTATTATTGGAACAATGGGAACTGGTAAAACTCAATTTACTAAATCAATGATTACACAAATTTATAGAGAGTCAAAATATAATGTTGATGGTAAAGATGTTGGAATATTAATTTTTGACTATAAAGGTGATTACAACAAGGATAAAACAGACTTTATTGAAGCTACAAATGCAAATGTATATGAACTATACCATTTACCATTTAATCCTTTATCAGTTATAAAAGCTAAAAACTCTAAACCAATGTTACCACTTCATACAGCTAATAGTTTAAAGGTTACATTAGCTAAAGCATTTGGACTTGGAATTAAGCAAGAAACATTATTAAGGGATTTAATAATGGAAGCTTATGAGAAAAGAGGAATAATTAAAAGTAAACCAGATACTTGGGATAATCCAGCTCCTACATTGAGAGATGTTTATGATATTTACGTAAGTAGGGAAGATTTAAAAGAGGATAGTCTTTATGCTGCATTTAGTAATTTAATAGACTTTGAAATATTTGAACCAGATCCACATCAAACTAAGAGTTTATTTGAGTTAATTGATGGAGTTACAGTAATAGATTTATCAGGATATGATCCAGATATTCAAAATTTAGTTGTTGCAATTACATTAGATTTATTCTATTCACAAATGCAAGCTCATGGACATAGCGGAGTTAAAGGTAGTTTAAGACAGTTAAATAAGATGATATTGGTTGATGAAGCTGATAATTTCTTAAGTAAGGATTTTGAAACATTAAAGAAGATACTTAAGGAAGGTAGAGAGTTTGGAGTAGGAACTATACTTTCAACTCAGTTGTTAAGTCATTTCTCTACTGATGAAAATGATTATGCTAATTATATTTTAACTTGGATAGTTCATAATGTTGCTGAGATTAATCTTAAGAATGCAAAGTATATTTTTAATGTTCAATCTAAGAGTGAGCAAGAGGTAATTTGTAATAGGATTAAGAGTTTAAGTAAGCATCATAGTTTAGTTAAGATGGGGGATAGTGATAGTCCTATATTTATGAAGGATAGGGCTTTTTGGGAATTAGTTAAATAGGATAAAAATATTATTTTAGTTGTTATTTATTTAGTATAATGCTAGAATAATATTAAATTATTATTAAAGGAGCATATATTAATGAAATTACTACTTAAAAGTTTTGCTAAAATTAAATTATCAGAAATAAGATGTGATGGTATTACAATAATTGCAGGGGAAAATAATACTGGGAAAAGTACAATTGGTAAAACTTTATTTTCTTTATTTAATTCTATTCATAATTTGAATGATAAAATAGAAAATGAAAGAAAGAAGCAAATACTTTTATTTTTAAGAAAGCACCTATTTAATTTACTTATAGAAGCTGATATGAAAAATCTAACAAACGAAAAAATAAATATACGCAGAGTTGTAGATAGGATTAGTTCAGATGTAATAAATAATGTATTTCCAATTGAAGACCAAATACAAACTGAGGAATTATACGATTTCATATATGATTCTATAAAAAAATATAATACTATATATGAAAATCATCAATTTGGATCTGAATTAGTAGAGTTAGTAAATAAGATTGATGAAATACTTAAAGTTCCAAATAAAGAAATTGAACTAGAATACATTTCAAGATATTTTCAAAATATTTTTTATCAACAAATAAATAGTGTTATTGAATCAGAGTCAGAATCTATAATTAATTTAACAATTAAAGATAAGATTATGGAGCTAAAATTTAAGGATAATAAATGTGTAGCATTTGATACTTCATATAATATTTTAAATAATGCTTTTTATATAGATAATCCATTTGTGTTAGATGAATTAAATGAATTTGGTTTTATTTATAACGAGAATGTATTAAAAAGTCATATAGTTTCTGAATTGAGAGTAGATAATGATGATATGATGCAAGGTGTTCTTGAAAGTGTTTCAGCTCAACAGAAATTATTAGAAATATATAGCGTTTTAAATGATGTTGTTGATGGGAATATTACTAAAAGTTCAGATGGAAATTATTATTATAGCTTAGGTAAATTAAAAGAACAAATTAATGTGAATAATCTTTCAACAGGGTTAAAATCTTTTATACTAATAAAAATGTTATTAGAAAAGGGATCACTTAAAGATAAAGATGTTCTTATTTTAGATGAACCAGAGATACATTTACATCCACAGTGGCAGATTTACTATGCTGAGTTAATTGTTTTATTGCAAAAACAATTTGATTTAACTATTATTATAACTACACATAGTCCATATTTTATTGATGCAATTGAAGTTTTTTCAGCTAAACATAATGTATCTGATAGAGTAAATTATTATTTATCAGATATATCAGAAGACTATTCAGTTGAGGTAAAAGATGTGACTAATAGTATAGAATTAATTTATAAAAAATTAGCCGAACCAATGCAATATTTAGAGAGTTTAAGGAATGGAATAATAAAGGATGAATAGTAGTAATAATTTAGAGGGGTTACCAGATGAACTAAGGAATAATATATCAACATTAAAGGATGTATCATATGATAATGATAATAACGAATATATGACTAATAGCAATTTAAAAGTAATTGATTTTGATAAAGTAAAAGAAAATTATATAAAAAATAATATGTCAAATGTTAAACCTAATCCAAAATCTAACGATGCATTATATCTATCAAAAGATGGCGTATGGACATTTATAGAGTTTAAGAATGGAAGTATTAGAAATAATATTGTTTTTGATATTAATAAAAAGATATATGATAGTTTATTTATATTGTTTGATATAGATTTTAAAAATAGTGAAATAGAATTTAATAATACAATTTCATTTAGTAGAAGTAATATTAATTATATTTTAGTATATAATAAAAAAAAATATGATCAAAATGGACCAACAGGATTATGTGACGAAGGGATTAAAAGACAAAAGTCATCATTACAACAATCAAAATCTAGAGATTATTTATCTAAGAGATTATTTAGTCATGCTAAAGAAAATTTTATATTATTTGGATTAGATCAATTTAAAGGATATTTTTTTAAAGAGGTTTTCACATATACTAAGGAAGAGTTTGAGAAAAACTTTGTAGAAAAATGCGAATAATAGAAGCGAGTATATCTTCGCTTCTATTATTTTATTAAATATTTATTAAGTGATAGCCTAATAAAATTAGAGCTATTATTATTTTTATTTATTTCTTTAACAACATAAGAAGGTTCACTAACTCCACAAGCAGAACCAGCAGAAATAGCAACTTTATCAGATAAATCCTTAATAAACATTTCATTAACAATACCAGGAATTAACATTCCAATTACTCCAGGAATATTATTAACAGGATCACCTAAAAATTCAGTTCCAGGATACTTAGCTAATATCATTTTCTTAGCTTCAACTTCAAGATCGGCTATCTTTTTCATATATTCATTCATATCTCTTTTAGCGATTTCACAAGCTTTACCAAAACCAACTATATTATGAACTCCATGAGTTCCAGCTCTATAACCAAATTCTTGTTGACCACCATGAATTAAAGAAGTCATTTTATAATTAGTTAAGCCATTTTGTCTTATAAAAGCAGCTCCGACACCTTTAGGACCATAAAGCTTATGTGCAGAGAATGACATAAAATCAACAGGTAAAGTATTAACATCAATATCAATTTTACCTAACACTTGTGTAGCATCAGTATGAAATAATATATTTTTTTCTTTAGATATTTTACCAAGTGTATTAATATCATTTAATGATCCTATTTCATTATTTCCGTAAATAAATGAAGCTAAAATAGTATTATCTTTAATAGATTTTTCAAAATTTTCAGCATTTACTTGACCATATTCATTTACTGATAAAAAGTCTACTTCAAAGCCACGATCAACTTTTTTTATAGATTGTTTCTTTATAAATCTACTTGCTACAGATTTTGTAGGATTATTATTAAACACTTCACCATTTAAAAATTTGCAAGTTTGTAATACAGATTTATGTTCAACAGTAGAAGTTATAATATGATTACCTTTTTCTTCATAGTATTTCATATAATCAGCAACACCTTTAATAATAAAGTTGTTACTTTCAGAAGCACCACTAGTGAATATTATTTCATTAGATCTTGCATTAATAAGAGCAGCAACTTGTTCACGTGCCTTTTCAACTGCTTTTTCTGCATTTACAGCTAATGTATAATGTCGGCTAGATGGATTACCAAACTCCTCCTTAAGGTAAGGAAGCATAGCTTCCAAAACCTCAGGATCAATAGGAGTAGTGGAACTATTATCTAAATATATCATATAGATTCATCTCCTTTTTGAGTTATTATTCTTAGGAATTTCTCTAAATTACCACCAGAATACTTATAAAGATTTTTAAGTATTTCGGCACCTTTATCTATATGTTTTTTAGTATATAAAGGGTAATATTCATCATCTGTTAAATGTCTATTTAAATTAACTTCCATTAAAGATTTATATACATTATCAAATTCACCAGTAACAGTTGATCTTTGTAATTCTAATCCGTTTGTATCAGTTTCAGCATATAAGTCAATTGAATCAGAATCATTTAAAGATAATGCTATAGCAATTTTTGATAAAGCAAATGGTTTAAGGTTACTACTAGAACCTATTTCTTCAAATATATCTTTTGTCTTTTTTGATGTTTTAAGTCTAAATCCCATAATTACACCTCAAAGTAACCTTTCTTAACTTCAGTTTTTCTTGCACTTTCATTGTATAAAAGTAAATATTCATCACAAATATAAGGTTTAATTACATTGTATAAGTTAGAGTCAATTTCTTCATTTGTAGAAAGAATTATTACTTGCTTACTTATATTAGGTAAATAATCTACTGTTAATGTTTTTCTATGACTTTCGTCTATTCTTGCATAAGGAGTATCTATAATAAATGGAACTTCAACTCCGGAACTTTTAATTAATGCCCAAATTAAGCAAAGTATATAAATTTGCTTTTCACCTTTTGAGAAGTCATTAACATTAACTTTAGTTCTTACTTCGATATTTTCCCAAGTTGGATTATCATTTAGGTATTCCATTAACTCACTTAAAAAAGAAACAGGATATTTATTTAATAAGTCTTCTATGAACATAAGACCATATTTTTTAGAAATGTCATTTATACCTAAATTACTAATAATATTTTGTATTTCAAGTGAACTATAGATTCTATTAACATATAATGTAGATTCAAATGAATCATCAATTATGATACTAGAAACATATTCATTTTTTCTTATTATAGTCTTAAAAATATTTATGAAGTTTTCTTCAATTAATTTTAACTTATCTTTAGTTAATGTAGCTAATAAAGCATCAAGATATTCTGTAACATTACCTGATAACTCTAAAACATTATTATCTTGTAATGATGAAGTATATTGATTTTTAGCTCTAGTATAATGATATTCAGCAACTTTTAGTTCTTGATTAGAATTATATAACTCATGCTTTAATGTTAAAATAGAATTTTGAGTATTAAGTATAACAGTATTAATAGCTTCTATTTCTTTAAGGTAATTTTCAACTAACTCTCCTGAAATAGTTGAGTTTAATTTATCTCTACATTCTTTAAGATCTATAGAAATAGATTTTAATTTATTAAAATTACTTATTAATGAATTCTTATAAGTTTCATTATTAGAGATAATTGAAGTTATTGTTGATAGAACATTAGCTTTTTGATCATTAGATAATAATAAAATTTCACTTATATTTTCTATCTCTTTAACATTAAACATATTATTTAATATAGTTACTGCAATTTCATCAAAATCAGCAGATGAATTTTTTAAATTAGAGATAGAATTAAAGGATTTTTTTATTACTTCACCTGATAATTTATCTTTTACAGCTTTATATGAAGAGATATTTTCTTCTTTTTCAATTTGATTTTTAGTATCCTTTAATAAATCACTAACGATTAAAAATGGTAGTATATCATTACAGAAATCCTTAATTTCTTGATTTATGATTGAACGTTCATTTTCTAGTTTGTTAATTTTAGAATTTATTGCAGCACGTTCATTTTCTAATATACCACCAGAATTTTTAAATTCTTCATCAATATTATTTTTCTTCATTAAAAGTTCATCAAGTTCTAACTCTTTAGTTTTAAGATTAGAATTAATTAAATCTATTTTAGATTTAGCTAATTTAACTCTATTTAATGATTCATCATAAATAGTTTGAATATCATTTAAACTATTATTATTTTTAGACATATTTCTTTGGAAAGAAAGTAGTTGTTTCTTTAAAATATTAAAAGTATCATAATTAAATAGTTGAAGAACAGCATCTTTTAAGCTATTTGATGAATTTTTACCTATAAAGAATTCGGTAAGTTCTTCACCATCAAAGAAAAAGAAGTCAAATAAACTTGGTGGTAATACTGATTGAAGATATCTATTAAAATAATTAACCTCATCTTCATTTAGAATAGTACCATTTTTAATAACGTCAAAGTTTTCAACAATTTTTTGATTAATATATTCCCAGTTTCTATTTAAAGTATATTCATTAGTTTGAGTTCCTTCTTTAAAGGATAAAGATAATGATATATTACATTTTACAATATCACTTTTAAAAGCATTATTATTTATATTATTTTTTATTTTAGTTAAGTAGTTTGAATTAATTCCTATATAACCATAACTCATTGGGCCATATATACAAAGTTTTATTGCTTCGAATAAAGTAGATTTACCAGCTCCATTTTCTCCGCCAATTAAAACTATATTTTTATTTTCTTTAGGAGAAAAAGAAAATTCAGTTTCATCTTCATAGGATCTAAAGTTTTTAAGTTTTATACTATTAATTATCATTTTCTATCTCCTCAACTATGCTTTTGTGTAAATATCTTTGATTTAAGACTTTTGATATTGATTTATCTAATACTGTTTTGTTAGTAAAATGTTTAGCTTTATTTGTTTCAATAAGCAGTTTATTAATTAAGCTATCAGATAGATTAAATTCTTTATTTAGATTTTTTATAGTATCTAATGTTTCAGTATCAAATATAGGTTTCTTAAAATCATGCCATGGAAGTTTTTCTTTCATAACCTCATAATAAATATTAACAAGACTTCTTCTTGTTAAATCTTCTTCATCATCCCAAATATTATCAATTTGTTCTAATTCTTCAATAGTTATAAGAGGAAAGTCGATATATTCATTCATTTTTAATTGAGTTTTTAATAATTCTTTTAAAATTTCTTTTCTACCAAAGAAATTAAATGGACCATAACCAATAACATTTATATAAGGTTTAGTTTCTTTATCAAATATTTTATTTTCATCTAATTGATAATTAGAAATTAGAGGTAATAACTCTAAGAATATTTTTTCTTTGTCTGTAGATTTTCTTTTACCAGCTTCTAAATCTTTTTTATTATTTCTTAAATCTATATATTTTTTACCACTTTCTTTATCAGAGAAAATATAATCATTATCTAGGGTTAAGTCGGTTAATAAAGGTAAATCTTCTAAATATAATTTTTTGTAATAATGATTACCATTACGTCTAAATTGTTGTCTATATTCATGTTTATCTCTTATGCTTAGTAACCAAGATCTAAATTCTAAAAGAGGCATTAGCCAATCTTCACCATTTTTAATGAAACCAGTAAGTGATTTATCTTCTTTAACAACCGTACATATCCAGCAACCAAATCTTGAGTTACCGCATGAAGGGGAGTCTACTTCACCTTTAGCATTTTTAGTTATAGTAAAAGGACACTCTCCAGCATCTGAACCTGCATATAGGGCAAATAATTCATTATTATCTCCACCCCAAGGAGTTACTCCATTATTAGAAAGTAGAGTTTTCCAAACATCATCAGTTGTATAATCAACAATTGGATTATATACATAAGTGTTTTGTAATGAAGCATGAGGAGTTAGTAAGTAACCATCAATAGCCCTATTTTCTATTCTTATCTTTCTTGCAATACTTTCAGCTTTTCTAACACCAAGTAACACAATAACTTCACCATTCTCTTTAACCTTTTCTTCAATAAAAGTATTAGATGGTTTAATTTTAAGTCTTTCTGTACACCATCTAAATCTAATAGAAGTTGGAGTAGGTAACCCCTTACCAATTATATTAGTCCAGAATGTATTATTATAATCTGGATGAACCATTTCAGCATATAAAGGTAAGCCTTTAGCTTTGGCACCTTCATTGATTAAGTGAGAAGCCTCTTTTAGATATCCTAGAACTATAGGATTTTCAATTAGTGTATCAGAAGATACTACATAAATTGGTTTATGTCTTTCTTCTGGAGATAGTGATTCTAGCATTGTAAAAGCTAACTGAACAACAGCAGTACTATCTTTACCACCACTATATCCTATAATCCAAGGTCTATTATCATTTTTATAAACAAGTTTCATTTCTTCTATTACTTCATTTATTTTTATGTTTATATCGTTAGTTGTCATATAATCATCCTTCTATTTTTGAAATTCACTTTCAAGTTTTTCTTCGTCTTTGGTTAATGGAAGGCCGATTTTAGTTTTTATTAATGAACAAGTTAACTTAACATAACTTGCATTTTTTACAATACGACCATTTGGAGCTATAACTCTATTTTCCCAATCTTTAAGATTACTTCTATTCCAATCTATTGAATTAAGTTTAGCAATATAATCTTTCCAATCAGAGTAGTTATTACTATATAAATAGTTACCTATAATTCCAATAGCCTCAAGTACAACACCATTAGAATTTATATATGTATTTCTAAAGTTATGAGCACTAATTTCTTTATTGAAAACGAACATCCATTCACTTATATTATCGCATAAACATTTCCAAAACTCAAAAACAAATTTTTGTGATTGTTCATCAGTTGCATTTATTTTATTAAGTAGTTTTTTATTTGTTTCATAAATACTGCTTAATATAAATAATTTTGCTGAATATTTAGGTAGTGATGTATTTTCTTTATCAGTAAAATTTTTTAAATAATCATTACTATCTAATAGATTTTTAGTTATTATTGCAATTGGATCTCTTGAGTCATATAGAATACCGATTGATTTTGATACGTTAACAGCATGTTTATTTAAATCAGCAAAAATTTGTTGACTTTTTTGTAAATTTTCATCGATGAATAATACTACTGAAATAGTTTCTTCACATAGCTCTGGAGCTGCTTTTAAAGCTTCTTCAATAGCAGCTCGTCTATGTTGACCATCATTTATAAGTAGTTTGCTATCCATAGAGACCTTAAGAACTCCTATATCTTTATTTAAGCTTTTATCAAATGAAGAAAACTCAAAATCTCCGTCTATTGATGCCGTTAATGATGAAAATACATAGTCTTTAGGATTGTTTATTATGTAATTAGCTATTTCCGGTATTCTACTTTTATTTAAAATTCTTTGTGATCTATATTCAGCAGGAATTTCTTCTTCATTAAAAATAAATAATTTTGATAATATTTTTAATGGACACATTATTACAAAGTATTCTTTTGAAGATTGAATTCCTTTTATAGCGGGGAATGTATAAAAAAAGTTACTTATCATATTTTCTCCTTACGTACGTAAAATATATATAAATTATACAACAATAGATTATATGAGTAAATAAAATGTTATTTAATAGATATTTAATTTTAATTTAACTAAGAACGTCAAAGTTTTATAATTTGTAATGAAAAGTAGAGTATAGAAATTAAAAATCAACTAATTAAGTATATATTATATATAGAAAGTAATTAAATAAGTGTCGACTCTGTCGACCTTGTGTCGCCCTAAAATTTAACTAAGGTAGACACCTGAAACAACTTATAAATACAAGCTTTAAGACTATAAATAATAATAATTGAAAAACTATATAGAAAATACAGTGTATTAAATTTCAATGATAATCTTAATGAATAAGATGAATATAATATTCATAGAAAATAATTCTAATTAAGAGGTTTTTAAATGAAATGTTTAATTATACATGGAAGTCCACGAAGAGGTAATACTTGGGATGTATTAAACAGAGTAAAAGAAGAAATGCAAAAGAACGGTAATTTTGAATTTGAAGTTATTGAATTATCAAAAGAAAAAATTCCAATGTGCATTGGTTGTTTTAATTGTATAAAAAACGGTGAAAAAAAGTGTCCACATAGATCATATATTGAACCTATAGTTAAAAAGATGGAAGCAGCAGATGCTTTTATTATTACAACTCCAGTTTACTCAATGCAGGTATCAGGAACATTAAAAAATTTTATAGATCATATGTCTTATAATTTTCATAGACCTAAGTTTTATAATAAAAAAGTATTAATAATTACAACAACTGCAGGAGCTGGGCATACTAGTACTGCAAAGTATATTAAGAAAGTAATGAGTTATTGGAATATTAATTATATACAAACATTACCTATAGCATATAGAGGCACTGAATTAAGCAATAAAAATATAAATAAGATAATTAAAGGTGCTAAAGTATTTAGTAAGGAGTTAAATTCACATAAGCTTCATGAACCTAAATTGCAATCACTTATTATGTTTCAGGTGTGGAGAAGTTTATCTAAGAAGGATGATTTTTCAATAGCTGATTTTAAATATTGGAATAATGATTCTTTAAATAAAAACTTGTATTTTGAAGATATCCCAGTGGGAGTAACTAAGAAATTAATAGCTAGTATATTTAAAAAAGTACTTTAAGGGTATAAGAAAGGGTATATAGTGATTTCTAGAAAGAATCAGTATATACCCTTAAATATTTATGCAAAAAAATAAATCTTATGAAAATATAAGATTTATTTTTGGTTGCGGAGGCAGGACTTGAACCTACGACCTTTGGGTTATGAGCCCAACGAGCTGCCAACTGCTCCACCCCGCGATATTATGTTTTGCAAACTTGTTTTGATTAACTTGTAAGTTAAGTATAACTTTATAATAATATAAAGTCAAAATCATATTAACTTATATTAAGGCTTTAGACAATAAGAGATGCCTTATAATCTTAAATAATGATATATGCTATCATATGTCATAATAGCAATTTTTTTTAATATTTATTTTATAATCTATAAAAAAAATCTTCTTTTTTGTATAGATTAATTGTAAAGAAAAAAATTTATTATGACAAACAAAGCTCCAGAAAGCAGAGTATTATAAACCTATACATATAACAGTTAAGAATTGTAAATAATAAAAGAAAATATGTTTAATATGGAGAGATAAATATGAATTCTTTAATTAATGATGCATATAAAATAGCTGAGAGTAACAATGTAATTCTTAAAGGCAATATAAAAATAAGCAATAATACTAATTGTTTAATATTTGCACATTATTGTGATAGTACTTTATTTTATAAAAAGTTTTTTAAAGTTTCCAAGGATATATTTAAGGTTAGAAGTATAGCAAATAAAAATTTAAAGGAAATTAAAAGACTTGTTAAAAGATATGGATATAAAAGAGTATGGTCTAAAGGAGTATTTTCTATCTATGGAGATTTAAGACCTTTAGCAGTTGAAGCTGGCTTTGGTAAATGGGGAGATAGTGGAATTATAGAAAATGAAAAGTATGGCACTAATTTTATGATTACAGCTGTATTTTATAGATAAGGGTTATATTTTATTATAAATATTTTTAACAACTTCAGTATCTAAGGAACCTTTTTCAAATATAACTCTTTTAGGAATAAACATTTTTTTACCTCTTATATATTATAATTTTAATTGTTTATTGTTAGTTTTTCTTAATATTCAATTAAAAATACAAGCCTAAATAAAAAATATATGTTATAAATGAAATTATAGAAAGATTATTAAAATTAGAGTAGAGGTATAAAGTTATGATAAGTCCAAAAAGAGTGTGGAGAAAATTTAAGTCACAAGAAGACAAAATAGAAATTTTAAAAGAGTTAAAAATAATTAGTCCTAAAGCTAATGAAGTTAAAACATTATATTATAAAGGAGCATATACAAAAGATGCTGTAGAATGTGATGTTGTTGGAATAGTAGATAACAATGAAATAATATTAGATATAAATGGTGAGTTACATAGCATACATCCAGATTACTTAATAGATATGCAGAAAAAAGAAAGATTTATTATTGTAGACATAGAAACACCAAGAAGTTTTAGTCCTGCTGATGGAATTAGAGAAGTAGCAGCAGTTGTTGTTGAGGATTATAGAGTAATAGATACTTTACACTTAGCAGTAATTACTGATCAAGAAAAATATAAAAATGGATATGGTGATGGATTAGAAGCTATTGAAGAAAATGAAGAACTTAAGAAAAAGTTTAAAGACTTAATTAAAAAGTATAAATATCCTTTAGTAGCTCATAATGCAAGTTTTGATAGAAACTTTTTAAGATATTGGGGATGGGTTGAAGATAAGCAGGAATTTTATTGTAGCATGAATACAATAAAGCAAAAAGAGATTTTGCCATCATATAAATTAGTTAATTTATTAGAGTATTACAATATTAAAAAAAGACAAGCTCATAATGCATTACAAGATGTTTTAGATTTATTAGAATTATTGAAAGTTATAAAGCCAGAAAGATGGTCAGCTTTAACTACACAAACATTAAGCTCAACTGCAAAGAAGGATAATAAAGAAAGTAAAAGTGATAGTGAAATCACAGTAAAACCTAATAGATTTAGAAAGTTTGCAAAGGATAAGGAAAAAGTTGCAGAAGAAAAGGAAATGATTGAGTTTGCTAAAAATAATTTAATAAAAGATATATTTGGTAAAAAGAAAATAGTTTTTACTGGTGATATGTCTAAAAGTAGGGCAGAAATGAGAGCTATGGCTATAAGGTATGGAGCAGATTCTCCAACAAGTATAAGTGGTAAAACCAATATGCTTGTTATAGGTGAAGAGGCAGGGAAAAGTAAGTTAGAAAAGGCTAAGCAACTTGGAATAGAAATAATTACTGAAAAAGAGTTTTGGGAGATTATTAATAAAGAAGCAGGTATGGAATAGAATTTAATATGAAATAATAGATAATTTGATGTTTAAGAGGTTTATTTTAATAGTTAATTTAGTGCAAAAATAAGGAGAGTAGATAGATTTGTGTAAAAAACAAATCTATCTACTCTTTTTGTAGTATTCTTTGGTATATATAGAGAAGCTTAAAAATATATATGATGATTAAGTATATAATGAAAATATAGAAGTTGATATAAGTAATTTATTATAAATGCTTAACATATAGTATATATAGAATAATAAAAGAGGTACTATATGGAAAGAAAAAAAGAAAACTTATTTATAAATACAATATTACTAACTGCTACAATGATGATAATGAGAAGTATAGGTGTTGTATTTAATGTATACATATCTAATGGAATTGGTACAGAAGGAATGGGATTATATAAGCTTATTGGTACAGTAAGTATGATTGCAATAACTTTTGCAACTTCAGGAGTAAGTTCAGCAGTAACTAGGATTGTAGCAGAAGAAGTATCAAAAAAAGAGTATAATAATGTAAAGTATGTAATGTTTAAAGCATGTACAATATGCGGAGTATTAGGAATAACAGCTTGCATTATATTAAGTGTTTTTTCAAAAGATATAGCATCATTATTTTTAAAAGACACAAGAGTAATACTTTCATTAAAAATATTTGCAGCAAGTATTCCTTTTATTTCAATATCAGCATGCTTAAAGGGGTATTTTTATGCTGTTAGAGATATTTTTATACCAATAACAACTCAGCTTGCAGAAGAGTTTATTAAAATTTCAGTAATAATATTATTATTAGACTTAGCAGTATCAATAAACTTAGAATATGGTTGTGCTGTTCTTGTATTGGGAGCTGCAATAAGTGATATATTATCTTGTTTTTATGTATTTATAGCATATAAGTTGGACAATAAGGAAAGTAGATATTTAATTACTATCAAAGAAAATACAAAGGGATTGACTAAAAGATTATTTAAAATATCTGTGCCTATAGCTGCTAATTCATATCTTATGTCTATATTTAGTACTGTTCAAATGATATTAATACCACTATCACTTATAAAGTTTGGAATGTCTGAAAGTGAGGCCATAAGTGCATTAGGCGGAGTTATGGGGATGGTGTTTCCTATAATAATGTTTCCAGCAACATTACTTATGTCATTAGCAATGGTTTTGATGCCAGAGATTTCTAGAGCTAGAGCTATTAATAATAAGGAAAGATTAAATAGTATAATTAATAGAAGTATTGCATTTACAAGTATAATAGGCATTATATCCTTTTTTATATTTTTTACATTTTATAATGAACTATCTATGGCTATTTATAATAGGCAAGATATAGGAATGATTTTTAAGGTTATTTCTTTTATAATTCCATTTATGTACCTTGATATGATTATGGGAGGAATTTTAAATGGATTAAATGAGCAGGTAAAATCATTGGAATATCAGATTATGGAATCTATATTAAAGATTTTAGGAATATATTTTTTAGTGCCTATAAAAGGAATAGAAGGATTAATTATAGTAATATTTATATCTACAATATTTAGTTTTACTTTAAACTTTTTTACAGTAGTTAAGGTTACAAATATTAAAATAAATTTATTAAATTGGGTAGTTATGCCTATGATTTTTGGCATAATATCAGCTATATTTGGAAGGTTAATTTGGAGTGTGTTGACACATAATACTTTAGTGATTGAAGTAAATACAATAATAGCTGTTAGCTGTGTTGGAACTGTGTATTTAATATTATTAAAAACATTTAATTGTATAAAAATAAGAGATTAATATATTTGTGAAATTTAAGTTAATTGCCTTTTTATTCAACCTGAGAGGTAAATCCATATATTGGATTGACCTCTGAGGTTATTACATTATTTGTAATTATAATGGTTAAATTAGAAATATATAGTGTGTATTTTTTATATGAGGCAATATTAACTAGAATGCTAAATTTAGTTATATTCTATTAAATATAATATATTTTTGCAAAGAATAGAAATAATAAAAAACTTGTTTGTAAATTAATTAAAGGGTTTCTATATATAAATAAATATGTTAAAATATTACTGTAAAATTGTTCTAACTTAACATTTATAGTAATATTAAATAATTAAAACACATCAATGTGAAAACGTTTATAAGGGGGATTGTGTTAGTCAATGTAAAAAAATAATATAAAGGAGTTGTTAATTATGAGAGGGTTTGCAATGTTAGGGATAGGAAAAACAGGGTGGATTGAAAAAGAAGAACCAGTATGTGGGCCATTAGATGCTATTGTTAGACCAATAGCAGTAGCACCATGTACATCTGATATACACACTGTTTGGGCTGGAGCTATTGGAGAAAGGCATGATATGATATTAGGCCATGAAGCTGTTGGTGAAATTGTAGAAGTTGGACAACTAGTTAAAGATTTTAAAGTTGGTGATAAGGTAATAGTACCAGCTATTACTCCAGATTGGGGATCAATAGAAGCGCAAAATGGATATGCTCAGCATTCAGGTGGTATGCTTGCAGGTTGGAAGTTTTCTAATTTTAAGGATGGTGTATTTGCTGAAAAATTCCATGTAAATGAAGCAGATGCTAATCTTGCACTTTTACCAGATGGAATTGATCCAGCTGAAGCAGTTATGTTATGCGATATGGTAGTAACAGGTTTCCATGGAGCAGAGTTAGCTGATATTAAATTAGGAGATAGTGTTTGTGTTATTGGAATAGGAC
The DNA here is from genome assembly GCF_026168755.1 of Clostridium sp. Classification (GTDB taxonomy): domain Bacteria; phylum Bacillota; class Clostridia; order Clostridiales; family Clostridiaceae; genus Clostridium. The sequence goes on along the minus strand of NZ_JAPFDR010000004.1, from coordinate 65,059 downwards.
CAGTTGGATTAATGGCAGTTCAAGGGGCAAATAAAATGGGAGCATCTCATATATTTGCAGTAGGATCTAGACCTAACTGTGTTAAAATAGCAAAGGAATATGGAGCAACAGAAATAATAAATTACAAGCAAGGAGATATAGTTGAACAAGTTCTTGCTAAAACAAATGGAAAAGGTGTAGATAAGGTTATAATAGCTGGTGGAGATGTTGATACTTTTGCACAAGCTATAAAAATGTTAAAAGCTGGAGGAAGTATAGGTAATGTAAATTATCTAGGAGAGGGCGAATTTATTAAGATACCAAGAGTTGAATGGGGAGTTGGTATGGGCCATAAGAAAATAAATGCAGGTCTTACTCCTGGTGGAAGATTAAAGATGGAAAAAATGGCAAATTTATTAGTAACTAAAAAGATTGATACTAGCAAACTTATAACTCATAAATTTGAAGGTTTCGATAAAATTGAAGAAGCTTTAATGCTTATGAAGGATAAACCAGCAGATTTAATAAAACCTGTTGTAGTTATTGATTGGAGTAAAGAAAAATAGGTAAATCTAAATACATTAAAAAAACAGTATCTTGTTATTTAAATTGAGATACTGTTTTTTTTGTTCTGCAAATTAAGATATTATAGTATTATTTGGTATGGAGGAAATTCTTCCTATGAAAATGTAGAAGCTTTACTAAATAACACAAAAGTTAAGGATGCAGATATTATTTTTGCAGTAATGTATAATGCTGATGATACTTTTAGAGATTATTATTATCTTTTTCTGTTAAGGCTTTAGAAGATTGCAGAAATAACACTACATCATATGAATTAGAACAAATAGCTTTGGATATTATTATAAGTACAGGTTTGGTTTCAAACTTAACTAGTGATGCGGAAAGGTAATATATGCTCTTTAATGAAGGGGGATACATTTGAAAGAGCTCCGCTATATGAAGCAACAATTAATTTAAAATCCAATGAACAAAATAATAGAGAAGATAATAAATTATATAATCATAATATTATTAATTGGGAGAGGGTAAATTGGATATTAATTTTATTCAGACACATTATCATTTATATATTGAAGCTGGAATTTTAACTATTAGAATTGCAGCTATAGGAATATTACTATCCTTAATTATTGGAATTATATGTAGCTTAATTAAGACTATTAAAATACCAGTGTTAAAGACTATAGTATCAATATATATTGAGCTATCAAGAAATACACCATTATTAATTCAATTATTTTTCTTATACTTTGGTTTGCCAAAGATAGGAATTACATTAAGTTCAGAGGCTTGTGGAATTGTGGGACTAGCTTTTTTAGGAGGAAGTTATATGGCAGAGGCATTTCGTTCAGGAATTGAAAATGTATCTGTAGTACAGTATGAATCAGCATTAAGTTTAGGAATGACAAAAATGCAAGTGTTTTGGCACATAGCATTGCCCCAAGCCTTTGAAACTTCAGTACCTGTTTTATGTGCTAATTTTATTTTTTTAATAAAAGAAACTTCAGTGTTTAGTGCTGTTGCTTTAGCAGATTTAATGTTTGTAGCAAAGGATTTAATTGGAGTTTATTACAAGATAGATGAAGCATTACTTATGTTAGTAATAGCATATTTAATAATTTTACTTCCAATTTCATTAATTTGTACAGTAATAGAAAGGAGAGTACGTTATGCAGGATTTGGGAATTCGAGTACTATTTGAAGGTAACAATTTTTTACGTTTATGTCAGGGCATATGGGTATCATTAAGAATAGCATTAATATCTATGTTACTGTCAGTAGGCTTTGGAATTTTGATGGGAGTAATAATGACTAGTAAAAATAAGATAGTTAGATTACTTTGTAGGATATATTTAGAAATTGTAAGAATAATGCCACAGCTTGTTTTACTATTTTTAGTATACTTTGGTGCAGCAAAGAATATAGGTATAAATTTTTCAGGGGAAGCTGCAGCAATAATAGTATTTACTTTTTGGGGAACAGCAGAAATGGGAGACTTAGTAAGAAGTGCAATTATTTCAGTACCAAAGCATCAATATGAAACTGGATTTGCTTTAGCAATGACAAAGCCACAGGTATTTATACATATTATAATACCTCAAACTATTAGGCCATTAGTTCCATCTGCAATGAATTTATTAACAAGAATGATTAAGACTACATCTTTAGTAGTACTTATTGGAGTAGTTGAAGTTGTTAAAGTTGGTAAGCAGATAATAGATGCAAATAGATATGTAATACAGGATTCAGCACTTTGGGTATATGGAGCAATATTTATAATGTATTTTATTATTTGTTTTCCATTTTCAAAGTTATCAGAAGTATTAGAAAGGAGGGTAAAAAGTTAGTATGACTAAAAAAATATTAGAAGTTGAAAATTTGACAAAATCATATAATAAGGAAAAGGTAGTATTAAATAATCTTTCATTTTCACTAGAAAAAGGAGAAGTAGTTGTTGTTATAGGGCCTTCAGGATGTGGGAAAAGCACATTTTTAAGATGTTTAAATAAGCTTGAAGAGATAGATTCAGGTAAGATTATTTTAAATGGAAAGGAAATATCATCTGAAAATAATAAGGTAAATGAAATACGTGAAAAAATAGGAATGGTATTTCAAAGCTATGAGTTATTTCCAAATATGAATATAATGAAAAATTTAATTTTGGCACCTACTTTAGTTCAAAATAGAAAAAAGGAAGAGGTAAAAGTAGAAGCTGAAAAACTTTTAGATAGAGTTGGACTTTTAGATAGAAAAAATGATTATCCAAGGCAGTTATCAGGAGGTCAAAAACAAAGAGTTGCTATTGTACGATCTTTAATTATGCATCCACAAATATTATTATTAGATGAAATAACGGCAGCTTTAGATCCAGAAATGGTAAGAGAGGTTCTTCAAGTTGTATTAGAGCTTGCAAGAGATGGAATGACTATGGTAATTGTAACACATGAAATGGAGTTTGCTAGGGCTGTAGCTGATAGAGTTATTTTTATTGATGGTGGACATATTATTGAAGAAGCACCGCCAGAGGAGTTTTTTACTAATCCTAAGACTAACAGAGCAAAGCAGTTTCTTAATACCTTTACTTATGAAAGTGTACAAGAAGTTACAACAAAATAATTCTAAGTATATATGGAAATGTCTAAAAATTAATAATAGATAATAATTAATTTATTATTAGTATTAAATATAAAAATTAAGGGGGCTTTTATAATGAAAAAGTTAATTGCAGTATTTTTATCAGCTATAATTATTATAGGGACTTTGGTAGGTTGTGGTTCTACTAAAAATAGTACTGGAAATACTACTGAGAATGGGACAAGTGATAATACAGGAAATGCAAAGGCAAGAACTTTAGATGAAATTAAGAAGGATGGAAAAATAAGAATTGGGGTATTTAGTGATAAAAATCCTTTTGGATATGTTGATTCAAATGGAGAGGTTCAAGGCTATGATGTAGAATTTGCAAAGAGAATAGGTAAAGATTTATTAGGAAGTGAAGATGCTGTTGAATTTGTTTATGTTGAAGCTGCAAGTAGAGTTGAGTATTTAAAATCAGGTAAAGTAGATGTTATTTTAGCAAATTTTACTGTAACTGATGAACGTAAAGAAGCTGTTGATTTTGCATTACCTTATATGAAGGTGGCATTAGGGATAGTATCACCTGATAATGCATTAATTACTGATGCTGACCAGTTAGAAGGTAAAGATATAATTGTTGTAAAAGGAACAACTGCAGAAACATATTTCTCAGAAACTTATCCTGAATTAAAGCTTGTTAAATATGATGAATATCAAGAAGCTTATGATGCACTATTGGATGGTAGGGGAGATGCTTTTGCAACAGATAACACAGAAGCATTAGCTTGGTCAAATCAAAATGAAGGTTTTACTACAGGTATTGAAAGTATTGGTAATATAGATACAATTGCACCAGCTGTACAAAAGGGAAATACTGAATTATTAAATTGGATTAATGATGAAATTAAAAGTTTAGCTGGTGAAGAATTCTTTTTAAATGATTATAAGAAGACATTGTTACCTGTATATGGTGATAGCATAGATCCACAAGAAATAGTTGTTGAAGGTGGAGTAATAGAATAATATAAGTAGTAAAAAATGTAACTGTCTCAGATGTAAATCAATATATTGGATTTATATCTGAGGTAGTTACATTTTTTGTAAATTATATAAGTATAATGTGTAAATTAGCAATATATATAAAACATTACCCAATAAAAATATATGAAATAAATAGCAATTACTATAAAATTATAGTTGTAAAAGTGAAACAAAAGGTTATAAGGGGGAGAAAAAATGGCTAAAGATATGAAGGGAAGAGCTATGAGTAAAAGATTAGCTGTATTATTAGCAAGCGCTGTTGTTGTTAATCAAGTTGCATCAGTTGTTCCAGTATATGCTATTGGAAATGATGTAAACGATATCTTGAGTGAGGGTGTTGCAGTTTCAAATGATGATGTTTATACATTAAATTTTGATGAAACTGACAAGGGACAACCTGATTGGCATGACATTCAAGGTAATGGAGAGAGAGTTATAGAAGACGGATATTTAAAAATAACTAGAGGTAATACAAACAATAATTTTGTTTTTTATGATCAAAATGCTCCTATGCTGGCAGATGGAGAAGTTGAAACAGAATTTACTTTAGAAGATGGAAGTAGTAGATTTGGTGTTGTTGTAAGACCATCAACAGATGGAAATTTTTTATTTGTAGGATATAACGATAATGGAAAATGGCTAATAGAATCTAGTTCAGCTTGGAAAGATGGTATAGCAGGTCCAACGCTTAAAGAGGGACAAACATATAAGTTAAAGGTTAGATTTGAAGGGAAAAAGATAACTATTTGGGTTGATGGTGAACAAATATTTAGTGAAGAAGTAGAAATAGATAATATGCCAACATCTCAAGGTTATGGAGTTGGATTTAGAACATGGTATGATCAAAAAACTATAAAGGTAAATTATCTTAAGGCTGGAGCTGTAGGGTCAATTACAGATGAAGTTGGTGAAAAAACTATATCATCAATTGAAGAAGTGAATATAAGCACTGAACAATATATTAAACCTGTAATGCCTAATACTGTTAATGTAACTTATGATGATGAAACAAAAGGAACTCTTCCTGTTAAGTGGGATAGTATATCAAAAGATAAATATGCAAAAGTAGGAGAGTTTAAGGTTGAAGGTACTGTTGAAGGAACAGATATAAAAGCTGTTGCAAATGTAACTGTAACTGAATCTTCTACAGGATTAGTTCCACCAGATGTAGAGGTTGATGAAATAAAATTAGAATCTAAAAAGATGACAGCAGTTTTAGATAATAATTTCCCAAGAGTAATTAGATATGAATGGAAATCTGATGGTGCAGTATTAACTGGTAGTGAAGAACAATTATATATTGCTGAAATAAATGATATTCCATATGTACCTAAAGTTAAAGGAAGGCTTAGGGGAGATAAAGTTGAATACACAATGACTTTTGAGGAAATTGATGTAGTTATTGAATTAGAAATGAGTTTTACTAAAGATGATGTTTTAAGAATGGAAGTAACTGATATTAAAGAAAATGGAGATTTTATAGTTAAAACTTTAAATTTCCCTGGACATAGTTTAGCTTCTGTAAAGGATAGTGAAAATGGTCAATTAGCAGGGGTATCAACTCAAGGAAATAGAAATGATGTTAAAGAAGAGTTTAGCTCTGTAGCAGATAAAGCATTAGGAAATTATTCTAAAATTTATGGAATGATAAACAATGATGATTTTGCTGTTACTTTAAATAATAATTTAATAGAAAGTGGAAATAAGGCTATTATAAGTGTTGAGCAAGAAGATGGATATAAGAAAGCATCTATAGCAAATGGAAGATGGACTTATAGAGAATCACTTAAAGAATCATCACAAGCAAAATTTGTTGGACAAATTGCTGGAGTAGATATAACTGAAGAAAATGAGTTAGATGGTACTCAAGTAATTATACAAAGTGGTAATTCAATAAATAAATATATGGGTAAAGAGTTTGATGCTGTTTACTGTGGTTTAGGTGGAGTAGAAGATTTTGAAGGAAAAGATTTAAAAGGAAAAGTAGCTATAGTAGATAGAGGAACTCAAACTTTTGTAGAAAAAGGAATAAATGCAAGAAATGCAGGAGCTGCATATATAATTTGTATTAATAATACAAGTGGTAGTGTTCCAGCTCAAGGAGAACAAGATTCTCTTAATATGATAGGAGTTAGTCAAGAAACTGGTGAATTAATTAAAGCTAATTTAGCTGAAGATGGTACTACAAAAGTAAAATTAAATCTTAATTCTAATACTAGTAATGATGTAGTTCCATTTGAGCCAGAAGAATTACCATGGTCTGAAATTATGATTGCCAGAGATACTAATAATAATGGAAAAGTAACTTGGCAAGATGCTGCTATTAAGTATAGAGAAAACATGGAAGAAGTTGAAGGTGCTGATTATGTAAGAAATAGCTTCTCTTATATTCCATTTAATATAGGATCATTAACTCAAATGCCATTTTTAAGAACTGCAGACTATATTAAAAAGTTATCTAACTATACTGATGGATTTGGACAATTAGTTCTTCATAAGGGATTCCAAGCTGAAGGTCATGATGATGCTAAGGCTGATATTGGAGGACATACTGGAATAAGACAAGGTGGAAAAGATGATCTTAATAAGTTAATAGAGATTGGAAAAGATTATAATGCAAGAGTAGGTGTACATCTTAACTTAACAGAATATCATTTAGATGCATTCCAATTTAAAGTAGAAAACTTAAGACCAGGATTTGAAAAGGGATGGAACTGGGTAGACCAAGCTTATTGGGTTGATAAGAGAAGTGATATAGTATCAGGAGAACTTGCAAGGAGATTTGATTTATTAGAAGCTGATCATCCAGATTTAAGTTGGATATATATAGACGTTTATGATGGAGTAGGCTGGAATTCAAAAGTGTTAGCTGATGAAATACACAGTAGAGGATGGATGGCAGCAACAGAGTTTAATGGACCATTATATGAAGATGTTGCTTGGACTCACTGGGGAGGAGACCCTGCATATCCTAATACAGGTAATACAAGTAAGATTTCAAGATTTATAAGAAATCAAGAGCAAGATGTATATATGTCTGATGACCTATTAAAAGGTGGAAAGCATATGTTAGCTAGTGGATGGGGAACTAAGCATGATTTAGAAGGATTCTATGCTATAGAAACATTCTATAATCAAACTTTACCATCAAAGTATATGCAACACTTTGAAATTATGGAATGGGAAGACGATGGTACAAATGGATTTGTTAAGTTTACAGGTGGATTAGAATCTAAGAGAGAAAATGGATACAATAATATGTATCAAGATGGTAAGCTTATAGCTTCTACTGCACAAGATACTATTGATGAAAGAGGTATAGGTAAAACTACATTATTCTTACCATGGACATGGCAACAATTAGGTGATGAAGCAGAAAATAAGGTATATCACTGGAATCCATATGGAGGAGAAACAACTTGGGATCTTCCAACAGGATGGGAAGGAACTGAATCTGTTAAATTATATGAATTATCAGATTTAGGAAGAACTTTTGTAGATGAAATAGAAGTTGTTGATGGAAAAGTAACAATTGATGCTAAGGAAAACACTCCTTATGTAGTATTCCAAGAAAAAGTTAATGAAGATAGAATTGATTCTTGGGGAGAAGGAACTTTAATAAAAGATCCAGGATTTGACTCTCAAACTTTTGATAATTGGAATGTAAAATCAACTACTGATAATATGGATCATATAAGTATTGAAAATGAAAATGTTGATAGAAGAAAAGGTAATGATGTATTTTTAGTTAAGGGTATTGAAAAAGAGGACCCAACATTAATACCACAATCTCAAATGACAGCAACTGCTACAAACAGTCAATCAGGAGAAGAGGCAGATAAAGCGATTGATGGTTCAGAAGACACTTTATGGCATACTAGTTATTCAGGTGTAACAGGACCTCAAAGTATTACTTTAGATCTTGGTGGAAAAGAAGAAATTAATAAAGTTACTTGTCTTCCAAGACAAACAGGTACTAATGGTTTAATAACTAAATATGAATTACAAGTAAGTACTAATGGAGAAGATTTTACAACTGTATCAGAAGGAGATTGGACACAATCATCAGATCTTAAGACTATAACTTTTGATCCAGTAGAAGCTACTCATGTAAGATTAGTAGCAAATGAATATGTCAACAAATTTGTTTCAATAGCAGAATTAAATGTTCATAAAAATGTAGAGATTCCAGAAGAAGAGAAGGTATATGGAGAAGGTGCTAATATATCTCAAGAATTAAAAGGCTTAGTACCTGGTGAAACTTATATAGCATCAGTATGGGTTAAGAATAGTGGAAATAGGGAAGTTACATTAGGTGTAGATTGTGGTGGAAAGGAAACTACAAGCACAATTGATAGAGCAACTACTAGAATGAATGTTGGTGAAGGATTAAAATGGCATGGTGAAAGATTAACTAGAATGAGAGTAGAATTCAAGGTGCCTGAAGGAGTTACAACAGCTAAGTTATATGTTGATATTCCAAGATCAGAAGAAGCTACTGATGTAATGTTAGATGATTTTAGAATTTGGACAAATCCACAAGAATCTGTTGAGACAAATAGAGATGGATATGTTATATATGAAGATTTTGAAAATGTTGATGAAGGTCATGGACCATTCTATATGGGTCAAAATTTAGCAACTGACAACAGAACTCACTATGCTGAAAAGAATCCAGAAGGTGGACAATACATGAACTGGGTTATAAGTGATAGATTCTCATTAAAGACTAACCAACAAGAAGGTACTACAGGTCATATTTTATTAACTGATCAATCAACATTACAATTAGAACCTAATAAAACTTATGAATTAGGATTTAAGTATACTAATAAGATTGATAATTTATATACAGTATCAATTAACTCACCAACTGCAGGAACATTATTTGAAGAGGTATTAACTCCAGGAGAGGTTATTGGAGTACCTGAAGATGGTCCAAAATATAGCAGAGAGGTAAAAGAGTTTAAGTATGAATTTACAACTGGTGATGCTAATGATTACTATTTAGCTATAAATAAGGGTACTGGATATGATGAATTAGTTTTAGATAATTTATATATTAAAGAGGTTGTTAAAGAAGATGTAGAGCAACATACAAAGCACCTAGAAATTGCAGTTGAAATGGCTAAGAAAATAACAGATGCTGAATTAGATAAGGTTGCTCCAGCAGTAGTTAAGGAGTTTAAAGAAGCTCTAGCTGAAGCTGAAGAGTTATTAGCAAGTGGAACTGCAACACAAGATCAAGTAGATAAATCATTTGATAGATTAAGTAAAGTAATGCAAATGTTATCTTTCGAAAAAGGTGATAAGACAGAATTACAAGAATTAGTAGATAAAATAGAATCATTAGATTCTAAGGAATATATAGCTAATACTTGGGATAATCTTCAAAAACAATTAGATGTTGCTAAGGGTGTAATAGCAAATGAGAATGCCATGGAAAAAGAAGTTTCTGAAAGTTATGATAGCTTAATGAAAGCATTCTTAGAGTTAAGATTAAAACCAAGCAAGGAGAAGTTAGAGGAATTAATAAAGAAAGCTGAAGGATTAGATTCAAGTAAGTATACTGATTCATCTTGGAACAAGTTAGAAAAGGCATTAAAATTAGCTAAAGAAGTTTATGCTGATGATAATGCAACTGAAGAGGAGATAGCTAATGCTGAAAAGTCATTAAGTGCAGCTTTAGATGGATTAGTTATAGCAGATTCTGATAACGGAAATGACAACAATAACAATAATAATGACAATAATAATAACAATGGTGGAAATAATAATAACGGAAATAGTGGAAACAATGGAAACAGTGGTAATAACGGAAGTAATGGTGGAAATTCAAATAAACCTTCAAATTCAGGAAAATTACCACAAACAGGTGGAACTAATGCCTTAGTTACATTATTTACTGGATTAGCTGCTATTGGAGGCGGATTATTGTTTAGAAGAAAAAATAACAATAAAAAATAGTAATTAAATAAAAATAGGAAAAGATAAATATATGCTTCCTAAATCAATGAAATAAAGTAAGTTGATTTAGGAAGCAATTTTTATATAGTATTTACATAAAATGTAATGACCTCCGGGGTGCTTACATTTTATGTAAGCACCCCGGAGGTCATTACATTTTTTTGAAACTTATAGTATAATAGAGAAAAGTTATTAAATAATAGATAAAGGAGAATCAAAGGATGATAAAAGTAAAAGATTTAGCTGTTGGTAGCTTCCAAGGGATTATTACGCTTGTATATGAAGATAAGCCAACAAAAAATGAAGTAGTAGATACTTTAAAATCAAAAAAAGTATTTGAAGGAAAAAGTGGGCAAGTATTTTACAGAACCACTGAAGAATTAACTTATGAAATTTTTGTAGGATTAGGAAAGTATGAAGAGTTAGAAAGAACAGACTTAATAAATGCAGTTGCTAAAGGAATCAAACAAGCTGAAAAGTTAAAGATAGATGATCTTGGGATATACTTTATAAAAGCAAATGGATTATGTACTGGTGGAGTTACTAAGTCTATTGTTGAAGGTGTGAAATTAGCAAGCTACAAGTTTGATAAGTATAAGAAAAATAAAGTAAGCTACAATCCAGATGTAACTATATTAGATGCACCAAAAGAAAAGATTGAAAAGATGAAAGGGAAAATAGCTGAAGCAAGCAATGTTGCAGATGGGATTATCTTAGCTCGTGATCTTGTAAATGAACCTGCTAACATATTATATCCAGAAACTTTAGCTCAGCATGCAGTAGAAGCAGGAAAAGAAAGTGGATTTGAAGTAGAAGTATTTGATGAAAAGCAAATAGAAGAATTAGGAATGAAGGCATTCTTAGAAGTTGCAAAGGGATCAGTGCATAAACCAAGATTAATTGTTATGAGATATATGGGTAATGCTAACAGTGATGAAAGAGTAGGACTTGTAGGTAAAGGACTAACTTTTGATACAGGTGGATATTCTCTTAAACCATCAACTTCTATGGACACTATGAAAAGTGATATGGGTGGAGCAGCAGCTGTTATTGGAACAATGCAGGCACTTGCAAAAAATAAGGTACAAAAGAATGTAGTAGCAGTTGTAGCTGCTTGTGAAAATGCTATTTCAGGTGGAAGCTATAAGCCAGGGGACATTATTGGTTCTATGGCAGGTAAAACTATTGAGGTTTTAAATACAGATGCAGAAGGAAGATTAACTTTAGTTGATGCAATTACTTATATTATTGAAAAGGAAAAAGTAGATAAAGTAGTAGATGTAGCAACTCTTACAGGTGCAGTATTAGTAGCACTTGGGTCTGAAATAACAGGAGTATTAAGTAATGATGATGCTTTTTATGAAGAGTTATTAGTGGCGGCAAAGAGAACTGGTGAAAAATTCTGGAGATTACCTAATGATAAGTGCTTTAAAAAGTTATATAGAGGTGATTTTGCAGATCTTAAAAATACTGGTGGACGTTATGGAGGAACAATTACTGCAGGTATGTTCATTGAAGAGTTTGTACAGGATAAACCTTGGTTACATTTAGATATTGCAGGAACTTCTTGGACTGATTCTGGAAATGATACTACACCAAAGGGTGGAACTGGTGCACCAGTTGCTACATTATATGAGCTTATTGTAAAGCATAAGTGTAAACATAAGTAAAAATAAATTTTTTAAAGAAGTCAATTTAAGCTTGACTTCTTTTTTTGCTAATAAAATAAAAAAATAAGTTAAAGTTAGTTATAAATATATTGTAGTAATTTCCGGTTCTATTAAGTACATTTGTATCAAATTACAATTAAGTTTTTTTATAATTATTAACATATAAGTACATATTTTAACATCCACAAAGCCTTAATTATATAACTACTAAAAAATATAATAAATATATAAAGTTTATTATTTTAAAGAAAAGAGGAGTTTTTATGGAAAGTTTCACGGTAAGGGAAGCAACAAAAGGAGAATCGAAATTTATTGCAGAACTGGTTTATAAAACAGAAGATGATCCTGAGCACGTCTGGGGTTATGGTAGTAAAGTTGAAATAATTGATAGAATAAAATGGCTAGTTGAAAGTGAGGATTCAAGATATTCATATAAGAATGTAGAAGTTGCGGAGCTAGATGGTAAAATCTGTGGAGCTATAATATTAATAAAAGGAAAAGAATTATCAAAGTTAGATTTAAAGACAAGCATAAAGCTAATTAAATATATTAAGGGAATAAAAAATAAGATTAGGTTTATAAAAGATTTTATTTTAGAATTAGATTTTAATGAGTGTGAGAAGAATGAATTCTATATTGCTAACTTAGCTACTTTAGAAGAGTATAGAGGTAAAGGTATTGGAAAGTCTCTTATAAAATTAGCAGAGGAAAGTGCTAAAAAAGCAGGATATAAAAATTGCTCTTTATTAGCAAAGGATGCTGGTGTTAAAAGTTTTTATGAAAAATTAGATTTCGTGTTTGAAAAAGAAGAGCCTTATTATTCCCACAGCTTATATAAAATGATTAAATCTGTTTAATTTATACGATTTAATATAAAGTAATTTGTAAAATAGTGATTATTTATAAATGAAATAATCACTATTTTTAGTTTTTATTGCAAATATTAAAAGAAATATAATATAATATAATTTATTTACAAATATGTTATATTTAAATAAAAAATGCTAAAATTATATAAGTAAATTTTAATTTAATTAATATAGTTATGTTTATTAGATATAATTATAGAGTTTTATATTTCGAGGGTAGAAAGATGATTGATTATAAAGAGGTTTTTAGAAAAATGCCTATGGCTATGATATATGGTAAATTTAGATTTTTAGAAAATGAAGATTTTAATATGGAAATTAAATATATTAGTGATAAAGTGCTTTTATTATTAAATATGGCTTATGAAGATGTTATAAGTAAAGATTTTTTTGATGTTTTATCAGAATATAAAGAAGATAGAAATTTTCTTAATATGGTACAAGCTTCTGATGATAATAATTTGACTTATACTAAATATATTAGACAATTAAATGACTTTATTAAAGTTACTATACAAAAAGTAAATGATGAATATTTTATATTATATTTTGAATCCTGTATGGATAAACGTTTTTTAGAAGATGTTCAAAGAAAAGATGAGATTTTCTTTATTAAGAATTCAGAAAATAAATATGTTCGAGGTAGTGAAAATTTTAAAATTCTTTCTGATTATATTGAAAAGGATATTTATGGAGCAAATGATATTGAAATATATGGCGAAGAGATGGGAGAGAAGTACTCGAAATCTTGCGAAGAATTTATAAAGTCAAGAAAGTACTATTGTAGAGAAATTTGTAAATTGAAAAGTAATATTTATTTACTTCATAGATATTCAATATATAGTAATAATGAAATAATTGGAGTTATAGGAGTTTTTGAAAGCATAATTGGAAAGATGGAGAAAATAAATGATGGTAATACATTAGCTTATATAACTAACAATATGTCTGAGTACGTAGTGCTTAGAGATACTGAAGGGGTTTATTTAGATTGCAATAATAGTTTTTTAAAATGGTTAAATGTTAGTAGAGAAGAAGTTATAGGTAAAAAAATTACTACTATTCCTAAATTAAGTGATATAGCTAAAGATACTATCCTATCAGATTTAGAGGTTATTAATAATAGATGTAGAAAAATATATAATGAGTATGTGAAAATTAATGAAAAATCAGTAGAGTTTGAAATTGTTAAGGAACCATTTCTAGATAGTTATGGTAATTTAGTAGGTGTTATTGATATAATAAGAGATATTTCTCATAGAAGCGAAGTTGAAAAATTGAGGTTGGAGTTTTTTGCAAACTTATCACATGAATTAAGAACTCCTTTAAACTTAATTTTTAGCTCTTTACAAACTATTGAGTTAATAGAAAAAGATTTATTAAAAAAGAATAATAGGTTAAAAAATTATATTGAAATAATAAATCAAAACTCTAAACGTCTATTAAAGTTAGTTAATAATTTAATAGATTCTACTAAATTTGATTGTGGTTATTATGAGTATAATCCTCAAAATTATAATATAGTAAATTTTATTGAAAATATAGCTATGGCTGTGGCTGAATTTGCTAAGCAAAATGATATTACTTTAATTTTTGACACAGATGTTGAGGAAAAAATAATGGCATTTGACTTAGAAAAGCTAGAGAGAACAATTCTTAACCTACTTTCTAATAGTATTAAGTATACTAATTCATCTGGTAAAATAGAGGTATTATTAAAAGATTGTGGTGAAACTTTTAATATAACCGTAAAAGATAATGGAATTGGAATTCCAGATGATAAATTAAAAGTTATTTTTGAAAGGTTTAAGCAAGTAGAGGATAGGCTTAGAAAGAGAAGTGAGGGAAGTGGTATAGGATTATCTATTGTAAAAGATTTAATTAATATTCAAGGCGGTATAATAGATGTAAAAAGTGAATTTGGAGTTGGAAGTGAATTTACTGTAAAATTACCAGTTTCAATTTTAAGCAATGAAGATCATTTAAATAAATTAGATTATAATGAGGTATTTAATGGAATGATAACAAGGATGAATATAGAGTTTTCAGATATTTATATTTAAATATTGTATAAGCAGAGAAATATTATTTATAAATCTCTGTTTATTTTTTATTATAGAATGTATTATACAATTAAAAGTAGTATAATGTATTATTATAGAAATTTATAAAAGAATTGGGATATAGGGGCTATTTATGAATAAACAATTTTCAGAATCATTAAGGGTTGGTTTTTTACTAGCATTAACAGGTGGATTTTTAGATGCATATACTTATTTATGTAGGGGAAAGGTATTTGCAAATGCTCAAACAGGAAATATGGTTATGTTAGGTATTAGCTTTATAGAAGGCAATACAAGTGATATTGTTAAATATATAGTTCCAATTATAGCTTTTGCAACTGGAGTTTTATTGGCTGAAATTATAAGGCATAGATTATCAGCTCATGAAAAAATACATTGGAGACAAGCTGTTTTAGCAATAGAAATAATCTTACTTATACTTGTAGCATTTATATCCTATGATTATATTGCAAACACTTTAATTTCATTAATTTGTGCAATGCAAGTAGAAAGTTTTAGAAAATTTCATGGAAATGCTTATGCTACGACTATGTGTACAGGTAATTTAAGAAGTGGAACAGAAAAGTTGGTTGTTTTTATAAAAAATAAAGATATGAAGCATTTAAAAGTAGCCTTGCAATATTATTTTATAATATTTGTATTTTGTTTTGGTGCTTTTATAGGTTCAATTTTTTCATTAAGTATAGGAAAAAAGGCTATATTAATTTCCTGTATTCCACTTGTGTTAGCACTAGTTATAATGGGATATAAGAAGTAAGAAGATATAAGTTTATAATATATATGTAAAGTGTTAATAACCAAGAGAATATAAAAATAATAAGTTTAAACTTTTTAGGTTATTACATATAAAATGAGTAACAGTTTATATTTTAGAATAATATTAATATATAAATAAATATTATAAAGTAGTACTTAAGCTAAGAATAGTTAGAGTACTACTTTTATACTTTTAAAACACAAAACTTGCATAAAGGGCGACTAAATTTTATATTATTTGGAAATAATGATAAAAGCGTGAAAGGTAGAAATGGAGGTCGTGATTAATGAAGCAAAAGCATGAGAGATGTGAGAAGTGCGGTAAAGATGCTGTATTTTTTGATATTAATATGCAATTATGGTTGTGTGAAGAGTGTGTTAATAAAGGATATAAGGATTTAAATATAGATGAATTTATAAAAAAAAGTGATGAAGATAAATATAATGAAGAACTTAATAATATATTAATAGCTATGGAAAGGTTATGTAACTCTGTAAAAGAGGAAAATAATAAAAGAATTGAAAAACAATTTAAAAATACACCATATTCTAAGGATTTAAATGAATTATTGTCTGCTATGACAAGAGAAAGGCTAGTTAAGATTGCTGAAGCTTTAGGTATTAGTAAAGTTTATAAATATAAAAAGCAAGAATTAAAAGAAGCTTTATTATCATCTTATGAAAAGCTTATATTAGAGAAATTTGAACTTTTAGATGAGGGGGCATTTAAGGCTTTAAGAAAATATTATAAAAATGATGGTGAAAGAAATTTGGATAATATTCCTAATGATGAGGAGATTTATATAGATTATTTTGTTGAGCTTGGAGCAATATTTCCTGTTGAAAATAAAGAAGGGAATAAGATGTTCTTAATGCCATTAGTAACTCAAGAAATTATTAAATTGTTAGAAGATTTCCAAGCTAGGCGTAAAATTAAAAATAATACTATGGTGATAAATTTATATAGAGGGATGGTTAGAGCTTATGGTTTATTAGAAATAAATCAGATTATTGAATTTGTCAAGCAATATTTAGATGAAGAATACCAGCATCAGTATTTACTTACCATTTTAAGAGAAAGTTCTAAATATAGTGATGAATATATTGTTGAAGGTGTTTTTATATTTAACTCTAATATAGATAATTATGTTAATCTTTATAATGAAATTAATAGAAAAATGAAAAATAGAGATTATAGAAAGTTTTCTGAAAGTGAATTATTATCATTATCTAAGAGTAATTGGGAAGTTAATAATAGTTATGCAAAGGATTTTAAACAAAGATTTTTAAAATATTTTATTATGTCAGAAGAGGAAATAGATGAATTCCTAAAGTTTTTATATGTTATAGTACAGGAAAAGAGTTTAGATGAAATTTTAAGTGAAATAAGAGGTATGATTCAAGAGGAAGAAGCTAAGGAATTAGGAGTAGATATAATTGAAAAATATGTTGTTAATTTGCCTATTTGGACTAATAAAGGAAGATGTATAAATGAGTTAAAAAATGGGTAAACCTCCGGGGATAATCCATATATTGGATTATCCCCGGAGGTTTACCCATTTTTTACAAGTCTAAAGCCATATCACCGTGTTTAATCCATTCTTTCTTACGCATAAATTCGGAAATTATGAATGTAAGAAGAGCTGGAAGGACAAAGTGCATTATGATTATTTGTAATATAACTATTTTTGATGATGCTGTTTCTGTCATTGTTTGATAAGCCATAATTTGTCCAACAAATCCTGCAGATCCCATACCTGATCCAGTTGCATTATTAGTCATTTTTAAGAAGGTTGAAGAAATAGGACCTAATATTGCACTAGATATAATTGCAGGTAGCCATATTACAGGTTTTTTAATTATATTAGGTATTTGAAGCATTGATGTACCAACACCTTGTGCAAGAAGACCACCAAATTTATTTTCTCTATAGCTTGCAACAGCAAAACCAACCATTTGACAGCAGCATCCCACAACAGCAGCTCCAGCAGTTATTCCATCAAGATTTAATATAACTCCAATGGCAGCAGAACTAATAGGCAGTGTTAATAAGATACCCATAATTACTGAAACTAAAATACCCATAATAAAAGGTTGTTGTTCCATAGCAAACATTATTATTGTTCCAAGCCAAGTCATAAATTCTGAAATTGGAGGACCTATAAGTAAACCAACAGTAGAACCAATACCAATACTAACAAGTGGAGTAACTATTATATCTATTTTGGTTTTACCAGAAATAAGATGTCCAACTTCAATTCCTACTAATGCAGCAATAAAAGCACCTAATGGTTCACCAGGACCAGCAAGTGTAATAACTCCAGTATCACTCATTATATTACCAGTCAATATTTTAGTTGCAAATCCACCAATCATACCAGATACTGCTGCAGAAATTACTATAAGTGGAGTTTCTTTAAATTTATAAGCAACTCCAACACCTATTCCAGCACAAGTAGCAGATGCTGCAAGTTTACCTATAAGAAAGATAGTATTACCTAGATTTCCATCTATAAAAATACCTATTTGTTGCAATATAGTACCTATTATTAATGTAGAAAATAGCCCTAAAGCCATACCACTTAACCCATCAATAAATATGTGATTTAAGTATTCTTTAAATTTTTTCATATTTAATATATCCCCCGTTTTAAATTGACATATGTATATACATTTGTAATAACAAAATGATTTTAGCATAATTTTAATATATGGGTCAATTTATTTTGCAGTTTCTAATGGTTATGTTAATTAGTAGTATTGTAAAAAATAAATAATCAAGATATAATATTAAAGAAATTTATAAATCTAGTAGAATTACTAGGAGAGGTTCGTATGACCATCCCTCTATAAAAAACTAGGCTTAGTTATAAAATAAATATGTTATTTTATAATTTAATAAGAATATGTTTTGTTTATAGGACCTCTGAGTAATAACTTAGGGGTCTATTTATTTTGGAAGGTAGAAGAGGCCTCTCTTACTATTACTAAATAGGAGGAGTGGAAAATGGATAGATATAATAAAATTACAAATAAAAATAATAGAGAAATTGTTTTATTAAGAGCATTCCCGTGCATTTGGGGAAAATGTAGTTTTTGTGATTACATTGATGATAATGGAAGAGATGAAGATGAGTTAAACAGATTAAATAAAGAGGTTTTAGATAACATAACTGGTGAATTTGGAGTACTTGAAGTTATTAATTCAGGTAGTTGCTTTGAAATACCTAAAGAAACTATGAATTATATAAAGAAAATAGTAGATGAAAAAAAGATTAAATTATTATTTTTTGAAAGTCACTGGTGCTATAGAAATAGGTTAGATGAAATTAAAAATTTCTTTAATGTACCTATAATATTTAAAATTGGTGTTGAAACTTTTGATTACGATTTTAGAAATAATTTTCTTAATAAAAATGCTAAATTTAAAGATGCTAAAGAGGTTTCTGAGAAGTTTCAATCTGTATGTTTGATGGTGGGAATAAAGGGACAAACTAAAGAAATGATTAGAAAAGACATAGAAATACTTTTAGAGAATTTTAAGTATGGAACAATTAATGTTTTTGTTAATAATACTACATCTATAAAAAGAGATGAAGAATTAGTTCAATGGTTTAGAAAGGAATATAGTTATTTAGATGATTATCCAACAATTGAAGTGTTATATCATAATACCGATTTTGGTGTAGGAGATTAATATTCCATATAATGTATCTACCTCCGGGGTCAATCCAAATATTGGATTGACCCCGGAGGTAGATTTTTTAGAATAAAAAACAATATTCATATGTAGAATTATAGTAAGAGTGATATATTTGGAGGAATTATATGTCATCGGACATTCAGGAAGTGAGTAATTTAAAAGAAATTTTATGTAGGAAAAAAGTTGCTGAAATAAGAAAGAAGTATTATAAGACTGAAAAAAGAGTTTATAAGAAGGTATTAAAAAATAATGATGGTGATTGTGAATTTTTAATTAAAAGTAGTTTTGTAGAGTTTAGAAAGAGATATTTTAGTAATCTTTATAATCTTATTAATGGTATAGTGAATAACTCAATTGGAAGTATAGAAGGAGAAATGATAGCCTATATTTCTGAGAAGGAAAGAAGTAGAACATTTGAGGTTATATCTTTAATAAGAAGTATTTTAGATAAAAATGATATAATATGGGCATTGCATAAGGAATATTTGGAGTGTAGAAAAGATGGTAAATGCCCAGAAGTAATTACAATTGTTGTTGGACAACAACATCAAAATATAGCATTAAATATTTTTAATATGTTAGGAATTATAGAAAATGGACATATTTTTGTAATTAATAATGTAAGGGTTAGGGTAGTTTTTAATTTTATGCTTGAAAATAATATATGTAATTTAACGAACAACAATGTAAGATATTGCATATTAGAAAATGAATCATTACCAATATTAACTCCATAGTAGATTACCTCTAGTTTTGAAAAAATACATAAAAACTAGGGGTAAATTATTAGATTTGAAGATAGGTTAAAAATAAAAAAAGTCAGAAAATTATAAAAAATATATGGAAAAATAAAAATAATATGATATAATAAATACATAACTGGAAAACGTATACAAAATATAAAGCGGGAGGGTTTAATATGGTTGATGAATCAAAAGTTGTAGAAATGAATGAGGAAGTAAAAGAGAAAAAAGATGAAGTAAAATCATCTGAAAAAGATGCCATACTTAAAGAGTATGAAGATACATTAGGGTATTAAGAGAATTTAAATTATAAGCTTATAGGAGCTGATGGGTAAGGTTTCTTATAGTTTATTTATGGTATTTAGGGTAAAACAATTGTGGTATAAAAGGGTATTAAATAAGATGTTAGATAGAACAAGCTATTTAACATCTTATTTTTTTATTGAAATAAATAGTATTATTCCGTAAAATACCAATTAGAGACCTTGAATCAAGTTATAGTTTATAAAAGTATTTATATATTTACTTTAGGAGGAATTAAAAATGTAAATGAAAACAGAGATTAGTATTAATAAGGTAAAGAAGGATGATGAGGATTTATTTATATGGCTAATGGTAAGAATGCTTTATGTTGTCGTATATTAACAAAAGAATTTGATTGAAACAAGGGGAGCATAAAGAATAATGTATCCACTTTACAGGATTAGTTGCAGAAAAAGTAGCTGAAATAGTAGTTAGAGAATTTAATTTAAAAAATATTGATAAATAATTTTATGGAGAAGAAATTATGAAGATAAATAAAATACATCATGTAGCAGTAATTTGCTCAAATTATAAAGTATCAAAAAAGTTTTATACTGAAATATTAGGTCTTAAGGTTATTAGGGAAGTATATAGAGAAGAAAGGGAATCTTATAAACTAGATTTGGAGCTTGGTGATAGTCAAATAGAATTATTTTCTTTTAAAAATTCTCCTGAGAGAGTAAGTTATCCTGAGGCAAGGGGGCTTAGACATCTTGCTTTCGAAGTTGATGATATTGAAGAAACTGTAAGATATTTAGAAAGTAATGGAGTGAAATGTGAGCCTATAAGAATAGATGAGTTTACATTAAGAAGATTTACTTTTTTTGAAGATCCAGATAAACTGCCACTTGAATTATATGAAAAATAGAATGTTATATTATTAGGAAAAGGAAGCAACAGTATTTTTATTATGAAATAAGTGAAAATTAAAATTTATGTTATACTATGCATATACTAAAATTCGTAGCAAATAAGGAGAACAATATGTATTTAATTGATTATCACATTCATTCAAATAATTCTTTTGATAGTAAGGAAACTATATTATCAGTTTGCCAAGTTGCAATTGAAAAAGGTATAAATGAAATTTGTTTTACTGAACATTTTTCTGTTAAAGAAGGAATAAAAAGCTATGGTTTTCTAAATTTAAAGAAGTATAGTGATGAAATAAAAGAGTGTAGGGATATTTTTAAAGATAAACTTACAATTAGAGCTGGGATTGAAATTTGTGAGCCACATGAAAATGAGGAAGAATTAAGGTTAATACTTGAAGATATACCTTTTGATTTTATTTTAGGATCAGTACATAATTTTGATTATAATATTGGACTTGCAACATATATGAGCTCTCATTCTAAAGAAGAAAGCTATAGTAGATATTTTGAAGAAGTAAATAAGGTTTGCACTTCACCTTATATTGATGTTGTAGCTCATTTAGATTTAATGAAGAGATATGCTTTTAATACTCATGGGAATTATGATTTTAATGATTATAAGGAAAAGATAGAAGAGGTACTTAAAAATATTATTAAGTCTGGTAAAGGTATTGAGGTTAATACCTCTACATTAAGAGGAATGGTTAATGAAACTATGCCATCAAATGATATATTAAAAATGTATTATGATTTAGGTGGAGAAATAATAACTGTAGGTTCTGATGCTCATAAGCTTGAAGATGTTGGAGCAGATATTAAAGAAAGTATTGAGGTATTAAAGAATATGGGCTTTAAAAATATATATAGATTTAAAAATAGACAAGCAATCCCAGTAGAAATTTAATAAAGATTATTACTAAAATACTGGGACAATCTGTAAAATGAAGAAAATTACTGTATTTGGAAGTGATTGTAAGATAAATAAGTGGGTTGTTGATTTTTAACTAATTATCATATAAATTTGCTTTAAATTAAATTTGAGAAAATCAATTAAGAGGAATACAATTTAATTAAGCAATTACTTAATTAGATTGAGGTATACTTATGAATGAAAAAGTTAAAGTTTTTAAAGCAATAGGTGATGAAACAAGGTTAAAAATATTAATTTTATTATCTAGTAAAAATGTATGTGCAAAGGGAATTGCTAAGCATTTAGAGATTTCTGAAGCAGCAGTGTCACAACATATAAAAACTCTTAAGGAAGCAAATCTTGTAATGGCATATAAAGATGGATATTACGTTATGTATGAATTAAATAAGGCCGTTTTAGAAAACGCTAAAAAATTTATGGACCTTCTCATTCATAAAGATATAGATTTAATAAGTAAGCAATGTAATATTAAAATTAGTGATTTAAATATAACTAAGTGTAAGCTTAGCTGTAAATCAAATAAATGTTGTTGTAAGAGAAAATTTAAGGAGGAATTATAATGAAAGTATGTTTCCCAGTTAAATCAAATGAAGGTATGAGTAGTATGCCTTATAATCATTTTGGTAGTGCTCCAGCGTTTGTCATTTGTGATTTAGAATCTAATGAGGTTAAGGCAATAGGAAATGGAGATTTAGGACATGAACATGGAAAGTGTCAACCTATTAAGGCCTTATCAGGAGAGATAGTTGATGCTGTTGTAGTTGGTGGTATTGGCAAAGGTGCTATAGTTAAATTAAACTCTATGGGAATAAAGGTTTATCAAGCTATTGAAGGAACTATAGAAGATAATATTAACTCATTAAAAAATGGTGAACTTAAAGAGTTTGATAGTAATCATACATGTAATCATGATGGATGTTCACATCATCATAATTAATATTATTAGGTCAGCTGTTAAGCTGACCTTTTTATGTCATTTGTAAAGAAGAAGTATTTAATATTTATAATTCGTTAATAAAAGGAATATAGAAATCTTATGTAAAATTTGTTATTATTATCAATAATAGAGAAAAATAATAATAGAAACTTTGATAATATATTAAATTTAGTTATAGAGGGTAAGATGAGTGAAAAAATTAAAGATACAAAGGTTTATACAAAAGTAATAAAAGATATTAAAGAAAAAATATTAAGTGGTCAATTAAAAAATGGAGATAGATTGCCATCAGAGAGAGAAATGGCAGAAAAACTAGAAGTATCTAGAACATCTATAAGAGAAGCAATTAGAGTACTAGAAATTATGGGATTAATTGAAAGCAAGAGGGGATCTGGAAATTACATAGCTAATAGTTTTGGAAATTCACTTTTCGAGCCTTTATCTATAATGTTTATGTTACAAGAATATTCAACAGAAGACATTCATGAACTGAGAGAAACTCTTGAAATAGAGTGTTGTAGGGTAGCAAGTAAGAGAATATCTGATGATGATATTAAATTGTTAAATGGTATAATTGAGAATATGTATAAAACAAATGATGAAGAGCAAAGTTTATTATTAGATATTAGGTTTCATAATATAATTGTTAAATCTTCTGATAATCCCTTAATTATTAATATGCTTGAAGTTATATCTCAACTTATGGACAAGTTTATTAGGGAGGCTAGAAAGGTTATTCTTTGTGAAAATAATAATAGAGAAGTTCTTTTAAGTACTCATAAGGAAATAGTATTATCTTTGCAAGAAAGAGATGAAGAAAAGGCTATATATTCAATGAAAAAGCATTTTGAAATAATAAAAAAAGCCTATCAAAATAACTAAATTGTTCGTTACGTGCAAGCGAAAAAATGAAATATTTATTTTCCAGTAACTGCGAAATTTTCACCTAGAATTTATATAATTGATTCCGTAAAGTTTGCTAAAGTTTTTAAACTCGCTGTTAGCTCAAACAGTAAAAACTTTTTTACGCCAACTTTACTGCATCAATTATTAAATTTTACGGTTCAATTTCAATGTTACTTCCAAATTAATATTTCATTTTTTCTTTTTTCACGTAACTACTTATAGCCTTGTACCTTATAGTTAATCATTTCTGCTACATATATATGACAAATCATTAACTTTTAAGATGGCATTGCGGTTCATCAATTTTTCTGCTCCACGTGATGAACAATATTATCCGTTCCTTTTAATGAAAAGACTTCTTAAAAACAAATTCCACACTTATAAAAATCATAACTACTATTGCAAACTCAATTTCTAACATAATGACACTAACATTACTAGTATCTAAAAAAGTTGTAGCATTTAAAATATTTGATTTATTTATTATTAATACAGTAGCAGTTATAATAAATGTAACTAATCCCGATACCAACCAAATTAAACTACACTTTTTATTAGAAGATTCTAATGAGTTTTTATCTTTAAAAATATCACTATTATCCTTACTACCTAATCCACTACCAAGCATAGTAATTGGTATAAACAAATCTAATATTTTATTTATTCTTTTATTGGAATGCTTATTATACAATACTCCTATATAAATCATAATTACTGGAATAATAATGTTACAAAGTAAAATAAATATTGTCATGAGAACCTCCTTCTTATTGAATAATAGATTAATTATTTGCAAAATATATCTCACCTTTTGGTGTGAATAATTTAATATAATTGTTTATAAATCATTATATTTATTATATACCTAAAATAGTAAAAATAAAACAATTTTACTATTTATATATAAACTACTCTTCTAATCTTACAATCCTTTATTAAAGATATAGAATGCATCTAATTAACATGAATATAGTAGCTATATAATATATCATAACTATATTTATAGAACTTCTTTTAAAAAAGAAAACATTTACGTTAATTTAATAACAATTATTTACAATTAAAAAAGAGAGATTTATAATATAGATAATTGGTAATACCAATTTTAGGAAGAAGGGGGAGTCAATGAATATACTTAAACAATGGATTTTAATTTTATTTGTTTATTTCTTAGGGGAAGTTGCAGCGAAAAGTTTATCATTACCTATACCTGGTAATATTATGGGAATGATATTTCTTTTCCTTTTCTTAGTTACAGGTATTATTAAACTAGAAAAAATAGAGGATGCTGCAAAGTCTATATTAGGTAATTTAGCATTTCTATTTATTCCAGCAGGTGTTGGTTTAATGAATTACTTTGGAATAATAAGTAATTATGTTGCACAAATACTATTTATAGTTGTTATAACTACTTTCATTGTAATGTCATGTACAGGATTAACAGTTCAATTAGTATCTAGAAAAATAAAGTCTTCAGCAGTTAAAAAGATTAAAAATAAAGAATCTACAGTTTCTTTAGAAAGGGGTGAATAATATGGATATTTTCACTTCTAATATGTTTTTTGGAATTTTCATATCATTAGTTGCATATGAAATTGGACAAATTCTTTATAAAAAAACAAAGTTACCAATATTTAATCCTCTTTTGATAGGGATAATTTTAGTAATAGTATTTTTAAAAGTATTTAATATTGACTTTGAAACATATAATCAAGGTGGTCAATTTATAAATATGTTTTTAGGACCAGCAACAGTAATATTAGCAGTACCACTTTATAAACAATTATCATTACTTAAGAAAAACTTTATACCTATAATTATTGGTATAACAATAGGGTGCTTAGTAAGTGTTTTATCTATAATGGCACTAGCTAGATTATTTAATTTAAATAATGAATTAATTATTTCTTTATTACCTAAATCAGTAACTACTCCTATAGGTATAGAAATTTCAAACACCCTTGGAGGAATAACTGGAGTAACTGTATTAGCAGTTGTTATTACAGGGATAACAGGAGCAATTATTGCACCTATAGTTTGTAAAGTTTTTAGAATAACTGATCCAGTAGCAAGGGGAATTGGTATAGGAACTGCATCTCATGCTGTAGGAACTTCAAAGGCTTTAGAAATGGGAGAAACAGAAGGTGCTATGAGTTCATTATCCATTGGAATTGCAGGACTTATAACAGTTGTAATTGCACCTATATGTCTTAATATTGTATCTAAATTTTTTTAGATACTAGTTTATTTATATAAAAATTAGTAGAAATATAAATAAAGAATTATATATAGGGTTTTATAGAGTTAAAATTGGTAGTACCAATTTTAAAAGTAATCTATTAATAAATAAGCTAGCAATATAATTTTAAAAATATAATATAAGTTTAATTAATGTATATCAGGAGATGAGAGTTTATGAATATTTTAGTTTGTATTAAGCAAGTTCCAGGAACATCTAAAGTGGAAGTTGATCCAGTTACTGGAGTTTTAAAAAGAGATGGTGTTGATTCTAAAATGAATCCATATGATTTATATGCATTAGAAACAGCTTTTAAAATTTCAGAAAATAAAGGTGGTAAAATAAATGTTTTAACAATGGGACCACCACAAGCTAAGGAAATTATTAAGGAAGCTTATTCAATGGGAGTTGACCATGGTGTATTATTATCTGATAGAAAATTTGCAGGAGCAGATGTTTTAGCAACTTCTTATACCTTATCTCAAGGTGTTAAAAGTATGGGAAGTTTTGATTTAATAATTTGTGGAAAGCAAACTACTGATGGTGACACTGCTCAAGTTGGTCCAGAAATGGCAGAGTATTTAAATATTCCTCATGTTGCAAATGTTAGAAAAATTATAGAAGTAAAAGATGAATCCATAGTAGTTGAAATGGATATGCCAAATACATTAGAGGTAGTAGATGTTAAGTTACCTGCTTTAATTACTGTGGAAAAAGGAATTTTCGAGCCAAGATTACCTTCTTATAAAAAGAAAATATTAACTAAAGATAGAGAAATAGATGTTAAGAGTTTATGTGATTTTAAAGATCGAAATGAAAACAATTACGGATTAAATGGTTCTCCAACTCAAGTTGAAAGAATTTTTCCTCCTAAGGTTAATGATAAAAGGGAAATGTGGAAAGGTAGCAGTGAAGAATTAGTTACAAAATTTGAAGATACATTGAAGGAATTAAAGTTTATTTAAGGGGGTATAGTTTATGGGAAGGTTAGTAATTAATCAAGATAAAGTTGGTAATAAAGAAGAATTAGTTAAGATATGTCCTTTTGGCGCACTTGAAATTAAAGATGATAAATTAGATATAAATAGTGGATGCAAAATGTGTAAATTATGTGTTAGAAAAGGGCCAAAAGGTGCAGTTGTATTTATTGAAGATGAAAAGGTAGAGATAGATAAAAGTCTTTGGAGTGGAATTGCTGTTTATGTGGATCACGTTGATGGAGAGATTCATCCTGTAACACTTGAACTTATAGGAAAGGCAAGGGAGCTGGCAGATAAGATTAATCAAGAAGTTTACTGTATAGCCATGGGAGATAATATTGAAAATAATGTTCATGAGCTTTTACATTATGGAGTTGATAAAGTATTTTTATATGAAGATAAGGAATTAAAGTATTTTAGAATTGAGCCTTATACTTCAGTAATTGAGGACTTTATAAATAATGTTAAGCCAGCTGTATTATTAGTTGGAGCTACAACTGTTGGTAGATCATTAGCACCAAGAGTTGCAGCTAGATTTAGAACTGGACTTACAGCAGATTGTACTATTTTAGACATAAAGGAAAATACAGATTTAGTTCAAATAAGACCAGCTTTTGGTGGAAATATTATGGCTCAAATTGTTACTCCTAACTCTAGACCACAACTTGCCACTGTTAGATATAAAGTTATGTCAGCACCAGAAAGAAGTGAAGATGAAGTAAGCGAAATAGTTAAGTTATCTATAAAAAAGGAAAAATTAAAATCTAATATTAATGTATTAGAAGTCTCTAAAAAATCTAAAGAAAAAGAAATAAGTGAAGCTGATGTTTTAGTTGTTGCAGGAAGAGGCGTAAAGAGTGAAAAGGATTTAGAAATGATAAAGGAATTAAGTGAGCTTTTAGGAGGTCAAGTTGCTTGTACAAGACCATTAATTGAAGCTGGATGGGCTGATGCAAAAAGGCAAGTTGGGTTAAGTGGTAGAACTGTTAGACCAAAGCTTATTATTACTTGTGGAGTATCTGGTGCAGTTCAGTTTACTGCAGGAATGAATAATTCTGATTATATATTTGCTATTAATACTGATGAGAAAGCACCAATTTTTAAGGTTGCTCATTATGGAATTGTTGGTGATATTTATGAAGTTGTACCAATGTTAATTGAAAAGCTTAAAAATAATGGCTGTGGTGTAATAAAGGAATTGGCTATAGAAGGAGTTTAGTTTAATTTTAGTTGATTCTAAGGCAAGTATAAAAGGGGGGAATTTATGATGGAATATAAGGAATTTTCTGTAGAAGATTATAAAAATATATTAGATTTAATTAGTGATAATGATAGAGTTTTATATGGTGAAAATATAAGTGAAGATTATAGTAGAGATGAGCTTGGTTCTGTTAGAGTTATGCCTAATGTGGTAGTACAAGTTTTAAATGTTGAAGAGGTTTCAAAGGTAATGAAGTATGCTTATAACAATAATATTCCAGTAACTCCAAGAGGTTCAGGCACAGGGCTTGTAGGAGCAGCAGTTCCTATTAAAGCTGGAATTGTTATAGATTTAAGTAAGATGAATAAGATTTTAGAGTTAGATGAAGAAAACTTAACATTAACTGTTGAGCCAGGTGTGCTTCTTATGGAAATAGGAAAGTATGTAGAAGAATTTGATTTATTTTATCCACCAGACCCTGGAGAAAAAACTGCAACTATAGGTGGAAATATTAGTACTAATGCAGGAGGAATGAGAGCAGTAAAATATGGAGTTACTAGAGATTATGTAAGAGGCCTGGAGGTTGTACTACCTAATGGGGAAATTATTAATGTTGGTGGAAAAGTGGTAAAAAATAGTTCAGGATATGCATTAAAGGATTTGATGGTAGGTTCTGAAGGAACTTTAGGAATTGTTACAAAAGCTGTATTAAGATTATTACCATTACCTAAAAAAGCAATTAGTCTTTTAATTCCTTTTGATACTTTAGATAATGCAATTGAAACTGTACCAAAAATAATTAAATCAAAATCTATTCCAACTGCAATAGAATTTATGCAAAGAGCAGCTATAGTTGCAGCTGAAGAATTTTTAAAGAAACCATTTCCTGATAATTCATCAGATGCATACTTATTATTAACCTTTGATGGAAATTCTAAAGAAGAAATAGAAAGAGCATATGAAGGAGTAGCTAATATTTGTTTAGAATCTGGAGCTTTAGATGTATTTATTTCAGATACAGAAGAAAGACAAGAAGCTATTTGGAGTGCTAGAGGAGCATTTTTAGAGGCTATAAAAGCATTAACTACTGAAATGGATGAAGTAGATGTTGTTGTACCTAGAAATAAGGTTGCTGAATTTGTTAAATTTACACATGAGGTTGAAGAATCTCAAGATATAAGAATAAAGAGTTTTGGACATGCAGGAGATGGAAATCTTCATATTTATATATTAAGAGATGACTTAAATTCAGAAGAATGGAATAATAAACTTAATAATGTTATGGAGATATTATATAAGAAATCAAGAGAGTTAAATGGTCAAGTTTCAGGGGAACATGGTATTGGATTTGCTAAAAAGCCATTTTTAAATGAGTCATTACCAAAAGAGTCTATAGAAATTATGAAAGGAATAAAACTTGCCTTTGATCCTAAGAATATATTAAATCCAGGTAAGGTCTGTCAATAAACAACAAAATTCGGGATGCCTCCGGGGTCAATCCATATATTGAATCGATCCCGTAATTTTAAAAAGAACATACTTTCACTTTGTTGAAAAATGTAGTAGAATATAAATTGATAAAATTACAGAGGATGGAAGTATATGAAGGGAAAAGAACATATGATTGTAGGAACTACTGCAACGGCAACTATGGGGATTGGATTTTTAATTACTAAAACTTTTGATAGTGCTGTATATTTAGCTCCTTTAATTATTGGTGGATTTATTGGATCATATATGCCTGATATTGATTCACATAATTCTAAAGCAAGGCAAGTTTTTAATAAGGTACTAACATTTTCTATAATAGCAATAGTATTAGGATATATGTTGGGAATAGCATTAAGTGTAAGTGATGTATTGAAGTTCTTAGAAAATAATATTAAAAATTGTTCTGCGACAGTTATGTTTTGTATAACAACTGTATTAGGAAAGTTATCTCCACATAGAATGTTTACTCATAAATGGCTTGGCACATTAATGTTTTGTGGAAGTGTATATTTAACAGGAAATATATATTTAGCACTAGGTTTTTCTATGGGATATATTTTACATATTGTTTGTGATAGATTTTCACCAAGAGGCAAGAATTTAAAATTCTTTGAGTTTAAATTGCCTTGTAAAAATTCAAAGAATAAGACAACTGTTACTTGGTAAATATAATTTTTAATAGATTAAATCTGTAATTAATGAAAGAATCGGCAACTATTTAGCTGCCAATTCTTTTATTTTTATCTTTTTAGGCAAATTTGTTTTTATTTATTTAAGTATGCCTTTTGTTTTTTTAATATTTTGAAACAACTAAGTAAATTAGTTACTAATAATTATATATTATCAATACAGGTAAAATTTTCTTAAATTTAAAAGAAAAGTTTAATGAAAAAGATAATTAAATTCATAAAATTTCAAAAAATACAAATAAAATGTTTCCAAATAACAAAAAATTATATAAAATAGTAATAAAGGGAAAATATATATTTATTTTGTAAATATTATTAAAAAAAGAAAGGTTTAGTAATAAAATGGGGGATAATAAAAAAGCTTTTTTAGAGGTAAAAGAAATAGTTAGTATTTTAATAATTTTTGCAGTGTGTGTATGTTATAGTTTTTTAGTTGATGAAAGCTTCAATATTATTACTTTTATTCAAATTATGTCATTAGTCACATGCTGTTTTTATACAGTTAGTATATTTATATTAATATTAAATAATAGCCAATATATCAATAATATGTATAAGTATTTATCTATAGGATTTTCAGGAGTTGGATTTTTGTCAGTTTCTAATATACTTATATTAAAGAATAACATTGAAATTACCTTAGTGTATGGTAAGCTTAGTAGAATGTTTTACATAATTTCTATATTTGAAATATTAGTATTTATATTATCATTTTTAAATATAGATAAAAAAAGAAATATAAGAAATCTTTTTACAAATGTTATGATAGCAACTTTAATAGCTACATATTTAGCTTTTAGAAGCAAATTATCTTTCTTTAATAAACTACAAATTCTAGGGTTTAATGAAACTAAGTTTATAGTAGAAATAGTAATTATATTATTATATATAGTATTAGTGTTTATCATTAGAAGAAATAAAGAAAAAATTTCCAACAGGATATTTTTAAATTTAATAGAATATACTGTTTCAAGAATTGTATTATCTATATTTGTAATTTTTACTTTTGAACAAAATAATATTATTAATACTTTAATAGCCTATTTAATAAGGTTTATAGGAGATTATTATGTATTTAAGATTATTGGATTAGAAGTTATTAGAAAGCCACATGAAGTTTTATATAATGATTTAATGATTAAATCTAATATACTAGAAGAAAAGTTGGCTGAATTAAAAAGAAAAAATGAAGAAGATGAGATAAAAAAAGAGTTGCTAGCTAATATTTCTCATGAATTTAAGACTCCAGTAAATGTTATTTATTCTGCAATACAAATGCAAGACATGAAAAGAGAGTGTAATGATATAAATGAAATTTTAAAATTTAATTCTGTAATTAAACAAAATTGTTATAGATTAATAAGGTTAATAGATAACTTTATTGATTCAAGTAAGCTAACAGAACAGAATTATAAACTTAATTTAAAATGTTTAAATATAGTTTCTGTTGTTGAGAATACTACAATGTCAATATTATCTTTTGCTGAGATGAAAGGAATAGAGATTGTTTTTGATACTGAAGAAGAGGAGTTTTTTGTTTTAGCAGATAAAGATTTAATTGAAAGAAGCATTTTAAATATACTATCAAACTCTATTAAATATAATAAACAAAATGGTGTGATAAGTGTTTTTGTTGGATTAAGAGAAGAGAAGGTTATTGTAGAAGTTGAGGATAGTGGTATTGGTATACCAAAGGAAAAACAAAAGTATATCTTTAATAGATATGAAAGGATTAAAGCAAGTAAAGATGGATATAAGGAGGGATCAGGATTAGGGCTTAATATAGTACAGGAAATAGTAAAGAAGTTTAATGGAGAAATTAAACTTGAAAGTGAAGAGGGAGTTGGAACAAAGATAACTCTTATTATACCTAAAGTAGAATATGATGAAGAAATGTATGAAGATTATTACAATGATGTTAATTTTAAAAATGATATTATGCAAAAGGTTGATTTAGAGATGTCAGATATATGTATATAAAATTAGAAACTCTCTTTTATTAACAATAATATATTACTTTTCATAATATAAATTAAAAGGAGAGTGATAATATGAAAATAGCAGTAAGAGGTGGACATTGTCCAAAAGTTCCAGGATCAAGAGGAATATTGGATGAGTTAACAGAAGATAGATTAGTTAAGAATGCAGTAATTAAATATTTAAAACAATTAGGTCATGAAGTTTTAGATGTAACTCCACCAGATTCAACTTCAACTTCATCAGCAGATTTAGCTTACGGTGTTAATAAAGCTAATGAAATAAGGGCGGATTTATTTGTATCTATTCATTTTAATAAAGCATATAATAGCTACAATGGAGCCTTAGGAAGTGAAGTATGTGTATATTCAACCTATGATATAGCCCAAAGAGTTGTTAATGGATTAGGTGAGTTAGGATTTAAAAATAGGGGGCAAAAGATCAGAACTGGGCTTTATGAGTTGAGGAATACTAGTATGAAAGCTATGATAGTAGAAACTTGTTTTGTAGAAGCTACAGAAGATGTTGCTTTATATAAAAGGTTAGGGCCTGATGCAGTTGGCAAGAAAATAGCTGAATCAATTGCTAATAATAAAACTCAAGTTGTTCCCCTACCAGATAATCCATCAAATATTGAATCTAGTTATAGAGTAAGAATTACAGCAAGTATACTAAATGTAAGAAAAGGTGCAGGAACTAATTATTCCATTTCTACTACTGTTAAAAGAAATGAGGTTTATACAATAGTAGAAGAGAGTAATGGGTGGGGTAAATTAAAAAGTGGAGCTGGTTGGATAAGTCTTTCTTATACAACTAAATTATAATTTTAAAGGTTAGTAGGTAAGAGAAATTTTATTTACTAGCCTTGTCTTATTTTATTAGGATTTAGAAAAATAAATTTAAAACAACTCTATACTATTTTTTATTTATATTAATTTATGCAAAATAATGTTATGATTTTTATTAGGAGAGTGATAAGTGTGGCTAAAGAAAAAGTTGTAAAAACAAATGCAATGAGAATACTAGATTCAAAGAAAGTAAATTACGAAATTATTACTTATGAAAGTAAGGATGGGAAAATAGATGGTATATCAGTGGCACATAAAATTGGTATAGATGAAGCTAACGTATTTAAGACTTTAGTATCTCAAGGAACAAGTAAAGAGTTGTATGTTTTTGTTATTCCTGTAGCAGAAGAGTTAAATTTAAAAGAAGCTGCTGCAATAACTGGCGAGAAAAAAATAGAAATGATTCATGTTAATGATATTATGAAGTATACTGGATATATTCGTGGAGGGTGTTCGCCAATAGGGCAAAAACGTGAATATAAAACATTTATACATGAAAGCGCTAAGGAATTAGAGTTTATTATTGTTAGTGCTGGAAAGATTGGATATCAGATAAAGATAAATCCTGATGATTTAATAAATATAGTATCAGGAAAATTTGAATATATAATAAAATAATTTAGTATATAAATAAAAAGTGTTGGATTTTCTCTAGTAAGCATGAAGAATCATTATAAAATTATATAAATATTAATAAAAAATAGAATGAAATATAAAAAATACACAAATTTTACTAATAATAACCATAGTATTTGGAAATACTATGGTTATTATATTTTTAGAGGTGAAGTAATGTTTAAATGGAGAGATTTTTATTTAATGAAAGTTTATAATTCTAAAAATAAATATATTGGAGTTGTAGAGGATATTTCCATAGATTTTAATAAAGGAATTATAGAAGGGTTTACAATTTCACCTGCATCTATAATAAAAAAGCATACTTTCGTTTCTGGTGATGCAATAGTATCTATAGATAAAGTAATGAGAATTAAAGAAACATCAAAATTTAAAGGATTGAAATTTAAAGAAATTAAATTTATAGATATTATAAATGGAAATAAAAAGTTAATTGGAGTACTTGAAGATTTAATAATAGATAAAGAAAATTTTAGTATAAAAGGGTTAATTATTAGTTCAGGAATATTTGATAAGATGTTTAGGGGAAAGGAAATTATAACGTTAAAACATTGTGCTTTATGTGATGATTATATTTTATACAATGGAAATGAGCGTATTAAGCTTAAAACTTTACCTCATAACTTAGGAGGCTCTAAGGATGTTAGCAAAGCATAAAAATTTAATTTATAAAATAATAGTAGCAACAGTTCTTGTAATACTTAGTGTTGTTATATATATATATTTCACTCCTATAAGGGATGTTGTTAATTTATTAGTAATTTCATTTATAATTGCATATACTTTAAAGCCATTAAGAAATTATTTAAGTGATAGATTGAATATATCAGCTAAAAAAAGTTCGCTTTTAATTATATTATTATTTTTATTAGCGTTTATTGGACTTTTGTATTGTATAGTTCCATCCATACTAAAAGAAAGTGGCAATTTTGGAGTTATGCTAGATAGTATAGAAGAATATATTCTAGCTTTTGCAAATAAATTTAAATTAGATAGGTTACCGGTTTTTGATACTATATACATACAAGTTGGGGAAAAAATAAATATGGTTTTAAGTAATGCATCAACTAATTTAGTAGATAATATGATTTCTATTGGGGAGAACCTTGTTGGCCTTGCAGTTATACCAATTACAACTTATTATTTATTAGCTGATGGACATTTAATATATAATAAATTATTATTAGTTTTTCCAACAGATAAAAGAGTTTTAATTAAAAATATAAATAATAATATTGATAAAATATTAAGTAGATACATATTAAGTCAGCTTTTATTATCATTAATAATTGGAGTGTTATCATTTGTTTTATTATTAGCACTTAGAATAAAATTTCCTTTAGTATTATCTATAATAAATGCTATTGCTAATATTATTCCTTACTTTGGACCTATTATTGGAGGAATTCCTATAATTTTTATGGCTCTTACAGGATCTGTTACAAAAGGATTATTAGCAGCTGTAGGAGTGTTTTTAATACAACAAGTAGAAGGTAACTTTTTAGCGCCTAAAATAACAGGGGATAGTACTAATATGCATCCTATAATAATTATTATTCTATTAATATTAGGTGAGAAAATGGGTGGAGTAATAGGAATGATTTTGATTGTTCCAATTGCCGTAATTATTAAGGTTATATATGATGATATAGATTATTATTTATTTTAAGTGAGATTATAAATATTTGATTTATTTATCCAAACATACTACTAGTAGTAAAAGGAGTAGCTAAGAGTGATTTTGATTTTAAACCTCACTTATATTCATATACGATAAAGTTTATTGACATAAATACTTAAATGAAATATAATTTTGTCATAAATCTATAGCATAAAGCGATGAAAAGAATGAGTAAATATGATGTAAATATTAAGAGAGGAAGTGGATGGTGAAAACTTCTTATTTAGCATATTGAAGCTATCTTGGAGCTTTTTTTACTTTAAGTGATGTATTTATGTACATAATTAGGGTGGTACCGCGGAAGTTATAAGTTTTCGTCCCTTTGTCTTTAGGGATGGAGACTTTTTTTATTGGTTGAATTCCTAATTATAAATAAATTTAAGAATTAGTTTAATTTATAATTAAATTATTAATAGAAGAATTTTGGAGGTAGAAAAAATCATGAAATTCATGGGAGCAAATGAATTAAGAGAAAGTTTTATTAGCTTTTTCGAATCTAAGGAACATTTAAGAATGGAAAGTTTTCCATTAGTACCTAAAAATGATAACAGTTTATTATTAATAAATGCAGGTATGGCACCACTTAAGTCATATTTCACAGGTATACAAAAACCACCAAAAACTAGAGTAACAACTTGCCAAAAGTGTATTAGAACTGGTGATATAGAAAACGTAGGAAAGACTTCAAGACACGGTACTTTCTTTGAAATGTTAGGTAATTTCTCATTTGGAGATTACTTTAAAAATGAAATTATTCCATGGTCATGGGAATATGTAACTGAAGTTTTAAAATTACCTAAGGATAAATTATATGTAACAATTTATTTAGAAGATGATGAAGCATATGAAATTTGGACTACTAAGACAGATATAGATCCAAGTAGAATATTTAGATTAGGTAAAGATGATAACTTCTGGGAAGTTGGAACAGTTGGTCCATGTGGTCCATGTACAGAAATTCATTTTGATAGAGGTGTAGATGTAGCTCCTGTTACAAATGTAGATGATTTTGTAGCTGCTTCTGATGCTGATAGAATAGTTGAATTCTGGAACTTAGTATTTATTCAATTTGATAAACAAGAAGATGGAAGCTATGCTCCATTAAAGAACAAAAATATAGATACTGGTATGGGACTTGAAAGAATTGCAACTATAATGCAAGGTGTTGATAACATATTTGAAATTGATACAGTAAAGAATATATTAAATAAAGTATCTTCTTTATCAGGTGTAGAATATGGAAAAGATGCTAATAGCGATATATCATTAAGAATAGTAACAGACCACGTTAAAGCTGTAACTATGCTTATATCAGATGGTGTTCAGCCAAGTAATGAAGGTAGAGGATATGTTTTAAGAAGACTTTTAAGAAGAGCTGCAAGACATGGAAGATTACTTGGAATTAAGGGATTATTCTTAAAAGATGTTGTAGATGCTGTTGTTGAAAACTATGGTGGAAATTATCCAGTATTAGTTGAAAATAAAGATTATATAACTAAGATAATAACTTTAGAAGAAGAAAGATTTAATGAAACTATTGATGGTGGAATGAACATCTTAAATGGATATATTAAGGAATTAGAAGAAGCTAAATCTACAGTACTTTCTGGAGAAAAAGCATTTAAATTATATGATACTTACGGATTCCCGCTAGAATTAACAGAAGAAATTCTTGAGGAAAAAGAAATGACTGTTGATCATGAAGAATTCAAGAAGGAAATGGAAGCTCAAAGAGAGAGAGCTAGAAGTGCAAGAGGAGAAACTTCTTACATGGGAGCTGATGAAAATCCAATAAATAAGGTAAAAGCTGATGTTGAAACTGAATTTACTGGATATACTTCTACAGAAGGTGTTGGAAGAGTTGTAGTTCTTGCAACTGATGAAGCTTTTGTTGATGAATTAACTGAAGGTAACAAAGGTTACATCTTAACTGATAAGACTCCTTTTTATGCTGAAATGGGTGGTCAAATTGGTGATACTGGTATGATTACTGGAGCTAACGGAACAGCTTATGTATACAACACTAAGAAAAATGTTGGTGGAAAGACTGTTCATTATGTTGAAGTTAAAGCTGGATGCATAAAAAATGGTGAAGAGGTTAACTTAAGTGTAGATAAGGTGAGAAGATCTAGTGTTTGTAAAAACCATACAGCAACTCATATGTTACAAGCTGCATTAAAAGAAGTTGTTGGCTCTCATGTTCATCAAGCAGGTTCTTTTGTAGATAATGAAAGATTAAGATTTGACTTTACTCACTTCCAAGCTATGACAGTTGAAGAAATTCAAAAGGTTGAAGATTTAGTTAATGATAAGATAATGGAAGTTGATACTGTAGAAACTAAGCTTATGACAATTGAAGAAGCTAAGGAATCTGGAGCAACAGCATTATTCGATGAAAAATATGGTGATAAAGTAAGAGTAGTAGCTGCAGGAGAATTCTCTAAAGAACTTTGTGGTGGTACTCACGTATCTAATGTTGGAGAAATAGGACTATTTAAAATAGTTTCTGAAACAGGGGTTGCTGCTGGTATTAGAAGAATAGAAGCTTTAACAGGAAGAGCTGCTATAAAATACATGGAAGAAAAGCAAAGATTATTAAAAGAAGCTTGTGCAGCACTTAAATGTACTGAAAAGGATGTTTTAAAGAAAATATCTACTCAAGGTGCAGAACTTAAGGAAAAAGATAAAGAAATTGCTGAACTTAAATCTAAGCTTACAAGTGGGGCATTAGATGATATTTTAAACTCTGCTAGAGAAATAAATGGAGTTAAAGCTATAGCATATGGACTTGAAGGTGTAGATGGTAATGCTTTAAGAGATTTAGCAGATAAAATCAGAAGTAAGATGAATTCAGGAGTTGTAGTATTAGTAAGTAAATTAGGAGATAAAGTTAATTTAGTTACTATGGCAACTAAAGATGTATTAGATAAAGGAATACATTGTGGTAAAATTATTAAAGAAGTAGCTACTGTTGTTGGTGGTGGCGGAGGTGGAAGACCAGATATGGCTCAAGCTGGTGGTAAGAAACCTGAAAATATACCACAATCTATAGAAGTTGCGTTCAAAACAATAGAGAATTTAGTAAAATAGTTTTTTTATAGAGTATACAATTATGTTAATTTAGGATATAATATAAATAATAAGATTGTATAAAAATTTCTAATGATTAAAAATAAATAAAAAACTTTCGTAAGGGGGTGAAGCTGCTAAGTAAGCAGCGGAGGATATGGATAATAATCTTGACAGAACAATGCAATTTGACTTAAACATTAACAAAGAAGATTTAACTAAATCAATTTTAAATGATGTATATACAGCATTGAAGGAAAAGGGATATAACCCAATAAATCAATTGGTAGGTTATCTAATTTCGGGGGATCCTTCTTACATTACTAGTTATAACGGAGCAAGAGCTTTACTTAGAAAACTTGAAAGAGATGAAATACTTGAAGAGGTAATAAAATCTTATCTAGAAATAAAATAAAAGTGCCCGTTAAGCGGGCACTTTTATTTTATCCAAAATTAATTTGATAAAATAAATTAAGAAATTAGTTTTTTAATTAAACAAAGGAGTTTCTATGAGAATATTAGGACTTGATATGGGCTCAAAAACTATAGGAGTTGCTTTAAGCGATCCTTTAGGATGGACAGCACAAGGAATTACAACAATAAGACGTACTAAGAAGGAACAAGATTTAGAAGAAATACATAAAATATGTAATGAATATGGGGTAGAAACTATAGTTGTTGGTTTGCCTAAAAATATGAATGGAACTATTGGAGAATCAGGTGAAAAAGCATTAGAGTTTGCTGAGTTATTAAAAGAAAAGACTGGATTGCCAATAGAAATGTGGGATGAAAGATTAACAACAGTAGCTGCACATAGAGCAATGTTAGAAGCAGATCTTTCAAGAAATAAAAGAAAGAAAATTGTAGATAAAATA
Organism: Clostridium sp.; assembly: GCF_026168755.1. GTDB lineage: Bacteria > Bacillota > Clostridia > Clostridiales > Clostridiaceae > Clostridium. Next base: position 25,507 of record NZ_JAPFDR010000004.1, on the reverse strand, counting down.
GCGGCAACATATATATTACAAGGCTATCTTGACAAGTTGAGACTTAGTAAATAGTTTGTTATAAAAAACAATAACTAATTTTAAAATCTTAATTACTAATTAAATTAAGATATTTGCAGTTTTAATATTTTGTGTAATAATATAATAAACAATTCAGATGAAAAAGGAGTTTGTAGAATGGAAAAAGATTTAAAAACTATACAATTATTTGATGAAGATGGAAATGAGATAAATTTAAATGTAATAGCATTCTTTGATATGGTAAATCCTGAGACGGGAGAAAAAAGTGAGTATGTTATAGCTCAAGAACAAGGATATGAAGATGAAAATCCATTTGCTTTAAAAATAATAAAAGATGAAGAAGATAATGATATGTTTGAACTAATTGAAAATGAAGTGGAGTTAGCTGCGATAGAAGAAGCTTATAACACTATTTTCATGGACGAAGAATAAAAGAAATGAGGTGTTAAGTATATGAGCACAGTTAATGTAGATATTGAATTATTAAAAGAAAACCTAAAACAAAAAGGATATAAGTTAACGCCTCAAAGAAGAGCTATTTTAGATGTAATCATTGAAAAAGAGGGAGAGCACTTAACAGCAGAAGAAATTTATGATGAGGTTAAGAAAATATGTCCTGATATAGGTTTAGCAACAGTATATAGAACTGTATTATTATTAGAAGAGGTCGGTGTTATATTTAAGTTAGATTTAAATGATGGATGTAGTAGATATGAACTTGTTCATAGTGAAGAGGAACATAGACATCATCATTTAGTATGTAATGAATGTAAAGCTGTATTTGAGGTTCAAGATGATCTTTTAGATGAGCTTGAATATAGAATTGAAAATACATATGGATTTAAAATTTTAGATCATAGTGTAAAGTTTTTTGGGATATGTTCTAAATGTTGCGAAAAACAAAAAGGTGAGTAAAGGGATATTTTAAATAGTAGTTATATATTTTGAAATACATAATAGAAAAGAGAAGGAGGGGACATATGAAAAATGAAAAAGCAAAGGTTAAGATTATTCCTTTAGGTGGAGTCAATGAAATCGGAAAAAATTTAACAGCTATAGAATATAAAAATGATATAGTTGTAATAGATTGTGGACTTAAGTTTCCAGATGAAGATATGTTCGGAATAGATTTGGTTATACCTGATATAACGTACCTTATAAAAAATAAAGAAAAGGTGTCGGGAATATTCTTAACTCATGGTCATGAAGATCATATTGGAGCGTTACCATATGTTTTAAAACAATTAAATGTTCCGGTATATGGAACAAAACTAACATTAGGAATAGTAGAAACTAAACTTAAAGAACATGGTTTATTAAGTTCAACAGAACTTGTAAGAGTAAAGCCAAGAGATGTAATTAGGTTAAATTCAGTATCTGTAGAGTTTATAAAAACTAACCATTCAATTGCTGATTCTGTTGCAATTGCAGTACACACACCATTAGGAGTTGTACTTCATACAGGAGATTTTAAGGTGGATTACACACCAATTGATGGTGAACCTATGGATTTTGCAAGATTTGCAGAACTAGGGAAAAAAGGAGTACTTGCAATGATGGCAGACTCTACAAATGTTGAAAAGTCTGGATACACAAACTCAGAAAAAATTGTTGGAGAAAGTTTAACAAGAATTTTTGGAAAAACTAAAGGAAGAATAATTATTGCAACATTTGCATCAAATATTCATAGAATTCAACAAATAATAGATGCTGCTTCAGTTTATGGTAGAAAAGTTGCTGTTTCTGGAAGAAGTATGGAAAATATAATGAATGTAGCTATAGAATTAGGTTATATTGAAGTTGATAAAGATACTTTAGTATCTATTGATCAAATCAATAAGTATAATAATGATCAAGTTGTTATTATAACTACTGGAAGTCAAGGTGAGCCAATGTCTGCGTTATCAAGAATGGCAGCATCAGAGCATAGAAAAGTAAATATTGTTGAAGGTGATACAATAATTATCTCAGCAACACCTATTCCAGGAAATGAAAAGCTTGTATCAAAAGTTATTAATCAATTATTTAAAAAAGGTGCAGAAGTTATATATGGATCACAGGAAAATATCCACGTTTCAGGTCATGCTTGCCAAGAAGAGTTAAAGCTTATGCAAACTTTAGTTAGACCAAAACATTTTATACCAGTTCATGGTGAATATAGACACTTACAACAACATGGTGAATTAGCTATAAAATTAGGAGTAGATTCTAAAAATGTAGTTATACCTGATGTTGGAGATATAATTGAAGTTACTAGAAGTGGTATTAAAAAGAATGGAAGTGTTATTTCAGGGCAAGTTTTTGTTGATGGACTTGGAGTTGGAGATGTTGGAAATATAGTATTAAGAGATAGAAAACATTTATCTCAAGATGGTATATTAACAGTAGTTGTAACTTTATCTAAAGAAAACAAAACTATAGTTGCGGGTCCAGATATTATATCAAGAGGATTTGTTTATGTAAGGGAATCTGAAAGTTTAATGGATGAAGCAAGAGATATTGTTAGAAATATTTTGTTTGATTGTGAAGAAAAGAATATAAGTGATTGGGCAACATTAAAATCGAATGTAAGAGATGAACTTAGATCTTATCTTTATGAAAAGACTAAGAGAAAACCTATGATTTTACCAATTATTATGGAAATATAAGTATTAGTTGACAAGTAACAAAGTTAATAGTAGAATAATTGATAGATTTGAAAATTGGATACGAGTGTATCCAATTTTCTTTTTGGGCAAAATATTTATAGGTTTACAAAGGTAGAAGGCTAAGTTTAATATTTAGTAATTTGAATTTTCAATGATATAGCGTAGCGGAGGTTTCATTACCTTTAGCCTGCTTTACTTCAAAAGTAAGATAAGCCTTTAAAATAAAAATGAATTTGAATATTAATATTTTAAATTCATTAATAAAAGTTAATGGAGGAAATTAAATGGAATTAATAACTAGAGATGATATTAGAAATATAGCAATAATAGCTCACGTTGACCATGGTAAGACAACGTTAGTTGATGCTATGTTTAAAGAAAGTCACGTATTTAGATCAAATGAAAAAATGGATGAAAGAGTAATGGACTCTAATGATTTAGAAAAGGAAAGAGGAATTACAATTCTTTCAAAAAATACTGCAGTTATGTACGATGGAATAAAAATAAACATCGTTGATACACCAGGACATGCTGATTTCGGGGGAGAAGTTGAACGTGTACTTAAGATGGTTGACTCAGTTTTACTTGTTGTTGATTCTTATGAAGGACCAATGCCACAAACAAAGTTCGTTTTAAAGAAAGCTTTAGAGCTAAAGTTAAAACCAATAGTTGTTATAAATAAGATAGATAAACCAAATGCTAGACCAGAAGAAGTTATTGATGAAGTATTTGATTTATTCCTAGAATTAGGTGCTGATGATGAGCAATTAGATTTCCCAATTATATATGCTTCTGCTAGAGAAGGTTTTGCAAGATATAATGTAGAAGATACAAATATGGGAATGGAACCATTATTTAAGACTATTATAAATCATGTTGAACCACCAAAGGGATATATAGACGGGCCTTTCCAAATGCTAGTTACAACTTTAGATAGTAATGCTTTTGTTGGTAAAATTGCAATTGGTAAAGTACATAGGGGAAAAGTTAAGAAAAATCAGAATGTTGTTTTAGTTAGACAAGATGGAAGTAAATCAAACTACAAAATAACTGCTGTATTTGGTTATAATGGATTAAAGAGAGAAGAAGTTGAAGAAGCTGGACTTGGAGATATTATTGCAGTAAGCGGTATTATGGATGCTAATATAGGAGAAACTATAGCTGATGCATCTAACCCAGAAGCTTTACCATTCGTTGAAATAGATGAGCCAACACTTAACATGAATTTCATGGTTAATGACTCACCATTTGCAGGTAAAGAAGGTGAATTCGTTACATCTAGACACTTAAGAGATAGATTAATGAAGGAATTAGAAACTAACGTAAGTTTAAGAGTTAAAGAAATAACTCCAGACTGTTTCGAAGTATCAGGTAGAGGAGAACTTCACTTATCAGTTCTTATTGAAACAATGAGAAGAGAAGGATTTGAATTACAAGTTTCTAAGCCAAGTGTTATCTTTAAAGAGGAAAATGGTAAAAAGTTAGAGCCTATGGAATACTTAACTATAGACGTACCAGAAGAATTTATGGGTGCTGTTATGGAAAAAATGGGACCAAGAAAAGCTGAAATGGTTAATATGACATCAGCAGTTAATGGATATACTAGATTAGAATTCGTAATTCCAGCAAGAGGGCTTATAGGATTTAGAAATGAATTTATGACAGATACAAAAGGTAATGGTATTATGAACCACGTATTTGAAGGTTATGCTCCATATAAGGGAGAAATTGAATCAAGAAGTAGAGGTTCAATAGTATCATTTGAACAAGGTGAAGCTATTGCTTATGGATTATTCAATGCTCAAGAAAGAGGAAAGTTATTCATAACTCCAGGAACACCAGTATATCAAGGAATGGTTGTTGGAGAATGTTCTAGAGCTGAAGATATAGATATAAATGTTTGTAAAGGTAAAAAATTAACTAATACAAGAGCTTCAGGATCTGATGATGCTGTTAAATTAGTACCAGTTACTACATTAACATTAGAGCAGTCAATTGAATTTATCGCAAATGATGAGCTAGTTGAGGTTACTCCAGAAAACATTAGAATTAGAAAAAGATACTTAGATGCTGCTGAAAGAAAGAGAATGATAAGCAGAAGTAAAAAATAATTATGTAAATTGTTTATAATTTCATATAAAAGTATTATAATAGTGAATAGCTAAATAATTTGGCTATTCACTTTTAAATACAGGGGGTATTTATGAAAAAAAGTACTAAAAATACCGGTAGAACATTAACGAAAAAAAGGGCTAAAGATACTGGAAGAAATTTAACTAGGAAAAGAGCTAAAAAAACTGGTAGAACTTTAATTATTTTATTATTAATTATTGTAATAGCTTTAGCTTCTGTGTTTATATCAACAATTAAAAACCCACTTAAAATTTCAGACTCAGAAGTAGTAAATGTCCAAGATGGAGATAGTTTTTATAGTATTATAAGTAGGCTTTCTAGTGGAAAGAAGATTAAAAGTCCATTTATAATAAAAATTTATGCTAAGTTAACAGGACTTGATTTAGAAGTGATTCCAGGAAGCCATACTTTGGATAAAGGTATGTCAATAAATGATATAGCTGAAACTTTAAAGGATCCCAATAATACAAATGCAATAACTGTAACTATTCCAGAAGGGTTCAATGTGGAAGATATAGCAGCTAGGTTAGAGGAAAAAGGTATTTGTACAAAGGATGAATTTTTAAACGTAGTAAAAAGTTATCCGCTACCATCTTATGTAAAGGATAATGCAGATAAAAGATATAATTTAGAAGGTTTTTTATTCCCAGATACATATAATTTTGAAATTGGAGTTCAACCAGAATACATAATAAAAACAATGATAAATAGATTTGAAGAGGTATGGGGTGAAATAACAGAAGGCCTTGATGTTAAAGAGGATGATATTGAAAGGATAATTAATATAGCATCTATTATTGAAAAAGAAGCAAGAGTAGATGAAGATAGACCTTTAATAGCATCTGTAATTTACAATAGGTTAGAGCAAGATATGCCATTGCAAATTGATGCAACTGTAATTTATGCACATGGATATTATATAGAAAGTGTAAGAAATAGACATTTAGCAATTGAATCAAAGTATAATACATATTTGTATAAGGGATTACCGGTAGGGCCAATATGTAATCCAGGTGCTCCATCTATAAAAGCTGCATTAAATCCAGATAGTACAAATTATTTATTTTATCTATTAGCGACAGATGATGAACATTATTTTACTGATAATTATGATGACTTTTTAAAGAAAAAAGAAGAGTTAGGATATTAACATATACGGAGGTTTAGTATGAGTGGAATTACCTACGATTATATGGAGGAATATATAAGAGGATTAATACCAGAAAGTGAAGGAAGACTAAAAGAGCTAGAAGTATTTGCTAAAGAAAATGGTGTGCCTATAGCTCAAAAAGAAACAATAAAATTCTTAGAATTTATGGTTAGTATGAAAAAACCATTAAGAATATTAGAACTTGGTACTGCAATTGGCTATTCTGCAATTATAATGCATGATTCAGCAGGAACAAATCCTCATATAACTACCATAGAACGAAGTGAAGAAATGATAAAGTATGCAAAAGAAAATATAAAATCTTTTGGTCTTGAAGATAAGATAGTTATTGAAGAAGGGGATTGTCTTGAAATATTAGAAAAGCTACAAGAACCATATGATTTAATTTTTATGGATGCAGGTAAGGGACATTATAATCATTTTTTACCACACTGTTTAAGACTCTTAAAAGATGATGGTATAATAATTGCTGATAATGTTTTATTTAGAGGTATGGTTGCAAGTGATGAATTAGTTAAGAGAAGAAAAATCACAATAGTTAAGAGAATGAGAACTTATTTAGAACTAGTTTCACAAGATAAAAGTTTAATAACGTCAGTAATTCCTATGGGAGATGGAATTGCAATTACAAGAAGGAGGTAACAGTATGAGAAAGCCAGAAATATTAGCGCCAGCTGGTAATTTAGAAAAGCTAAAAATAGCTATAGATTTTGGAGCAGATGCTGTATATATAGGTGGAGGTAAATTAAACCTTAGAGCCTTTTCAAATAATTTTTCTAATGAAGAAATGATTGAGGGAATTAAGTATTGTCATGATAGAGGTAAGAAAATATATGTAACATTAAATGTTTTTGCAAGAAATCATGATCTGAATTCAGCGGGAGAATATATTAAAGGTCTTTATGATATAGGTGTAGATGCAGTTATAGTTGCTGATCCATCATTAATTGCTATATGTAAAGAAGTAGCACCTGAATTAGAAATACATTTAAGTACACAAGCTAATACTGTTAACTGGATGGCAACTAAATTCTGGTATGATTTAGGTGTTAAAAGAATTGTATTAGCTAGAGAATTAACATTTAAAGAAATAAATGAAATAACTGAAAATATTCCAAGTGGATGCGATATTGAAGCTTTTGTTCATGGTTCAATGTGTGTTGCGTATTCTGGAAGATGTTTAATATCAAATTACATGATAAAAAGAGATGCTAATAAAGGTATCTGTGGGAATGTATGTAGATATAAATATCATTTAGTTGAAGAAACTAGACCTGGCGAATATTATCCTGTTATAGAAGATGATAACGGAACATATATAATGAATTCAAAAGATTTATGCATGATTCATTATATACCTGAACTTGTTAAGAGTGGTATTTATTCTTTCAAAATTGAAGGAAGAATGAAAAGTGAATTCTATGTAGCATCTGTCGTTAAGGCATATAGGGAAGCATTAGATAGTTACTGGGAAAACCCAAGTAACTATAAGTTTAAGGATGAATGGATGGATATGCTTAGAAAAGTAAGTCATAGACCATATCATACAGGGTTCTATTTAGGAATAAATGGAGAGCAAAATTATGATGATGCAGGATATGTTAGAGATTATGAAATTGTCGGTATGGTAAAATCTTATGATCATGAAACTAAAACTGCAACAGTACTTCAAAAAAATAGAGTATTTGAAGATGAAGAGGTTGAAGTTTTAAGAGCCGATGTACCATATTTTAAGATTAGACTTGAAGATATGTATGATTTAGATAAAGATAGAAAAACTGATGTTGCTAATAGAGCACATATGATTTTTACTGTTAAAGTTGATACACCATTAAAAGTTAATGATATGCTTGTAAAAGCAAACAATGTTATTAATATTAATAACAATTAAGGAGGTCTAACAAATGAATAAACCTATTTTAATAGGAATTACTGGAGGAACAGGATCTGGTAAGAGTACAATAGCTGATGTCTTATATTCTAATTTTTCAAAAGATTGTATAGCAATGATACAACAAGATATGTATTATAAGGATCAAAGTCATTTATCTATGGAAGAAAGAGTTAAAACAAATTATGATCATCCAATGGCTTTTGATAATGATTTATTAGTTGAGCATTTAAAGAAATTGATAAAAGGAGAATCTATAGAAAAGCCAAGTTATGATTTTACTGTTCATAATAGAGCTAAAGAAACTACTACTGTAGAGTCGAGAGATATAATTTTAGTTGAAGGTATCTTAATATTAGAAGATGAAAGAATAAGAGATCTTCTAGATATAAAAGTTTATGTAGATACTGATGCTGATATAAGAATTCTAAGGAGATTAGTAAGAGATATAAATGAAAGAGGAAGAACTGTTGAATCAGTAGTTGACCAATATTTAAGCATTGTTAGACCTATGCATCTTCAATTTACAGAGCCATCAAAGAAGTATGCTGATATAATTATTCCAGAAGGTGGACATAATTATGTTGCAATAGATTTATTAATGGCAAAAATTAGAGATATACTTAAGTAATTTGAATAAAACACCTCATTTTAGTCTAGAATTTAGCTAAAGGAGGTGTTTTTTTGTATAGATATAAAATTGATAATAAAAAATCACTAATTGTTTGTATTGGATTTTTCAGCATTTTTATTGCTTTAACTATAAGATTATATGTATTAATGATATATCCAACAACTTCTGTTCAAGGGGAACTTGAAAATCATCAAGTGGAATATACTAGTGATACTAATTATAAGTTGTTTGATACAAATGGAAATAGCCTTATAAACTATAAAAATAAGTATATTATGGTTCTTGATACAAAACCTTTTAAATTAAATAACTATGAAGAAACATTACAAGATTTATTAGCTTTAAATTTTATAATGAAATCAGAAGATGAAGAATTTAACTTCACTGATATAATGAATCAAAGTGGGAAGCTTTATTATACTATAACTAAAGAAACTTATGAAAAGATAAATAAATTAAATGATATAAAGGGAATATATACTTATGTTTATAATGAGTTAGATTTAAAGGAAAGATGGAGTGTAGAAAATATAATTGCATCTATAAATAAAGATAATACATTAAAAGATTCATTTGAAGAGAACATTTTAGATATAATTAAAGATAATAAAAGGCCAACAATAGGATTTCATTTAGATGAGAAATCTATATATATGAGCAATGATACTAATTATGGGGAAAATAATAAAAATATAAGACTGACTATTGATGATGGTTGGTCAGGTAAAATAAAAAATGTTTTAAATGGTGATGATTATAATAACTTAGATAATGTAGGAGTAGTTCTTTTAGAATCAAATACTGGGAAAATAAAGGCTATGGTGCAGAAGGATGAATCTGAAGCAAATGTTAATTTAGGTATAGGACAGTTAGGTCTTGAACCAGGATCTATATTTAAAGTTATAACAGAAGCTATTGCTTTAAATGAAGGATTAATTAATATGGATGACACTTTTTATTGTAGTGGGGAAATTTGTAGTAATGGAGGTAAATCGTATGCTCATGGAACTTTAACAGTAAATCAAGCTTTTGAAGTTTCATGTAATGATATATTTGCAAAGATGGGACAATTGATAGGTTATGAAAAAATGTTAAAATATACTACTAATTTAGGTTTATATAATAAAGTCTTAGGCCTAGCAGGAGAAAATAGAGAAGAAGCTATAGGGGTAATGGCTAAGCCTAGTGATGGGATTAGTAACTTTGCAATAGGTCAGTGTATCACAGTAACACCACTTCAAATTGCAGGAGCTATTAATGCTGTAGTAAATGATGGAATATACATCAAACCATCACTTATAGAAGCTATTGTTGATGAAGATAATAATGTTATAGAAAATATTCAAAATGAACAAAATAGGATATTTACTTCAACTACATCAAAGTTAGTTAAAAATAGTATGCAGAATGTCATTTTGCAAGGGACAGGTTCAGCAGCAAAAATAGAAGGGATAATACAAGGTGGTAAAACAGGTACTGCTACAGGTGAAGGTGGTGCTACTACTCATGGTTGGTTTGCTGGATATTTTGAGTTAAATAACAAAATGTACACATTAGTTGTTGTAGCACCAAATATAAATGGTGTAGATGCAAATGGAAATGAATTAGGTGGAGGAAATACAGCTGCACCTATTTATAGAGATATTATTAAATCCATAATGCAATAATATTGTTCGTCACGTGGAGCCGAAAAATTAATGATATGACCTCCAGGAATTGTGTAATTTGCGTTAAGAATTTATATTGTTTTTTACAGAAAAAGAGCTAAAGCTTAGAAAGTCACTTTGTTCCCTCAGTTTCTTAACGCTCCTTTTCTTCCAAAAACAATTAAATTCTAAAACTTAATTACGATATTCCTTCCGGTAATATCATTAATATTTTCTCTTCCACTTGCTGAACTGCAATACTACTTTAAGAGTTAACGACTTGTCATATAAATATGTAGCAAAAGATATTAACTGCAAGGGAGTATATTATAAGTAGTTACGTGAGAGAAGAAAAAATGAAATATTAATTTCACGGTTACTGGAAAATAAATATTTCATTTTTTCGCTTCCACGTAACGAACAAGTGTGTCAAGAAAATTAATTTAAATTCTTTAAGCAATATTTTCAAAAACTATCATATTATATAATAAGCACTACTAGGAGGAAGCTTAGTGATAGTTATTGGTAATATATTAGAATTGTTGTGTGCTAATGTGTTTTTGGCTGGATATATTTCAGGTAATAATACGTTTCCACAGCCTTTAGATGAAAAAGAAGAGCAGAAGTATTTAGAATTATTAAAAGCTGGTGATAAAAAGGCCAAGGGTGTTTTAATAGAAAGAAACCTTAGGTTGGTTGCGCATATTGTGAAAAAATATCAAATACCTAATAAGGATATAGATGAACTTATATCTATTGGAACAGTTGGTTTAATTAAGGCTATTGATTCATTTGATGCATCGAAGGGTACAAGATTAGCTACATATGCATCTAGATGCATTGAAAATGAAATTTTAATGTTATTTAGAAGTAGTAAAAAGCAAAAAGGAGAAACTTTCCTTCATGATCCAATTGGAGTAGATAAAGAAGGGAATGAAATAAGTTTAATAGATGTATTAAGTAGTGATAAGGATTCTGTTATTGATAAAGTTGAAACTAATTTACAAATTAAAGCTTTGTATTCTAAAATAAATACTTCTTTAAATGAAAGAGAAGGAGAAATTATTAAAATGAGATATGGGTTAATTGATGGAAAGTGTAAAACTCAAAGAGAAATAGCAAGTTTGCTTGGAATATCAAGATCTTATGTTTCTAGGATTGAAAAAAAAGCATTAAAAAAACTAAAAAAAGAATTAACATTTAAATAGCTAAAAAGTAATAAATATATTAAACATTGAAGTTTTTTATATATTTTAATAAAATATAATGGAGATATAGCTATAGATGAGGTATAAAAGGGAGAAAAAATGTATTTATTAAAAGAACTATTAAGTAAAACTATAGAAATGAATGCATCAGACTTACATTTAACAGTTGGTTTGCCACCCACTGTAAGAAGTAATGGAAAGCTTATTCAGATTGGGGTAGATAAATTATTACCATATGATATGGAGGAGTTTTCTAAGGAAATTTTATGTGAAAAATATGATGAATATTTAAAAATTGGTGAATTTGATACATCTTATTCGGTTCAAGGAATAGGTAGATTTAGAGTTAATATTTTTAAACAAAGAAATAGTGATGCTATAGCTATAAGAGTTATTGCACTTAAAATACCTAAATTAGATGAGATTGGGCATCCAACAGTTCTTAAAGAAATAGTCAAAAATAAGAGGGGACTTGTATTAGTGACAGGGCCAACAGGTAGTGGCAAAAGTACTACCTTAGCAGCTATGATAAATGAAATTAATAGTACAAGACAAGCTCATATAATAACGTTAGAAGATCCAATAGAATATTTACACAGACATAAAAAGTGCATAATAAATCAAAGAGAAATCGGAAAAGATAGTAAAAGTTATAAAAATGCATTAAAAGCAATTTTAAGAGAAGATCCAGATGTTATTTTAGTTGGAGAAATGAGAGATTTAGAAACAATTTCTACAGCTATTACAGCAGCTGAAACAGGACATTTGGTTTTATCAACATTGCATACTATTGGCGCAACAAAGACAATTGATAGAATAATAGATGTATTTCCGGAGCATCATCAACAACAAATAAAGATTCAACTAGCATCGGTATTACAAGCTGTTATATCACAACAATTATTGACTAATATACAAGGAGATGGAAGAATAGCAGCTCTTGAAGTAATGGTTATAACTCCGGGAATTCAAAGCCTTATTAGAGAAGGAAAGACACAACAAATTGAATCAGCAGTTCAGACTGGTAATAAATACGGGATGAAAACTATGGATATGGCAATTTCTGAGTTATATAAAAAAGGCGTTATTTCTATGGAAACGGCAATGACATATGCTATTGATAGAGAAACTTTAAAAAGAATGATAATTTTATAAAAAGTATAGGAGTGTAAATTTTTACGCTCCTTTATATTATAAAATTTTAAAAATATGTTAAAAAATAGAGGGAATTTTAAAAATACGTTGAATTATATTTATGGAAGCATTAAAATATAATATTGTCTTAATAATATAAAATTATATTTTAACAAGAGAAGTTTAATTTTAAACTAACTAGGATAAACTGGCAAATTTAGATACTTATTTTTTACAAAAGTGAAGAAATCATTACAAAATTCTTCACCAATTAGCAATTTGCTATTGTTAACATATATTTAATGATGTAAAATTAAATTACTAAATAATTTTTTATTTTAAGTTATAGTTGTAAAATGAATTAGTGAAGTTAATTTTATGAAAGTATTTAAATTACTAATAGAGAGAGTTTTAAGGAGGAGTTATTTTGTTAGATTTTGAATTAGATATGCAAGAATTAACTAATATAAAAGTAATAGGCTGTGGTGGTGGCGGTGGTAATGCCGTTAACAGAATGATAATTGAAGGGTTAAAGAATGTTGAGTTTATTGTTGTAAATACAGATAAACAAGCATTATTGCTTTCACAAGCAAACACTAAGATTCAAATAGGTGAAAAGCTTACTAAGGGACTTGGTGCTGGAGCTAATCCTGAAATTGGTAAGAAGGCAGCAGAAGAAAGTAGAGAAGAAATAGCAGAAGCGATAAAAGGTGCTAATATGGTATTTATAACTGCTGGTATGGGTGGTGGAACTGGTACAGGTGCTGCTCCAGTAGTTGCTGAAATTGCTAAGTCTATGAATATCTTAACAGTAGGTGTAGTTACTAAGCCTTTCCCATTTGAAGGAAAGAGAAGAATGAGACATGCTGAAATGGGATTAGAAAACTTAAAACAACATGTTGATACATTAGTTATAATTCCAAATGAAAAACTTTTAGCTATGGCAGATAAGAAAACAACATTATTAGATTCTTTCAAATTAGCTGATGGTGTTTTAAGACAAGGTGTACAAGCGATATCTGACCTTATTACAATACCAGGGGTAGTTAATGCTGACTTTGCTGATATTGAAACAGTAATGAAGGATAAAGGATTAGCTCATATGGGAGTTGGTTATGGGAAAGGTGATAATAAAGCACAAGATGCAGTTAGGCAGGCAATATCATCTCCATTATTAGAAACTTCTATTGATGGTGCAACAGGAGTTATAATTAACTTTACAGGTGGTGTAGATTTAGGTGCTATAGAAGTTTATGAAGCAGCTGAAATTGTTAGAGAAGCAGCTGATGTAGACGCTAATATAATATTCGGAGCAGTTATTGATGAAAGCTTAAATGATGAAATTAGATTAACTGTAATTGCAACAGGCTTTGAAGAAGATAATGCTAAGATTGTGTCAAGTGCTAGTGAACCTAGAATTGAACCTAAAGTAGTTGAAACTGTAAAGAGAGAGGAAGAACCTACAACATCTCATACTGATCCTTTATTAGATTTAGATAGAGAAAGTGTAAATATTCCAAGTTTCTTAAGATCAAGAAAGTAATAAAATTTTATTAATAAAAATAGATAGATGATGTAAATAGGAATTACATCATCTATCTATTTTTTTTGTTATTAAAATATATAAAAAGACATAAAAAAAGAAATAAAAATCATATTAAAATTTATAATTAAAAAACAGGAAGTAAAATGTAAAAAAAGTTGGTTTAAAAATTGTTTTAAACTCCTTCAATGTGACAAAAAAAATATACATATAACGGTATAATTTATATATTGAGGGGGGAGTATATGGAAGTTTATATTGATATATATTTATTAGAAAATATAATAATCAATTTATTCTTATTGCTACTTACTTTTAAGCTATTGAGGATGGATTATAAAAGAAGAAATGTATATTTAGCGGCTTTATTAGGTGGAATATATGGGTTAGTTATTTTTTGTAATGTAAAGATTTTTAGTTCTGTAGTAATAAAGTTGTTAGTTCCAACAATTATGATATATATTTCTATAAAAAAAAGAAATTTAAAGTTTATTTTCAAATCAGTTGTAATATTTTTTATTCTATCATTCATGTTAAGTGGTATATGTTTTAGCGCAGTACAAATGCAAAATAAGTATTTAATTGGACAAGAGTTTGTTATTAAAAATAATTCAGCAAAATTTATAGTTTTGTCTGGGGCTATTACTTTTATATTTATAAATCGAATTGTAGATTTACTTAAAGATAGGGCAATGGTAAAAAACTTTTTATATGATATATATATTACGGAAGGAACAAGAACAGTACTAGTAAAAGGATTTTTAGATACTGGGAATGAGTTGAGGGAACCAGCAACTAATTTACCTTGTATAATAGTTGAAAATACTTATTTTAATCAATTTGAAATAGCTGATGATAAAAAGTTTATTATAAAGTATGACACTATTAATGAAGTAGGTGAAGTAAGAGGGTTTAAAGGACAAAATATAATGATTAGAAATGAAGAGTCAAATAGTTGGAGAAAGGTAGAAGCTATAGTATGTGGATGTGAAAGAAAGTTAAGTAAGGAAGATGAATTTCAAGCTTTATTATCAAGAGGTATAGTATAGGAGGTATAGGAAATATGGGAAAGTTAGTTTTATTTATTAATAAATTTTTGTCAAAGTTTAATATTTTTATGAAAAGGGTAGATTATATAGGCGGGAATGATGCTTTGCCACCACCATTGAAGAAGGATGAAGAGGAAGATTTAGTTGATAAATTAAGTACTGGTGGAGAGTGTGTTAGAAATACACTTATAGAAAGAAACTTGAGACTTGTTGTATATATAGCAAGAAAGTTTGAAAATACAGGTGTAGGTGTTGAAGATTTAATTTCTGTAGGAACTATAGGATTAATTAAGGCTGTAAATACTTTTAATCCTGAAAAGAAAATTAAATTAGCTACTTATGCATCAAGATGCATTGAAAATGAAATATTAATGTATTTAAGAAGGAATAGTAAAGTAAAAGCAGAGGTATCCTTTTATGAGCCATTAAATATAGATTGGGATGGAAATGAGTTACTTTTATCTGATATTTTAGGTACTGAAAATGATACTGTATATAATTTGATTGAAGATGAAGTAGATAAGCAATTATTATTTTTAGCTCTAAGGAATTTGAACGAAAGGGAAAAGGAAATAGTGAGATTAAGATTTGGGCTTTCTGGATATAGTGAAAAGACACAAAAAGAAGTTGCTGATATTCTTGGTATATCTCAATCATACATTTCTAGATTGGAAAAGAAAATAATAAGTAGATTAAAAAAAGAAATAAATAAAATGATTTAGGTTGTCTTTAGTATAAAAGAATCCTCTAACGGAAATAATTTTAAATGCAGTATGTTATTACTTCTGAAGGAGTGATTAACTTTGATTATTAACAAAGTTGAGATTTGTGGAGTAAATACTTCAAAATTACCAGTACTAAAGGAAAAGGAAAAAAGAGAGCTTTTATTAAAGATGAGAAGTGGAGATACACAAGCGAGGGAGACCTTTATTAAGGGAAATTTAAGGTTAGTTTTAAGTGTGATTCAAAGGTTTAATAATAGAGGGGAAAATGTAGATGATTTATTTCAAGTAGGTTGTATTGGATTAATGAAATCTATTGATAATTTTGATTTATCACAAAATGTTAAGTTTTCTACTTATGCAGTACCTATGATAATAGGTGAGATAAGAAGATATTTAAGAGATAATAACTCTATTAGGGTAAGTAGATCTTTAAGAGATATTGCATATAAAGCTTTACTTGTACGTGATAAACTTATTAAGGATAATAACAAAGAACCTACAGTTTCTCAAATTGCTAAAGAGTTAAATATACCAAGAGAGGAAGTAGTTTTTGCTTTAGATGCAATTCAAGATCCAGTTTCTTTATTTGAACCAATATATCATGATGGAGGTGACGCTATTTATGTAATGGATCAAATAAGTGATTCTAAAAATAGTGATGATAGTTGGTTAGAGAATATATCTATAAAAGAAGCGATGAAAAAATTAAATGATAGAGAAAAGTTAATTTTAACCTTAAGATTTTTTAATGGAAGAACACAAATGGAAGTTGCAGATGAAATTGGCATATCTCAGGCTCAAGTTTCAAGATTGGAAAAAACGGCATTGAAACACATGAAGAAATATGTATAGGACCCTAAGGGTCCTTTTTTTCTTAAAATTATTTTAATAAAATACCTTATATCATCATATATATAATTATGGTAAATGATTTAAATACATATTTAAGGGGTGGGGATAGTTATGGAAGATGATTTAATATTATATTCAGTAAATGCTATAAGAAGTATGGAAGTTATAGATGTATCAACAGGGAGTAAATTAGGGTATGTTAGAGATTATAAAGTTGATTTATCTACTAATAAAGTAGTTTCATTATTCTTACCGTCTACTTCTAAGGGATGGTTTTCAAAAGATGATGATATAGAAATACCCTGGGACAAAGTTGTTAAAATAGGAGTTGATGTGTTAATTGTTGATGCTTCAGGTATACAATTAAATACAGATGAAAATAAAATATAGAATAAAATGAAAAAAGATTGTATAATACAAATATAACTATATGAGAAAGGCGTGGTTTGTTTGAAGTGTCCTTTTTGTTTTTTTGATGAAAGTAAGGTTGTAGATTCAAGATCTACAGATGATAATACAACAATTAGAAGAAGAAGAGAGTGTACTAACTGTGGAAGAAGATATACTACATATGAAAAAATTGAGGATATTCCAATTTTAGTAGTAAAAAGAGATTCAACAAGAGAAAATTTTAACAGAGAAAAGATTGTAAATGGGCTTATTATTGCTTGCCAAAAGAGACCTATTTCTAGAAAGCAAATAGAAGAATTAGCAGAGGATATTGAAAAGAGTATTTCAAATAATATGCTTACAGAAATTGAATCTAGAGTTATTGGTGAAATGGTTATGGATAGATTAAAGGCTATAGATGAAGTTTCATATGTAAGATTTGCATCTGTATATAGAGAGTTTAAAGATATTAATACTTTTTTAGATGAAATCAAAGGGTTAATGACAAATAAAAATTAATTAGACTACCTAAAAGGTAGTCCTTTTTATGTTATAATTATTATTGATTAAATATATTGATAAAGTTAAAATCATGTTAAAAAATATACATAATAAAGGTAAAAGTTAATATTAAATGATAAAATATAGTAGGAAAATTTAGAGGTGAAGTATGAAAAAGTTAAGTATAAATGATTTTAAAGAGTTTAAAGATTTTTGGATATTAGAAAGTGAAAATATTAATATTGTATTTTCTAATGCTAAAATGGACAGAAGCTTTAACAGACATACTGAGGAGGGGGTGAATAATTTATTATCACTTAAAGATGACTTCAGAGTTGATGAAGTTCAATATATAAGACAAATACATAGTGATAAAGTTTTAGTTTATAATACTAGTGAAAAAAACTTTATTGAAAATGAAGGTGATGCAATAGTTACTAATGAGAAATCAGTAATTATTGGAGCTTTTACCGCTGATTGTGTTCCTGTAATACTTGTTGATGAAAGTAAAGAAGTTATAGCAGCTATACATAGTGGATGGAAGGGAACTTTTAATCATATAAGCAAAAATGCAGTAGAAAAGATGATTAAGGATTTTAATTGTGATGTGAATAATATAAAAGCATATATAGGGCCCCATATCAGACAATGTTGTTATGAAGTTTCAGAAGAATTAAAGGAAAAGTTCATTTCTAAATTTAACGTAACTAGTGAAAAACTTTTTAATGATAGAAATTTAAGTATGGAGTTATGTATAGAAGAAGATTTAAAGATTATTGGTATTAAAGATGAGAATATTTATTCCTTCAATTTATGTACTCATTGTGAAAAGGAAAATAAACTATTTTCTTATAGAGCAAGTAATGGAACATATGGAAGATTATTTTCATTTTCATATATTAAATAAATTGTTGGGGTGATAGGAATGGCAAATGAAAAAATATTAGTAGTAGATGATGAGGAAAATATTGCAGAACTCATAAGTTATAATTTAACTAGTAATGGATACAAAGTAATTATAGCGAATAATGGAAATGATGCTGTAAAACTTGCAGTTGAAGAAAAGCCAAACTTAATTTTATTAGATTTAATGATACCAGGAAAAGATGGGTATGATGTTTGTAAAGATATTAGGAGTAATAGTGAAGTTAGAAATACTCCAATAATAATGCTTACAGCAAAAAGTGAAGAGCTTGATAAGATATTAGGTTTAGAACTTGGAGCAGATGATTATATTACTAAGCCTTTTTCAGTAAGAGAGCTACTTGCAAGAGTAAAGGCTGTATTAAGAAGATTTTCTATTTCAGAACCAGAAAATAATATTTTAGTTTTTGGAAATTTAACTGCTGATTTTGATAAGAGAGAGATTCTTGTTAATGATAAAAAGTTGGATTTAACACTTAAGGAGTTTGAACTACTTGAAATATTAATTAGAAATAAGGGAAAAATTTTAACTAGAGATACTTTGTTAGATAAAATATGGGGATATGAATATATAGGTGAAACAAGAACTGTAGATGTTCATATAAGGTATTTAAGAAAGAAAATAGAGTTAGACGATAAAAATCCTAAGCTAATTGAAACTATAAGAGGAGTAGGGTATAGATTTAACCCTAATTAGTGTTCTATGAAAAAACGTATTATAGCATCAGTAGTAATTACAGTTATATTTGCATTAATTATAGTGACAAGCTCCTTTATTGTATTAGTGAATATAAATACTATAAATGATGCAAAGGAAGTATTATCTATATATAATGAAAGCCTTTCAAAGGGTGATTATACTAATGAGGATTTGGCTATATATAAATTTAAAGGGAATTCTGTTAGATTCACAGTAGTAAATAGAGATGGAGATGTAATATTTGATAATGAGAGATCAAATTTAGATAATCATAAAGATAGACAAGAAATTATAGAAGCATTCAATAATGGGATAGGAAGTAGTGTTAGATTTAGTAAAACATTATCTGTTGATATGGTATATTATGCAACTAAGATAAATGAGGATATAGTTGTTAGAAGTTCAGTTCCTGTTAATAATATAAAGATATTTACCTTAGGAACCTTAAAGTATTATATTGCTATTGTAATAGTAGTATTTTTATTGTCATTAGCATTAGCAGTAAAACTAGTTAAAATAATTGTATATCCTATTAAAGAGCTTGAAAAGGTAACAGCTAAAATTGCTAATGGTAATTTGAATAAAAGAGCAATAATTGGAAATTATGATGAAATTGGTTTATTGGCACAAACATTTAACAATATGGCAGACCAATTAGAAACTAAAATAAATGATTCATTAGATAAACAAAATAAGCTTGAGGCTATACTTGAAAGTATGGAAAGTGGAGTAATAGCATTAGACAATAATGAGAAAATTATATTAAGCAATCCATATTCAAAAAAAATATTTGATTTACAGGGAGATGTAATTGGGAAAAAGATATCATCTTGTGTTATTGATTATGATCTTATTAGTTTTATAAGGGAATTACCTGATATAAATACGAAAGAGATAAAATTATTCCATCCTATAGAAAGAGAAATAAGAGTGAAGAAGGCTCCTATTATAAGTGGAGCAAAAAGTCAAATAGGTGTAGTAATAGCGATTCAAGACATTACGGATATTAAACGTCTTGAGAATATGAGAAGTGAGTTTGTTGCTAATGTTTCACATGAGCTTAAAACACCACTAACATCAATTAAAGGGTTTTCTGAAACTTTAAGATATGTTGACGACTCTGAAACAAAGAGTAAGTTTTTAAATATTATTGATAAAGAAGCTGAGAGATTAACTAATTTAATTAATGATATTTTAATACTTTCTAATATTGAAAACCTTCATAAAATGGAGAATGATAATTTTAGGCCTAAAGAAGTTATAGAAAATATAATTGATATAATGAGAAAGCAAGCAGAAAAAAAACAGGTTAAGATAGAATTTATAAATGAGTTTAGTGATGAGATTGTTGGAAGTAAGGACAAATTCCATCAATTAGCATTAAATTTGATAGAAAATGCTATAAAATATTCTAATGAAAATGGGAATGTTAAAATTCTTATAACTTTTAATAATGGATATTTCATTTTTAAAGTAAGTGATGATGGTATAGGAATTCCTGGAAGTGATATACCAAGGATATTTGAAAGATTTTATAGAGTAGATAAATCAAGATCAACAAGAGGAACAGGTCTTGGACTTGCGATTGTTAAACATATTGTTAAATTGTTTAGTGGTGATATTACAGTTCAATCTAAATTAGGAGTTGGCAGTATATTTACTGTAAGAATAAAAATAAACAATAAATTTAAAAATAAAATATAAGAAAATTGTAAATAAAAATAAGGTAAGAATATTTAATGTATTTTTATCTTATTTTTTTACGATATTATGTTTAAAATGACAAAAAAATATACATATTTAACATTTTTTTAACAATTACATAACATTACTTAACATTCAAGTAATATTATTTTAACTTTGGAGGGATAATATTATTTGTGTAAGGTATATGAATAAAAATTCATTTATGAAATTGGAGGAATAAAAATGAGAAGTAAAAAATTGAAGTTAATAGTAGGCGCATTATTAGTAACTATGGTTGGTGCAACATTTGTAGGATGTGGATCAAATGGATCTAGTGATAATAATACAGCTTCTAACAAAGATGCAACAACAATTTCAATTTCAGGGTCAACTTCAGTAGGTCCATTAATGGAAAAAATTCAAGAAAAATATGAGTCAGAAAATAGTAATGTAACATTAGAAATACAACAAAATGGTTCAGGAGCTGGAATAAAAGATGTTATTTCTGGAATTTCAGAGGTAGGAATGTCTTCAAGAGAATTAAAAGATGATGAAAAGACTTCTGTACAAGGGTCAATAGTGGCATATGATGGTATTGCTTTATTAGTAAATACAGAAAATCCAGTAAAGAATATATCTTTAGAAGATGTTAAAAAAATATATACAGGAGAAATTACTAACTGGAAAGAACTTGGCGGAGATGATTCACCAATAGTTGTAGTTTCAAGAGAAGAGGGTTCAGGAACAAGAGATGCATTCCAAGAAATAGTTGGTTATGAATCAGAAGAATTAGTAAAGGATGCTACAATTTCAGATGGTAGTGGAGCTGTTAAAACTACAGTTGCTGGAAATAAAAATGCAATAGGATTTGCTTCTTTTGAATATATTGACGATACTGTAGCTGCTTTAAATATTGATGATGTAGAACCAACAGCTGACAATGTTAAAGCGGGTAGCTATAAAATTTCAAGACCATTTATATTAGTAACTAAAGAAGATAGCTTAACAGAAGAGGGGCAAAAATTAATTGACTTTGTATTAAGTGCTGAAGGTCAACAAATAGTAGGAGAAAATAAATTAATAACTATAGAGTAAGTTTAAAACAACTTTAGAGATGCTTCAGGTGTTGGGGCATCTTTACTATATAAATAAATCAAAGTGTTTTATTACCATTAGGAGGACTAAAATGGTAGAGGAAAATAAGAAAAATAAAAGTAAATATATTATAGACAAAGTTACAAAAATAATATTTTTAATATGTGCACTTATTGCAGTAGTAAGTTTAGTATTAATAATAGGTTTTGTATTTTATAAGGGGTTAAAACCGTTTTTTGCAGAAGGAAAATCATTTACGCAGTTTATTTTTGGAACGGAGTGGTATCCAACATCTCAAGATCCGAAATATGGAATATTACCAATGATAATAGCATCTACTTGTGGTACTATAGGAGCTTTAATAATAGGAGTACCTATAGGATTACTAACTTCTATATTTATTGCAGAAGTAGCGCCAAAAGGAGTATCTAAAATTATAATTCCAGCAGTTGAGCTTTTAGCAGGAATACCATCTGTATTATATGGGCTATTTGGTCTGGCAGTAATTGTTCCATGGATACAAAATACTTTTAATTTACCACAAGGACAAAGCTTGTTAGCAGTAATTATTGTATTAGCAGTTATGATGCTTCCAACAATTATTTCAGTTTCTACTACTGCAATAAAGGCTGTTCCAAAAAGTTATAAAGAAGCTTCATTAGGTCTTGGAGCATCACATATAGAAACAACTTTTAAGGTTGTAGTACCTGCAGCAAAGTCAGGTATACTTGCAGCAATAGTATTAGGTTGTGGTAGAGCAATTGGAGAAACAATGGCTATAATCTTAGTTGGAGGTAATTCAGTTCAAATACCTACATCTATTTTTGATAAAGTAAGACCTCTTACAAGTAACATAGCTTTAGAAATGGGATATGCAACACAATCACATCAAGAATTGTTATTTGCAACAGGGGTTGTACTATTTGCATTTATCTTAATATTAAACTTAGTGATTTCAAAACTTTCTAGCAAGGAAGGTAAATAAAAATGAGAAAATTTAAAGAAAATATATTAAAGATATTATTATATTTATCAGCAGTAATAACGGTTGGAATTTTAGTATTTATAATAGGATTCATATTTATAAAAGGTTATAAATTAATAAATTTAAATTATTTATTTGGAGAATATAAGCCATCTGGTGGTGGTGGGATAAAGCCATTTATTATTTCTACATTATATACTGTAGGACTATCATTACTTATAGCAACACCAATAGGAGTGCTTTCAGCTGTTTACTTACAAGAGTATGCAAAGCAAGGCAAACTTGTTAGAGTAATTAGATATTCAACAGAAGCATTGGCTGGAATACCATCAATAGTTTATGGATTATTCGGAGCAGCATTTTTTGTAACTGCATTAAAGTTTGGTTATTCACTTTTAGCAGGATCATTAACTCTTTCAATAATTATTTTACCTGTAATAATTCGTACTACAGAAGAAGCATTAAAAGTAGTTCCCCCATCATATAGAGAGGCATCACTTGGGCTTGGAGCAACAAGATTCCAAACTTTATATAAGGTAATACTTCCAAGTGCTATACCAGGGATACTTTCAGGTGTAATACTTTCTATGGGACGTGTAATTGGAGAGTCAGCAGCATTATTCTTAACAGCAGGTACAGTATATAAAATACCAACAAGTATAATGTCAAGTGGTAGAACATTAACTGTTCATGCATTCCTTGAAACTAAGGAAAAAGGTGATATTACTTCTGCAGCAGCTGCTGGAATAGTTTTAATTGTAATTATTTTATTATTAAATCTATTAGCAAAATTTATTAGTAAGAAATTTAATAAAGCAAATTATTAGTAATTATAATAATATTAAATGAAATATTAGAATAGTATTAAAATAATAGATTAAATTTGTGACTTTTTAATTTTAACAAGTTACATACTGTAGATTAAAGAAAATCATAAGATTTTGAGGTGTAAATATGTCAAATGTAGTAAAGCCAGAAATTCAAGTTAGAAACTTAGAATTATTTTATGGTGATAATAAAGCGTTAAAGAATATTAATTTAGATATAGAATCAAAGAAAGTTACAGCATTAATAGGGCCTTCAGGATGTGGGAAATCTACATTTTTAAGAACGTTAAATAGAATGAATGATTTAATTGAAGGTGTTAAAATTAATGGTGAAATTTTAATTGATGGGAAAGATATATATAAGGACTATGATGAAATAGACCTTAGAAAAAAAGTTGGTATGGTATTCCAAAAACCAAATCCATTTCCTATGTCAATTTATGATAACATAGCTTATGGTCCTAGAATACATGGAATAAAAGATAAAAAAACTTTAGATGAAATTGTTGAAAAAAGCTTAAGAGGAGCTGCCCTTTTTGATGAAGTTAAAGATAGATTAAAAAAATCTGCTTTAGGGCTTTCAGGAGGACAACAACAAAGATTATGTATAGCTAGAACTATAGCTGTATCACCAGAAATAATTTTAATGGATGAACCTACATCAGCACTAGATCCAATTTCAACTAATAAAATGGAAGAGCTTATGGATCAATTAAAGAAGCAATACACAGTTGTAATTGTTACTCATAACATGCAACAAGCTGGAAGAATTGCTGATAAAACTGCATTCTTCTTATCAGGAGAAGTTATAGAATATGGTAAAACGGAAGATATTTTCTATAGACCTAAGGATAAAAGAACAGAGGATTATATAACAGGAAGATTTGGCTAAAATTTAATTTGTGATAGGGAGTGAGAATATGACAAGAAATCTTTTAGACAAGAGAATGAAGTTACTAACATCTGAACTTGCTGAAATGGGGAGTTTAGTTGAAAAGCAAATATATAATAGTATAGAAGCTTTTAAAAATAAAGATATGAAACTTGTAAAGCAAGTTATGGAAAATGATGATAAAGTTGATGAGTTAAATAGAAAAATCGAAGAACAGTGTTTAAAATTTATGGCTATGGAATCACCAGTTGCTACAGATTTAAGAAAAGTATTTACAACTTCTAAAATAGTAACAGATTTAGAAAGAATGGCTGATTATGCAGTTGACATATGCAAGATTGCTAAAAGAGTTGAGTCAGATGTTTTAGGTGAAGAATGTGATCCTATTTGGCAAATGGTAGATATATTAAGAAAAATGATTAATAAGTCTATTGAAGCATTTGTTGCAGGAGATGTAGATGCGGCTTATGAGATATGTAAAATGGATGATCAAGTTGATATAATATATCGTGGATTATTTAACGATATGTTAAAAAAGATGGCAAAGGATGAGACTATAATCAACAAGGGAGCTCAAATATTATTTGCTTCTAAATATCTTGAAAGAGTTGGAGATCACGTAACAAATATTTGTGAGTGGATAATTTTTTCTGCAAAAGGTGATTATGTAGATTTAAATGAGTAATAATAAAGGATATGGGGTAACCTATATTCTTTTTTTAATGTATAGGAAAGTATAAAATTTTCAATGGCTGAAAGTTAGATGAAATCTAGCTTTCGGCTATTTTTTGTGGTAAATTAGTAAATTGTAATTAGAGGTTAATAAATGAAAAATAGCAAAATAAAATTAAT
>NZ_JAPFDR010000075.1 GCF_026168755.1 Clostridium sp. | reverse complement strand
TATGTTATTTAGTGAAATTAATATACCTATTTTAGCATGATCGAATGTTAATCCACCTTGTAAATATGCTATATAAGGCTCTCTTATAGGAGCATCTGCAGATAATTCAATAGATGAACCTTGAATAAATGCACCAGCTGCCATTATAACTTCGTCATTATATCCAGGCATTGCCCATGGTTCACATTCAACATAAGAATCGATTGGAGATCCTTTTTGAATACCCTTACAGAATTTTATTAAGTTTTCTCTATTGTTAAATTTAATAGCTTGAATAATATCACTTCTTTTATCGTTATATTTAGGTAAAACTTCAAATCCTGCAATTTCCATTATTCTAGAACAGAATACAGCTCCTTTAAGAGCTTCCATAACTATATGAGGTGCTAAGAATAATCCTTGATAAAGTTGTCTCATAACACCAAATGTAGAACCGCACTCTCCTCCTATTCCAGGAGTTGTTAGTCTATAAGATGCTTGTTCTACGTATTTTGCCTTACCAGCTACATATCCACCAGTTGGCGCTATTCCACCACCTAAATTTTTTATAAGTGATCCAGCAACTAAATCGGCTCCAACATCTGTAGGTTCAATTTTGTCTATTAGCTCTCCATAACAATTATCTACAAAAACGCAAACATCACTTCTGATTTCCTTTATTTTTGAAATGATTTCTCCTATTTCAGAAACTAAGAATGATTTTCTCCAGCCATATCCTGTGCTTCTTTGTATATGTACTAGTTTAATTGTAGAATCTTCTTTAAGAACTTCTATAATCTTTTCAGTATCGAAAGTACCATCTTTTAAATCTACTTGTTTATAGTTAACTCCATATTCTTTTAATGAACCTATATTTTCTTTTCCACTTATACCAATTATGTTATGTAAAGTATCATAGGGAGCACCAGTAATACATACCATAGTATCTCCTGTTTTTAAATTACCCATTAATGCACAACCAATGGCATGAGTACCATTTACAAAGTGTGGTCTAACTAAAGCGCTTTCAGTATTAAATATTCTTGCATATACTTTATCTAAAGTATATCTACCAATGTCATCATATCCGTATCCTGATGAATTTGTAAAATGCATATCACTTATTCTTTCTTCTTGGAATGCATTAAGTACCTTTAGCTGATTATACTCTCTTATTTCATCATAAATTTTAAATTGTTCTTCTACATCGCTTAAAGCCTTTTTATATAATTCAAATACATGTGGCTTTATGTTGTAAGATTCCATCATTAACTTTTCTGTTTCTCTTAACATTAAAGTTCCTCCATTATACATTATTTCATAATAATTATATATAATAATATGTTAAATATAAAGTTTTTTTATATTTAAAAGTCATAAACTTAATATAATTAGAGAAAAAGAACTGCTATGAGCAGTTCCTATAAGTTTTCATTATCTAAAAAAGGTAGAGGTTTTGATGGGGTTATTGTTGTAATTGAATGCTTATATACTAGCATTTGCTTTCCTTCAGAATCTAAAATAACAGTAAAGTTATCGAACCCTTTAACTAATCCTCTTAATTGAAAACCGTTAACCAAATGAATAGATACTAAAGTTTTACTTTTTCTTGCGTTATTTAAGAAAATATCTTGAATATTATTGTTTTGTTTATTAATAATAATCACCTCCATGGCTAAGTATTTATTTTTATATAATTATAAACTTATTAATTCTTTAAATCATCTATTATTATTTGAAGTATTTCATCATCAGATAATAAATCTTTATTTAAGAATTTAGCTCTTGGATCCTTTCTAAACCACGTTAATTGACGTTTAGCATAGTTTCTAGAACCTTGTTTAATCATTTCTATAGCCTCTTCTAATGTTATAGAATTTTCAAGATATAAAAGAACCTCTTTATATCCTATTCCTTGCATTGCCTGCATAGATGAATTATACCCATTTTCCTTTAATTTAATACATTCTTCTAGAAGGCCATTTTCAAACATTATATCTACTCTTCTATTTATCCCCTCATAAAGCTTTTCTCTATTCATATCTAAAACATAGTAATGAACGTCGTATTTGCTTTTATAGAAGTCTTCACCGGCATTAAATGAACTAAATGGCTTATTAGTTACTTTATATACTTCTAATGCTCTTATTACCCTCTTCCTATTATTAGGATGAATCGAGTTATAGCTTATAGGATCAATATCTTTTAACATTCCGTGAATATAATTAGCACCTTTAGCTATTGCAAGTTCTTCTAATTCTTTTCTATATTCTTCATCACTTGGGGCATCAGTGAAATTCATATTGCAAGTTAATGAATTTATATAAAGTCCTGTACCTCCAGTTAAAATAGGAAGTTTATTTTCTTTTAATAAATCATCAATTATTGGTTCTGCTAAAGTTTTAAAATCTACAACTGAAAATGGTTTATCTGGAGTTGTTACATCTAGCATATGATGTTTTATACCATCCATTTCAGAAGGAGTTATTTTTGCTGAACCAATATCCATGTATTTATATATTTGCATAGAGTCAGTTGATACTATTTCTCCATTTAAATTCTTAGCTAATTCTATAGATAAAGCTGTTTTCCCTACTGCTGTTGGACCAGCTAAAACTAATATTTTATTTTTCATATTATAAACCTTTCTATACTATTCTTCTAAACTTTTTATCTAATTCATATTCTGTAAACTTGATTATTATAGGTCTTCCGTGTGGACAGTTAAAGGGATTATCTATATATCTTAAATCAGAAATAAGTTTCTCCATTTCTATTTGTGTTAAATAATCATTTGCTTTAACTGCAGCCTTACATGCCATAGTAGCAATTTTATTTAGCTTAACCTCTACTGTTTTACCAGTACCTAAGTTTTTCAAGTTATCAATTATGCTTAATAAAAAGTTTTTAGCATCAAGTTTTCCTAAAAAATAAGGAACTTCTTTTAACGCAATTGTATTACCTCCAAACTCTTCTATAACAAATCCTGAATTTGTAAATACCTCTGTATTTTCCTTATAACATTCATAGTCATCTAAAGATAAATCTATTATGCAAGGAATTAGCAATTGTTGTACTACAATCTCTTTGCTTTCTATATCTTTTATATATTTTTCGTATAATATTTTTTCATGAGCAGCGTGTTGATCTATTATATAAAGTGTATCTAAATATTCAGCTAAGATATAAGTTTTACTGAATTGCCCAATAACTCGTAAATCCGGGAATTTGGCTTTATTTGCTTCTTTTTCTGTTGTTATTTCTATAGAAGTTGTAGATGAATTGAAATTATTAGCTTGTTTTATATTAGATAAATTAGATTGTGAAGAAGCTAAATCATTTTTAGTATAATAATCACTATTATTTGTATTTTCATTTACAGTTGTATTATTTAATGATTCAGAATTATTATTATAAGAATTAATAGCTTTATTTTTATTTAATTCCTTTAATTTATTATATAAATCCTCTTCTTTAGCAACATCGTGTATAGTGACATTATTATATATATCCTTTATAGAAGGTTCAATCTTATTAGAAATAAGGGGGTCATCTATATTGCTACTTTTAGATGCTGTATCTAAATCTAATTTAATCTCCTCAACAATTTCTTCATTTACAAATTTATCTTCTACTGCAAATGAATTAAATATATCTTCTTTTAAAGCATTATGAACTGCATCGAATACTCTTTTATAAATAACTCTTTCGTCTTTAAACTTTATTTCTGCTTTTGTAGGATGTATGTTAACATCTATGGAGTCTGGTGATAAATCTATAAAAAGTACAAAGAATGGGAATTTATTAACTGTTGAGAATGATTTAAATGCATTTTCCACAGCTGCTACAATTGTTTTATTTTTTATATATCTATTATTAACAAATATACTTTCATTGTTTCTAGATCCTCTAGCAATTATTTCTTTACCTATATAACCATGAACTTTTAGAGCTTCATCTTCGTAGTCAAAAGGTAATACATGCTCAGATATATTTTTCCCGTAAATAGTTCGTATAACATTATTTAAGTTACCATCTCCGTATGTATGCAATGTCTTTTTACCATTGTTAAATAGTTTAAAAGATATATCAGGGTTAGATAAAGCTATTCTTAAAATAATATCATTTATCAAACTAGCTTCTCTCGAAGTAGATTTTAAAAACTTTCTTCTAGCAGGAACATTGAAAAATAAATCTTTAACTTCCATTACAGATCCATTATTCATACCTATATCAGTTAATGATAATTTTTCACCAGCTTCTAAAACTATTTCTTTACCAAAGTCGCATTCAGATGGCTTACTTCTAAAGGTTAGCTTAGATACAGAAGAGATAGAAGGTAAAGCCTCTCCCCTAAAACCTAAAGTGTTTATAGAGTATATATCTTCAACAGTTTTGATTTTAGATGTAGCATGTGGTAAGAAGGCCTTTTCTATATCTAAGTTATGAACTCCAGAGCCATCATCAATAACTCTTATAAGTGCTATTCCACCCTCTTCTATTTCAATAGTTATATTCTTAGAGCCAGCATCTATAGAGTTTTCTACAAGTTCTTTAACTACAGAGGAAGGTCGCTCTACAACTTCCCCTGCAGCTATTTTATTAGAAGTATGTTCATCTAATAAGTTAATTCGTTTCATAGAGCACCTCCTATTTTAATTTTTTGGCATCCTGAACTATTTTAAATAAGGTATTCATCGCATCTAAAGGTGTCATAGTCATAACCTCTATATTTGCAATTTCTGATAATAAAGATTCCTTTTCAAGCATGGTAAAGTCTATTTGTAATGCTTCATTACTTTCTTTAATTATAGTAGGTTCATTAACTTTTTTAATTTCTTCTTTGAGATTTTCTTCTATAGGAGTTTCTATAATAATTTCCTCTTTTTCTATAGCCACTTCTTTTTCATAAATATTTTCAGCGTTTATTGATGCTTCTTTTTCTTTATAATTATTAAATAGTTTATCTATTTCTATGGATTTTTCATTTTCTAATTTAGTTAATATATGTTTTGCTCTATCTATTACTTCTAAAGGTAATCCAGCAAGTTTAGCAACTTCAATACCATAAGATTGATCTGCACCACCTTCAACTATCTTTCTTAAGAAGATAACTTGCTCATCAGTTTCTTTAACAGCAACTGAATAGTTTTTAACACCCTCAATTATTCCTTCTAGTTTAGTTAATTCATGATAGTGAGTAGCAAATAGTGTTTTACATTTTAAGTTATTATTTTTAGAGATATATTCTATAACAGACCATGCAATACTTAATCCATCATAAGTTGATGTTCCTCTTCCTACTTCATCTAATAATACTAAACTATTAGGAGTAGCATTTTTTAATATATTAGATACTTCCCACATTTCTACCATGAATGTTGATTTTCCACCAGCTAAATCATCTGATGCACCTATTCTTGTAAATATTTTATCACAAACAGATATATTAGCCTTTTTAGCAGGTACAAATGAACCTATTTGAGCCATAAGAGTAATTAATGCAACCTGTCTCATATAAGTTGATTTACCAGCCATATTAGGTCCTGTTATTAAAAGTAATCTGTTATCATGTTTATTAATATATGTATTATTAGATACAAACTCTCCGTTATCTATTACCTTTTCTACTACAGGATGTCTACCGTCTTCTATTTCTATTATTCCTTCATTATTTATATTAGGTCTAATATAATCATTATCAACAGCAACTTTAGCTAAAGTAGTAAGAGCATCTAAAGATGATATTATATTAGCGCTATTTTTTAATCTAGGAATTTGGGATTCTACTTTATCTCTTAATTCTACAAATAGTTCATATTCAAGAGCCATTAGATGTTCGTCAGCACCAAGGATTTTTTCCTCAACTACTTTAAGTTCTTCTGTAATATAACGTTCAGCATTTGCTAAAGTTTGTTTTCTTATATATCTTCCTTCGGGTATTAGGTTATAGTTAGCTTTAGAAATTTCTATATAATATCCAAAAACTTTATTGTAGCCTATCTTTAATGATTTAATTCCAGTAAATTCTCTTTCTTTACTTTCTAATGAAGCTATCCATTGTTTACCGTTTAATTTTGCCTCTCTTAGCTCATCTACTTTATCAGAGTAACCAGCCCTTATTATATTACCTTCTTTAATAGAAGTTGCAGGATCGTCTAATAATGCTTTTGAAAGTAATGTACTTATATCTTCTAATACATCTAAGTTTTTATACCATTTATTTAATAGATCTGCTTTACACACAGATAGTCTTTCTTTTATTTCAGGTAATTTTTTTAGTGATATATTCAAAGATACTAAATCTTTTGCATTTACATTTTTATTAGAAATTTTACCTACTATTCTTTCAATATCATAAATATCTCTTAAAGCTTCACGTAATTCTTCTGTAAAGTAAATATTATTAAATAATTCATCTACAGAATTTAGTCTATTATTAATTTCATTTATATTAATTAGTGGTTCTTCTATCCATTTTCTTAATGCTCTTCCACCCATTGTGGTAGAGGTTTTATCTAAAACCCAAATTAAACTACCTTTTTTTGATTTTTCTTTAAGATTCTCAGTTAATTCTAAGTTTCTTCTAGAACTACTATCTATAGTCATATAATTTATTATATCGTAAGTTTCAAGAATATTTATATTAGAAAGGCTCATTTTTTGAGTATCTAATATATATTTTAATAATACAGAAGAGGCTATTTTACTTCTTAAGTCTAATCCAGCAACTTCTACTTCACTAAATTGATTTATAAGTTCATCATCAGTACAGTTAAAATGAAGTATATCTTTCTTTGTTATTAATGCATTGCTTATATTATGAATTTCATTTATTAACTCTTCATCAAAGTTTATATCTACAATTACTTCTTTAGGTGAAATCTTAGAAACTTCATCTAAAAGAGTTGTTTTAAATTCTTTAAAGAAAGTAGTTTTAAATTCACCAGTAGAAATATCTGATGATGCAATTCCATAATATCCATCTTGATTGTATATAGCCATTATATATGTATTTTTATATTCCTCATCTCCATTTGATTCTGAGAAGGTTCCAGGTGTAATAACTTTTATTACGTCTCTTTTAACAATTCCTTTAGCTTGTGCTGGATCTTCTACTTGTTCACATATACCAACTTTATATCCTTTAGCTACTAGTCTAGAAATATAGTTTGAAGCTGCATGGAAAGGGATACCACACATAGGGGCTCTTTCTTCTAATCCACACTCTCTCCCCGTTAAAACTAACTCTAGCTCTTTAGAGGCAGTTTTTGCATCTTCAAAGAACATTTCATAAAAATCACCTAATCTATAAAAAAGGATGCAGTCTTGATACTTATCCTTTATATCCATATATTGTCTCATCATTGGAGTTAAACCCATGTTAATCACCTCGATTATAGTTTATAGCTAAATTCAATATCTTAGCCGTTTATCAACAATTATACAACATTTCTAAATTAATAGAAAGTAATAAAAATGAAAGTAATTTTTGTAATGTATTTAATTATAAAGATATTTAAATACTTAATAGAAAAAGGATAACCTCTATATAGAAGTTATCCTAAAAATTTATTTAATCGCTTCACCAACTAATGAGAAATTTTGTGCTTTAGTAATTTTAACATTTACTATATCTCCAATATTTACTCCATCTCCAGAGAAGTTAACTAATCTTCCATTTCTAGTTCTACCTGAAAGCTTAGTTTCATCATTTTTACTAGTACCTTCAACTAATACTTCAACAACTTTACCATCATAAGCTTTATTTTTAGATATAACACTATTATTTACAGCCTCAACTAGTCTATTAAATCTATCATGCTTATCCTCTTCAGGAACTTGGTTTAACATCATATCAGCAGGTGTATTATTTCTTCTAGAATATATAAATGTAAATGCTGAATCATATTCTACTTCTTTTACTAAGTTTAAAGTATCTAAGAAATCTTCTTCAGTTTCACCAGGGAATCCAACAATTATATCTGTTGTTATAGAAACATCAGGTATTTCTTGTTTAATTTTATTTACTAAAGACATATAATACTCTCTTGTATAATGTCTATTCATTTTCTTTAATATTCTATCAGAACCACTTTGTACAGGTAAGTGAATTTGTTCACATAGCTTACCACATTCTTTAATTGCTTTAATAACATCTTCATTTAAATCTTTTGGATGAGATGTCATAAATCTAACTCTTTCTAAACCATCAATTTCATTTATCATTCTTAAAAGTTCTGCAAATGAAACTTCATTTTCTAAGCCTTTTCCATAAGAGTTAACATTTTGACCTAATAAAGTAACTTCTTTATATCCATTTGAAACTAAATCCTTTATTTCGTTTATTATATCTTCAGGTTTTCTTGATCTTTCTCTACCTCTTACAAATGGTACTATACAATAAGTACAGAAGTTATTACATCCGTACATAATAGTTACAAAGGCTTTTACATCACTTTGTCTATCTATTGGTAATCCCTCAACAATTTCTTCTTCTTTATTGAATATTTCTTTTATTTGAACACCTTCTGTTTTTACCCTATTTAAGTATTCAGGGAATTTATATGCATTGTGAGTTCCAAATATAATATTAACATAAGGGAATTGCTTTAATATTTTATCTGCCATACCTTCTTGTTGCATCATACAACCGCATATACCAATAATTAAATCAGGATTTTTTTCTTTTAATTTTTTTAATTGTCCTAAGTTACCAAATACTTTATTTTCAGCATTTTCTCTAACACAACAAGTGTTAAATAAAATTATTCCTGCTTCATTTTTGTCTTCTGTTCTTGTATATCCAATTCTTTTAAGCATACCTGAAAGTTTTTCAGAATCCTCTTCATTCATTTGGCAGCCCCAAGTTTCTATATAGTATTTTAATAAGTTATTATTTATTTCGTTAACCATAAAAAATTTCCTCCATTGTTACTTATATAAATTTAAATACCAATGTATTATACCATAATATTTTGTTAAAAATAAAGAGTATGATTGAACCAGTAATTATTTATGTAAATTGTATTAAAATATTCTCAATTTGAGATAATGAAAGCTTATTCTGATAAGAAGTAATTTTAATTTAAGTTTATTTGAAATTATGTAAGGTAATATAACTTGTGCGTTAAAAAATGTATATATTTACTTAAAATAAAAAAGCTAGATACCAATTAATAGATCTAGCTTTTTTATTGTGCGCCCAGCATGGGCAACAACTTGACGGTGAAAGTCCGTTGTGGGCTTGGTAGTGGGAACCACTAGCTAATGACAAGGGTGTCCATCGTGAGATGGAATCTGAAGGAAGTCGGAGGCAAAGTCTTGG
>NZ_JAPFDR010000010.1 GCF_026168755.1 Clostridium sp. | reverse complement strand
TAATGAGACCTAAAAATTATACAGGTGTATATGGAAAAAAATACAAATAGTAAATAAGCATAGGACTATATGAACCTATGCTTATCAGAATATTCAAAAATTAATTCCCGAAGGGAGCGTGGCGAAAGCCACTTTTTTTATACAGATTTTTAGAAAACAAAGGAGAAAAAACATGAAAAAGTTACTTGAAAAGAAAGATTTATTAATTGCTGAAATGTCTGAAATGTTAGACCAAGCAGAAGCAGAAACAAGAAGTTTAGACATTGAAGTATATGAAGGTAAGGAGAGAGAATTAGAAGCATTAAATGCAACTATTGAAAAATTAGAAACAAGAGATAAAGGGGAAAAAGTTATGACAAATACACAAATGGAACTAAGAAATTATCAAGATGAAGTTAGAGCAATGACAACTTCAACAAGTGCAAATGCAGTACCAAATATTATTGCAGATGAAATTATAAAAAAGGTACATGAAAGAAGTCCACTAATAGGAATGATACCGGCAATAGAGAATGTTGGAGATTTAGAATTTTTATTAGAACAAGATGAAGTTGCATCTGAATTTTTAGGAGAAATAGAAACTTGTTCGCCAGTAGATTTACAAGCATTTAAAACAGTAAAAGCTACAGATAAAAGAAATGCTTCAATGACATTAGTTAGTAAGAAATTATTAGCAAATAGCAATGCGTTTACAATGGATTATATAACTGGAAGAATTGCAGATAGAGTTGCAAATGGGTTAGAAAAATCTTTACTTAAAAAAGGTCATAGAGATGCAAAAGAATTAACTCATGGTGTTCATTCAGTAGAAAACATTATTAATTCAAAAACAGAAAATGAAATAGTTGTTGAAGATGTATTAAACTTAGTTGCATCTATGAAGCAAACTTATATAAAAGGTTCAAAATTCATAATGAATAGAACAATGTATTCAAAATTAATGTGCTTAACTGATGCTATGAGTAGACCTTTCATGGTAAATTCAATAGTTGGAGATACTGTAAAACAAATGCTTTTAGGAATTGAAGTAATAATATCTGAAAATATGGATAATGATACAATCGCTTTAGTTAATCCAGAAGCTTTTAGAATTAAGTATGGTCAACCAATGCAAGTTCAAGCATTACAAGAAAAGTATGCAGAAGTTGGGCAAATAGGTTTACTTGTTGATACTTATTTAGATTGTGTATTAGTAAATGCTGATGCAGTTTCATTATTAAATATAGGAACTAGATAATAAAAGCTACATAGCTTTATTTTTTTGACCTTTTTAGGGGTGAAAGGTGGCTTTTAGGGTTGCTTTTCACCCATTTATTTTTATTTTACAAAGGAGAATGAAATGGGATTATTTAATAAAAAGAATGTTGAAGAACGTTCATTAAGCTATAATGCTTTAATTGAAAGTTTATCGAATAATAAAATATATATATCAAAGAATACAGTTGAAAAAATTCCAGTAGTTCATGAGAGCATTAAAAAGATTGCCGGAACTATTGCAGCATTACCAGTTGAATTAATGGTAAAGGATAGATTTAAAAATACTATCATAGATAATGATATAAGGCTTTATTTATTGAATACTGAAAATAACAATTATCAAAATGCTTATAACTATAAATATAGAATAGTTGAGGATTTATTATTATACGGAAAACATTATAGTTATATAGAAAGAAAGGGTATCAAGATAATTGGATTATACCCAATAGAGTATAAAACAGTTACGGAAAAAGATGTTATCAATGAAAATGGTGTGATAGTAGATAAAACTATCAATTACTCTTTAAATAATATGGTACAAACTAGAAATGCTTATGATGTGCTTATAATTGATACTGGTAACAAAGGTATATTAAATTCAAATAAGCTTTTAGAACTTATGATAAGCCATGATGAAATGCTTCAATCAGTAATTGAGAATATAAGTATGCCAAGTGGTTATTTAAAGAGTTCTGGAAGGTTAACAGAAGCAACTATAAACAGAATGAGAACATCATGGAAAGATATTTATACTGGTGGTAAGAATGCAGCCAAAACTATAATACTTGAAGAAGGCTTAGATTATAAGCAATTAGATGTTAATTTAAATAATATTCAATCATTAGAGAATAAGAAGATATTTGTTGAAGATGTGGAAAGATTATTTAGTTTATATGATGTAAAAAGTGATAGTGAATACTTAAAATATACTATTGCTCCATTGGTTTCATGTATTGAAAATGCCCTATCATGCCAATTACTTCTTACAACTGAAAAAGAAAAGAATACTATGTTTTTGTTTAATTGTGAAATGGTAGATAGAGCAGATGAAAAGACAAGAATTGAAGCTATTGCATTAGCAGTTGATAAAGGATTATTAACTATAAATGAAGCAAGATTAAGATTAGATGAAAATCCATTCTTATTAGATACACAAGAAGAATTTTTATCATTATCACAAGGTAAGATTATGCTTTTAAAAGATGGTAAAGTTGTAATACCTAACATGGGAACATCTTTAAATATTGATGATGAAGCAGTTAAACCAGAAGGAGAAAATAATGGAGAAGATATATAATAAGTTAGAAGTTAGGGAGTTAGAAAATAACTCTATTTCTTTAGTTTGCAAAGTAAATGATTATGGATTATCTAAAGAACTTAGAGGTATAAATGGAGTATTTAAAGAAATTGTTCCAAGAGATACATGGGAAAGGGCAATAAATGAAAATATTAAATTTTACTATAATCATAAGCCATATTTTGAATTAGCTGATAAGGTAGAATTAAGAGCCGAGGAAGACGGGGTGTACCTTTATGCTACATTAAAAGAAAGTGAAAAAGGTTTATATGATGCAGTAAAGAACGGCGAAATTACTGGCATGAGCTTCGGTTTTAAAGCCTTAAAAGATAGATGGGAAAACATAGGTAATTATAAACAAAGAATCATTGAAGAAATGGAATTATTCGAGGTTTCCATATTAGATAAAACACCTGCTTATAATAATACAAGTGTTGAAGCTAGAGAATTAAATATACCAGTAGATTTAGAGATTAAAAGAAGAAGATTAGAATTATTAAAGTTATAAGAGTGTAGAAATGCACTCTTATTTTTATTTAAGGAGTGGTGAAATGAGATATTTAATAATCATAATAACATTAATAGCTTTCTATAATATACCCAAGATAGAGGCATATATAAAAGGAGTAATTAAATGATAAGTATTAAAGATAATAAAGAGTATATTCAAGGAGTATTAAAGCTAAGTAAAAGTATTTATATAAATAAAGTATTTGATTATGCAGAATTAGAACAATTAGTAAAAGAGTTAAGATTGTATAACGTAATGAGAACTGAATATATATCAGCAGAAGCATTATTGTCATATGTAAACGACATAGGATTTAAAGTAATAGAAATGAATGAATATATGTTTATAAATGATGATATAGAAGAAGCAAAAAGATATTCAATTAAGGAAAGATAAAAGTAATTTATATAGTTAGAAGATAAATAGATTTTAAATGATTTAAAAATAGAAAAATAAAAAGAAAAATATTTTTATTTGATATAGTTGGAGTTGTGGAGCATCTAAGGGGGTAAGAAAAGATATACCCCCCTTAAAGAAAATTTTTAAATTAATAAATGTTCCACAGACTAGCCCAACAACAGATTTTAGCAAAGGGCATAATACAAATGATTTGGAGTTATGACCATGTGAAAATGGCTTTGAAGCTAGTAATATCAACGATTTGAAAAGAAAATGGCAGAAATAGTTATGACCAAATGAAAGGAAATGAGATATATGGCAAGACCACAAATGAGAATAGATGAATTATCACCGGAAAGATTAAGAAAGTTATCACCTTATGAGATACAACAAAGGAAAGAACAAGAAAAGAAGATGCAGAAACATCAAAGTAATATAAAGAAAGCTAAGAAGGTTACTAATGTAACTATTAAGAAGTATTTAAAGAGTATTATTAATGAAGATGTTGAATTATCAGATATAGAAATAATAGTACCATTAATAAATGAATTGCATTTTATTGAAGAAGTTATATCTAGTATCAAAGATGATATTGTTGAAAATGGTGTTATAGATGCTATGAGAACAAAGAACCCACTTTTAAGCGAGTATGGCAGTTTATTAAAACAAAAGGCACTAATTATAGATAAGATAACAAAAGCCTTAAATAACAAGGTACAGAGCCAAGAAAGTACACCAGAAGCATCAATAAGTGATTTATTAAATCAGTTTGAAATTATGGAGGTATAAAACATGATTGTTAATCTTACATATCCAGAAGTACATGAATTAAGAAAGAAATTAGATACATGGGAAGAAGATAAAGTTAAAAAGTTTATTATATCAATGCCTAAAGTGGGTTTAATCCTTCAAAAATTAGATATAGCCATATTAGGAATTGAACCAGATGAAATATATATAAAGATGTTAGATGTGTATAAAGATAATCCAAGAGTATTACATTTAACAAATGATGCTATAAATAATAATATTGATTATAGAAAATAAATAAGCGGTACATTTACAGATATAAATATTTGTAGATGTATCGCTTTTTTAATTTATACGGTCAAAGTAAACGACAACTTTTTAATAAATTTTTTAAATGGTTTAGAATTGTTTGAAAATTAAGGCTAAAATCAAAAAGTTGGGCTAAGTGGTCAAAGCACTTACCCAACTGATGCTAGAAATAAGAATGCTAATAGCAGTAATAAAAATGATATTAGCAACCCTAAAAGTATTTTATCAGATAGATAATTAAAGTTCAATGATATAAATGGTAGATGATAATAACCGTTATAAAAAAAAGCTAGTGGTTGCACACTAACTTTTTCTTAAAACATAACTTAAATATTTTGCCAAACCTTACGTTTGACATATTAATTATAACATATTTATTATTACATTCAACAAGATAAGGTGGCGGAGCAGAAGGTGCTAATTTATGTGATGTAACTAATAATTATAGCATATCAAATGTAAAGTGAAAATAAGTTGTTAAAATAACAAATTCTAATGTTAAAATATTGATTTTATGAATAAAGATAAAATAAAATATTTATTTTATTAATTGAATGCTGATATTGTTGTTGATATAATAATTGTAAAAGAGGTGAATAAATGGAAAACTTTTTTAAATGGATAAAAGAACATAAAGTATACACTATAGTTATAGGAATTGTGGTACCATTATTACCAGTATTAATAATTCATATTTTATATAAGATAAATATACCATTTGACTTTTTAGTAGCAGAATGGTCAGCAGGAGAATTGCTACAATTTTATGGAGCATATTTATCATTTTTAGGAACTGTATTATTAGGTGCTTTAGCTTTGTGGCAAAATCATCAATTATCCAAGAAAAATGAACAGTTTGAGAATTTTAAGATAGAACAAGAGAGAAAAAGTAAAATACCTAAATTTGATATACCTTATAAGAAATGGGGGCATAATGGAGGAGTTTCAGATTGGTATATTGATTTGAAAAACGTTTCAGCTAATATTGCTTGTAACATAGTTGTATCAGAATTTAAGGTATATGATAATGGAACAGAAGTGTATAAAAAAGAAGAATGTTGTGTAAAAGACAATTCATTGCAAGGGGGAGAAACAACAACTATCGAATTTAAGAATAATGTGTTATCTGGAAATAATTTAGATATTAATTTTCTTGTAAGTTGTCTTGATGAATTTAATATAACGCATAAATGGAAGGTAGAAACAAAAATTGTAAATTATAAGTGTAATGAAAAATTTATATTTACACAGATAGAGTAAGAGATGTTTTTAAGTTTATGATATAATGATGTCAAATGACGGGTACAATTA
The DNA here is from genome assembly GCF_026168755.1 of Clostridium sp. Lineage (GTDB taxonomy): Bacteria > Bacillota > Clostridia > Clostridiales > Clostridiaceae > Clostridium. The sequence goes on along the minus strand of NZ_JAPFDR010000010.1, from coordinate 85,377 downwards.
TACATAAAAAGACGTGATTAAATTAAAAAAATATATATTGAATTATTTGAAGTGGGTATTTATAATACTTGCTTCTTTTTTGAATAAAATAATAGTTTTATTTCAATAAGTTAATTTAAAAAGTGAACTTAATTGAATTGTTATTATAAAATACAAATATATAAGATACGAAAGAGGGTGTGAAAATCAAGAGAGCTTACTCCTATAGCTCTAAGAACCAGTTAATACTTAACTGGTAGTTAAAAATAGGAGAATTGGAAAATGAGTAAAAAACATGGATTAGCAAAGAAAACAAAATTATATGCAAGATGGGTTATGATGAAGCAAAGATGTTATAATCCTAATAATAAAGATTATTATAACTATGGAGCAAGAGGAGTTAGAGTTTGTGAAGAATGGAAGAATAATTATTTGAATTTTCATAACTGGGCATATTGTAATGGCTATAATGATGATTTAAGCATTGATAGAATTGATGTGAATGGAAGTTATAAACCAAGTAATTGTAGATGGGTAAATAAGGATATTCAAGCAAATAATAAAGTATGTACCATTTATATAGATTATAATGGGGAAAGTATTACATTAAGCAAATTGAGTAAGATTACAGGAATAAGGAGAGAAACTTTAGAGATGAGATATATAAGAGGAGATAGAGGAGAGAGATTAATCAGAGCAGTAAGAAAAAGGGTTTCTTAGAATTAATATATTGACATTTTACGAATATTCTTATATGATTAGAGCAATCAATAATAATTGGTTAAACCAATCAATTATTAGAAAAATGACAGGAAATTATAATTTATAATTGGCTTAAATAAAGGCTTTGAATGTTGTTAGTTCAATAAAATAGCCAACAAATTCAGAATTTATAGCAATCATTGCAGATAAGCTAAGACTTAAGAATAAAGTAAGCTAAGGCTATTAATGGAGCCAAAGCTGGGGAAACTATAAGCCGATAAAGATATAAAAATAGGCGTGGATAATCGTAAATTTTAACAATAAATTTAATAGAATAAAGTAGTAAAATACCTTCTGTTTATTGGGTTTAAAAAACTTGATAGATAGGAGGTATTTTTTGTTAAAATTTTAACTATTGATTTATATATTTAAATAAAATCATCGTAAATGATAGTAAATAATTAAAATAACTTATAGAACAATTTGAAATTATTGCAAACTAAATGATCTTTGAAAATTAAATAGTACGGTATTTGTAAAATATGCTATAATTAAATCATAATTGTATTATAATGTGAAATAAATAATATAGTGGAGAGAATAAAAATGAAAAATAAAATAATAAAAATAATATCTATAGTAATAATTCTAATTATAATAGCAATTGTAATTCTGAACTTGTGTCCAGAAGTTGAAGCAGAGTTACATAGAATTACTGGATGGAACTAACATTAATTGATTATTTTATGAAGATGAAAGTCAATATAGTTATTGCTCTTATATTATTGGCTGGGATAAGGGTAATTACTGTTGATATGAAAACAAACATACTTATACATCATGGGGGAAAATATCATAGTAATGAATATAAATAAAGAAACTTGTATTACTTTGAGAAATTTCACAATTTTAAAATATTTTTCGTATAGTAGGGGGAAATATGATAGGGTTACTAACATTTTTATTACCAATTATAATAGTAATATTAATTGGACTAGGTATATTTGCGCTTATAAAATTTGTTAAGAGTATTAATAAAAAGTAATGAATAACCTTAATATATTACTAAGATAGAATTTAAATATAAATTAATGAAAATACCGTATTATTCAAAATGGAATATACGGTATTTTTTTATGAACAATTCTTTAAAATTATTCATCAGATTCAATATGAAAAACACCCTAAATTATAAACAATATATCCACAAAAAATACAAGTTGCAAGGTATGATATAAGTATAACAACTCTTTTTGATGGTTTCATTTCCTTATAATTAACCTTATAGTCAGTAAGAAGAAAAATTAGCTAATGTATTGCTTGATTGCTTTTCTTCTATTTTTAGATTAATCTTTATTGTATTGGAAAGCTTATCTGGCTCAATATAATCTATTTTTGATATAGGAATAAACAATACTGGTTATCCTGAATTAATTACCTCGTTTTGGGAGCATCTGGCGAATCAAACATTTCCGTATCACTATCGATTAACTAGGGAAACAAGCAAAATTGATTCAATTTTTATATATGTTATCTATTGAGTGGGGGCGATATAATATCCAATCAAAAAATTAATATTTTGTTTAGGAAGATTGTTTTAGGGAGTATTACATGTTTTTTTAATTAAATAATAAAGTATTGAATATTAACAATTAGAATTTCAAATAATAGAATTGATAAAAGATTATTTGGAGGTAATATTAATGGCAAATTTAAATCAAATTGAATTACAAAATTTACGTCATTTAATTGGTGCACATTGTACTATTGAAAAAAAGTTGGATTTTTACTCTAAACAATGTACAGATCCAACATTAAAAAACATGTTGGCTAAAGATGCAAAAGATGCAAAAGTTAATAAAGAAAAATTAATGTCTTTTTTAGATTAGGAGGAGAATAGTATGCAAGAAAAAGAAATGATAAGTGATTATCTAGCTGGTTTAAATTCAAGTTTAGCAGGATATGGTAGCATAATTTCTCAATGTGAAAATGAAGAGTTACGTTCTACAATTCAACTTATGAGAGATCAAGATGAAATTCGTCAATATGCCCTTTTTAAAATAGCTAAAGAAAAGGGATATTATATACCAGCTCAACAAGCAACAGCTACTGAAATTGCTACAGTTAAACAACAACTTTCACAAGGATAATAAAAAATATTAGCAATTTTAAAAGGATTAGCGGGATGACTTAATGTCAGTTTGTTAGTCCTTTTTATGTATAAAAATTTTAAAGATATAAATTATTTAATTAATAAAATAAAGTTATTATCAATTAATTTATTTTATATTGCGAATAAAGATGAATTTATTAAGCAATAACATACAAAATAAAATAATTATTTAGTTACTACTCGATTTAAATATAGTAATATTGTTTTAAAAAATAGTAATGTTGTCAAAAAACTTTAAATGATAGAAAAGATTTTACTAAATAAAGTAAAATAATAATATAATTATACAGAAAAGAGATTATGTATAATATGCTTACGTTTTTATTAATTTTAATAAAAGTATGAATAATATTTTTATCTTTATAAAGATATTTATAATTATTTTTACTTAATGATTTAGATTGACGAAGTATTGTATCAGTTTTTAGGATTATTTTCATTGACATAGCCTTCTATACCGGTAATATTAACAATTGATAGTAGTGATTTAAGTATTAAAGCTGAAATTACAGAAGATAGTCTTAGGTTCTAGGATGTCCAGTATCTGCATGATAGTAGTTGTAAAAGCTTTGAGGTATTAAGTTTTGTAAATCAATATGTTGTTCAAATAATTTAATTAATTTGGCTTTATCTTTCTGAAAGTATTCGTCAATATTTGAATACATGTCAGTAAAAGATGATTAATTTAAATTTGCTTTCAAGGTAGTTCCTCATAATCATTTTTTTATTTAGTATTATCTAAATAAACGAGTTAAATTATTTCTGGGGGAAACCTTGAAAAATCAAGTTTGTAAAACCTCACAAAAACAAATTTGGGGGGATACAATAGATTAAATTAATAATATCAAATGGGGGGAGAGATATATAACTATGAATGGATTGCAAAAAAAAAGCTTGGCTATAGCAGTTACAATGGCATTTTTTGTTAATTTAGTACCAATGTCAGTGAATGCTGAAACAAAAGAAACAGCAAATTCTGAAACAGTAAACGTAGGATTTATTAAGGATGGAGAGCGTTCAACTTTATTTAATCAAGATTGGCGTTTCTTTAAGGGAAATCCATCTGGAGCTGAAGGAACAGATTTTAATGATTCAGCTTGGAGAAATTTAAATTTACCACATGACTGGAGTATTGAAAGTGAATTCACAGTTCAGGGGGAAGCTGAAAGTGGATTTCTATTAGGTGGTACTGGATGGTATCGTAAACATTTTGTAGTTCCAGAAAAATTTGAAGGTAGAGATTTTACTTTAAATTTTGATGGTGTTTACATGAATGCTGAAGTTTATGTAAATGGACAAAAGGTAGGAGAACATAATTATGGATATACAGGTTTCGCTTTTGATATTACAGATGAATTAGTTTGTGATGGACAAACTGAAAATATAATTGCAGTAAAAGTTTCTAATCCTGTACCAACAAGTAGGTGGTATTCAGGAAGTGGTATTTATAGAGATGTTACATTAAGTGTTACAGATTCTATACATGTTTCTCATTTAGGAACAACTGTTACTACTCCAAATCTTAAAGAGCAAAAAGATGGCGCTGTAGATGTAAATGTAGAAACAGTTATTGAAAATGAATCTTTAGATAATTCAAATGTTACAGTTAAGACTACTATAATAGACACAGATGGACAAGCAGTTAGTAAACCAGTAACAACTACTGAAAATGTTGCAAAAGATGCAACTAAAACTGTTGAACAAACAGTAGTGGTTAATAATCCAAATCTTTGGTCAACTGATAACCCTAATATGTATCAAGTAAAAACAGAAGTTATAGTAGGAGACGAAGTTGTAGATACTTATTTTACTGACTTTGGATTTAGATATTATAACTTTGATAGAGATAAAGGATTTACATTAAATGGTGAAATGATGAAGCTTAAGGGTGTTTGTATGCACCATGATCAAGGGTCTTTAGGGGCAGCATCTTATTATAGAGCTGTAGAAAGACAAATGGAAATAATGAAGGAAATGGGAGTTAATGCAATACGTGTTACTCATAATCCAGCCAGTGAAACATTATTAGAAATTTGTAATCGTTTAGGATTATTAGTAATTAATGAAGCATTTGACACCTGGACAAATTCTAAGAATGGTAATGGCAATGATTTTTCAAAGTACTTTAATGTAGAAATTGATGAAGATAATAAAATTATCAATGGTGAAACAGGTATGACTTGGGGAGAATTTGAAGCTAAAGCAATGGTTAATAGTTCAAAAAATGATCCTTCAGTAATCATGTGGTCAATTGGTAATGAAATTTTTGAAGGTATTGGTGGAGACTCTTCTAATTATTCAACAATTGCTCAAGATATTATAGATTGGATTAAGGAAGAAGATTCAACAAGACCAGTTACTATAGGTGATAATAAAAGTAAATCAAACTGGGAAAATGCTCAAGAAATCAATGATATAATAACTGAAAATGGTGGTATAGTTGGATTTAACTACACAGATATGAGTCAATTTAATAGCTTATTAGATAAGCATGAAGATTGGATAGCATATGATTCAGAAACTAGTAGTGCTGTTCATAGTAGAGGGCATTATAAAACTTGGGGAAGAGATAATAGTAATCTTCAAATGGCTGAATATGATAATGATGAAAACAGAGTTGGATGGGGGCATTCAGCAAGTAATGCATGGAAATATGTTATAAAAAATGATAGAAATGCAGGTGAGTTTGTATGGACAGGATTTGACTATATAGGTGAGCCAACTCCTTGGAATGGTGTAACACCAGGTTCTGTAAGTGGTCAAGGCCCAGCTCCTAAATCAAGCTACTTTGGTATAGTTGATACTGCTGGTTTTGAAAAAGATATTTATTATTTATATCAAAGCCAATGGAATGATGAGGTAAATACATTACATTTATTACCTACATGGAATAGTGAAGACATATATCTAAACAATGGTGTAGCAACGGTTCAAGTATTTACAGATGCTTATAAAGTTGAGCTATATTTAAATGGTAAAAAAATTGATGAAGCAACTGCTAAAGAGAATACTACTGAAGCAGGATATAAATATTATACATTTGGTAATGATGAATTATATCCAACATTTAATGTAACTTATGAAGAAGGTACATTAGAAGCTAAAGCTTTTGATAAAGATGGCAGAGAAATAACTAATACAGAAGGTAGAAGTTCTGTTACAACTACAGGGGAAGCCGTTACTGTAGATTTAAGTGCAGATAATACAACTATTGCTGCTGATGGATATGATTTATCTTATATTACTGTTGATTTAGTAGATGAAGATGGAAATATTGTTGGTGGTGCTAATAATGAATTAACTTATACCCTTGAAGGAAATGGTAAGATTGTAGGTTTAGATAATGGTGATGCCACTGATACAGATTCATATAAGCCAACCACTGATACAACTGGTACTAGAAGTGCTTATAATGGTAAAGCTTTAGTAATAGTTCAATCTACTAAGGATGCAGGGGAAATGGAATTAACAGTTTCAGGTGAAGGTTTAGCATCTCAATCTATAACAATTAATACTGAAAATAGAGCTGGAGAAGATAAATATTTAGAATCATATGATATAGTTAAGAATTATTATGTTGCTTTAGGTGAAAAGCCAGAATTGCCAAAAACTGTAGAAGGAAGATACAGTGATGGAACAACAGCTAACTTTAATATTGAATGGAATGCTTATGATGAAGAAATATTAAACACTCCACAAATAGTTAAGTTAACTGGTAAGTTAGAAGGTACAGATATAGCTGTAGTTGTTAATGTTCATATTATAGGTGATGTAGTTGCTATGGAAAATTATTCAACTTTCACTTATTCTGGAACAGTGCCATCACTTCCTAAAACTGTAAAAGGTTATTTAGTAGATGGTGGTGATAGTGAAGATTTCGTTGTTAATTGGGACTTAGAAGGTAAAGATTTCACAAATGTTGGTGAAACTGTAGTTATTAATGGTAAAGTTCAATTATTAGGTAAGGAGTATCCTGTTACTGCTTCAGTACGTATTGTTGAAGCATTAAAAAATGCAGCTAACATTTCAATAAATAATGAAACAAATAATGATATTCCAAAACTTTCTCAAAGTTGTACTAAAACTTCTGATAACTTAGACTCTATTAATAATGGAATTAAAAATAATAGCTCTAATACAAATGAACGTTGGACAAACTGGGGAGAACGTGAATTAACTGTTGATGGAGAACCTAAGGGAGCTTATGTTCAATTAGATTGGTCAAATAAGCATGCTATTGACCGCTTAGATTTATGGCTATTCACTGATAATGGAGCTGCTAAACTTCCAAAGAAAGTAGAAATTAGATATAAAAATGATGCTGGAGAATATGTTGTTGTTCCACATACAAATACAACAGAAGTATCATATTTATCAGGGGAAACAACTTATCGTTTAGATAATGTAATAAACACAGATAGTATTCGTGTTTATATGCAACAATCTGCGGTTGGTAACTGTATTGGTTTAACTGAAATAGCTGTTTATGAATATGTTCCAAAGGTAAGTGCAAATCTATCAGCTGTTTTATCTGAAATTAAGTTAGATGGTAAACCTTTAGATAACTTTGCTCCAGATAAAATGGAATATACTGTTGAAGTGGAAGAATTACCTACAATAGTAGAAGCTATAGGGCAAAGTAATGCAGCTGTAACTGTATTACCTATTTACAACAATAAATCATTAATAGTAGTTCGTTCAGAAGCTGGAACAAAAAATGTGTATACTATAAACTATGTATTAGGTGATGTAGAACCAGAATTAGTTTTAGATATTAACGGAGATGGAGATATAACTATAGGAGATTTATCTATAGTATCTAAGAATTTTGGAAATATAGTATCAGGAAATGAATTAAGTGAAAAATCTGATATAAATAAAGATGGTGTAGTAAACACAGATGATTTAAAGCTTATTACTGATAATATATTTGGAAACTAATATAGAATTAATTTTTATTTGATATATACCATTTATCTAATTTAACAGAATATTTTTTTTAGTAAAATAAAAAAATAGGGGGATATGAGAATGATTAGGAGAAATAAAAAGTTATGCGTAATGATTTTAAGCATGATGATGGCTGTTAATTCATTTACCTATGTAAAAGCGGAAACTAATATGGTAAAGACAAATCTTGCATTAGAAGATGGAGTAGTAGCAACAACATCTGATGATGAAACATCAGATTTTACGGGAAGCAAAGCAATTGATGGAATAGTTGATTATGAAAATTCAGGAAAACAATCTAGATGGGCTAGTAATACAACATCAGCAACTACAGAAAATAAAAAGTGGTTAAAAATTGATTTAGGTGAAGTTAAAAACTTTGATGAAATAGTAATCGATTGGGAAAGAAAAAATGCAACTAATTATATAATTGAAGTAAGTAATGACGATACAACTTGGAAAACTATTAAAGAATTTACAAGTGCACCAAGTGAATATAGACAAGTAGTTGCACTTGATTCATCAGAAACTGCACGTTATGTTCGTTTATCTATTTCAAATTATTCAGAAACAGCAGATAAGAGAGATACTGATGGAAGCAATAAAAGTGTAACTTGGAATACAGTATCAGTATTTGAACTTGAAGTAAATCAGTATCAAGAAGTTGAAAACCTTGCACTTAAAGGAACAGCAACAGCAAATGCTTCTGAGACTGATAACTTTACAGCAGATAAGGTTAATGATGGAAATGATACTACTAGATGGGCAAGTGAAGTTAGAAGTGCAACAAATGAAAATCCACATTGGTTACAAATTGAATTACCAGAAGCTAAAACAATCCAAAGTTTTGTTATTAATTGGGAGAGAAATAATGTAATTGATTACGAAATTCAAGTTTCTAATGATGGACAAGAATGGGAAACTGCATGGTCAAGAACTTCTAAAAATGATAATTGTAGGGTAGCTGCCAACTTTGATCAACCTAAGACTGCTAAATATGTTAGAGTTAAAATAAATAATTTTGACCAAGCAGGTACAAATGCATCTGGAGTAACTAATAAATGGAATACAGTTTCAATATATGAGTTTGAATTATACTCTAATAAATTAGATTTACCAGCTTACACAATTGATGATGTTGTAGCTTCAATAACAGCACCAGTTATAAATAAAGGTGATTCAAAAATGCAAATGCCAGAAGTTCCAGAAGGGTTTGAGGTAGAGTTTGTTGGTGCAGATTACGAACAGATTATAGGTGCGGATGGCACTATATATGAGCCGTTAGTTGATACAACTGTAGAAGTTAACTTCAAAGTTAAGAAGGGTGAAGAGGAAAAAACTACAGCAGCATTACAAGTACTTGTTCCAGGAAAATATGAAGCTAATGTTGGTAATGAAAAACCTAAAGTTATTCCAGAGTTAGCTGAATGGTATGGAACAGAAGGAAATTTTGAAATTTCAGATAGCACAAAGATAATTGTAGATAGTAATTATAAAGATGAATTAATGGAAACAGCTAATAAATTTGCTAGTGATTATGAGGATATTTTAGGTAAAAACATATCTGTTGAAGAAGGTACTAAAGCGACAGCAAATAGTTTCTTTTTAACTTTAGCAACTGAAGATGGTGGTCTTTGTAATGAAGGGAATATCATAACAATTACTGATTCTGTTAAAATTGAAGCGAAATCAGCACAAGGTGCTTTCTATGGAACTCGTTCTGTATTACAAGTATTAAAACAAACAAAATCTACATTACCACAAGGTATTGTTAGAGATTATCCGAAATATAAAGTAAGAGGATTTATTTTAGATGTTGCAAGAAAATCTTATGAATTAGATTCATTAAAGGAACTTGCTGAAACAATGGCATGGTATAAGCTAAATGACTTACAAGTTCACTTAAATGATAACTATATATTCTTAGAAGATTATATAAATTCAGATAAGTCTAATATAGAGGATGCATACAATGCATATTCTGCATTTAGATTAGAATCTGATCTTAGAAATGAAAAAGGTGAAGGTATAACATCTACAGATGTATTCTATACTAAGGATGAGTTTAGAGATTTCATTCAATCTTCAAGAGAATTGGGAATAAATGTAGTTCCAGAAATAGATACTCCAGCTCATGCTTTAGCATTCACTAAAGTATTCAGAAACTTAGCATTAGATGGCTGGAACCCAAGAATAACTAATAGACCAGTTTTAGATCATTTAGATTTAGGAAATCCAGAGTCTTTAGAATTTGTTAAGAATTTATTTAATGAATATATGGAAGGTGAAAACCCAGTATTTGATACTGAAACGACAGTTCATGTAGGTACTGATGAATATGAAGCTAATAAGGAACAATATAGAGCATTTACTGATGCTGTTCTTGGACATATTCAAGATAATGACAGAACAGTTCGTATGTGGGGTGGATTAACTTGGCTTAATGGAACAACTCCAGTTAGATCTGAAGGAGTTCAATTAAATGTTTGGTCAAGAGATTGGGCAGAGCCAACTCAGATGTATAATGCAGGATATGATTTAATAAACACTCTTGATTCAAGTCTTTATATAGTTCCAGCAGCTAATTATTATGCAAACTATTTAAATGCTCAAAACCTTTATAATAATTGGGAACCAAATGTAATGGCAGGAAAGGAATTCCCAGCTGGTGATGACCAAATGTTAGGTGCTGCTTATGCTATTTGGAATGACCAAATAGATAAGAGAAATCAAAAGGTATCTGAATATGATGTATTTGATAGATTTTTTAAAGCGCTTCCAGCACTTTCAGAAAAAATGTGGGGAGAAGGAGAAGATAAGACATATGCAGAATTAAATGAATTATCTGCAATTACAGGTACTGCTCCAAACACTAACCCATATTACACTGTAGAATCAGATACTCCTAACTATGTAGAATATGATTTTGAAGAAGAAGAAATATTGGATAAATCAGGAAATGAATATAATTCAATTTCTAAGAAAAATGTATCACTTGAAGCAGGAAAGAAAGGACAAGCTTTAAGACTTAATGGGGGCGAAAGTTATGTAGAGACTCCGATTAAGAGAGTTGGACTTCCAAACTCAATTTCTTTCTGGGTTAAGAAGGATGGAAATGCTCCTGAAGGAGAACAAATCCTATTTGAATCACCATCTAAATTTGATAATTATGCTATAAAAGCAGTAGATGCTAATGGTAATGTTGGATTTACAAGAGAAAGAGATAATTTCTCATTTAATTATCAACTACCAGATGATGAATGGGTATATTTAACTATTACAAGTCAAAATGAAAGAACATCATTATACGTTAATAATGAATTAGTTGATACTTTAGGTAATAGGCCAGTTGCAACTTTACTTATTCCATTTGAACGTATAGGAAGTACTACAAATTCATTTAAGGGATTAATTGATGGAATAGTCCTTGGAAGTGAATTACCACAAGATGAAACTATTATAGATTCAACTAACTTCGTAGTTACATCAGACAATGAAAATCCATTAGCAGGCAATGGAACTGAAGGTCCTGCATATTTAGCATTTGATAATGATTTAAATACTATTTGGCATTCAAACTATAGTCCGTATAAAGCATTGCCAGCAACAGTTGAAGTGGATATGAAAGAAGTTCAAAATATAGATAAAATAACTTATATTCCAAGACAAGATGGTAGTGCAAATGGAAGAGTATTAAAGTGTGAAATATCAGTAAAGGTTAATGCTGATGATGAATATACTAGTGTTGGCACATTTACTTGGGATAATAATATGTCTAATAAACTTGCTAAGTTTGATGCTGTAGATGCTAGATATATTAAGATAAAGGTTACTGATGGAGCAACAAATAGTACAAATAAATTTGCTTCAGCTGCAGAATTTACTATTCATAAGGTAGCAGAAGAAATACCAGAAGAAGTTCAAACTGGAATTAATATGACTGTAGCAGAAGAAGTAACAGTTGGAAATGACTTTGATGTTAATGTTAACTTAAGTGATATAAAAGAAAATATGTATGCTATGGAATTTGAAGTTGATTATGATGAAACAAAGGTAGAATTTAAAGAAGCAATTTCAGTAGATGCAGATAAATATTTTGTTCAAGCAAAAGATGCAGACGGAAAAGTTAAGGTAGTAGTAGCTGGACTAGGAGCTGCTTTAGAAAATGTTAAGGATATTGTTAAATTAACATTCACAGCAAAAGCTAGTGGAGAAAATGTAGCATTTGATTTAATAAATGGTAAGGTTGCTGATGGTGAGGGTGTAGAAGAAGAAACTAAGACTTCAACAGTAACAACAACTATTAAAGAAGCAGTAAACAAATCTGAATTAACTTCAGCTATAGAAAATGCTAAGAATATAATAGCAAATGAAGCTGATAAATATACTGAAGAAACAATAAAAGCTTTAAAAGAAGCAGTTAAATTAGCTGAGGAAGTAGTGGCAAATGAAGAAGCTACGCAAGAAGAAGTAAACACAGCTTTAGCAAATCTTGAAAAAGCTAAGAATTCTTTAGTTGCAAATTCAACTTCAGGTTCAGGTTCATCAAATTCAAATAATAATCAAGCGTCAGGTTCAAATAATAACAATAGTGGAACTTCAAGTAATGGTAAGTTACCACAAACAGGAACAGCAGGTGTTGCTGGAACATTAATGAGTGGAGTTATTGCTTTACTTGGTGGATTAGGATTAAGTAGAAAAAAGAATAGAAAATAAGTAGTTAAATAACTATAATTTAATAATTAGTTGTATTAATAGATGAAAATTTGTTAGTGATAATTCATTTGACACTTCTCATTAAATAAATTAATGAGAAGTGTCTTTTTTGCTTTCTTCTATCTGCATTTCTTTTTCTAAAACAAATGTCATGATTATTCTTATAATAAACACTGATGCTAATATTACGACCTCATCCATACTTTTTATAGTAACAGTTTTTAATATTTCTGAAGCTAACTTAAAATCTAAAGTTGTAATCATAACATCTGCAAATTCATATTTAATATTAACTTTTTTCTTAAAGAATCTTTTTTGAATATAGTGATAAAAGGCTGTAAAAACTCCTAATGTTAATATTAAAATTCCCATAAGTTCAAATAAATGAATAAGTATAGGTAAATATTTATTAAATAATTCTTCCAAAACAACTACACCTCAAATAAATAATATATTTAAATTACCCTAAAATTAAAAATATTATTACAATAAAATAAATTATTATTATAAAAAATAATTTGTTTTAAAATATGATAATGTAGGAAAACTAATTATAAAAAGAATATATGAAAAAATATTAAAAAGGAGAAAACTATGGAAGTAAATAAATTAAAAGAAATACAAGAAAATTTACTTATTTATGATAGACCATCAATTTATTTAGAAGAAATAAAAACTTCACTAAAAAATACTCCTTTAGAAGTATTGATAAATTTAGAAAAAATAGAGCAAAATAAACAATATCATCCTGAGGGAAATGTATGGAATCATTTAAAGCAAGTAGTAGATACTGCAGCTAAAATAAGAGATTTTGCAAATGATAAAGCAAGCTTCATGTTAGGTGCCTTATTACACGATTTAGGAAAGGGTGTAACAACTAAAAAAAATAAACAAGGGAAATTAATATCATATAATCATGATATTGAAGGAGAAAAAATAGCAGATAAGTTATTAACATATTATGATTATGAAGATGATGAAAAGAAAAGGATTTCAACCTTAGTAAAATATCATATGCATCATTTGTATATAATTAAAAATTTACCTTTTGCTAAAACAAATGAATTAGTAAAAGAAGTAGATTTAAATGATATGATTCTAATGTTTGTAAGTGATAGATTAGGAAGGGGGCAAGTTGAAAAAGAAAAAAAGTTAAATGAAATTGAAGATATTCAGAAGGTTATAAAAATATTAGAAGCAAATTATGATTTAGAGTTAAATGAAATAGGAGAAAAAATTAAAAAAATCAAAAAAATTATATAAAATTATAATTTACATATATTCACTTATGAATATACTTGAAAATACCATCATATTATTAAGATATAACAATATGGAGGTGTTTTTAGTGAATATAATAGGTAAATTAAATTTAAATAAAAAGGAAAATAAATTTTTTTATTTAATGGTTTTTATATTTTTCTGTGTAGGAATAGCTTTAGGTACATATATAGTAAAGTATATGAATGCAAATGATGCAAATGATCTTACAAGCTATTTTTCTACATTTACAGAAAGTATTGTTAAGGAACCAGTTAATAGTAAGGTTTTATTATTAAGTGTGCTTAAGAAGAATTTGATACTTATAACAATAATAATAGCATTATCATTTACTATATTTGGTACACCAGTAATTTTACTTGTAAATCTTGTTAAAGGATTTACACTAGGATATACTTTTAGTTTTCTAATTTCAACTTTTGAAGGAAAGGGATTATGGCTTGCTTTAGCCTCCACAATACCACAAAATATTATTTATATTCCTTGTTTTATTGCATTAAGTATAGTTGGAATTGAATTTTCTTCAACAAAACTTAAAGAAAGGTTCTTTAATAAAGGTAAAGTAAATAGAATAGTAGAGAGAGAACTAATTTTAAAGATAGGGGTATTTGCATGTATATTTATTATCGGTACTTTTATTGAAGCATATATTTGTCCAAATATCATTAAATTTGTAGTAACAAATGTTTATAAAGTTGTTTAATAAATAGATAATTATAAAAGGAAATTAAAAGCAAGTGTCGAATAATAATAAATAAGGTGGGAATGGGGAGAATTATGAAAGAAATAGTAAATGAATATAGGGAGTCATTGCTTGAAAGTCATAAAAGTGATAATACTGTTTATGCTTATGTAACTGATGTTAATTTGTATATTAAATATCTAAATGGTAAAGATATATATTTAGATGAAACTGATAATGTAACAGTTAAAAATTATATAGATCATCTTTTAGAAGAGGGAAAATCTGAAAGGTCTATAAGTAGAATTGTTATTAGCTTAAGAAGTTTTTATAATTATTTAAAGGATCAAAAAATAATTAGAGATATACCCAAGATATATTATAAGAGTACGGACCAATCTAAAAAACTTCCAGAAATATTAACTGTGGAGGAAGTAGATAAGATAATTAAGATAGTTGATAAAGATTGCAATAAGGGAATAAGAGATAATGCTTTATTAGAGTTAATGTATGCAACTGGTATGAAGGTTTCTGAAATAATAAGTCTAGCAGTAGAGGATGTAAACCTTGATTTACTCTATGTTAGATGTCATGATAATAAAAATTATGAAAGACTTATACCAATAGGCAGAAGTGCAGAATCTGCATTAAAGGAATATTTATCTGTAAGAGATATAATTGCTTCTGCTGGAGTAGCAAATTTATTTGTAAATTTAAATGGCAATCAATTAACTAGGCAAGGTGTTTGGAGAATAGTAAAAGAGTATTCTCATAAAGCTGGAATAAATAAAGATGTTAATTTAAATACCTTTAGACATTCCTTTGCTGTACATTTATTACAAAATGGAGCAAATGTAAGAGCAGTACAAAAGCTTTTGGGAAATCAAGTATTAACTTATATGGATACTTACTATGAAATAATAAACAATGATAAAATAAACTTAGTTTATAAGAACTCCCATCCAAGAGCTTAAGAGCTTTGAAAAAGGGGCTTTATATACGAAAGGAGAAAACAATATGAAAAGAGCTATATTAATAGTATTAGATAGTGTTGGAGTTGGAGAATTAAAAGATGCCAAAAGTTATGGAGATGAAGGAAGTCATACATTAGACAATGTATATAAAACATGCAAGGGTATTAAAATAAATGAATTAGAGAAACTAGGAATAGGTAATATAGAAGGTGTAAATGGCCCTAAAAAATGTGATAATGCAATAGGATCATTTGGTAGATGTGAAGAAGCATCTAAGGGAAAGGACACAGTAACAGGACATTGGGAGATAAGTGGAGTTATACTTGAAGAACCTTTAAATACTTATCCAGAAGGATTTTCTGATGATATAATAAATGAATTTAAGAAAAGAGCAAATATTGAAGGTATATTAGGTAATATAGTAGCTTCAGGAACTCAAATAATTGAAGATTTGGGAGAAGAGCATGTAAAAACTGGATATCCTATTATATATACTTCTGCAGATAGCGTATTCCAAATTGCTGCGCATGAGGATGTTATTCCAGTTGAGAAGTTGTATGAAATGTGTGAAATAGCAAGAAATATGCTTGTTGATAAGTGGGCAGTAGGAAGAGTTATTGCAAGACCTTTCATTGGTGAAGCTCCAAGCTTTAAAAGAACTTCTAACAGAAGAGATTATGCATTAGATCCATTTAATAAAACTATGCTTGAATATTTAAAGGATGCAAATTATGAAGTTGCAGCTGTTGGTAAAATAGAAGATATTTATAATAAAAAGGGTATTACAAGTGCGGTTCATACTAAGAGCAATATGGATGGTGTAGATAAGACTTTAGAATATATGGACACTGTAAAAGAAGGACTTATCTTTACAAATTTAGTTGACTTTGATATGTTGTATGGACATAGAAATGATCCAGCTGGATATGGAAAAGCACTTGAAGATTTTGATAATAGATTACAAGAAATCTATAGTAAAATGGAGGAAGAAGATATTCTTATAATTACAGCAGACCACGGCTGCGATCCAACTACTAGCAGTACAGATCATTCAAGAGAACATATACCAGTTCTTGTATATGGTAAAAGTGTTAAACCAGGTGTTAACATTGGAACAAGAGAAACATTCGCTGATATAGGAAAAACTATATTAGATTTCTTTAATGTACAAAATGAATTAGTAGGTAAAAGTTTCTTGAAGGATATAATAAAGTAGCTGGAGGAGAAATGACTTATGAGAATGTATGATTTAATTATGAAGAAAAGAAAAGGTGAAGAATTAACAACAGAAGAAATTAACTTTTTTGTTGATGGATTTACTAAAGAGGAAATCCCAGATTATCAAGCATCAGCAATGCTTATGGCAATTTTCTTTAATAAGATGAATAAGAGAGAAACAGCAGATTTAACTAATTCTATGGTTGAGTCTGGAGATAAAATAGATTTAAGTAATATAAAAGGTGTAAAGGTAGATAAACACTCTACAGGTGGAGTTGGAGATAAAACTTCAATTTGTTTAACTCCTTTAGTAGCATCACTTGGAATTCCAGTTGCAAAAATGTCAGGAAGAGGACTTGGTCATACTGGAGGAACTATTGATAAGCTAGAAACATTTAAGGGATTTTCAGTTGAACTAACAGAAGAACAGTTTATGGAAAATGTTAATAAAATTAATATTGCTATAATGGGGCAAAGTGGAAACTTAGTTCCAGCAGATAAAAAATTATATGCATTAAGAGATGTTACTGCAACAGTCGATAATATGTCATTAATAGCATCAAGCATAATGAGTAAGAAATTAGCTTCAGGTGCAGATGCAATAGTTTTAGATGTTAAGGTTGGTGATGGTGCATTTATGAAAACACCAGAAACAGCTAAAGAACTAGCACAAGAAATGGTTGATATAGGAAAGCATTTAGGAAGAGAAACTATTGGGGTTATATCTGATATGGATCAACCTTTAGGATATGCTATTGGAAATAGCTTAGAAGTTATAGAAGCTATAGAATTATTAAAAGGCAATGGTCCTAAAGATCTTTTAGAGTTAACATTAACAATTGGTTCAAATATGTTACTTTGTGCTAAGATGGCAGAAAGTGAAGAAGAAGCAAGAAAAATGCTTATGGAAAATATAGAAAATGGAAAAGGGCTAGAAAAGCTTAAAGACTTTGTTAAGGCGCAAGGTGGAGATATTAGCCCAATTGATGATTATAGCAAGTTCCCTCAAGCAAAATATGTAGAGAAAGTTACTTCACCTGTAGATGGTTATATAACAAAAATTCATGCAGAAGCATTTGGCCTTATAGCTATGGAATTAGGCGCAGGGCGTGCAACTAAAGAAAGTGAAATTGATTTAGCTGTAGGTATTGTTTTAAATAAGAAAAGAGGCGAAAAGGTCAATAAAGGAGATGTTCTAGCATACATACACTCAAATAGTGAGGAGAAAATTGAAAAGGCTAGAAAAAGTATTTTAGAAAATATAGTTATTGAAGATAATTATGATTTAAATATACCATTAATATATGATATAGTAAGATAGTTTTATTAAGCGACTTTTAGATTTAAGTTAGAATTACTGAAGGGGATTCTGGCAATCTAAATAAGTTTTATAATAACTTAATGTTTATAAAATATGATAAAAAGAATGTTAAATTCTTTTTATCATATTTTTATTTTTTTAGGAAATAATAAGCTTAAAAGGAGGAGAACAAATGAAAAAGAAAATATTTAACAAAATCTCTATTATTCTTTTATGTTTATTATGTTTAAATACAGTTGTTCCAATTGCTGCAGTTAAGGAAGCTTCAGAGGAGGAATATCCAAATGATGTTTATACTGCATGTTTAGAAGATGGAATGAATGTAGATGCAAAATCTGCAATACTTATTGAGCCTATAAGTGGAGCAGTATTGTATGAAAAGAATCCAGACGAAAAATTTGCGCCAGCATCTGTTACAAAGATAATGACAATGTTACTTGCAATGGAAGCTGTAGATAGTGGAAAAATAAGCTTGGATGACAAGATTATTTGTAGTGAAAATGCCAAGAAAATGGGTGGAAGCACTATGCTTCTTGATGTTGGTGAAGTTAGAACAGTAGAAGACATACTAAAAGGTATAGCTATTGCATCAGGAAATGATGCTGCTGTTGCTATGGCAGAATTTTTAGCTGGTTCAACAGATGAATTTGTAAAGGCTATGAATGAACGTGCTAAAGAATTAGGTATGACAAATACAACATTTAAAAATTGTAATGGCTTACCAGAAGAAGGTCATGTAACAACTGCAAGAGATATTTCTATAATGTCATTAGAATTATTAAAGCATCCCACTATATTAAAATATAGTGGCACATATATGGATACTATATCTGAAGGAAGAAAAAGCCCAATAGAATTAGTAAATCATAATAAATTAGTTCGTTTCTTTGATGGCTGTGATGGATTAAAAACAGGCTTTACACAAGAAGCTAAATATTGTATAAGTGCTACATCAGTTAGGAATAATGTTAGAATGCTTGCAGTAATAATGGGAGCTCCAACATATAAAGTTAGAAACCGTGATGCAAGTATGCTAATGAATTATGGATTTTCTAAATACGAAGGAAAGAAATTATTTAATAAAGATGATGATGTAGAAACTGTTTATTTAGGTAAGAGCAATGATAGATTCTTTATAGCAAAAGCAAAAGATGATTTAATCGTTGTTACTTTAAAGGGTAGCGATGGAGAACCAATAAACAAAATAGTACTAGATGAAATGAAAGCTAGCTATACAGAAGGTGAAGTTGTAGGAAAATGTGAAGTATATCTAGGGGATCAAAAAGTTGGAGAAGTTGATTTATATTGTGATAGAGACGTTGAAAAAGGCGGATTCATAGATAACTTAAAGGATAATATGAAAAATTTATTTAAAAAAGGTGTTTAAAGAAAATTAATATATTTCAAAGAGATTAAAACATTTAATATAATGGATTAATCTCTTTTTTTATATTAAAATGTAAATATGGGAAGGTGAGTATTTTGAATAAAAAGATAATATGTGCAATTATTATGTTAGGATTATTAACTGGTTGTTCAGGTAATAATAAGAATAATGTAAATATCAATGATAATATAAATAATGAAGTTACAGAAACTGAAGAGGTAGTAGAAGAACCTAAGGTATATACACAGTTTACCGCGCTTGGAAAAATATATGAATCTAGTAAAGACATAAATATTCTAAATAATGGAGATTTAATATATCATGATTATGGAGATATTCCATACGTTGAAGGTGAATATAAGGAAGTAGATTTTGGATTAAATTTATTAACAGAATATTTAGCTAAAAATCAAGGAGTATATGATTTTATTGTAAGTGAATGGGATAGCACAAGTGATGAAGTTGAGTTAATTTCAGGTGAAGAAAAAGAAAGTGTTATGCAAAATGTATATTTTTTAGGAGAACAATTTGGAATAGGTGAAAATGATCCAGTTTACTTTAAAATAGATAAAGTAATTTTACAAGAGAAGCTGGAAGATCAAGTAACGTTAGAATTTAGAGGATACTTATCTGCTACTAATGGAAACTTTAGACCATTAGGAACATTTACTGTTACTGTATATACAAAAGAAGATAAATTATATGGATCAATATTATAAATCAAAAATTGTAGTGAAAGCTTAATTGAAGGAGAAAAATTCTGTGGTGAATGTGGTGCGAAGGTTAAATAAGGAAGTATTTTAATAGTTATTATAAGAAATACTATTAATAATAATAATATAGATTTATTTGAATTTAGGAGATACAAATGATTATAAGTAAAGAGTTTTATAATAGAAGTGCTCTAGAGGTTGCACAAGATTTACTTGGAAAAGTATTAGTTAGAGAAGTTGACGGTAAAGTTCTAAAAGGAAAAATAGTTGAAACAGAAGCTTATATAGGAGCTATAGATAAAGCGTGTCATGCATATAATGGACGTAGAACTAAGCGTACAGAAATATTATATGAGGATGCAGGAGTTTCATATATTTATTTTATATATGGCTTATATCATTGCTTTAACGTTGTTACTAATAAAAAAGATGTAGCTGAAGCTGTTTTAATTCGAGCTATTGAACCAATTAATGAACTAGATTATATTTCTAATATACGGTATAATAAGAGATATGATGAACTTACAAAAGTTCAATCAAAAAATTTAACTAATGGTCCATCAAAGTTATGTTTAGCTTATTTATTAAATAAGGATTTAAATGCAGTAAAGCTTTATGAAAAGGGAGCAGTATATATTACTGATGATAATAATGAAAACTTTGAAATTGTTGAAAGCAAGAGAATAGGAATAGATTATGCTGAAGAGGCAAAAGATTTCTTATGGAGATTCTATATAAAAGATAACATATATGTTTCAAAAAAATAATTAAGTTATAAATTAAAATTTATATAAAGTTTAGTAGAAGAGGGAGAGAGTACAAATGAGAGTAGCATTAATTGCACATGATAAGAAAAAAGACGAAATGGTTAATTTTGCAAAAGCAAATGAGGAAAGATTATCTAAATTAGAACTTTATGCAACAGGAACTACTGGTCTAAGAATAATGGAAAATACTAATTTAGAGATTCATAGATTAAAAAGTGGGCCACTTGGTGGAGATCAACAAATAGGAGCTCTAGTTTCAGAGCAAAAGCTAGATTTAGTTATATTCTTAAGAGATCCATTAACATCACAGCCACATGAGCCAGATATTAATGCATTACTAAGATTATGTGATGTATACGCAATACCACTTGCAACAAATATTTCTACAGCTCAATTAGTTTTAGATGCTTTGCACAAATAAGAATAATAAAATATAAGTAAAAAGGAGTTGCTAAATAGCAGCTCCTTTTTGTTGTATAACGTTCACAACTCAGAGATACGTTTACAATATTATTATATGTATAAGATAAATTTAATATTCAGTATTCTTTAAGAAATAAAATTTGCATAAATATTACATATAAATCATAGAATTTTTTGAGAACAATAATAAGGGAAAGTAATGAGTTATGAGTGTTAAAGTAGAGATTTTTTCAGGGTTTCTTGGAGCAGGAAAAACACAATTAATTAAAAAGCTTATAGAAGAAGGTTATTATAAAGAGAAAATTGCCATAATTGAAAATGAATTTGGAGAAGTAAGTATTGATGGTGCAGTTTTAAAAAGAACAAATACTTTAGTAAAAGAGATAAATGCAGGATGCATTTGTTGTCAAGTTACTGGAGATTTTAAAGAATCAATATTAGATGTTGTGGAAAATTGCAATGTAGATAGATTATTAGTTGAACCAACAGGAGTTGCTAAATTAAGTGACATAAAAAAGGTATTTACTGAAAAAGAATTTAAGGGTATAGCAGAAGTAGAGAAATCTATAACTGTAGTAGATGCAGAAAAGTTTGATTTGTACTTAACTAACTTTAAGAGTTTTTTTATTAACCAGATAAAAAATGCAGATATTATAATTTTAAGTAGAACTCAAAATATTAGTAATGAAGAAGTGAGAAGATTACAATCTGAAATCAATAAATTAAATTCTAAGGCAATAATAATGGGAAAACAATGGGATAATACAAAATCAGAGGAGTTAATTCCAAAAGTATTTTTCTTTAATGATAGAAGCTATGTAAAGGAAAAAGCTAACTTTAGAAAGAGTAATCTCAATTATGGAAATATTAAAAAGGAAAAAAGTGAAGAAAATTTATTTGAAAGCTTTGCTTTAAAAATAGATAGAGATGTATCTAGAGAGGAATTATTAAGTAAGTTTAATTTTATAAAAAGTAGTTTTGAATTTGGTGAAATAATTAGGGCAAAGGGGATTGTTAATACTAAAAATGGTAAAGAACAATTTGATTACACCTTATCTGAAATAAATATGCAAAAGATAGCATATAGAGGAGAAACTGTTATTTCATTTATTGGGACGAACTTAGATAAAGAGAAGATTAAGAAGTTTTTCTTATAAGTAAAAGTCAAAATTTTAATTAGTTAAGAAGGTGGAGAAATGAAGGTTGGCATAGATGTAGTTACTGGATTTTTAGGGGCTGGTAAGTCAGCCTTTATTAATTCCTTAATAAATAAAACAATTGCAGATAAAGAAAAAATAGTTGTTGTTACTTGTGAAAGTGGCAAGACTCAAATAAATGAATTTAATGAAAATGGACAAAGTGTAAAACATATTAGTTTTATGGGGGATAGTCTAGAAATTAATAATGAAATTTATGAAATAGTAAAAAAATATAAACCTCATAGAATAATTATAGAATATAACGGAACAGATACATTAGAGCATTTATATAAGTGCGTATTTGATAATGAAACAG
The DNA here is from genome assembly GCF_026168755.1 of Clostridium sp. GTDB lineage: Bacteria > Bacillota > Clostridia > Clostridiales > Clostridiaceae > Clostridium. Next base: position 62,576 of record NZ_JAPFDR010000010.1, on the reverse strand, counting down.
GTAAATTTATAAAGCTTTCAACTATTTATTTTATTTGTGATGGAAGAAAAATTGAGTTCTATGTTATGAATATGGGAGAAATATTATTACCATTTATACAAAATAGTGATGTAATTGTAATTAATAATTATAATGTAGAAAAAAGTTTGGAAGTAGAAAAGGGGGTTAAACTATTGGAAAGTTTAAATCATAAGGCACAAATAATAAAAACAGAAGGCAATAATGATTTTAATTTAGCCTTAGAAAATAGTAAGTTGTTAGAGGAAAAGCTAGTAAGAAATATGAGGGTAAAATTAATAGAGTATATGAGAAAGTAAGATAGCGGGTGAGAAAGTGAGTATAAGTAAATTTGAATCATGGATGTGGAGTTACCTAGGGATTATCGTTGAAGCATTACCGTTTCTATTAATAGGAGCAGTATTATCAGCTTTAATTCAAATTTACGTATCAGATGAATTAATAAAAAAAATAATTCCTAAAAATAGTATCATAGCATATTTTATAGCAGCTATATCAGGAATACTTTTTCCAGTATGTGAATGTGCAATAGTTCCAATTACAAGAAGTTTAATAAAAAAAGGATTACCCATAGGAGTTGGAATAACGTTTATGTCAGCAGTTCCTATAGTTAATCCTGTTGTAATTATGTCTACATATTATGCATTTCCAAATGATATTAATATTGCTATATATAGAACAATAGGTGGAGTAATAGGAGCTTTAATAGTTGGAAGGATTGTTGGATTCATTTATGATAAAAAGAAAAATACAGAAGTTTTAAAAAGTGAAGAAGTTGCTCTTTACTGTGATTGTTGTACTTTTAGTAATAATTATTATATTTCATTAAAAGGTAAAATCAAAAATTTATTTTTAAATGCATCTAATGAGTTTTTAAATATTAGTGTTTATTTTATTTTTGGGGCGCTTCTTTCAAGTATTTTTGTGGTATTTCTTCAAGATAGTTTAATTAATAATATGACATCAGGAAAAGTAGCTGGAATAGGAATAATGATGCTATTAGGATTTTTATTATCTTTATGTTCAGAAGCAGATGCCTTTGTTGCAAAAGGATTTATGGATAATTTTGGAGTGGCGGCAGTAATAGCATTTTTAATATTAGGGCCAATGATGGATTTAAAAAATTTAATATTATCTTTTGGTTTTTTTAAAAAGAGCTTTGTATTACAATTACTTTTAATAATTTGTATAGTTGTATTTGGAATATGCTTAGCAGTAGTATAAATTCAAAAATATTGGATAATTAAGTTTTTAGCTTTTGACTAATATAAGAGGTGTGTATGAAGAAATTTAATATTGATGAGTTAATATGGTTTATTATATTAATATTATTAGATTTGTCTATAGTATTTTTAATAAGAAGTGGAAATATAACTAATTTTGTAAGTAGTGATATGATTATTTATTTCTATTTAAGCATAATAATATTAAGTATTTTTACTGTATTTCAATTTGGTAGAATTTTTACAATAAAGAGGAGAGTAGAAACTACAAATAAATTTATTCCTGTAACATTCACATTGTGTATTGGAGTAATATTATTATACCTTTTCCCATTGTTAAAAGGAAATGAGGATATAAATGATGATTTATTATTTAAAAATCATACTGATGCAATAATTATAAATAGTGAAAATTATGATATATTAAATAAAATTGAAGAACATAAAGATGAATATGAAGGGAAAAATATATTATTTTTAGGATATATTGATAAAGATGAAAATAATTCAGATTTTATGATTATAACTAGGCAAGTGATAAAATGCTGTCAAGCTGATAAGGAAAAAATACAAATAAAATTAAAGGGTATAAAATCTAATTTAGAAGAAGGGCAATGGATTAATATTTATGGTAAGATACGTTTTGATAGTGATTTTTATGTTTTAGTAGAGGATTACACATTACAAGATGAGCCTAAAGATATATATTTTCATGAGCATCTTTAAGGCTTGTTCTTTTAAAAGAAAATTGTTATTATATAAGTTATGAAACCCTTAAAATTAGCATAATAAAAACATAAAGGCGGGATGAATTAATGGAATTGCCAAAGATTAAAGTGGCAGATTTTGAAGGACCTTTTGATTTATTATTACATCTTATAAAGAAGAATAAGATGGATATATATAATGTAGAAATATATAAAGTTACAAATCAATATTTAGAGTATCTTAATACAAGAAAAGTTATGGATCTTGAGATAACATCAGAATTTATTGTTGTTGCAGCTACATTAATAGAGATAAAATCAAAAAATCTTCTTCCTAAGATAAAAGTAGAAGAGGAAGAAAATGAAGAAGATATTGAAAAGAGATTAATGGAAAAATTAATTGAGTATAAGAAGATAAAATCAGTATCTGAATTCTTTAAAGAGAGATATATAAATCAAGGCGATGTTTATAGTAAGAAGCCAGAAATAATTGAGGAAGTTAAAAGTGAACCAGTTAATAATGTTGATATATTTAAAAATATAACATTATTAGATTTATATAATATTTACAATAAAATATTAGAAAACTATAGAGAAAAGCAAAATAAATTTAATGTAGTACAAAAGAAAATATACGTAGATAAGTATAAAGTTGAAGATAAAATGAACGAGCTTTTAGAGAGAGTTAATTCAAATAAAGTAATTGGATTTGAGGATTTAATGAAAGAAAGTTCTTGTAAACTTGAAACTGTAGTTACATTTTTAGCGTTACTTGAGCTTATAAAAATTAGAACTATTAACGTCTATCAAGATGAGAGTTTTGGAAATATACTTATCAAGAGGAGGAGAGATAGTGAGTAATATTGATGTGAAGCAGTATGAATTTAAAGAGCTATCTAGAAAGGCCAATATAAAATCAGCTATAGAATCAATGCTATTTGTAAGTGGAGAACCTTTATCATTAAGAGATTTAAGTAATAATTTAGAAATTAAGGATAAGGTTGTTGAAGAAATAATAAAAGAAATGATGAGTGAGTATGAAGAGGAAAGCAGAGGAATTAGATTAATAAGTATAAATGGAGCTTATCAACTAGTTACTAAAAGTGAAAATTCAGATTATATTCAAAAGTTATTAAAGAAGAATAAAAGACATTCACTTTCACAAGCATCTATAGAAAGCTTAGCAATTATAGCATATAAGCAACCAATTACACGTATTGATATAGATGAAATAAGAGGTGTTAAATCAGAGTCAGCTATTCAAAAGCTTGTTGAAAAGGGATTGATAAAGGATATAGGAAGATTAGAAGTTCCAGGCAGACCTATACTTTATGGAACTACAGATGAATTCTTAAGACAATTCGGATTAGAAACATTAAAAGAATTGCCATCACTTGATTTGTATAATGGTGAAGAGGCTAAGAGCTCTATGGATGTTCTAAATCAAGCACTTAAGGATATGAACTCTGAAGATATTAATGATGAAATGCAAGATGAGAACACTGAAAATTATATAGAAGATGCAGAAGTTGCATCAGATAAAGAAGTATAAAAAAATATAGCTACTGAATAGTTTTTTCAGTAGCTATATTTTTTTATACTATATCGTTATTATCGACTTTCTTATCACTAAAGAATCCCTTTACCATATCGAGAACTTGAGGGATAGAGTCAACTAGTCTATCGACACTATTATCATAATCAACTGGTTGTAATCTTACCATTCCATCTTTAATAATTAAAAAAGCAATTGGTTTAACACTAACTCCAGCACCAGATCCACCACCAAAAGGATATTTTTCATCTTCTCTTCTTAGGGAAGTATGATTACCAAATTCACTTCCACCAGATGCAAAACCAAAAGAAACTTTAGAAATTGGAACAATAGAAGTACCATCACTAGTTTCTACAACATCTCCAATTATAGTATTAACATCTATCATATCACGTAAGTTTTCCATAGTGCTTCTCATTAAGTTTTCTAATTCATGTTTATCAGTCATAATAATCCCTATATTTAGGGAGTCACCTCCTATTTTTACGAATAGATTTATAAATAATAAAGAATATATAAATAATTTGAGCTAAATTAAAGGTAATTATACTACTTATTGTAAACTCAAATAGTATTTCATCTTTAAATATTGGCTTAAAATTATTCTTTAATAATTTAACTTTAAATAATATAGAAAAAATATAAATTAAAATGGGGTTAATATTATAAAATAGACCCAAACATATAGCAGTTTTGCTTGCATCTCCTAGAGAATAAATAATATCACTAGAAAACTTTATTGATGGTTTGAATTTATTTTTTTTTAGAGTAATATAAATGGTTTTTATAAGAGGTTTTAAATTTTTTTTCTTAGAATCAATATCAATACAATCTTTAAGTTTAGAACTTTTTGTTTTTGAATCTTTTATATTTATATCTTTTTTCTTTTTTTTATCTAAAAAACTTTTAAGCATACCATCATCATGAGATATTATATTAATATTATAAAATTTTATATAATACATATCTTTTGAATAATGAAGCTTAAACTTTAAAGGAATAGGTATAAATAAAATTAATATTAAAAAAATAATGATTACAAAAAAAAACATAATTAACCTCCACTAGCTTTTTATAGTATTGCCACAAAAATAAAATATAAATCATAAAAATTTATTATTTAGGTTTAAAATTTTTATAAATGAAAATACTACATGTGTAAGGAGAAAATAGGAGTGATACTAATGATAAAATTTAAAAAAGTAGGAATAACTTTGAGTTTGTTTTTAATAATTTTTCAATTATTAAGTAATTGTGCATATGCTCAATGTTTTGAAGATGAAGATGATAATGAATTAGCAATACTTGAAGATGATGAAATAGATGATGTAGATATGAATAATATACTAAATAGTATTAAAGTCTCAGCAAGGAACGCAATAGCCTTAGATAGCAAAACAAAGCAAGTCTTATTTGAACAAAATGCTGATGAAATAGTACCAATGGCCAGCACAACAAAAATCCTTACAGCTTTGGTTGCAATAACTCATGGAGACTTAGATAGAGAAGTTACTATAAGTAAAAATGCAGCATCTATTAGAGGGTCAAAAGTAGGATATGTAGCAGGAGAGAAAATAAGATTAAGAGAGTTGTTATACGGATTAATGTATAAATCAGGTAATGATGCAGCTATAGCAATTGCTGAAGATATAGGAGGAAGTGTTGAAGGGTTTGCTAAGATAATGAATGATTATGCTATTAGTTTGGGATTAATAAATTCACACTTTGAAAGTCCACATGGGTTAGATAGTGCTAAACATTATACATGTGCATATGATTTAGCTCTTTTAACTACAAAAGCTATGGAAAGTGAGTTGTTTTGTCAAATTTGTGGAACAAAAAGTATAACTATGGATACTTCAAATTTTACAAGAGATTATAACAATATAAATAAGATATTATATAAAATTCCAGAAGCAAATGGAGTTAAAACAGGTTATACAGGGCAAGCAGGAAAATGCTTAGTATCTTCAGTTAAACATGAAGGAAGAAATATAATTATAGTTGTTTTAAATTGTAGTGATAGATGGAATGTTACAGAAAATATATATAAATATGTTGTAGATAACTATTCCTTTAAGAATGAAAATGTAAAGGATATTGCAAAAACATCAGAATTTATCAGTTTAGGAAGTGTTATTGAAGAGTGTGACTTTGAATATGGATTTAAGGGTGAAGGGTCTATAGAAGTAGAAGTTTTCAATACAATAAATAAAAATTCTGGAGATATAATCGGTAAAGTAGCTTTAAATAATCAGGGAGAAGAATTAGTAAAAAAAGCATTGATTTGTGGTAAAGATATAACGGAAAATGAATTTGAAGAAATAGTTAATAAAGGAAGCACTAATTATTAGTGCTTTTTTCTTTTATTGCATAAATTTATGTTATAAAATATAAATATATAAGTTATAATTATAAAGGAGTTTTAAGATAGTATTATATAAAAAAATATATCTATAGGATAAAATGGAGGAGAATTGTAAAATGAAAAATAAAGTACAAAATATAGAGGCATTAGCACAAACTAAATTTTTAAGTCTTTATAATGCTAATTATATAAATAAAGGTGGAAATAAAAAGACTTGGACTATTGCCACTAGAAAAAGCAAAGAAGTATTAGAAGAGCAATTCTTTAATGGAAAAGAGGATAAAGTTGATGCAGTTGTTATATTAGCTTATCATAAGGAAGAGAAGAAATTAGTGGCAATAAGACAATTTAGAATACCTCTAAATAATTATGTTTACGAATTACCAGCAGGTTTAATAGATAATAATGATGATATTATATCAACAGTAAAAAGAGAGTTAAAGGAAGAAACAGGGTTAGATTTAGATAAAGTTATAGAAAATAAAATGGGGCAAAAATTATATTTATCACCAGGAATGACAGATGAATCAGTTTCTTTAGTTTATTGTACATGTTCTGGAAAAGTATCTGATGAAAATTTAGAAGAAGATGAGGATATAGAAACAATATTGTTATCTAAAGAAGATGCTATAAAAATAATAAATAGTAATGAAAGATGTGATATAAAATTCTTTATGGCCTTACAAAGCTTTATTCAAATGGGAAATAAGATTTTTGAATGATATTTCAATAAATTGTTAAAAATGTTAAAATAAAATTGATAAAATAAAAAAAATACAATCTAATATTTACTAAATAATAAATTCATGATATATTTATAGAAACGTAGCAGATAATAGAATAATTAACCTTTATTTTCATAGGAAATAAAAGGTGAAAAGCTCTATTTTTAAGAAAAGTTATGAAAGAACAATGGGGGGAAAAACATGAAGAAGAACGAATATGGATTGTTTACAGCCATAACTATGATAGTTGGTATAGTTATAGGATCTGGGATATTCTTTAAAAGCGATAATATATTAGTCGCGACAGATGGAAGTATTGCTTTAGGAGTATTAGTATTTTGTATAGCAGCTATTGCAATAATATTTGGAAGTTTAACAATATCACAACTTGCATCTAGAAGCTCACAATCAGGAGGAATAATAGCATATGCAGAAGAGAATTATAATAAATCACTAGCATGTGCATTTGGATGGTTCCAAACATTTTTATATTTTCCTACTTTAATAGCAGTTGTTTCTTGGGTATCAGGAATATATATATGTATGTTATTTGGAGTAGAAGGTACTTTAGAAATACAAATGTTAATAGGTTTTGCTATTATGGCATTCTTATTTATAATGAATACTTTATCTGCAAAGTTAGGTGGATTATTTCAAAATGCATCTACCGTTATAAAATTAATACCTTTGATTTTAATTGCAATTGCAGGGTTAATTTTTGGTGATACAAGCAATATTACATTAAGTCATGTAACATCAATGCAATCAGTTGGTTGGATTGCTGCCATAGCACCAATTGCATTTTCATTTGATGGTTGGGTAGTGTCTACATCTATAGGACATGAAATAAAAGATTCGAAAAGAAATTTACCAAAGGCTTTAATAATAGCACCAATATTTATTTTAGCTATGTATGTGTTATATTTTGTTGGTATAAGTATTTATTTAGGACCAGAAACAATTATGGCTCTTGGTGATGCTCATGTTGATTTAGCAGCTAATAATTTATTAGGTCCATGGGGAGCTAAAATAGTATTAGTGTTTGTAATAATATCTATAATGGGAACAATTAACGGATTAACATTAGGGATGATAAGATTACCACATTCTTTAGCAGAAAGAAATATGGTCCCTAATTCAGAGTTTGTTTCTAAAGTAAATGAAAAATTATTAATGCCTGTAAATTCTGCTTTAGTTGCATTTTTAGTATCTTTAGTATGGTTTGTTGTTCATTATATAACAACTAAATTTGAAATTCTTCCAAATTCAGATATATCAGAAATATCAATAACAATGAGTTATACTTTATATATTATTTTATACTTTAAGGTATTACAACTGGGAAGAAGTGGTGAAATTAAAGGCGTTTGGAATTCTAAAATAAATCCAACATTAGCTATAATAGGATCATTAATAATTCTATTTGGTAGTATGGGTAATCAGTTGTTCTGGATATATGCAGGATTCTGTTTATTAGTAATAATATCAGCAGTATTATTCTGGAAAAGTAAAGAAAAAGTAATTAGCAGAAAATTCGCTGAAGATTAAAGAAGACATTTTAGTCACAACATATATAAGATAGTTAACTATTTTATATATGTTGTGGCTTTTTATGTTTATAAATTATATTAAATATATGAATAATTTCTTATTAAACATGTAATAAGTTTATTTATTAAAATATAGTAGAATATTTTATATATCAGAGGACTTATAGTAACAAAAAGAAATTTTTAAAATAATCTATATAGTGTATAGTATTACTTTAGGAGTTTAAATGTTTAAGGAGACAATTGATTGTATAGATGCAGGGACTGAATTTTGCCCGTGTCACTTAGCTGAGAAGGGTGAATGTATTCTTTGTTCACAATTGCAAGGAAGTCATTTTTGTGATTGTTTAAATTGGAAGGGAGTATGTATATATCAAGAACTTCATGATAATGGAAACAAGGCAAAAGAGCAAAGAAAAACGTATACTTGTAAAGTATGTGAAAAGGTATTATATCCAGATGATGTATTATTAATTAAATTTGAAGCACCGCATAAGCTTGTAATAGATTTAGCAAGGCCTGGTAGCTTTATTTTTATTAGAAGTGAAGAAAATGTATATTTTGATGTTCCTATTTCGATTTTAGAATCAGATATAGAAACTAATATAATATCTATTATGATAGAAATAAGAGGAATTAAGACTAAGCAATTATTAAATATTGAGTCTGGAGGAAATATAACAATAAGAGGACCTTATTGGAACGGAGTATTTGGATTAAAAAACATAAGAAAACAAAAAAATAATGAGGCTTTAGTTATTGCTAGAGGTATTGGTATGGCACCTATGATGCCTGTAATTGACAGATTAGTCGAAAATGGTAATACAGTAACACTTTTATTAGATAAACAACCTTTTAAGGAAATATATGTTTCGGAGTGGTTAGATAAATTAAATATAGTACCTCAAGAGATGAATTTAATAGAAAAAGGAGAGTTATCACCAGAGGGAAAGGTTGCTATAAAATCTATTGTTAAATATAATAATATATCTTTAATCCATATAGCTGGAGCAGATATATTAACTTATAGTGTTATTGATTTTTTAGATTCTTTAGATAGAAAAGATATAGATTTATCATGTTGCAATAATTTTAAGATGTGTTGTGGAGAAGGTGTATGCGGAAGTTGTACAGCTAGATTTTCAGGTCATAGAGTAAAGAGATTTTGTAAAGTACAAGCTAGTCCAAGAGGTATTTTTGAGGGGAGGAGATTAATATGAAGGTAGTAGTTGTTGGGGGAGGTTGGTCAGGCTGTGCTGCCGCAATAACAGCGAAGAAAGCTGGAGCAGATGTCCATATCTATGAAAAAACAGATCTTTTACTTGGACTTGGTAATGTTGGTGGTATAATGAGAAATAATGGACGTTATACTGCATCAGAAGAGCTTATAGCTTTAGGGGCAGGAGACTTAATTGAAATAACAGATAAATGTGCAAGACATGCTAATATAGAATTCCCTGGTCATAAACATGCAACTCTTTATGATGTTAATATTATTGAAGGTGTAGTAAGAGATTATTTGAAATCATTAGGAATACATCTTCATTTAGAGAGTCGTGTTAAAGATGTTGATGTTGAAAACAATAAGATAAGGGGAATTTTATTAAGTGATGACACTTACGTTAAAGGTGATGTGTTTATTGAAACAACTGGTTCAACAGGACCTATGGGGAATTGTTTAAGATATGGTAATGGATGTTCTATGTGTATATTGCGTTGCCCTGCTTTTGGACCAAGATTAAGTATAAGTGCAAGATGTGGAGTTTCAGATATTCAAGGTGAAAGAGATGGAGATGCACTTGGAGCATTTTCAGGATCTTGTAAGCTTGCAAAGGAAAGTTTATCTAATGAAATTAGAGAGCAACTAGATAAAACAGGGGTAGTTGTTTTAAAGGTTCCTGATGAAGATGTAAATTATGGTAAGCTTAGTACAAAGGTATGTCAACAATATGCACTTAAGGAGTTTGCAGAAAATATAGTTTTACTTGATACTGGTCATGCTGTGTGGTTGAATTTGCAACAATTGGAATAAATCAGGAAGTAGAGAGTCTACTTTTTTTTTACGTCTCCACTTCCAATGAAATATACTGTTACATCTTGAGTATTACCATCCCATAGAATCTTATCTACTAAAACACCTATTAGGAGTCTTTGTTCATTAGAATCTAGTTCTCTTATATCAGCACACTTTTCTAGTAAGCTTTTTATAAAGTCTAGGTCTAATTTCTTGTAGTTTGAATCTTCTATCTCTTTTGATATTTCATCTAGTTGTTTCTGTAACTCTTGCATTTCATTTTTAGTGGATCTTATTCTTTGTATTATTATATCATCTAGGTCATCAGCAATTGCTAACTTATCTATTAAATTATTAAGTATTTTTTGTTTGGCATCAATTTCTTTTTGTATTGATATCTGCTTTTGTTTTACATCTTTATTTTTCTTAACTGAGTTATTTTTCTTTTTAAGGCTTTGAATATAGCTTTTTTTATTTTTATCTAGTCTTTCTAGCTCTTGGAGTAATAAATCTTCTACAGCATCTATCTTAACATTTTTGTTTTTGCATAATTCATTTTTGGATTTCTTTTTTAATGAGCAGGAGTAGTAGTGTTGTCTTTTTCCTGTATCTTTTTTAATATTTCCATGAATCACCTGCATGTAGTTATTACAGTGGGCACAATATATTTTTCCAACAAGTTTTGCATCGTGGGTTCTTGCTTTTTTAGGGAATGAACCTCTATTGCCTTTAAATTGTTCTTGTACTTGAATCCATTTATCTGCTTCAATTATACCAGGGCAATTACTTATTGCAGCTATCCAATTTTCTTTATCGTTTGGTATTTTCATTGATTTCCCATTTCTAGTTACGTGCTTTGTCTTATTATAACTAAGATAGCTATGTTTGCCATCAGGTTCACCATATACATTCCATCCATCATCCTCAAGCCACCTCTTAAGTTCTGGAGAGCTTATTGCATAAACAGGATTATTTAAGATTACCTTTAATGATGTTTTTTCAAGAAGGATATTTCTATTTGATTTAATGTTGTGAGAAGCAAAGTAAGTTTCTGTTTTATGCAATGAACCTTCTCTTAGATAAGTATCATAAATAAGATTAACTAGTTTTAGCTCCTCATCATTTTTCACAAGTTTAACTAATCTTCTTTCATTTCCTTCTTCATCAATATAAGATGAACCTTCACTATCAAAGCCAAGAGGGGTTCTACCTCCAGACCATTTTCCTGACTTGGCTAGTTCAATCATATTATCTCTTACGCGTTCAGCAATGGTTTCACGTTCAAGTTGGGCAAATACTGATGCTATGTATATCATAGCTCTTCCCATTGGAGTAGTTGTATCAAATTGTTCTTTAACACTTATAAAATCAACTCCATAGCTTTGAATTTCATCTAAGGTAGTGGAGAAGTCAGATACATTTCTACTAATTCTATCAAGTCTATAGCATATTAGAATATCAAATTTTTCTTTTTTAATATCATTAAGAAGCTTCTGGAACTTTGGCCTGTTGATATTTCCACCAGAAAATCCTTCGTCTTCATAAATAATATATTCATGGTCTTTATTTCTATAATTAGTCTCAATGTAGTCCTTACACATTTGAATTTGGTTACCTATGGAATCACCTTTTCCTGTGTATTTGCTCTTTCTTGAGTAAATAGCAATCTTCATCTAATCACCTCAGTTTAATATATGCAACATTATTTTAAAATAAATATATTTTAGATTTATCCTAATAAGTTCTTTAGATAAATACAATCTCAATCTTTTCTTTAGTGTATAAAGTATTACTAAGTGTAACCAAAAGAAGTGTACAAGCATAGTATAGATTATTAATTTATAGGGGGCGAGATAGTGACGATTACATGTATTTATCCAGAAGATATGAGTATTTTAGAAAATAAGTTAATAGATATATTAACAGATATTGCAATACAAAAATTTACGTCTGAGGAAATAGATTTAATTGTTGATTATCTTGAAGAAAATGATTGTAAGTACTTTGATTAACTTATGAAAAATAGGCTAATTAGCCTTAACCAATAAGGATTAACATAATAAAGAATTTGTTAAATGGTGAATTTAATAAGTATTAGCTAAGGAGATAATTAGAAATGGAGTGATTAAGTAATGGAATTAATTAAGATAATAGAAAGAGAAGGTAGACAATTAGTAAGTGGTAGAGAATTAGATGAGTTTTTAGAAATAGGAACTAAGTATAAGGATTGGTTCCGAAGAATGGTTGAGTATGGATTTGAGGAAGAAATTGATTTTATAAGGGTGGCTTAAAAAAGAGCAACCAATAATTTAAAGAATCCAGTGACTACAGTAATAGATAATGCAATTTCTATAGATATGGTAAAAGAAATAATTATTAATTATAAAGTTCCATTGGTGCTAGAAAATGAAATTAAATTATTAAATGTGGAGGGATAAAATATGGAAATTAATATAGAGGTATGGGAAAATTGCACAGCTTAGACTTAATAGAGACTTAGCTAAAATCAGGTATTATTTAATGAAGAGTTCCATTGAAAATATAAAGTTTGAAATAGAGGTTTTAAGAAGTATGCTGATTTGGCTTAGGGTTGAGTTAAGTGTTCTTAAAGGTGAAGAGGTTACATGGTTGAATTAAGAGATATTAATACTTTGAAATTAGTTTTAGAACTAGAGTGAAGGTAATGTGTAAAAAGCACATATGTTACAGAAGAAGAATTTAGTAAAATACAAGTTTTTAAAAAAGGGAACAAGAATTTTAGATATATTAAATGGTCTGGTACACTTAAGATTTTGGAGATTAAGCTATGAAAATAATATTTTACCAGCAAAAGACACATTGGCAATCCGGCAAGATTAATCTCAATGTGTCTTGATGAAAAGTTTAATAAAACTCTCTATTTTTATTATACAATAGGGAGTTTTCTCTGTAAATAAACTGTTTTTTAAAGGTACTTAATTTAAGGACTTTGAGAGCTTGTAATAGGTATTATCTTTAGAACGTTATTTAAATTTAAGAAATAAAGTTATAGGGGTAAAGGGTATGGCTATTAGAGAGAAGAGATTTCTATGTGGTAAATATTTAGAAGTAGAAATATATCCTATTTCTAAATATGAACAAAAGAAAAGTAGATCAAAGAAAAAGAAGGAGAGTAGAAAGGAACAAAAGAACCTAAATGATAAAAATGCAAGAAAGAATTTAAGAAGAAGAATTCATGCTAACTTTGATAATAAGGATTTAATAGTTAGCCTTAGTTATGATGCAGCTAATCTTCCAAATAGTGAAGAGACTGCTATTCGTGATAGAAATAATTATATTAGGAGAATTAAAAACTTTAGGAAGAGGAATGGACTTGATGAATTAAAATATATAGCAGTTTTAGAATATAGAGAAGCTACAGATGATAAAAGAACAAAAACAAGAATCCACCATCACATTATAATATCTGGAATGGATAGAGATAAGGCAGAAGAACTATGGGGAAAAGGCACAGCTAATGCAAATAGAATGCAAGCTAATGAACTAGGTTTTGAAGAATTAGCAAATTATCTTTCAAAGGATCCTAGAGGAAAGAAAAGATGGAGTCAATCTAAGAATATAATTATACCATTGCCAAAGATTAATGATTATAAGTATTCAAATAAAAAATTATATGAGCTATCACAAAACCAAGGGGAAAGAGAAGTCTTTGAGAAGCTTTATCCAGGGTTTATTTATACTGGCAATGATGTGGTGTGTAATGATGTTGATGGTGGTATTTATGTTTATATAAAGATGAGAAGATTAGAGTAGTATATATAATTATAAATCTATTATCTTTATGATATATGTATTAATTTATATAATGAATTTTATGTAGAGCTCATAAAATATAAATGGTTTTTTGGAATTGTTAGGTAAATTATGTTGATATATAGTAAATAAATTACTAAAATTATGAGTGAAATAGAAATTTTTATTTAACTTAATTATTTAGAATAATGAAAAGATAACCAAATCATAAATAAATTGAGATTATGCTATATAGTTAGAAATATAGAAACTTGAAGGAGGTTTAGATTATGAGTTTATTAGATGCTCATAAAGGATATGAATACCAAGATTTATTTACGGCATATCATATTATAAATATGTTATTAACTGATGACAGTGCTATCTTCAAGATTGATCAAAAAGAATCTGAAAATGATAAGTTTGATGATATTACTATTATTACAAGTGATTCAATAATGAAGAAACAGATTAAGTATAGTGATAATAAAATATTTGAAAAAGCAGATTTGTCTTCTGAAAAATACGATTTAGCACTAGATACATTATTTAGATCATGGCAAGAATTACCGAAAGACAAGAATATTGATATCAGGATTTGTTTGGCATGGGAGTTGCTTATGGATTCTCAAGACATTGATTTTTTAGTAGAGCAAGATGTAACTAATTTGTATAAAAGTAATGATGTTAAAGTGTTAAAAATTAATCTTGAAAGTATATGGCCTTCAGATGGAATTCCTATTTCATCATGGAGACGATTAAGAGGGAAGTCCACGGATATTAATAGAGATGAATTTCAGAAATTTATTAATGATTTAACTATTGAAGTGAATCTTCCAAAATCAAGTACAGATTTTACTAATCCTGGTGACTTAGAGAATTTGGTTATAAATAGCCTAAGGCTCTTTGGTATTGGGAAATTTCCAAATGATAAGAAATCAGTAGTTGATGTTTCCATGCACTTGATATATATCATTAAAGGACTACGTGCAAGAGGTGAAGTTATTGAACTAAATAAATTGATTTTTGACTTAGGTCTGAAGAAAAGTTACGGAAACATTGAGCAGAGTTTTAAGATTGATAGATCTATTAATGTACTAAATTCAACAAGATATCATGAATTTAAGGATTTTGTATTTACAAACAATAAAGTATGTCTACTTGGTGAACCAGGTTCAGGAAAGTCTTGGTTCATTCAAAACTTTATAAGCTTTCTCGATGAACAAGGAATTAAAGTTATTCAGCATTATTGTTATACGGGAATAGATGATCTATATGAAAAAGAAAGAATAACTATAAATGTATTCTTAGCGAATTTAATAAATGCCATTATTGAGGCATTTCCACACTTAGAGTCATATAAGATTTCGAAATATGGGGTGGATTTTGATGAATTGCAAGTTTTAATTAATAATATAAAAGAAGAAGTAGTATTAATTGTAGATGGATTAGATCATATTGGTAGAATATATAGTTTTCATAAAGAAACAATGAAACAAATTGAGACTGAAATTGTGGAAGTAATATCACGGCTGATGTTTCCTGACAACGTAAAAGTTATTTTAGCCTCACAGCCAATTACTGAGGTTATTAATTTGTGCAATCATAACTTTAAGGAGTTTTCAGTGAAACCTTGGGACATTGGTGAAGTAAAAGAATTTATTACAAATAATAGCTTAACAGACGTTGAGCTGGATTTTCACTGTATGTTATCAGACTTATTGATTGAAAAAAGTTAAGGGAATCCATTATATTTAACGTATTTAGTAAACGAATTATCTAAATATACTCATGTTATGATAACAAGAGAATTGATTGAAGGATTCCCAGCTTATAATATCAATTTGGAAAATTACTATTCATTTTTAATGACAAAACTCTCTGAAAGTCAAAAGGTGCCACAAATATTGGCAGGTTCTCCATTTCCATTAACAGAATCTGAACTTAAGGAGATTACTTCTTTAGGTGTATATGTTTCTAAAAGTTTAGAGGCTATTAGAAGTATATTATCTTATAGTAGTTGCTCTGGATGTTATAAAATTTATCATGAAAGTTTTAGAAGATATGTTCTTGAATTACTAGAAGAAAATGAAGTTAGTGTAGATAAAGCCATTTATTCATACTTGATAGACTGGTTGAAAAAAAAGGGATTCTATGAAGATAGAAAGTCGTATCTAAATTTACTTGGACTTCTTTTTGAAGCTAAACGCTATGAAGAAATTTTAGAATATTGCAATAAGGAATTTGTTGTTGACAGCGTTTTTTATGGTAATAACATTAATTTTATAAAAAGCAATTTTGAGATTTTAATGAAGGCATCTTGTAAAGCTAAAAATTATGGCGCTGTAATCATATGTACTGAATTGAGTAATATGATTTACAGTCTAGAATATTCATTTGATGAGGTTTCTCAGTATTATTATCTTGGATTAGGTCTTATTAATGGGTTCGAAAAACTTGAAAATATTTTAGTTTACGAAGGACGAAATGCACTAAGTTGCAGTGAAGGATTAAAAGTCTGTTATCTCTGCTCTGAAAATAATGTAATTCCTGAATGGGACGAGTATATAAGGTTACTCATAGAATCAAAGAAATCTAATCAAGTAGTGCGAAAGAGTCATGATGAGCAATTAGAAGAGTATAGATATTTTATTTGTGCATGTTTAGATACTGGCCGAAATATGATTGATAAGATTGAAAAAGTTGCAGTTAAAGACGCATATGATAAGAGGACGGTGATAATAACTGAATATTCAAGGAGAGGATTAATTGAAGAATTAAAAGCACTGGTAAACCAACTTGAGGAACAAGAACATTGGGTAGAAAGTATAGATGTATTCGAGGGTAAGTATATAATTGATGAACAATATCTTGATACTGCTCTTGAGATATTATTGGACTCAGATTCATACTCTAATGACACTTTAATTGCGCTAAATTACTATATTAGTAACATTGAATGGATTATTACAAACCATTCAAATAAATTAAATGATTTTATTAAGTGTGCTGAAAATAGAAATTGGTATTATAATTGGTTAATATATGTATTTAAAGTGAGTAAAGTAATTGTTGAAGCAAAAGAAAATAAGTCTATTGATGAGTCAAAACTAATAGAAGCATATTTATGGTTAACAAAGGACATGGAATGCTTTAAGGGTAAACCGCGTACTTGTGATTTGTACAATTATAAGACAATTATATTTGAATCAATAGTATCACCACTTGAACTAGTATCAACTGAATCTACATGGCGTACAATACTTGGTTTGATTGCTGAGATGTCAAGTAAAACTATGTCTACGCTAATGGGGGCTACTTGCGGTCCACTACCTACGTACAAACTTTTCGAGTTATTCTTAGTAATAGCAAATGATATAAATTGTACAGTTTTAACAGAAATATTTGAAGAAAAAATAGGCGATGAGGATAAACGAAGATTTTATTCATATTTGGCTGATTATAGTTTTAAACATGCAATTATCCTTTCAAAGGGTGGTCGGTTAGACAAAGCAAAAGTTGAATTTCGAAGAGGTGTAGAGTATCTATTGTCTTATTCATTTAGAAAGGATCGTACACTAAGTCGACTGATAGATAGTGTCGAGAGTATTTATAAAATTGATGAGGAAACTGGTATTCAGAATATATTAAGACTAAAGCCATTAGCCGATGCCGTTGTATATCATACTGATGGCAGAAGTACACAAACTTATCCAAAAGAGTGGTTCGAGGTTTTGGCTAGAACTAACAGAGATATTGCTATGACATATCTGAGTTATGAGCTATTGGATTCATCAAATTATTGGGCATTAGAAGAAAGTTTAGATAATCTTTTAGAGAGTATGAATAGTGAAGTAGATCCTATTATAGAAAATTCTCTTTTTAAAACGAGACCTAATGAAATTAGTCCTAGCACTATTAGTAGTTATTTAAACAACATACGAGTTTTAAGTAATAATTCTCAAAAGGAATTAGCTAGAGTTTCTATGAGAGAATTGATAAATAGATATCCGAAAGGAATCTATGAAGATGATTATGAGAAAATAAAAGGATTGTGTGAGCAACTGAACGTAGAATTTAATTCTGAAATTATATTAAATTGTAGTTCAAATAGAACATATGATATAGGTAGAGGAAAGAAGTTTAGTTATGATAAACATGTGAGTCGTTTAAGTTTTGATGTAATGTCTTTTGAGGAAATACTTGAGTATATTGTTGATTTTGGAATAAATGAAAGTGATATTCAAGGATTGTATATATACTTGCAGTCAATTAGTGAGTTGAGTGATGACTCAAAAATGTTTATCAACAACCTAATAAAGCACACATATGATAGAAGGAGCGATGATGAAAGTAGAGAAAGAATACTAAAAGTTATTGATGCTTTAGATTTAAATTCAGAAGTTATGGCGTATATTTACATAGCGATGTTTTTGAATCATAAAGATGGGTGGTATCAGAGGTTAACTGAAACAGGATATTATATTAAAGCAGTAGAATATAATAGAGAAGTTGCAGAGGAGTATTTTTTTGAATATTTTTATAATAATCTTTATCGGGTTGACTATAATTTGGCAGTAGGTGATAAAATAATAAATGCGTTAACAGCGGTTGGATATGATGGTGAATTAATTCTTCATTATTGGGAGTCATTGTTTGAGATAATTAATTTTAGACTATCAGGACAATATGATTATAATTATAAGGAAATAGTTGAAAAGTCTAAAGAGTTCTCTTCTATAGAAAAAGCAATGTTTCTATTACTTACTCGTTTAAAATATGGTGAAGCAAATCGTTATAGATGGATTATATCTTCGCTTAACAAAATGTTAGAGCAGCCAGAGTATCGTATATGTTTCATAAAACCTTTCAAGCGTTATATTGAAAAGAAGGATAGATTCATTGACTACTCACTAATTATTTTATTGTGGCTTATTAGAAAGTGGTTTACTGAAGAAGAGTTACGTAAAAACAATTTAATTAATGATTTACTAAGTATTTATCCAACTGATAATGGGATTGTAAACTACTTGATTAGGAACATTACTGGGCTGAAAGATGAAAGAAATTACGAAAAGTATGTTCACTCATATGATGGTGGAGATGACAGTATTAATTATTTTATAGAAATCTTAACTGAGACAGATAATAGGGTTGCTTTACTAAAGGATAGCGGTGTTGATATTGGGAATATTGCTAAGAATTATTTTCGTGAAATAAACGATAAGTCTACACGAGAAAATCTACAAGATATAATATATGATAGATCATATAGTGTACTTGTACCAAATGTTTATTTTTATGATATATTAATGAAGCATATGAGTCGTGAAGTAGAAGCATTCCTCAATGGATTTGTAGAATTACCATTTTTAAGTGAAATAGAAGAAAAAATGAATGAAATATTGATTGATGATATAGAGTATTTAATTGCCAATTGCAACTCAATTATTCCTCGTCCATTGGATATTAATATGCCTGAAGAAGTTACTGACTCAATAACTGATGTGTATTCTGAAGAATGGATTTCATTAGCTTACTATGAACGTTGTTATAATAAAAGAGAAAAGTATAAGAATAATTTAATAGAGAATATAGATTCAACAATAGTAATTTCTGGTGTAGTATTCACAGATAAAGAGGATGTTGTTCCTTTAATGAAACTTAAAAAAGAGTATAGGCTATATGATGAAAATAATGAGTTTATTAAACCAGATTATCTTAAAAGAAATTCACTATTAGTTGCTTCTAATCTTAAGATTAATGAGGATATTTATTTAACATTTAGACCATATGATTATCTAAGTATTAGGGGAGAAATTTTGGATGTTCTCGGAATTAAGATTACAGATAATGGTGAAGGGATAATTGGCATAGATAGAACAGGGGAGACCGTGGTGAAGTACTCTAAGTGGGAAGTTTGTTTTGATGATGTTGATACTGGAAGCTATAGAGTTCCTTATATAATAGGATCAGAAGTCAAAGTTAAAAGAGTTGTGTATGATGCGATATGTAAGCTTTTTAGTAGAGAAGCAAAGAGATTTACTATTAAGTTATAATAATAAAAATTAGATGTGAAATCGCAAATGAGTTTTTGGATTATATTGTATAATTTATTTTTATTAATATTTACTATAGAGTATATAACATTAATAACTTAATGATACAAATATAGTACTAGTTACCAAAAGGGCATTGGATTCGAAATCCAATGCCTTTAAACTAGTTAAGATCCCATTTTGTAACTTCTCTTTGTACAACTTGAGCGCTATATTTACTAATTAATGCACCTTTACTTGTTTCAAAGATATTACTTGCGATAATGGTGTCCATTAGGGCTATTACATCTGTGTTTGTAAGTCCAGATTTTACTTCAGATATTGTAATTGAACTTTTTTCACCACTCTCACATAGAAAGACCATTTGTAATGAGTATTCCAAGGTTTCTCCCCCTTTCTATAATATTTAAATTAATAAAGCTAAGCGTTATCTTCTAGTGCAGATATTTCATTAACTAAGGTATATCTAGTTTCATTAGCTAACACTAATTTAATTGCATCTGCAACGGTTGCTAGAGCTTCTGGTGTAGCATCTCCGTTAATACCTGAAAAATTCTTTTTCTTGTATGATGGATTACCATCTTTATCAACACCGCTTTGTACTTCAATACTTAAAGTATTTGTCATTAATTCTTTTGAAATTGCCATGTTATTCACCTCCTTGTAGCTTGGTATTTAATATATATGGTTTAAAAAGAAGAAATCAAAAGTTAATAATAAAATATAAAAAATATGATAAACTTTTGGCCTATCAGATTTTTTTATATTATGCTGCTTTGTCTTTTTCATCTTTTACAACAGCACCTAATTTTACTGAAACAATAGTATTTAATGTATTTATACTATTTGATAGTGTGAAGTAAGTTGCTTTTCTAGTCTAATCAATAGATAGGCTGTAATAGCTATTGGGAAGCCAGTATTGCCTATTAATGATATAAGATCTAAATGTTCCATAATATCACCTCCAAATAATATATATGGTTTTGAAGAGGGAAGTAGATAGTATATTTACTTATAAAAAAATAAATCAGTAAGTTTTTATACTGATTTATTCGTTATCACATAGACAGTAGAAGTAATGATTGATTGCCATATCTACTATAGAGCTGACATAAACTATATCTGGATGCATGGCTTTGATTTGTTCTAGCCTCTTTAGGGTTGAGAATCTTAGCATATAGCATCTTTTATATTCTAGCTTTTCTCCATCTATTGGAGGGGTAAGTCCATTTACTATTGATAGTTTTCTCATATCTAAAATATCTGTATTATTCTTTTTAGTTTTTTGCTTTTCTACTTTAGTTTTTTCTATTGTAGATTGAGGTATAGGTGCAAAATTTATTGGCTCACTTGTAAATGAAAAACCTTGAACTAAGTTACCTTTTATTTTATCAGGTGCTTCAAAACCTATTTCTTCACATTCTTTTAATGAGAAAAATTTAAGGGGTGTGGTATTATGATATCTAATAGAATTAAAATTACTGAAGAGGGAGAAGTTTATGATAGATTAAGTATTGCTTTAGCAATTAGAAATTCAACATATAATGATGAGTTTAAGTGTTCACTTATAGATCAAAATATAATTAAGAACTGTGAGACCTGTAGCTTAAAGTTTATTTGTGATGGAATTGATGGGCTGGCAGATGATTATATTAAAAAGATAACTAAGGTTGTTAGTAGCTTTACACTATAACCTTGAGAGGAATGTCACAATATAAATACTAGCTATGAAATTTCAGCTTAACAATAATTCAATTTTTGTTTAAGCTAGAATAATCTTGGTGTATAATAGTAAGAGAAAAATAATAAATATTTATTTGAGGTGTTGGCTATGGATACATTTATTCCTAGATATAGATATAAATTTAAAGAGGAATTACCACATGGAGATAAAAGATATATTTTAACTTATGTTAAGCAGATGATTAGTGAGTTTGTTTATGATATGGGAAATTTGGAAAATAATCCATTTACTTTCCCAGAGGTACAAACATTACTTGATGGCATTACTGTTGGTGGCCATAAGTTAAGTGATCAAAATCAAATACTAAATATAAAGTCATCATGGGATTATGTTGTTAATTTGAGTAGAACAAATTCTTTAGAGTTAAACAAAGAAGTTATTTGTGATATTCATAGTAAAGTTGCTAAAGATGAGGCATTAATAGTAGGTGACTTTAGAAAGGGTAACATTGGAATTGCAGGTACTGTTGAATATAAGTGCATTAATTATGAGGATTTAGAGGAAGTATTTAAAGCTGATATAGATAAAATAAATTCTATAGATAATTTACTTGAAAAAGCTATTATACTTAATCTATGGTTATCTTACTGTCAGTTCTTTTATGATGGAAATAAGAGAACAGCTAGACTTTCATCAAACCTTATCCTGTTATCAAATGATATAGGAGTACTTTCTATACCAGCTAGATATAAGGTTGAGTATAATAAATTAATGCTAGATTTTTATGAAACTTTAGAAGCTGATGAAGTAATAAAGTTTATATTAGAAAAATGTATAACGTTTTTCGATGGATTTAATTATAAAAAATATAATGAATTAATCTAAGGTGTTAAAATAAATCCTCTCATATGCAGTTAAGCTGCAAAAGAGAGGATTTATTTTTAAAAAGGAAACCTTAATCCTTAATTCATTTATCTCTAATCCAGAAATCATTCTCATACTTTTATCTATATTCAATATTGCAAATTAAATTTTTCTATACATGAATAAACGAATTAATTATTAAGATTTGAATTTATAGCCTGCGGCAGCTAAGGAAATCTTGATTACATCAAGCTATTTTAATATAAAAAGGCTCTGCCCTTAAACCCGGCTCATAATCTATATATGTTAATTCTATTTATAAATTCACTAAGGAGCAAATAATAATTCACCTTGAAGCATATTATTTTAATAAAAAAATACCAAGACCTAATTTAATCATAGATAGTGGGAGAGGACTTTATTTAATATGGCTTTTAAATTCAGTACCAAGTAAGGCATTATCATTATGGAAAGCTATAGAAGAATATTTATATAGTGTTTTAAAGCCGTTTGGAGCTGATAGACAAGCTTTAGACCCTACGAGGGTATTAAGAGTACCAGGAAGTATTAATTCTAAATCTAAGACAATTGTTAAGGTTATAGAGCAGTATGATTATATTTATGATTTAAGAGAAATTCAAAATGAATATCTACCAGAGCTTGAAGAAACTTATATGACTACAATTATTTCTAAAAAGGAATACAAGAGAAGAAATAATGATAATGTTAGGTATTCACAGTACCACAACATTTGAAAGACACATTTCGTATTTAAAAAAGAATGGGCTAATATAATTAGCTCATTTTTTTATATTCATTTCTTCAAAAGTGATTATACACTATTTGTTTAAAAAGTTCAATTTGCAAGTAAAAAATAATATACCCCCATTTTTTTCAGCTTGTATTATAGGGGACGTAGTACCTGTTCTATTTATTTGCATAAATATACCTTTCTGACTATTGCAATATACTTATTTCTCTTAAAATTGGAGAACCAAAGATCCAAGAAAAAAAGTTTATTTAGAAATTTTTTTTATGATATAATAAAACATAGATTTATTGGTCTCTAACCCGATAGCGAGTAACAAATGGGTACTGCTCTTACTCAATGGCAGTTTAAAAAGAGTGTAGCAACCAAGCAACTGCTACTGAAAAGACATATGCTGAGGCTATGATTGTCGAAAAGCTTGGGTGATTAATTTTAGGGCATATGCCTTAAATGTAAGAGTAAAAAGGTACTATTTCGCAAGTCTAGTTACGAAATAGTACCTTTTTTTATAAGTTTATTTATAGTAAACTAAAAACTATTATTTTTTAATTTTTTTATATATTACAAATGGCTTAAAATCGTAAATTTTTATTTCTTCGCAAAAATATAATTTATCGAAATTATAAAAATCAAATAGTAAAATAAGTTGATTTCATTAGAAAAATACATCAAAAACTCATGTATGACATATGTAATACATGACAAATATAAAAGGAAACGAATGAAATAATTAGACTGAATAGGTTAATTAGTAGTTAACCTATTCTTTTTATAGACAAAAATATTATATTAGATATATAGCAAATATAATGAGGTATAAATATGAGTTATATTCAGGTAATTAGAGAAAATGAAAGATTTAAATGAAGAACACAGAAATGAGATTCAAAAATTAAAAAATGAATATACAAAATACATAAAAGAGCTTGAAGATAAAATTAAGGATTTAGGGAGTAAGATAGACTTACAAATTAAGAAAAGACAACTTACTGATGAACAAGTTCAGGAGATAAAAGACCTAAGAGCTAAGGGATTTAGTTATATTGTTTTATGGGATGTTATTTCTTTTAGTTATTATATTTAGGTATTTTTGTTTTAATATCAAATTTAACTATTTTAATTAATATTAGAAATAAAATTTCTTTACCAATATCTATTTATGGTTTAGTTGTTCTTTTTATTTGTTTATTAGGTATTATAAAATTAAAAAATTATTCATTTCTAAGTTTTATAATAATTTTATTAATTGTTTTTAGTTTTATTTTAATTTTATTTTTACTTCGAATATTAAAAAATTTTTAAATTAAAAGGGGAAAAATGTTTAAAAAATTTATTAGCTATAATAGTGCAGTTTTGCTTGAATAATTTTACAGTTGAATAAAAAAACAGATTCTTAAGCAATTCTTAATGACTCAAAAATTGCTTCTATCGGCGTACCGCTTACGGCAGCTTCGTAAATATATATAACTTTAGATTTTTCTAAATCTTTCTTAGCTATTTTATATCCAGTATTAAAGTGATATGAATCATTAGCATATATTTTGCAATAAGTATAGTTTACTAACATTATTGTTAAATATCTAGTAATACTTTTTTCACTTCTTACTTGATATCCATCTAGTCCTAAGTAAGTTTTACAATCTCTGAAGAATGGTTCAATTGCCCAACGGTCAGTATATTGAGTTAAAATTTCTAACGACGTTAATGAGTTATCTAAGGAAATAAAAGCTTTCAATGCTTTATCTTTTTGAAAAGCATCTTTAGGATAACTTAAAATAATAGAAATGTTATTTCTATCCTTCAAATCACCAATATAATTGTAGCCAGCTTTTTCAGAAGCATTAAAAATATCTTTACAACTATACCAACTATCGCATAAAACAAATCCTTTATCTTCTGGTTTAGGAAGTGTTGCAATTAATTTTTGAGTTAATTTTATTTTACTCATAGACTCTTTATCATAAATATTAATTGAATATGGGAGAACTAAACAGTCACACGATAGTAAAGAAACTAATATTTGATGACCATATACATTTTTACTTTTTAAATGTGAATTATGAAATGAACACTTTTCAATTGGATTTATAGCCTTTGACGAGGGCTTTGTTTTCTCTGAAATAGTATCATCAATAATAAAATATATTGGTTGCTTAGTTTCTCTAGCTCTAGCCCAAATAAGTTCTACTATATACGCCTTTAAAGCTCTTTCTAAAAGTTTTTCATCCCAAGAACTATTTGAAAGAAATCTAGTAATGCTAGTTCGATGCCTTGCTGGTGCAAGCTCCGCTATGTCGGAAACTTTACCATTAAAACCTTTTGATATCATTGCATCTATAATGCTTTCTAAGTGGTTTAACTGTGGTTTAGTTAGATATAAATCAAAATTTAATTGTTTAAAAAATTTGTGTAATGATAATTCATTTGATATAATTGTGTTATGAAACATTTATGTATAGCTCCTTGCTGTTATTGTTGTGTGCAAACTCAATTATAGCAAGGATTTATAATAAATGTTTTTTATTTTATTCAGTTGTAAAATTATTCAAGTATTTTTGCACTATTATAGTTATTGGTTATTATAGTAGGGAGATGTTAGAGTGTGGGGGATTAACTAAAATAAATAATGGTTACTCGCTATTCCATTGGATTACAGTTTAAATAACAGTCCAAATAATTTCAACTTATTGTTTAATCAACATAAAAATTAGGATATAATAAGAGATAAGAAAGAAAGTGGAGGTAAGGCAAAATGGAGCAAAAACCACTTCCAATAGGAATAGATAATTTTGAAATGTTAATAACAAGGGGATATTATTTTGTAGATAAAACTCTTCTTATAAAGGATTTATTAGATAATAAAGCTGCAGTAAATCTATTTACTAGACCAAGAAGGTTTGGTAAAACATTAAACATGAGTATGCTTCAATATTATTTTGAAGATAGAAGAGATGAATTTACTGGAGAGAAAATAGATAACTCTTATCTTTTTGAAGGATTAAATATTAAGGGAGAAAGTGAAAAATATACTAAGTATATAGGTAAGTATCCTGTAATTAATCTTTCACTTAAATCAGCAAAGCAAAGAAGTTTGGATTTAGCATTTCAATGCATCAGAGAAGAAATTTCAAATGAATTTAAAAGACATAAATATATAATAGAAAGTGATGTATTAAAAGCTGAGAAAGAACATTTTATGAAAATTGTAAATAATGATAAGGATATGTCATTATATATTACAGCACTAAAATTTTTAAGTAATTGCTTAAATAAATATCACAATGAAAAAGTAATCATTTTAATAGATGAATATGATGTACCTTTAGAAAATGCATTTTTTGAGGGATTTTATAATGAAATGATAAGCTTTATAAGATCACTATTTGAATCAGCATTAAAAACAAATCCATCATTAGAGTTTTCAGTAATTACAGGTTGCTTACGTATTTCAAAAGAAAGTATTTTTACTGGATTAAATAACTTGAAAATCATATCAATTTTAGATGATAGATATGCAGAGCATTTTGGATTTACAGATGAAGAGGTTGTAAAAATTTGTGATGATTATAATATGCAACAAAAGTATGAAACTATAAAGCAGTGGTTCAATGGATATATATTTGGAGAAACAAATGTATATAATCCTTGGAGTGTAATGCAATATGTTGATGACTTAAAGGCTAATATAAATAGATTACCTAAATCATATTGGGCAAATACTAGCTCAAACAGTATAGTAAAAAGTCTTATAGAAAGAGCAGATGACATAACAAAAGGAGAAATAGAGGCTTTAATAGAAGGAAAAACTATAGAAAAGCCAGTACATGAAGATATAACCTACGAAGATGTTTATGATAATTTAGATAACTTATGGAACTTTATGTTCTTTACAGGATATTTCAAAAAGATAAGTGAAAGAATGGATGAGAATACCCAAGAAAACTTTGTAGAGCTAGCAATACCAAACTTAGAAGTAAAGTATATCTTTAGAACTAAGATACTTAAATGGTTTAATGAACAGATAAAACTTTATGATATGACAAAAATGTTTAATGCTATAGTAAATAAAGAACCAGAGCTTTTTGAAGTAGAATTAAACAATTTACTTTTAGATACAATAAGCTTTAACGATGCATATGAAAATTTCTATCATGGATTTTTAGCAGGAGTTCTTTCTAATATGAAAGGATATATAGTTAAATCTAATAGAGAAGGTGGAACCGGAAGAAGTGATTTATTTATTAAGTCAGTTTCAAGAAGGGGAATTGCTATAGTAATAGAGTTTAAAATAGCAAATTATATTGATGATTTAGAAAAAAAAGCAGATGAAGCTATAGAGCAAATAGAAGATAGGAAATATGAGATGGAGCTTAGAAGTGAAGGTTATAAGAATATTTTCAAATATGGGATAGCCTTTTATAAAAAGGATTGTCTAATAAAAATAAAAGATTAAAAATAGTTTTAGAGTTAATGTTTTGGTATTAAGCATTAACTCTTTTTTGATTTAATAGCAACTTTAGTAATCCATATTTAGGAAAGTTTAGTAGTTATTCTTTTAGAAGTATACAGGCGTGTTTAGTGATTGCTAGGGCAAGTGCTATTATATCAGGAAAGCTTAATGATAGAGAATTTAATAGTAATTATAGATTTATAATTGATGAAGATGGAACTGGATATGATGCTTCAATAGTTAGTATTTGGTTTACAGAAGTTCCTGATGAGCCAATAAAATCTCAATAAAAATATTTAAGAATAGATAGGACAAGCAGTTAATATATTGGTAAGGTATAGCAAGTATAGATAGGGTATATTAATGAAGCTTGAACAAGGAGTAATTGGTGAATTAAATTGGAAAGTTTATTTAGGAGATTGTAAAGATGTATTACAAGAAATGATTAATAATAATGAATTTGTAGACACTATTATGACCAGTCCACCATTTTTTAATAGAAGGTCATATGCAGGAAAACCAAAGATAGATGGAAATATTGCTAAATGGGTTTATGCTAGTCAAGGTAATCCGATAAAGGGAGAGATAGGTAATACAAAAGATAAAGATAAATATATAAAAGATATAGAAGAGGTTTTACAACTGTGTTATGGGGTATTAAGGGATAATAGGTTTATGTTTATTAATATAGCTAATACTCGTGAAAATTTTGAAGTAATTGATTTTAGCAGTAATTTTATAGAGATAGCAAAAAAGATAGGATTTATTCATTGGGATACCTTAATATGGATAAAGAAAAATCCACAACCGGCAGGAAAACATAAGGCATATTATTTAGCAAATGGATGGGAGTATATTCTAGCGTTTACAAAAGGAAAGAAGAATAAAATAAATACTGAACAATTGAAGGTTAAAACACACTTCAAATGTAAATATTGCCAAGAAGAAAATTATATAGACTCCAAAATAACTCCTAACTATTTGTATAGTTATGTTGGATGTTATGGAAGAACAGAAAAAAGTAATATAACACATCCAGCAAAATTTCCAATAGACATACCTAAGTTTTGTTTAAGTATGTCATCAAAAGTGGGATATACTATATTAGATCCTTTTGCAGGAAGTGGGACAACCTTGATTGCAGGATTAGAACAAGGATTAAATGTTATTGGGTGTGAATTAGTTGCCAACATATATGATGATTTAATTTATAGAATGAACAGTTTATCAGAGAAAAATGAATAAAAATTAAGAAACTATCCAAACTAAAATATAATTGTAAGTTTAAGGAGTGCTTAACGTGGAAGACAATTATATTAAAATTTTGGATAGTTTTAAAATTAATGATTATATTGAAACTAAACAGATAAAAAAAGAATTAAAAGAAGCTGATCATATAGAGGCAACTAAGATCATAAAAAAATACGGAATAGTTCAGCCATATGATTACGTAAGGGCTTGTGGTAAAAGTAATTTTACAGATTTTGCATTAAATAAGCTAGAAAAAAGAACAGAGGGTGATAGCAAGTACATTATCTCTAAGCTTGTTGGAGACAAAGTAATTTATCTGTATACTAATGATTTGTTTGAAAAGATAGAAGAAATGAAATGGATAGTATCAAAGGGGTATTTTGAAACTATTAAGTCCTCTACTAATAAAATTAAAGGATATTTTAAAGATGAGAATGAAATTACAATCGGTAAAAAATATACTGGTGAAATTAAAATAATTTTGAATGAGGCTGATATTAATTCTATAGTTATGAGGAAGTATTATTTGTTTGATAAAAATCATCTAGCTATTCAATCTCAAATAGGAGCATTAGTGTTTATTTTGGATATAAATCTAAATTAGCTCAAAATGATAAAAATAAAGAAATATATGGGGTTAATTTAAATACAGTTTGTATAGCCACTATGCAAGATCTTGATCTATCAAATTTAAAATCAGAAAAGTCTTTTGAGAAAATAGATTATGTTGATGTAGTATGGATAGGAGATAATACAGGGGAATTGACCGTAGCCATTGAAGTAGAATTTAAAGAAGATTGGTTAGATGCTATGGTAAGATTGATATCTGTGAGTTTGGCCTCAAGCTATGCTAGTAATGTAATAAATATAATTGTGTCTGAAAAAGAAGAAGACTACATTAGCATAAGAAATATGGCTAATATGGATATGATATCACTTTTACCTATCAACTTAAAGCTTGCACATATTACAACTCAAAAACTTATAGGGATATTATCAATGAGGGATAACAGAGTGGAGTCAGATTTAGTAAGAAAAAAGTTTTTCAATGAATTAAGGTATATATAATTAGGACTTACGTATGTAGGTCCTTTTAATATGTTTATAGGGGAAATGGGTATATCTAATGTAACTCTTAATGAAGAGTTTAGAGAATCAAGATTTAGCAAGGGTCAATGTTGTCCTTATTGCTAATCTACTTCTGTAGTGAAGAATGGAAAGTTTAAAGGTAAGCAACGTTATGTGTGTCGTTCTTGCAACATAAAGTTCTTGATTGTATAAGAGCATTTATGGGTGTTGGTGATGTAGATGGCATAGTAGAGATGGACGAAACATTCGTTACTGAGTCTTTCAAGTGTAATCATAAAAAGAGTGGGTTTAAAATGCCGAGAGCTGCTCGAGAAAGAGGTAAGCAAGTTAAGAAACGTGGTATAAGTAATGAGCAGATTTGTATAGCAACAGTAATTGATAGAGGTGGAAATTTAAACGTATTGGGGCAAATATTGTTGCAAAGGTTGCACTTTTGTACACACTGCACATGCAAAGCTTATGACAACTTATTATCCACTTGAAAAGCTTAGAAAGATCCCAGGTCTTGAATATGCTAAGTATGTTGATCCTTATGCAGGAAGTAAGGGTAATTCTATAAGATATTTATCTGTGGCACCAAGGGCTAATGATATGAAGGTTATTGGAGTAGATAATCTTTTATGTGCAGGTGAAAAAGCAGGGTTATTTGTTGGTCATACTGAAGCATGATATTCTAAAGTGCGAAGAAAATCATATTATAGCTAATAAATATATTTTTTATGATTAAAATTTATTTAACTCATATAGATTTAATAATTTATTATTTAATAGATTGCATTTATATATTATTGTATTATTTAGAAATTATATTTATAATACTATTAGAATTGATTCACTATAATTTATTATAAAGCAATGGATTAGGATGAAAAAGAGAGCTGAATATACTCTTTCAAAATGGAGAAATTTTTATGGTATTATGATGGATAAAAGTTGTTTTAAGAATACAGAAGAAAAGTCTGAGTTTTATAATGCTGAAATTGATATGATAATTAAATATATATAGGAGATTATTAAAATAGTTAAGGGAGATATATGATGGATAAGACAATAGATAGAATAAAAAAATTTAGAGATGATAGGGATTGGGGACAGTTTCATAAACCTGAAAATTTAGCTAAAGCGATAAGTATAGAAGCTTCAGAGTTATTAGAGCATTTTTTATGGGATAATAATTTTGATAAAGAGGAAGTATGTAATGAGTTAGCAGATGTAATTATTTATTGTATACATATGGCAAATTCTTTGGGAGTAAATATAGAGGAAATAATAAATAATAAAATGGATAAAAATGAGAAAAAGTATCCTGTTGAAAAGGCTAAGGGATCAAGTAAAAAATATACTGAGCTATAAATTAAATGAGGGGTTAATATGGGATTAGTAAAAACTTTCGCTTATAAAGAAGAATTTTTAGATAATATTAAAAGATATAAATATGGAGTAAATTGGCCTGTTGTTTATATAATAAGAAATAATAAAGAAGCTTATGTAGGAGAATCAAGTAGAGTTTATAATAGAAGTTTAGAACATTTAAAAAATAAGGATAGAATTAAATTAGATACTATTGATATTGTTGCAGATGATGATTTTAATAAATCAGCAACTTTAGAGCTAGAATCTTTATTAATTGAGCATATGGCTGCTGATGGTAAATACTTATTGCAAAATGGTAATGGTGGATTAAGAAAACATAATTATTATGAAAAGGACAAATATATTAAGAAATTTGATATTATTTGGAGTGAATTAAAAGAAAAAGAAATTGTCGTAAGAGGATTATTTGAAATTAGAAATAGTAATTTATTTAAATATTCACCATATAAGTCATTAACATCTGAGCAACTTGAAGTTGTAGAATCAATAGTTGATAGTATTATTAATAATAAAAAAAGCAATCATCTCATTCAAGGAGAGCCAGGTACAGGAAAAACTATAGTTGCTATTTATTTATTAAAGTATTTAATCGAAAAAGAAGAAAGTAAAAATTTAAAAGTTGGACTAGTAGTTCCAATGACATCATTAAGAACAACATTAAAAAAAGTATTTAGAAATGTTAAAAATTTAAAAGCAAGTATGGTATTAGGACCTTCTGATGTTATTGGTAAAGATTATGATATATTGATTGTAGACGAAGCACATAGGTTAAACAGAAGAGTAAATATAACTAATGTGAAGTCTTTTGATGATTGTAATAGAAAGCTTGGTCTTGATAAAAATAATGATCAACTTGATTGGATAAGGCTTTCTAGTAAGCATATGATTTTATGTTATGATAAAAATCAATCAATAAAACCATCAGATGTAAGACCAGAAAAATTTGAAGAAATACCATTTGAAAAACATAAAATTACGTCTCAAATGAGAGTTTTAGCAGGAGAAGATTATATTAATTATATTGAAAATATAATTAATGAAAATCAAGATGAATTTAGAAGTTTTGGAGAATATGAATTATACATATTTGACAATTTAGATGAAATGCATAGAAAAATAATAGATAAAGATAAAGAATATGGTCTTTGTCGTATGATTGCAGGATATGCTTGGGAATGGAAGAGTAAAAAAAATCCTGATGAATATGATATAGTTATAGGAGAAAGTAAATTTAAATGGAATTCTGAGCCTAAAGATTGGATTAATTCACAGAATGCAATAAAAGAAGTAGGCTGTATTCATACCACACAAGGATATGATATAAATTATGCAGGTGTTATTTTAGGAAATGAAATAGTATATAGAGATAATAAAATACAGATAGTTAAAGAAAAATATTACGATAAAAATGGTAAAAAAACAGTAACAGATGAGAATGAATTAAAAAAGTATATTATTAATATTTACAAGACAATATTAACTAGAGGAATTAGAGGTACATATATTTATATTTGTGATGAAGAGTTGAGAAATTATTTTAAAAGATATATAAAGACGTTTGTTTCAGATATTGAGGGATTGGAGAAGAATATTATAGAGAAGGAAATTATAAAAGAGAAAGTTTATTGATTATAATTTGTTTATATTAATTATAAGTTGAATGGATAATTTAGTTAAAGTATATAAATGATAATTAGCTTATTGTTAAATCTATTATATTAAGGTTAATAATTTTAATCTATTAAGAAGTTAAACTTTAAAATTAGAGTTAAAGGGTTGGTTTTCTATATTCTGTTTTTAATGCATATGAAAGTATAAAAATTTTGAGGGCTGAAAGTTAGATTATATCTAGCTTTCAGCTTTTAAATATCTTAAATTAATTCATTATAAATTAGGGTATAGTAGAAATGGACGAAACATTCGTTTCTGAGTCTTTCAAGGAGAATTATAAAAAGAGTAGGTTTAAAATGCCAAGACCTTCTCGAAAAAGAGGTAAGTTTGTAATAATATATGTAAATACAGATAATAGATTTGAGTTGTATATCAATAATTTAGTCTAACAGAGCCTTTATTTTAAGAATTTAACAAAAAAAATTTTTAAATTTATATTTCCTTAACATTTCAATGGTAAAATTTAATTATTAAATAGAATCGGTGATATGAATTATGAAATATACCAAATGAGGTTAGAAAAAAACTATATCTCTATGTGGTATAGAAAGGTGGGGTTAAGTTATGGGGAATAATTTAGATATATTAAATAAGCTTATGTTAGATAAAGAAATTAACAGAAGAGAAAGAGATATGCTTATTGCATTAAAGGCATTTGATTTTGAAGATAGTAATGTTATTTCTGTAGGATTACAGTCTTTATTAGATTATTTTTGTATTAAGAATAAGAAGTCTATTTATAGTGTTTTAAGAACATTGCAAGCTAAGAATTATATAAGAATTGAAAAGAAAGATGGAAAGAAAAATATATATGTGATAATAAAGGATTATTTATTATTTAATAATTCTGAAGAAAGTAGATACGCTGATGTACCTAGTAATTCACAGGATAGTTACACTGATGTATCTAGGTATGAAGAAAGTGGGTACACTGATGTATCTACAAGGGAAGAAGGTAGATACGCTGATGTGCCTAGTAATGTACAGGATAGTTACACTGCTGTACCTAGTTATAAAGAAAGTAGGTATACTGATGTATCTATAATGGAAGAAGATAGATACGATGATGTACCTAGTAATGCACAGAATAGTTACACTGGTGTATCTAGTTATGAAGAAAGTGGATACACTGATGTATCTACAAATGAAGAAGATAGATACGCTGATGTAACTGGTAATACACAGGGTAGGTACATTGATGTATCTAGTTATGAAGAAAGTAGGTACACTGATGTATCTAGTGATTACCAAGGTAGATACGATAATGTATCTACTTCACGTAATAATATATATAATAATATAAATAATAAAATATATATAAATAATAAAATATATATAAATATAATTAATCATTGGAATAGTAAGAGAATAGGTAAAGTTGTTAGTTTAAATATTAAGATTATAGACAGTATAAATAAGGCTATGGCTAAATATAGCTTTGATGAAATTAAAAAAGCAATTGATAATTACGCCAATGTTTATAATAGCGATTATTTTTATGACTTTCAGTGGCACTTGCCATACTTTTTAACTAGGAATAATGCCATAGGAAAGTTTGTTGATAATGGAGATATATGGCTGAGATATAAGCAAAAATACTCAATGCTTTATTAAAAATAGTGGGTTTAATAAAATTTACAATTAGGATATAATAATAGATAGCTTAAAAACAGATAAAAGGAAGTGAAAATATGAATTTAAAACCATTACCAATAGGTGTAGATAATTTTAAGGATATAAGATTAAATAATTATTATTATGTAGATAAAACATTACTAATAAAGGATATTCTAGATAGTAAGGCAAAAGTTAATTTATTTACTAGGCCAAGAAGATTTGGTAAGACTTTAAATATTAGCATGATACAATACTTCTTTGAAAATGGTAAGGATGATAATTCATATTTATTCAATAAACTTAAAATAATGAATGAAGGTGAAAAGTACAAATCACATATGGGACAATATCCTGTTATAAATCTTTCTTTAAAATCAGCCAAGCAACCTAATTACGAATTAGCATATGATTGTCTTGTAAATGAGATTATTGAAGAGTTTAAAAGACATGATTACGTATTAAATTCAGAAAAGCTTCATTATGAAAAAGAAGATTATTTAAATATTATTAATAAAAAAGATAATAAAGGTAATATGGTAACAGCATTAAAGTTTTTATCAAGATGCCTTGAGAAGTACCATAATAAAAAGGTTATTATTTTAATAGATGAATATGATGTTCCAATAGAAAACTCATATTTTAAAGGATTTTACAATGAAATGATAGATTTTTTAAGATCACTTTTTGAATCTGCATTAAAGACAAATGAATATTTAGAGTTTGCAATTATGACAGGATGCTTGAGAATATCTAAAGAAAGTATTTTTACTGGATTAAATAACTTAAATATTATTTCTATATTGAACACTCACTATGATGAGTATTTTGGTTTTACAGAAAATGAAGTAATTGATATGCTTAAATATTATGGATTTGAAGATAAAGAAGATATTATAAAGAAATGGTACAATGGATATCTTTTTGGTGAATGTAATGTTTATAATCCATGGAGTGTTGATAAATTTATATATGATTTAACAGGAACTATTAATGCACTACCAATATCATATTGGGCCAATACAAGCTCTAATAGTATTGTAAAATCATTAATAGAAAAAGCAGATGATGATACAAAGGCACAAATTGAAGAACTTGTAGCAGGTAAAACAATAGAAAAGGTTATTCATGAAGATATAATATATGCAGATATTGACTCATCTATGGATAATTTATGGAATTTCTTGTTTTTTACAGGATACTTAAAGAAAGTAAGTGTAAGGATGAATGAAGATAATGAAATACTTATTACTTTAGCTATTCCAAATGAAGAAATAAGATTAATTTATAAAAATACAATTTTAAATTGGTTTGATGAAGGAATAAAATCTAAGGATTTATCTAAAATGTATGAAGCTATGTTAGGTGGAGATACTTTAACTTTTGAGAATGAATTAGTGGAGCTTTTAACTGAAAGTATAAGTTTTTATGATGCATATGAAAACTTTTATCATGGATTCTTACTAGGAACTTTAGTTAACCTTAAGAGATATATAATTAAATCAAACAGAGAAACAGGAAAAGGTAGAAGTGATATTATTATTAAATATCCTAACAGACGAGGAGAAGCTGTTATTTTAGAGCTTAAAGTGGCAAAAAACTTTAAAGAAATGTCAGATAAATGTGATGAGGCTTTAAATCAAATAGAAGAAAAACAGTATGATGCAGAATTATTAGAAGAAGGATATACTAATATAGTTAAGTATGGAATTACTTTTTATAAAAAAGATTGTATGATTAAAGTGTCTTAGGTTAAACAACCACAAGAAACAGCTACTACTAACTATTCCTCGTTATCAAAATAGATGTTATAATTAATTAATAGTTACGTTAATAATCTATGTATAAGGTGGTGAAGTCGTGGCAATATATTTAAATAGCATTAGACCCTTTGAAAATTTTAAAGAATTATTTTTAGAAGAGTATTTTGTTGATAAATCAGAAATAATAGACATGGTTAATAAAAGGATTTCTACAAAAAGCAAATACCTTTGTATTACTAGACCAAGAAGGTTTGGAAAGTCATCTGTTGCAGATATGCTAGGAGCTTATTATGGAAATGCTGTAGATGCCAAAGAAATCTTCGATAACCTTAAAGTTAGTAAATCAGATAGTTACGAAGAAAATTTAAATAAATACAATGTAATAGCTATTTCTTTTAATGAGATATGTGATAATATGCAAACATATCAAGATTATATAAATAACATAATTATAGAATTAAAGCGAGAAATAATAGAATTAGTTAATAATGATAATTTAAATGAAACTGATAGCTTAAAAAGAATTTTACAAAAATCAGAAAAGAAATTTATATTTATCTTTGATGAATGGGATTATATTTTTTGTAATAATTTATTTGCTGAGCATCAAAATGACTTTTTAGAGTTTTTAAGAAACCTTTTAAAAGATCAAAATTATGTAGCTCTTTGCTATATGACAGGGGTACTTCCAATAAAGAAATATTCAAGTGGTAGTGCACTGAATATGTTTGATGAATATACATTTTTAAGAGATAGAAGCTTTGGTGAGTTCTTTGGTTTTACAGAAGAAGAAGTTAAAGAGCTGTGTTTAAAAAATAAAAAAATGGATTTTGGAGAACTCGAAAGTTGGTATAATGGCTATACAACAGCAAGTGGAATTAAAGTGTATAATCCAAGGTCTGTTGTTAAAGCACTTATGAATAATAATTGTGAAAGTTATTGGACAAATACTGGTGCAATGGATGAAGTAACACAATATTTAAAGTACAATACCTTAGAAATTCGTGATGATGTTATAGAAATGGTTTCTAGAGAAGAAATTGATATCTATATAGATGAAGAGTTTAGAGCAGGTCAAGATGAACCTAAAACAAAGGAAGAAATATATTCAGCAATGATAATTCTAGGATTTTTATCTTATAACAATGGATATTTAAAAATTCCTAACAAAGAATTAATGAAAGAGTTCCAAAAGGCCTTAAAAGATGAATCATTTGGATATGTTTCAGAAATAGTTGAAAACTCTAAAAAAATGCTTAAAGCAACAGTTAAGGGTGATACAAAAACTGTTGAAAATATACTGCATGATATTCATAACTCTGAAATACCGATACTTCAATATAATGATGAAAATAGTTTGTCATGTGTTCTTACTTTAGCATACCTTTCCGCTAGAGACACCTATAGAGTTGAAAGAGAAGAGAAAACAGGTAAGGGCTATGCAGATTTTACATTTCATCCAAGAAGAAAGAATGATATACCTTTTATAGTTGAACTTAAAAAAGATACATTACCTGAAGTTGCGATAAATCAAATTTTAGAGAAAGAATATGTTTCTAAGTTTAAAAAGGAATATTCAGATAAAAAAATATTAGCAGTTGCTATTTGTTATAACACAAAAACTAAAGAGCATGATTGTATAATACAAGAAATGTAGTACATGAATTAGTTTCAATGTTTAATAGTTTATTTATTTAGGTTATAATAAAGGATAAGAAGAAAGTTAAGGGTATAAGATATAGGATGGTTAACGAAAAAACTTTTATAGATGTGTTAAATGAAACTAAGGATTTTAAAAATTCATTATATGCTGTTTTAAAACATAACTTTTTATATAATTCAAATAAAATTGCAGGAAGTACATTTACAACAGAAGCATTAGCTTTATTATTAGATAAAAATGTTGTTGAAGGTAAGCATACTTTAGATGATGTACAAGAAACGGTTAATTCAAGTTATGTTTTTGATACAATTATAGAAACATTAGGAGAAAAGATAGATCATAAATTTCTTAAAAATATACATGCAAGTTTAATGTTTAATACTAGTATGCATGCAAAAGGATATGCAGGAATTTATAAAGTTATTCCCAATATGATTATAGGAACAAATGCAAAGATAGCTCAACCATTTGAAGTTGAAAGTAAACTAGATGAACTTTTAGAATGGTATTATTCATTAAATAAAATTACTTTAAAAGATGTAGCTTAATTTCATTATAGATTTGAACTTATTCACCCATTCCAAGATGGTAATGGAAGAATAGGAAGGTTTATAATGTTAAAACAAATGTTAGAACAAAATTTAGAAGTGAAAATTATATCATGGGATACTGAAGATTTATATAGAAAATCACTTAATGAATGTAATGATTTAGACTTTTCACCTTTAGAAAAATATATATTATCATTAGATGATTTTAAAAATGAGTATTCTAATCTTTGGAAGTAGAGAAGTTAATAGATTATAATATATTTATAAAACCATAAAATGCAGAGTAAGATAGTAAAAATCTAACTCTGCATTTTTATTTAAGTTGTAACATTTCAATAATAATTTAAATACAATATAATAATAATAATTTAGTTGTGGAGTAAAAATTGTTTTGAAAAAAGGCAATATTATAATACTTAAAGAAAATAAGGAATCAATAGGGGAAGAGGCCTATAAGTCAATAGCAAGAGCATTAATTAATGTATATGGAGTTGAAGTTTGTAGATTGTTGATTGAAAAATTTAATGACGAAGAATATAAACATTAGTTAGAAGGAGTAATACAAAAATGAAAATTGCTATATATTCGAGAAAGTCAAAATTTACAGGAAAGGGAGACTCTATTGGTAATCAGATCGATAGATGTAAAGATTATATAAACTTTATATTTATGGAAGAAAAAAATATAGAAATAAAAATCTTTGAAGATGAAGGTTATAGTGGTAAAAATACAGATAGACCAGCATTTAAAAATATGATTCATATGATTAAGCTAAAAGAGTTAGATGCAGTTATAGTTTATCAACTTAATCGTCTTGGAAGAAAAGTTAAAGATATTTTAGAGACAATTGATATTTTTAAAGAATATAAATGTGCATTACACAGTGTTACAGAAAAAATAGATACTAGTAGTCCAATGGGAACTATGTTTTTAACTATTTTGGCTAGTATATCTCAGTTTGAAAGAGATGATTTAATACAACGTATTACAGATAATATGTACCTTTTAGCTAGAGATGGTAGGTGGCTTGGAGGTCAAGCTCCTTTGGGATTTAATCATGTAAGAGAATCTTTTATAGATGGACATGGTAAGACTAGGTATTATAGTTCATTAGTTATTAATGAGGAAGAAATAGATAAAGTAATACAGATGTTTAATCTTTATTTAGAATTTGAATCAGTAAGTAAGGTTCATAAATATCTCCTTAAAAATAAGGTTAGAGGCAAAAAGGGTGGATATATTA
Source organism: Clostridium sp. (assembly GCF_026168755.1). Classification (GTDB taxonomy): domain Bacteria; phylum Bacillota; class Clostridia; order Clostridiales; family Clostridiaceae; genus Clostridium. Next base: position 22,600 of record NZ_JAPFDR010000010.1, on the reverse strand, counting down.
ATAAAAGTTCAATTATGAGTGTTCTTGTTAATCCAACTTATGCAATGTGCAATGAGGATATTGCAGAGTTTTTAGAAGAACAAGGCTACATTGTAACTAAACAAGAAGAGGGAAAAGGTATTTTAACTTATTGCAAAAGGACTAATGATAAAACAAGAAATAACCCAAAGCTTGCTGCAACATCAAAGCATGATGGTGTAATACCAGCTGAAAATTGGATAAAGGTACAAGAGTTAATATCTAAGAATAGACATAACAAACCTAATAGAGGTAATTCTAATGTTGCACTTTTAAGTGGTATATTACGTTGTAAGTGTGGATCTGTAATGAATGTAGTTAAGGCTCGTCAATTAAAAGATGGGACAAGGCCTTATTATTACGCTTGCAGTATGAAAATAGATAGCAGTAATACAATTTGTAATATGAAAAATCTAAATGGAGCAATTGTAGATAAAAGGATTGTTGAAGAGGTAGTTGGATATGATTCTTCTAAAGTAATAGAAGAGTTGGATAAGATATTGAAAAATGATAGCTTAATAAATAATAATACTGAAGTAGATGAAATAAACAATACTATTCAACAACTAAAGAATAAAAAGGGAAATATGTTTTTACAATTACAAACTTTAGATTCTAATCTAGATAAAGAAATAATTTTAGAATATCAGCAAATAATTAGGGATATTAATTTTCAAATTAAAGAATTAGAAGAATCATTAAATAGTGTAATACAAAAAAATGCTACTATCATAAATGAAGAAATAGATATTGAAAGTATAAGAAATAAAATAAATAATTTTCAAAGCACATTCGATCTTTTGAATCATGAAGATAAAAAGAAAGTTTTAAGGAATATTTTTCAAGAAATTATTTGGGGTAGTGAATGTAATACAATAAGTATTACATACTCTAATAAAATATAAAAATGTTAGAGATGTCATAAAATGTGCAGAGTGGACTAAAAATTTCGCAGTTTAGTCATCATACTGAAGCTATATGTACAGGTAGCTTAGCCGGTCATAATGCTGTAAGGTTAATGCTGGGAATGCCACTATTAATTTTACCTTCTTCTATAGCAATAGGCGATTTAATTTCTTTTGCTAATGAAAAAGTTGAAACTAGGGAAGGTAGAAAGGATAGATATACTTTTGCTGGTGCTAGCTATTTTAAGAGAATGCAAGAGTTAGGTCTTTATACTACTGATAAAGAGGAAATTAATGATAGAATTAAAAAGGTTAATTTAGATAATATATTTGAGCAAAAATTAGTATAAAGTATAAAGATAATAGGGGCTTAGTAGTAATTCTAAGTCTCTTTTTAATGAAGAGAAATAAATGATTAAACCTATATACTATTATTATAAAATTATGAAAAATAATATTATTATGTTATAGATTTACATAAAAAATAATGTTAAATTAATAGTATAAAAAAATTTTTTTAAAACATATTAGGGAGAGAGAAAATGGGTATAAAAGAAAAAATGCATAATACAGAATTATATTTGCCAGGAAATGAAGAATTAATGAAAGAGCAATTGGGATATTTAAATCGACTATATGATTTTAATATGACACGCCCTACAGAACTAGAAAAGCGAGAAGCTATGTTAAAAGAAATGTTTGCTGAAATTGGTGAAGGATGTTATATTGAACCTCCATTTCATGCAAATTTTGGTGGTAAGCATGTTCACTTTGGAAAGAATATTTATGCAAATTTTAATCTCACATTAGTAGATGATACACATATTTATGTAGGAGATTATACTATGTTTGGCCCAAATGTAACTGTAGCTACAGCAGGACATCCAATATTGCCAGAGCTTAGAAAAGAGGCTTATCAATATAATGCGCCTATTACTATAGGGAAGAATTGTTGGATTGGAGCTGGTGCAATTATTTTGCCAGGGATTACAATAGGAGATAATGTTGTAATTGGAGCAGGAAGTATTGTAACAAAGGATATTCCTTCTAATGTAGTTGCTGTAGGAAATCCGTGTAAAGTGCTTCGTGAAGTTAATGAACATGATAAAAAATATTACTTCAAAAATCGTATGATTTCCAAAGAACTTTTAGACTAAAAGTTTTTATTTATGAGATAAATTTATTAATAGAAAATTTAAATAGAGTAATATAAGAGGAAAAGGAAGGGATAGCCCTTCTTTTTCTCTTATTAAAAGGGGATAGAAGCAATCTATATTTAAATGATGCAAAAGTAATTATATATCAAAATATAATTTTAGCAATACTGCTTATAGCTGTGTTTATATATATGAATAATAAAAATAATATGAAGCAGTTTAAAATAGAAAATAGCTTATTATGTATTATTATAGGTATGGGATTAGGAACAATATCTTCATTTTTAAGTATTGGGGGTGGGACTGTTAATGTTTGTGTATTAACTTTATTTTTCTCTATGAATGCTAAGGAAGCAGCTGTTAATTATGGTAATTTTATCTCTTGTATTATTAAATATATATAATGTATTAGGGGCATTTAGATAAATATATTAAAGGGATGATTCATATGAGTGAATTAAATAGCTACATAAAAGATTTTAGTATTGACTTAGAGTAAACTCTAAGTTGTATGATGAATTTAATAAGAGAAAATTATAAAAGTATATGGTATGAGAAAAGAACTTATTTAAATATAAGTTAACTAATTTAAATGTTTTTTTATTTAAGAAATCTTAGTTGAAAATAATCAATTGGGATTTCTTTTTATTTTATGCTTATTAAGCAGAAAGAAACATACAATTGATATAGCACCTTTTTGTGAAATTTTACAAAATATTTAAAGTAAAGAGAATATAATAAAAAGAAAAAGAATATAATTCCAGTATATAGCAAAAACAAAAATAAACTTAAATATATTCTAATTAGCAAAATATTCAAAAGTGTGTAGTAGAAAATAAGAATATAAATTTTAAACGATTACAAAAAGCTTTTGTATAAATTATATGTTTTAGGGGGGAATACTTAATATGAAACTTAAAAAAATACTTACTTTAGCTTCTATACTATGTTTAAGTTTAAGCATAGTATCATGCTCAACAAATACTGATTCTAAAAACAATTCACAAGGAGAAAGTGGTAAAAAACAACTTCGTTTTGCTATATGGGACTTAGAGCAAAAACCAGGATTTGAAGAAATTGTAACTAAATTTAATGAAGAGAATCCTGATATTAACGTTGTTATAGAAGTTACACCTTATAAAAATTATTTTACAACTTTAGATACTGCTGCTCAAGCAAATAATTTACCAGATATTTTCACAATTAATGCTCCAAATTTTTTGAAATATCAAGAAGGTGGAAAATTAATGGATTTATCAGAGTGTAATATTGATTTAAATGAATTTAATCAGGCAGTTACAGAAATTTATACAGTTGATAATAAAATATATGCATTACCTAGGGATTTTGATGCCATTGGAATGTTTTATAATAAGAAATTATTTAATGAGTTAGGGTTAGAAGCACCTAAAACATATGATGAAATGATAGAAGTAGCTAAAAAATTAAAAGAAAATGATCCAAATATAATCCCTATTTTAATTCCTCATACAGATAATCAAGCAGGTTATTGGAATTTAGTTATTCAAGCAGGTGGAGAAATTGTAAATGAGGATGGCACAAGTGGATGGGATTCTTCAGAAGCGTTAGAAGCTATGAGTTTTTATAATAATTTAGTTCAAGATGGATTAAGTATAAAACCAACTAAATTAGAGGGAATTGATAATATAACTTCAGTAGCAAATAAAAAAATAGGTATGTTTTACTCAGGTGTATGGACTACAGCAGAGGTATCACAATTATCTAATAAAGAGGATATAGATGTTGCTCCACTTCCAACTAGTGGGAAAAATGATATTAGCTCTGTAATTCATGGCGTTGGAACAGCAGTAGCTGAAAACACTAAATATCCTGAAGAAGCTAAGAAATTTATTGAATTTATGGCAAGTGATGAGGCTAATAAAATTTTAGCAGAAAAATCATGTGTTATGCCTGCTAAGAATGGCTTTGCAGATACACTATATAAGGCTAATAGTAATCTTACTGGTCTTAAAGATACAGTAGAAAGTGCTAGTAGGGGTGTTGGTTATTTTAAATCAGGAAAAACAGGATGGGATAGTAAAGAAGTTGAAATAATTACAAAAATGCTAAATGGAGATCTTACGCCAGAAGAAACAGTTAAAATGTTAGCCGATGAAGCTAATAAAATATTAAAATAGAAGCTAAATGAAGGCGGTTCATACAATAAATAATATTGTTTATTTAATTTAAGTTGGACTAGCCTTTATTTAAAACATTAGTATTTATGATTAAGTTTAGAAATGGAGTGAAATAGGTGAAAAAACAAGAAGCTATGTGGGGATATATTTTTATAGCACCAGCAGTTATAGGGTTATTAATATTTGCAGTTTGGCCAATATTACAAAGTTTTTTCTTGAGTTTACATGAGTGGATTGGATTTGGTGAAAAGACTTTTATAGGATTGGATAATTTTAAGATTATATTACAAAACAAAGAGATATATGATTCTATAATTAATACATTTAGAATAACTATATTTGCATTACCTATATCAATTATGATTTCTTTGATTATTGCAAATATGTTAAACTCACCAACTGTTAGGGGAAAGGGAATTTTTAGAGTAATATTTTATTTACCAATAGTTACAATGCCAGCAGCTATAGCAGTAGTATTTAAATACATATTTAATTATAACTATGGAATAATTAATGAAATACTCAAATTTTTTAATTTAGAAGCAGTAGAATGGTTAAGCAATGCAAAATATTCTTGGATAGTTATAGTATGTATTTTAATTTGGTCAGTTATTGGCACTCAAATTATTATTTTATTAGCAGCTCTTCAAAATATAGATTATTCAATTTATGAAGCAGCAGATATAGATGGGGCAGGAAGTTTTAAGAAGTTTTGCAAAATAACAATACCAAGTATTTCACCAACAATATTTTTCTTAAGTGTAACAGGTTTTATTAGTATGTTCCAGTTATTTGATTTAATATATATTATGATAGGTAAAAATGCAGGATTGGATTCTACTAGAACTATTGTAGTAGAATTTTTTGAAGTAGCTTTTGTACAAACAAATAAGGGAATGGGAGCAGCCATAGCAGTTGTAATATTCTTTATTATTATGCTTGTAACTTTAGTACAAAAAATATTTGAAAAGAAATACGTACACTATTAGAAAGGGTGGATATGATATGAAAATAAAAAATAAAGTTAAAAAAAACATATATGTTTATATTTTTTTAATTATTTTATCAATTATAATACTTTGGCCATTTTTTCAAATGGTAAGTACTTCTTTTATGACTTATGAAGAAGCTATATCATCTCCTCTAACACTTATAGCTAAATCACCTGGATTAGATGGGTATAAAAGTGTATTTAATACTTTACCATTTTTAAAGTTATATTTAAATAGTATTATTACAGCAAGTTGTCGTGTAGTAGGAACTTTAATAACTTGTACAACTGCAGGATATGCTTTCGCTAAATTGCACTTTCCAGGTAAAAAGGTAATTTTTGCAGGTATTATGGCAATTATGATGGTTCCAGGACAAATGTTTTCACTTCCACAATACTTAACTATGAATGCATTTGGGTGGTTAAACTCTCTTAAAGCAATAATTATTCCAAATTTATTTACTGCATATGGAATATTTATGATGAAGCAGTTTTATTCAGCTGTTCCTAATGAATTATTAGAATCAGCAAGGGTTGATGGAGCTAGTCCAATTAGAATTTTTTATAAGATTGCGTCTCCAATGGTATCACCAGGAATTATGGTTCTTGGAGTTCAAACAGCTATTTCAGCATGGAATGATTTAATTTGGCCATTAATTGTTAATTCAGATATTAAAAAATTAACACTTCCGGTTTCAATGGCATTTATGGAAGGTCAACATAGTTCAGATATACCTACTATGATGGCTGCAGCAACTATGGTTGTACTACCAATGATTATAGTATATATTTTAGTGCAGAAAAAATTCCAAAATACAGGTATAGGAGTTGCAATTAAATAGATAATAAAATATTTGTTTAAATTATAAATTAAGTTTTAGATTAAAGAAAATTATAAGAAAATATAATAAGTAATTAAAAAGTAAAATTATTAATATGAAAAATAAGGGAGTGTTATTATGAGTTATATTAAGGTAGCAGTGATTGGAGCAGGGTCTAGAGGAAGACATGCTTATGGAAAGTATATATTAGATAATCAAGATAAAATAAGATATGTTGCAGTTGTAGAACCGGATTATGATAAAAGAATCGCATTAGCAAAGGAGCATAATATTCCAAAAGAAATGTGTTTTGAAAATGAAGATGGATTTTATGAATTAGGAAAAGTGTGTGATGCTGTTATAGTTTCACATCAAGATAAACAACATTATAATACTACAATTAAAGCACTTAATTTAGGGTATGATGTATTGCTTGAAAAGCCTATGACACCAGATGCAAAAGAATGCATGGATTTAGAAGTCTGTGCTAAGGAAAATGGAGTTAATTTAATGGTTTGTCATGTTTTAAGATATACAAAATTTTTTGAAAAGATTAAGCAGTTAGTAGAAGAAAAGGTTATTGGTGATTTGGTAGGCTTTGATCATAGAGAGAATATTGGACATTATCATATGGCTCATAGCTTTGTAAGAGGTAATTGGAGAAATGCTAGTGAAACATCACCACTTATATTAGCAAAAACCTGTCATGATATGGATATTATTACTTGGCTTGTAGATGATGAATGTACAGCAGTTTATTCAAGTGGTGATTTAAGTTATTTTAATAAGAATAATGCCCCAGAAGGAAGCTCAAAGAAATGTTTAGATTGTAAGTTTAAAGAGGAGTGTATATTTTCAGCAAAGAAGATATACTTAGATAGATGTAATGATGTATGGCCAATCAATACGTTATGTGCAAATCCTACTTATGATAATGTAAAGGCGATTTTAGATACAACAAGTTATGGAACATGTGTATGGAAAGTAGATGACAATGATGTTTGTGACAATCAAGTTTCGGTATTAGAGTTTAAAAATGGCGTTAGGGGAACTTTTACAGTAACAGCATTTACTAATAATCAATTTAGAGAAATAAGCCTTTTTGGAACGAAGGGTTCAATTTATGCAAGTGGATTAACAAATGAAATAATTATTAGAAAGCATATGATTGATGAAAATGCAGAAACATGCACCTATGTAATTAAACCAGAGAGAATTATTGGAGGACATAATGGAGGAGATATTGGACTTATGGATGATTTTGTTAGGTTAGTTAGTGGTACTACAAAGGAAGTAAGAACTTGTGTTGAACAGTCAATACAATCTCATATTATGTCTTATGCATGTGAAAAATCTAGAGTAGAGAAAAGAAGAATAGAAATAGAAAAATTTAAAAATGAACTTAGATTAAAAGAATGAAAATTTGTTTAGAATAGATTAAATAAAACCTCAAGGAGCTTTTATAGAAACCTTGAGGTTTTTATATATTGTAGGAAGAAATTCTGATAATATTAGCTTGAATGTAAAAAAACACCAAAAAGGCGATAGTCTTTTAATATTGTTAACAATAATTTAATAGTTGTTTTTATTAATTTTTTATGATAATATTGTTCGTTGTTTACAGTTAAATATTTAGAAAAATAAAAGAAAGAGGGGTTTTATGAAAAAGAAGGTTATATCTAACACTATAATATTTTTAGTGATTTTATTGTTTGTTAAGGGGTTTGAAGTTATATTTGGATCAAATAATAGCCTAGTTGGGGTTACTATAATAATATCTATATTAGTATTAATGCAAGAGGATTTAACTAAAAACTTATCTAGTAATTTAATGAAGTTACTTTTTATGAATTTAATTTCTGGAGTTTTTTCTAATATAGCAACTAATAATATGTATTTAGGTTTAGTACTAAATTTTAGTATTCTATTATTAATTGGATATTATTTGACACCTAAACTAAATAAAGTAATGGTTGTGCCTTTTGGTTTGCAATATTTATTTATGTTATATACTCCTGTAGCAGGTAGTGATTTTACAAAAAGATTAGTAGGACTAGCAACTGGTGCTATTTTAATAATGCTAGTTCAACTTGTAATTTATAGAGGTAGTAAAAATAATAAGAAGGTTGAAGATAGTGAGGTTGAAAATACTATAAATAATGAAAATAAAGAAGAAAATGAATATATAATAATATTTAATAAATTTAATATTCATCATGTAAGAGGAGCTTATGCAATTAGAATAGCTTTACTTACTACTATAGCAGTGTTCCTAGTAGATTTCTTTAATTTAGCTCAAGGACGTTGGATAGTATATACGATATTTTCATTAACAGAATTATATTCAGAACATTGTAGAGTAAGATCAAAACAACGTTTACAAGGTACTGTTATAGGTATAATTATAATAATGTTATTATTTGTAGTTATTAAAGATAATGCTATAAGAGGACTCATAGTATTGTTAGGTGGTTATTTAGACACGTATACAACTAACTATAGAGATAAAATTATATGTGTAACTATGTCGGTAGTTGCTTCTGTTTCATTAACTAATGGAACTATCACAACGGCTGTAGAAAGAGTAGGTTATATAGGTATAGGAATTATATTAGCTCTTTTTGCAGATAAATTAATATTTAATAAAAAATTAGAATGTGAAGACAAGCTTATATAAAATTAGGAGCTTGTTTCTATTTTTGTGTTTAGTATGAAATTTTAAAAATGTAAAATGGATGTTATGAAGCTTATGCATCTACGACAGCACTAGTTGAAAAAGTAAAAAAAGAATTAGGGTTAACAGAAGTAGACGGTAGATTAATTTTTAGCCTTATTAATGATAATGAAAAAGTTAAAAATATAGTTAATCAATGGATATTTGAAATAATAGTTGGTTTAGCAAATTTAATTCATATATTTAATCCATCACTTATGGTATTAGGTGGAGGAATTATGGAACAAGAATATATAATAGAATATATTAAAGGAAATATTGATAAGTTTATAATGCCTAATTATAGAAATGTTAAATTTGAAGGGGCAAGAATAGGTAATAATGCTGGGATATTAGGAATAGCTAATATTGCAATGAGAATATAATTAACTTATTTATTATAAAATAAGAGAAAAAATGTTGTATTTTGGTATAAAAGATGATATATTGTATAAAAATACTTTAAATTTAGTTCAGAGAAACTAAGAAGGAGAATGACAATATGAAAAAAATATCAGAAAATCAAGTATTAATGGTAGATGTTAATGAGAAGGTGCCAATAAAGAAAGCAATTCCATTAAGTATACAACATTTATTTGCAATGTTTGGCTCATCTGTTTTGGTTCCAATTTTATTTAACATTGATCCAACAACAGTATTATTTTTTAACGGAATAGGTACTTTGCTTTACGCATTTATTACAAAGAAAAGTATACCAGCATATTTGGGATCAAGTTTTGCTTTTCTAACTCCAACATTTTTATTATTTAGTGAAGGGCATAGTTTTCAAACTGTACAGGGAGGATTTGTAGCTTCAGGACTTGTTTTTTCAATAGTAGCAGTTATTGTAGGTTATACAGGAACAGACTGGATTAATAAGTTATTTCCACCAGCAGCAATGGGTGCAATAGTTACTATTATAGGTTTAGAGCTTGCAACTACAGCAGCTGATATGGCAGGTTTCCCTGTTGGAGGGTCAAATTCACCAGAGCTTAATAAAACTTGGGTTATAGTATCAATGGTTACTCTTATATCAGTTATATTAAGCAGTGTATTATTAAGAGGATTTTTAAAAGTAATACCTATTTTAATAGGAGTTGTTGTTGGATATATAACAGGTTGCTTTATGGGACTTGTTGATTTTGGAGCTATAGGAAATGCATCATTTTTTACAGTGCCACAAATAAAAATAGCTAAGTTTGATATTACAGCTATATTAACTATACTTCCAGCAACATTTGTAGTAATAGCAGAACATATAGGACATTTAAAGGTTACTAGTAGTATAGTAGGTAGAGATTTATCAAAAAATCCAGGACTTCATAGATCTCTTTTAGGAGATGGATTATCAACGATGATTTCTGGTATGTTTGGTTCAGTACCAACAACTACTTATGGAGAAAATATAGGAGTTATGGCACTAACAAAAGTATATAGCGTATATGTAATATGTGGTGCAGGAATAATTTCAATAATATTAGGGTTTTCAGGTAAGCTTTCAGCTATAATAAATACAATACCAACTCCTGTAATAGGTGGTGTTAGCTTATTATTATTTGGAACTATTGCAACATCAGGGCTTAGAACTTTTATAGAATCAAAAGTAGACTTTTCAAAATCAAGAAATTTAATACTTACATCAGTTATATTTATGGTAGGATTAAGTGGTATAAAATTAAGTATAGGTGTTGTAGAGTTAAAGGGAATGGGATTAGCAACTGTAGTTGGAATTATTATAAATTTAGCATTTATAATATTTGATAAACTTGGAATTATGAATGAAGAAGCTTAAATAGTTATATTTAGGAAATATAAAATTAAGAGATAGAATTTAACTAAAATTATGTATACCTAATTTTAATAGGTATGATAATGTTAAATTTTATCTCTTTTTTATTTTTTGATTTTAAGCAAGAAAATTTATCTTTTATTTAAATTAACAAAGAGGATAGTAATAATTCTGAGTATAATAGCTAAGAATAAATAGATAAGAAATAAAAAATTATACGAAAGGATGAAAATTATGAAGGCTATAATAATTGAATGTAACCCTAGTAAAAATTCATTTAGTGAGATTATTAAAGAAAAAATAAAAAGTGCTTTAGAAGAAAAGAAAAAATCATATGATGTAATTGCTTTATCTTTTTCAGGGCTAGTTATGCATATCATTTATAATATGAGTTTTTTTCAAAGTGGTAAACTTAAGGGAGTTAGTTGAATATAAAAATAGCACTTTTAAATAATATACTCGTAAATGAATATTAATATAAAAATAAAATTAATACTAAACAAATAATTACATTAGATTAAATATAAAAAGCGAAGCTTCACTAAGAAAGAAACTTCACCTATATTTTCATATAGTTAAATTACATTTTATTTTTAACTACTATAGCCTTATTCCAAATAACTAAATTCAATATAATTAAAATTAAGATATATATTAATATTGCAAAGATATTTTTACTTAATAAAAAATGTACTAATGCACCCAGACCAACTATACAAAATGATATAAATAAAACAATGAGATTTTGTGATGAATCTACTACATTTGCTTTCACACTAAATGGTAATTTAAAATTACTAATAAAGTGTTGTATTGGAATAACTAAGGTTGCAAAAGCAAGTATAACTATTAAATGTGGTATTACTTTTAAACCAAATAACAATATAAAAGCTATTGATTGAATTATAAATATTGGTAATAATAAATTTATAAAAACAGCCTTATAACATCCTTTATATATTATGGATTTATTTTTAATAGGTGTAATTATATATAACCATGCAGCTTTATAATTACTGGAAAATTGAAGAACAGATAGTGTATTACCAAACATTAAAATAAAAAAGTAAATATATAAATAAGAATTTGAATTTGCCATATTATTTTTCCACTCTGAGAAACTTCCTATATTATGATTATTATTAAATATGAACATAAATAAGAAAGGCAAAATAAGCGAAAATCCTAAATTTGGATATAATTTTAATTTAAAATCTCTTTCATTTTTTATAAGTGATCTACCAAAACTATAAATGGCTTTTTCTTCATTACTTTTACAAAACACATATCCTAGTTTATATAGTAATCCTTTTTTCTTTTTATTTTCTTTTCCATCATTAGCATTTAGCTTTGATAAATAATTTTCAAATTGCTTACTCTTCTTTATATAAGTTATTATTGCAATTAATGGTATAACTATTGAAAAAACTACTAATAATAATGATATAGTTGTTAACTGACCTTGATCTAAAGCATATATTGGTGCTGCAAACCACATTGGAGGAACTAATAAGTTCCAAAGTTTTTCTTTGTATGAAATATTTAAATCAGTAAATTCAAATATTCGTGGAATAATTTGATATCCTATAACCATAGTTGATGTTAATATTATTTGTACAAAATTTATAATGTCTTTTACCTTTTCTCCATTAAAATATTTAAGTATAAAATAATATACTAAGGCTGTAATAACTATCATAAATATATCAATTATTATAATATCTAATAAGACTAATATTCCTATGGCTATTCCATTAAGGAAAGCACCTATTATAGCAAGCCATCCTAAAGCCATTGAAATCAAAAATACATAATATACAATATGTGTTATTTTTGCGGCATTTAATGTTTTATTATTAACTCCAGTAATTTTAATTAAATTGCTATCTCTTACATCAAGTAATACAGTAGAAAAGTCTGCAATAAAGACAGTTAATACTAAAAACATAAACAAAGCAAAAATCATTGTATATATATACATTTTATTTATTGGTATAAAAGTTATTATTCCAATAAATAATCCCATGAAAGCATATATAATCAAAGAGATAATAAAGTAGTTTTTTTCTTTTTCCTCATTAATATTTCCAGTTGTTAAAGTTGAAGTTCTTCTACTATCCATAGTTAATTTATATTTTAAAATTAACCTCATTTTTTCATAATCTACACCCATAGATATATATAATGATTTTATTTTATCTAATATTTTTAAAAATATATTTTCTTTCATAAAACTATACCTCACTAATTAAGGATGTAATTTCATTAGCAATTTCTTTATGGTTATTAAATCCTGTTAATTGATTAAATATTTCCTCTAAAGTTCCCTCAGTGCTACTTTTTTGTAGCTCTTCAAAAGTACCATCTGCAACTATATTTCCATTATTAAGAAGTACAATTCTATTACTTAATTTTTCAACGACATCCATGATATGAGATGAGTAAAAGATAGTTTTCCCTTGTGCTGCAAGAGATGACATAAGCTCTTTAACTATCATAACTGTATTTGCATCTAATCCACTTAAGGGCTCATCCAAAAATAGAATATCTGGATTATGAATTAAGCTAGATATAAGTAGTATTTTTTGTTTCATACCTTTGGAGCAGGCTGATATTCTTGTATTAATACATTGTGATATTCCCAATAAATCCATAAGTGATTTTGCTCTTTTTTCAAGAATATTTACCTCTAATCCATATAATTTACCAATAAAACTTAAATATTCCATAGCTGTTAAGCTTTCATAAAGATCTGCAATTTCAGGTACATATCCTATTCTTTTTTTATACTCTCCATCTCCATTTTTTATATTTTCACCAAATAATATTATATCACCTTCATAATCTTCAATTAGACCTAATATAATTTTTACTGTAGTACTTTTACCAGCACCGTTTGCGCCTATGTATCCAATAACTTCGCCTTTTTTTACCTTAATGTTTATACCTTTAAGAACTTCTTTATTACCATAATTTTTCTTTAAATTTATCATTTCTAAGATATAATTTTCATTCAACACAACTCACCTCAACAAATTACTATTTATTTATATTTTACCATTATTAGTATAAAAATCATATTGTTTAATAAATTAATTTAGCAAAATAAACTTAATTTACTTGTAAAATTATTTTAAATAAGTAGAAATATTAATTAGTGGGATTTTTTGTTGAATTTTATAACAAGTTATTGCTATTAACATAATATTTAATATATTATATAGTTATATATTAATAGAGAGGAGTTAAGGAAATGCTTAGTGAAAAATTATTAAAAGCCCTTAATGAACAAGTTAACTTTGAATTTTATTCTTCTTATACATATCTTGCAATGGCTGGATATTGTGAATCTATTGATTTAAGTGGATTTTCTAATTTCTTTAGAGTTCAAGCTAAAGAAGAATTAGATCATGCTATGAAATTATATGATTATGTATATCAAAAAAATGGATCAATTGAATTAGAACAAGTAAATAAGCCACAAATAGAATATGATGGAATTATTGATGTATTCCAAAAAGGATATGAGCATGAGCAATTAGTTACAAAGAAAATATATTTATTAACAGATATAGCTTATGAAGAAAGAGAACATTCTACAATTAGTTTACTTAAATGGTTTATTGATGAGCAAGTAGAAGAAGAAAATAATTTTAATGCTTTACTTAAAAAAGTAAGAAGAGTTGGAGATAATCAGGCAGCAGTGTATTTACTTGATGATGAACTGCAAAAAAGACAATATGTATCGTCACAAACTGTATAGTTCTTGTATTATATTAAATGCGATAAGATAATAATTAGATAAAAGGTGCTAGATATTTATATTTTAATATATCTAGCACTTTTTAATTAAGATATTTTTTTATTAAATTATATTGTTATTTTAATTTGCTTTCCTTCAATTACAATTTTTAATTTATTAAGGTGTTTTTTGATATACTTGCATTTAATTTAATATGCATTATCACCATAACTATTAAAATTAATAGTAAATATATTGGAAAGACTCTTACACTTATATGATTTGCAATAATACCAAATAGTGGTGGCATTAATAAATTTCCAACATATGCACTTGCCATTTGTACCCCTATAACTGCTTGTGATTTATCTGCTCCAAAGTTGCTTGGTGTAGAATGAATAATGCATGGGTATATTGGAGCACAACCAAGACCAATAGTAATTAAGCCTATTAAAGCAACTTGATGACCAAGAGGTAAACACATAAGTATAATACCAATTAAAATTATACCTTGACCTAAATAAATCATTTGTTTATCACTTAGCTTCATTGTAATAAATCCACTAATAGCTCGTCCTACTGTAATTCCTATAAAAAATAGACTTCCATAACTTGCTGCTATGTCTAAATCAAATCCGTGTTGTAATACTAAGTAGCTACTAGCCCATAAGCCTGTTGTTTGTTCTAATGCACAATAACAGAAAAACATAAGCATTACTTGTTTAGCTCCAGGAATATTAAATATTTCTTTTAAAGTAAGTGCTTTATTTTTTTCATTTTCAGCTTCTTGCATATCTCTCATAATAGGACTTTTTTTCCAAAGAGGTAAACTTAACATAATTATGATGGTTAGAGCAACTTGAATTAGAGATATATAACGATATCCCATATTCCAAGTTTGTCCATTAACTAATGCAAAACTCATAATATATGGACCTAAACTGGCACCAACACCCCACATACAATGAAGCCAACTCATATGATGACTCTTATAATGTAGTGCTACATAATTATTTAAGGAAGCATCAACACTACCTGCACCAAGACCATAAGGGATTGCCCACAATACTAACATCCAATAAGAATGACTTATAGAAAAGCCAAACAAAGCTACAGCTGTCATCAGAACACTAAAAGCTGTAACTTTACCTGTCCCTAATAATTTTGTAAGACGATCACTTTGTAAACTGGAAAAAATTGTACCAGCAGAAATAATCATAAAAATTGCACCTGCATAAGATACAGGTACATTAAATTCTTGATAGATTGTAGGCCAAACAGAACCTAATAATGAATCTGGCAGTCCTAAACTAATAAAAGATAAATATATAACTGCTAATAATAAATTAAACATATTGCTTTCCCCCTTTATATGCTGATAAGATTATATCATCAAAAAAATAAAAATGTTAAAACAAAATAATCATATTTATATGATAATATCTTCAAAAAGGAGTAGTTATGGCGTTATCAAAATGTATATCAAAAATAGATAAAACAGGTCTTGAATTAATTGAACATGGAGTTACTAGCTTTCCTATAGCATGTTACCATGATGATTTACGAAGAGAATCTGTTGATTGGCATTGGCATGAAGAGTTAGAGTTGATTGTTGTTTCAGAAGGTAGTGCCATTATTACTGTAGCTGGTGAAAAATATATTGTAAATAAAGGTGATGGATTTTTTATTAACACAGGAGTTCTTCATGGTGGCTGTATTTATGAAAGTACTACTTGTATATTTCATTCTATTGTATTTCATCCTCGTTTAGTTGGAGGTAATACTGATAGCATATTTTGGAGGAAATACTTAAATCCAATTTTAAAGAATATTTCTTTTAAAGGTTTGTTTTTAAATAATTCAATACAATGGCAAAAAGATTTATTGTGCAGTATAGATGAAGCATGGTTTCTTTGTATGAATGAAGAAGAAGGGTATGAATTTGAAGTTCGTAATGTTTTATCAAAAATAATTTATCTTATGTCTAAAAATTTAGAGTGTATAGAATCAAATACCTCAACAAAGAAGTTAAGAGACAGTCATCGCATGAAAAATATGCTTCAATATATTGATGAACACTATTCAGATAATATTACTATTAATGAAGTTGCGGAAAGTGCATCTTTAAGTGTAAGTGAATGCCTTCGTTGTTTTCATAGAAATATTGGAACCACACCTATACAATACTTGAAATCTTTTCGTATTAAAAAAGCTGCTGAATTATTAACAAATACAGATATGAAAATAGTAGATGTTGGTATAATTTGTGGTTTTCAAGATATGAGTTATTTTGCAAAAACATTTCGTAATATATATGGCTGTACACCGTCTCAATATAGAGAAAAATAGTGATATCGGATATAATGGTCCTAAGGGAAATAATGGGTTACAAGTTTATTTAGTAGTTATGTAGAAAAAAGAAGAAAAATGTATTTACAAAGAAACGTTTACATGATATAATTTAATTGTACTATAAAAAAGGGCATGTAACCAAATGAAATTTTGGGCATTAGCCATAACAAAAATATGCTATTTTGCATAGTTTTTGTTATGGCTTTTTTGCATCTTAAATTCCAAAAAATAACAATTTAATTATTAAGAAAGAGGGATAAATAATGAAAAGAACAAAATTAAATTCAATTTTAGCTAAAGTAGTTACAACATCATTTATATTTACTACTTTACCAACCGCTACTTTTGCAGAGGTTGTTAATGATAATAAAGAATTAGTAAAATTACAAGTTAATATTCCTACTGTAAGTCCTACACCACATAATATTGAAGGATCAGGGGAAGGATTTATTCTTACTGAAAAAGTAAATATAGTTGGACAAAATCAAGCTGATAAAGATGCTATAAGAGAATTAGTACAAGCATTAAAAGAATTAGGTATAGAAGTTAATAATGATTTTGATGAAAATGCAACTACAATAATAATTGGGGAAGATGATGATAATATTCAAGAGATGAATGACTTTTTTAAGAGCATTGGTAAATCAGGTGCAGAAGAAATAGAAGTTAAAGAAGGATATGTACTTGCATCTAATCAAAATGAAGATGGAAAAATGACAATTGCCATTGAAGGAACAGATGAAGTTGGTACTTATTATGGAGTAAAAACTTTAAAACAATTATTAATAGAAGAAAGTGATAGAAATGTTGTTCCAGAAGTTTATGTAAATGATTACCCAACACAACATGTTAGAGCAGTCGTTGAAGGATTTTATGGAACACCATGGACACATCAAGATAGATTAGATCAATTTAAATTTTATGGTGAAAATAAATTAAATATGTATATATATGCTCCAAAGGATGATCCATATCATAGAGATCAATGGAGAGATCCATATCCACAAGAAGAAATGGCAAGAATGCAAGAACTTATAAATACAGCAAATGAAAATAAAGTTGATTTTGTATTTGCAATTTCTCCAGGTAAAGATATAGATATAAATTCAGAAGCTGATTATAAAGCACTTGTTGATAAGTGTGAATCATTATATGATATGGGTGTTAGAAGCTTTGCTATTCTTTGGGATGATATATTTACAGATGATGGGGCTGGACAAGCTGCAATAATGAATAGATTTAATGCAGAATTTGTTAAAACAAAAGAAGGAGTTAAACCTTTAATAACAGTTCCAACACAATACTGGGGAACATCAATGTTTAATGGTTCAGAAGTAAAGCCATATACAGAAGGGTTTTCTAAAAACTTAGATAAAGATATTGAAGTTATGTGGACAGGGGAACATGTTATTCCTGAGAGTGTAACTTTAGAAGATGCGGAAAAAGTAAATAGCCTTTATGGAAGAAAGATGCTTTTATGGTGGAACTACCCTGTTACTGATTATAAAGTTGATAAATTAGCTTTAGGACCAATATATAATCTTGGTAATGATTTAGCTACTAAAATTGGTGGATTTATAATAAATCCAATGGAATTTGCTGAAGCATCAAAAATAAGTATTCATACAGGAGCTGATTATGCATGGAATACAGAAGCTTATAATTATGATAAGGCATGGGATAATGCAATTGCAGATGTAGTTGGAGAAGAATTAAAAGAAAGCTTTAAGGTGTTTGCAGATCATAGTACAAAACTTGATACTGGTAGAGATGATGCACCAGAAATGAGAGCTGTAATGGATGAATTCTGGAAGAGGGTTGATAATAGACAAATTCCAGCAGCAGAATTAGAAAATTTAAAAGAAAATTTTGGGGTAATAAAATCAGCAGTAGCAGATACTCAAGCAAAATTGCATAAAGCTATGTTAGATGAAGTTGCACCACAATTACAAAAGCTTACTAATTATGCAGATGCAGCAACTACTGCAGCTGACATGGTTATAGCAATGTTAAATGGTGATAATAAATTATGGTGGGATTTAAAAACTCAACTGTCAGGGCAAATAGATATTTTAAATGAATCAAAGGCAATTATATCAGATAAGGTTTTAGATGATTTTGTTAAACAAGCAAATGCAAAGACTGACGCTATGTATTTTGAAGGTGTATTAAAAGATCAAATTAAAACTTATAACTATTTAGGAAGTGTATCTGAAAATCTTTCATCATTAAAGTTTGAAGAATGGTACAATGGAAAATCTCCATATGAAGTTTCAAATATGTTTGATGGTAAGCTAGATACAGCATATAGATCAGCTAATAATGTTAAAGCTGGAGATGAAATAGTTGTAGATTTAGGAAGAGTTGAAAAATTAAATAATATTTATATGTTAATGGGAAGAACTTCTCATGATAATGCAGTTATGAAAGGTAATGTTCAAATTTCAGTAGATGGAGTGGAATGGAAGACTGTATTAGAAAATAATTCATTTAGAGAATTATTTGTTGGAGATTTAAATGAAAGTGCTAGATATATTAAATATGTAGCAACAGAAGATCAAGAAAACCAAGTATACGTTAGAGAATTTATGGTGAATAAAAATACTGTAAGTGGAATTAGAACTAATGTAGAAGGTAGCTTTGAATATAATAAGAGTGTTGTTGGAAGAAATGAAGTTAATTCAGTAGTTGCTAAAGAAAAAGTTACTTTAAAATCAGGAGACAATATAGGTCTAGAACTTCCAGAATATAAATATATAACATCAATAAATGTTAATAGCAATGTTAAAGGAAATGTTGAATATACAATTAATGGAATGGATTGGTTTGTATTAGGTGAAGTAAATGGAGAAACTACTTTATCTCTAGAAAAACCACAAGTTGTTAAACAAGTTAGATTTGTTGCTACTGAAGAAAAGTCTACTAAGAACTTTACAATGGATTTAGTAATTGAAGGAAAAGGTGAAGAATCAGTTACAACAAATAGAAATGGTAGTGGAAACTACAAAGATTTAAATGCAATTGTTGATGGAGATGTAGACTCAAGCTTTATTTCATCAGGTGCTTTAAAGACAGGAGATTATTTCACTTTAAATCTTGGAAAAGTTACTAATGTAAGAAATATTCAATTCATTGGAGATAAAAAATTTGGTGGGGATAGAATAAGAGAAGGTAAAGTTGAATATTCTTTAGATGGAGAAACTTGGACTGAAATTTACAATGGAAATATATCAGAACAATTTAGAATGTTTGATTTAGATTTTAATGCACAATATGTAAGAGTTACTGCAACTGCTGGAACAGATTCATGGGTTAGAATGTCTGATTTCTCAGTGAATTCTCCAGAGGCAGAGGTTATTTTTGAATCAACTGTTAAACCAGTAAGTGACAGTCATAGATTAGATAATTTAATGGATGAAAATATTCAAACTTCTTATATCCCAAGAGCTGAAGTTAAGAGTGGAGATAGAGTAGTTTATAATATATTTGATGGTGCATTAATAAATAACATTGAAATATTCCAAAATGAAAGTACAATTTCTAATGCAAAAGTTATTGCAAGAACTTCTGATGACAGAAGACTAGAAGTTGGTACATTAGATAAAGGTTACAATGTATTTGCTATGGAAAAGCCTGAAGAGATTGTTTCTATAACATTAGAATTCCAAGATGGTTCAGGAACACCAGAAATATATGAAATAGTAACAGAAAACTTTACATTAGAAGCTATTAAGGAATTTGCAAAATCTAATTTAGCGCAAGCAAAAGAATTATTAACAAAAACTGATGGTAAATCAGAAGAAGTTATAAATGCATTAAAAACAGCTACTTCTGAAGTTGAAAATGCATTAATAGATGGTGCAAATAGAGAAGATTTATTTAAATTAAATAGGCAATTAGAAAATGCTATCAAGTCATATGTAGAGTATAGTGAAGAAACTAAACCAGAAGAAAATCCAGGGGTTACTCCAGGAGAAAAACCTGAAGTTAAACCTGAGCAAAAACCAGAAAATAAACCAGAAAATAAACCAGGCAAACTTCCTCAAACAGGAAATGTAGCTGGAGTAGCAGCTTTACTTTTAGGTGTTACATCTTTAGTTGGTGGAGCATTTGCTTTTAAAAAGAAGAAAAAATAATATTTAAAAAAGAAAGACTTAGGAAATATTTTTATAGTATTTTCTAAGTTTTTCTTTTTTAAATTATATTATATACATAGAAATTAATTATTATAGAACAAAAAACATAAATTACATGGTATAATTTTAAGGAATATAAAATAGGTAGTGGGAGACGAGTTAAGATATGACATTTGACAAAATTATAATATGGTTAATGGCAATAGGAATACTTATTGGAGCTATTGACAGATTACTTAAAAATAAATTTGGATTAGGAGAAAAATTTGAGGAGGGGCTCAACTCAATGGGACCTTTAGCTCTTAGTATGGTTGGTATAGTTAGTTTATCACCAGTAATATCTAATTTTTTAGGTCCAATAATAATACCTTTTTATAAATTTTTAGGGGCAGATCCAGCAATGTTTGCTTCAATTTTGGCCAATGATATGGGGGGGTATCAGCTAGCTTTATCATTAGGTGAAAATAAAGAAATTGCTTTATTTTCTGGGTTAATAGTTGCATCTATGTTGGGATGTACTATAGTATTTTCAATTCCTGTTGCATTGGGATTAATAGAAGAAAAAGATAAAGAGTTTTTTGCAAAGGGATTATTAATAGGATTATCAACTATACCTTTAGGTTCAATTATTGGTGGATTAATAATGAAAATAAATATAAAGGTACTTTTAATAAATATTATCCCTATTATTTTAATTTCCTTAATACTAATTTTAGGATTGAAATTTTTCCAATATGCAATGATAAAGGGTGTATTATATTTTGGAAAATTTATTATGTGGATTAGCACAATAGGTTTAGCGGCTTCTGCTTTTGAGAGCTTAACTGGAGTAGCATTAATAAAAGGAATGGCACCTATTAATGAAGGAATGAATGTAGTAATAAATATTGGAATAGTTTTATTAGGAACATTTCCTATGTTAACACTAATAATCAATATATTAGACAAGCCACTTAGAAAATTAGGGAAATATATAGGATTAGATTCTACAAGCGTTGCAGGTATAATTTTTTCATTAGCCAATAGTATCCCTGTTTTTAAAATGTTAAAAGATATGAATAATAAAGGAAAGATAATAAATGTAGCATGGCTAGTTTCAGCCACATCAACTTTAGGAGCTCATTTGGGATTTACAGCTGGTGTTGAAACAAAAATGATAATTCCAGTTATATTAAGTAAGTTATTTGCTGGATTATTCGCAATTGTAATAGCATTAATTTTTACAAGAAGTAGTGAGCAAAATAAAAATGTATAGAAATATAATTAAGTATCTAAAGTAAAATTACATTTAACATATTTATAGAAGAAATCTTAGTTGTTTATTTTTTAAACTAAGATTTCTTTTTCTTTATATATAATAATGAAATAAGTTGTTTAATTAACATAAGAAATAGTGTATAATATCCATTAATTAAAATTATGAAAAGATATTATAGTAAGAGAGGGGAATTAAAATTTGAAAAACTTTTTAGGAGATAAGTTTAAGGAATATTGGGGAATAGTTACATATGTAATAATTTTAGCTTATACAATTTTTAATTTTAAAAATCTTATTTCTGGTGCCACAAATATAATTGGAATAATTTCACCATTTATTATAGGAATTGCAATAGCTTTTGTATTAAACTTAATTATGGTAATTTTTGAGGAGAATATATTTAGTTTTTTAGATAATAAAAAATAGACTTGTTGTAAAATGAAATTGAACTAATAAAAAAATCCATAGTGGATTATCTGTGTTATGATTTAATTGCCAAACAAAACCAACACGGAGGATAATCACTATGGACTACCCAAATAATAACACAGAATCACGT
>NZ_JAPFDR010000065.1 GCF_026168755.1 Clostridium sp. | reverse complement strand
TAAAAGTAATTCACCGATAATGTTAATTAAATATTGATTATATATAAGTAAATAGGTTATAATTGAATCCACAATAACGACATCCTTTCATGGTTATTTTTGTTTTGTAAGAGATTCAATTTTAACATGAAATTAGGGGGGCGTTGTTTTTTTATACAAAAAAACTTGCGAAACCTTGATATATAAAGATTTAAAAAGAGAAGTAGTGTAGAAAACTTTACACTAACGTTAAAATTTTTGGGGTGAATTTATGAATCATAATAAGTCTTGTGAAATAGGTTATTTTTTGAAAGGTGAATGGATAAAAAATCTATCTTCTTAAAATAAAATCAATTTAAATGGAGGAAATATGAGAAAAGTTTATATCTTTAGTATTGTAATAATAATGTTTATATTTTATGGATGCTCAAGCAAAACTCTAGATGTTTCAAATTTAGAGCCATCAGATATTGTTATAAATTGTGATAATATAAATGTAACAGTACAAGACGAGACTATTAAATCTTCAAAAGAAAATATTACTTTAGTTTTAGAAAACAAAACAGAATATGAATACTTTTATGGGGTTGATTTTGAATTAGAAGTGGAATTAGATAATCAATGGTATAAGATCCCATTCGATAAAAATCCTGAATTTATAGAAATTGGATTGATATTAAAGGGAAATGGCAAATCTAATGAAGAGATAGAATTATCTAAGTATTTTTCAGACTTGCCAGAGGGTAAGTATCGTGTCGTAAAAACTTTTTATCTTGATGGTGTAAAAAATGTTGTAGCTGGTTTATTTAATATAAAGAAATAAATTTTATATTTTGCTATTTTATTAATAAAAGAAAATTGGAAATTTAAAAGTGGTGTTAGTATAAAGTAGTGGAAACATTTAGTCGAACTAAGAAAAATATTATTTAGTTAAGAAAGGATGTGTCCATTATGGGAAAGGGCAGATAAAAAATAATTGGCTATGCTTTCGGTAAAAGAATGACTAATAATTTAGTTATTAAAGCATTAAAAATGTTTATTACAGAAAATCTACTGACAAATATAAGGAAGTTATCTTTTATAATGATTTAGGATCTCAATACACTAGTAATGATTTAATAGAAATATGCTAGAAGTATATCATAAAAAAATTTGACTTTTTGTGTCCAACATATTGACTGTTTGCATCCACATATGCATATCTGTTTTTCGTGGTACTAAAATCTTGCAAAAGTAATAATTAATAAAGTCTAGTAATTAATTTATTAGACTTTATTAATTATTATTTCAAATCTAATCACAAAATTTTTATTTAACGCTCACAATATTCTAACTGCCTATGCCACCTTGAATAAATCCTTTATCAATATCTAAATTGCAATATTGAAGCTTTGAAATTTAACATTAACATAAGTTTATTAATACTAATTAACAATAGTTAACAACTGTAAATAACAGTTAACAAATAGTAACATACATATAACACTAAAATATTACAAAAAAGTATAAAATAGTGTTGGAATTAAAACTTTCAACTCAAAAATGAAGTTCAAGGGGGAACAACAATGAGAAGTATAAAGAAAAGGATTATGTGTGCATTGCTTGCAACTGGAGTTATGTTAACTAATGTGTTTGCTGACACTAATGACTTTATTGTAAGTGCAGAGGAAAAAATAAATGTTATTGCTGATTGGAAATTTGACTCTAACAATATTGAAAGTGGAAGCATTGCTGATAAGAATTTAGTTATAAAGGATGCTAGTGGCAATGGTAATAGTTTAAGACTTAACACATATGGAAATGCTGATGATTATAGCAAGTATATAAGCTTTTCTGATGATAAAATGTATGATGCAACTAATGGAAGCATAGTTATAAGTGGTGATAATTCTACTAGAGTAGGAGCTGACCTTATCACTGTAGATAATGCACCCATTAATAAAGAGGAATTTGAAAATGGATATACTATTGAATTTATTTATCAGCTACCTAGTGATTGGACTGTTGCAGATAAATGGATGTCCCTTTTATCAAGACAAGGTCATTCAGAAAGCATGGATGAGCCTGAACTTGGGACAATGAATGTTGCTGTTTCTAACTGTAAGGAAATTCAATTCTTAACTGCTAACAAGGATGATAATCATGAAATGCAATCTGCTTCTTGGTCTGTGTCTATGGACAAGGGTGGAGTTTGGTATCATATTGCAATAGTTAGTGATAATGAAAGTATTCGTACTTTTGTAAATGGAGCTGAAGCTTTTAGAGATTATATTGGTGATGATATGGTGGGGCTATATGCAGATCCTAATGATGGACGTTTTAGAATTGGGTCAAGCTGGTGGAAAGAAGGAGAAAGCACTATAGATAAATTTGCTAGAGGAAATTATCAGCAAATTAGAATATCTGAAGGTGCTTTAGATAAGAAAGATTGGTTAATTAGTAATCCAGAAAGCTATGTTGGTGAATATGGAACTAATGATGAGTTTTTTTTAAGAGATAACAATAATTATAATATGGTATTTATTCCTGATACTCAAAACACAATTAAGTTTAGAGGCAATGTTATGGATACTGCAATGGATTGGTTAGTTGAAAATGCAGATGATGCTAATATTGTATCTGTAACTCATTTAGGTGATGTTGTTGAAAATGGTAATAATGAGGATCAATGGAATACAACTGCATTATTTAATAAGCTGCCTAGGGCAGGAGTAAGATTACTTATGCAACCAGGTAATCATGACTGGCCAGAGTATTATGATAAATATTTTGGTGCAAGCAGTGAGTATGGAAGCTTAACTGAAAAATATGTAGTAAGAACTTCACCATCAGGTCGTAGTACTTATATGATAAATGAAGCTGGAAGTTATAAATATATGACTTTAGCAATTGATTATCATAGTTATGATACTGACTTAGCTTGGGTAGAGGAAATTTTATCAAGTACAAATATGCCTACAATTATTACAAGTCATGATTTACAAAATTGTTCTGATACTGCACCAAGTGATATTAAGTTAAGTGATAAAGGTAAGCAAGTTTGGGATGTAGTTAAAAAGTATAATCAAGTATTTATGATGATTGGTGGACATAGCCATGGGGCTGGAGATGAAATTTTAATTAATGATAAAGGAAATGAAGTAATTAGCATATTAGCAGATTATCAATTTTCACATAATGGGGGAAATGCTTTATTTAAATTTGCTGAGTTTGATGAAACTTTAAACAAAATATATCTTTCAACTTTTTCACCATATGCAGCTACTTTAAGTGATGAAGAAAGAACATTCTTTGATGTAAATTACTTAACAGGTGCTGGAAACTATAGTGAGTTTGATATTAATTTTGCAGAAAGATTTGCAGGGATGGATAAATCTAATGCTTTAACTGAAAGTAAAAAGCAATTAGTTAGTTTATTAGAAAAAATAGAAAAACTAAATTCTAATGAATATATTGAAAGTACTTGGGCTAAATTGCAAATAGTTATTGAAAAGGCAAATGGCGTTGTAGCAGATGAAAATGCACTTGAAGCAGAAGTTGCTGATACTTATAAAGAGTTAGTTAAAGCATACTTAGATCTAAGATTAAAACCAAGTAAGGAAAAGTTAGAAGAATTAATTAATAAGGTGGAAAGCCTAGATTCTAGTAAATATACTGAAGAGTCTTGGAGCAACTTACAAGATAAATTAAATAAAGCTAAATCGGTATTTGCAAATTTAGAAGCTACTTCTAGTGAAATACAATTTGCAGAAAATCAATTAAATAAAGCACTTAATGAATTAGTTGCAAAGGTAGAAAATGATAGTAACACAGAAGATAATGATGATAAAGAAGAAGGCAATGGAAATAATGGGGAAGAGGAAGATAAGAATAATTCACAAAATAATGGAAGTAATATAAGCCAAGGAAGTAGTAATAATAGCAACAGTAGTAATAGTTCTGCTACTAAATTGCCTCAAACAGGAAATGAGGTAGGGGTTATAGCTACTACTCTAGGATTTATTTTAACAGGTGCAGGCATAATTCTTAGAAGAAAAAAATAAAGAAGGTTACTATAAGTGAAATATTAATTAAGCGTAAAAGTTTTAGCGTATTTTATAATATTAAAAATAGCAGTAAAATATCCTAGTAAAGCTATAATTAAGGCTTTACTAGGATTAATTTTATTTATTATTTTTAATTTTCATATTTTCTAGAATCTTATTAGACCAAGGAATAAGGTTCTCAAGAGCTTCGCTATGGGAAATATCTATCTTAGGTAGATTATCAAATAAAAAAATAGATACATTTCTTAGATAAATCTAACATATTGTTATCTTTATATAAAAGAGCTAAAGATCTCTATAATAGTGGTTCTTCTGGATGTTTTTCAACACTTGATTTCAAAAATTCTATTACAGAATCAATTCCTCTATTATTTTTATAATAATTAGATAATCTTTGATATGCTCCTATATCATTGTTATTGACACTGAAAATTATTTATGATATCATTATCATAAAGTTAATAAAAGACATGGGTTGTTACTGGTTATGCAGGCTTTACCAAATTATTTATAATATTTTATAAAAATATTATTTCATTTGAGTATAGTCTTTTTTTATACTTTAAAATCAGTGAAAAGGGGGGATAAGAGGTGAAGATAGATAAAATTATAAATAACAATTTGATTAGAACCTTTGATAATAATGGTAAAGAAGTGCTTGTTATGGGATGTGGGTTAGGTTTTCAAAAGAAAATAGGAGACACAGTAGATCAAAGCAAGATAGAGAAGATATATGCTATTGAAAATAAAAGTGATTCTAATAAATTAATGACTTTACTATCGGAAATCCCTTTAGAATATATACAAGTTTCTAATGAAATTATTTCTTATGCAAAATATTCCTTAGGTAAAAGATTAAATGATAATATTTATATTTCATTAACAGATCACATTAGTTTTGCAATTGAAAGATATAAGCAAGGATTAAACTTTAATAATGCTTTATTATGGGAAATAAAAAGATTCTATAATCATGAATTTTTAATTGGTAAGGAAGCTTTGGCTATTATAAAAAAACGTTTAAACATCGAGTTGCCTGAAGATGAAGCAGCATCAATAGCATTACATATAGTTAATGCACAACTAAATTCTAGAAATATGAATGATACTTTAGATATAACAAAAATCATTCAAAATATTTTAAATATAGTTAAATTTCATTTCAATATAGAATTAGATGAATACTCACTTCATTATGAAAGATTTATTACTCACCTAAAGTTTTTTGCACAAAGAATGCTTAGTGGAAAAGTTATAAAAAGTGATGATAATAATTTTTGTGATATGATAAGAGGGCAATATAAAGATGAATATTTATGTGCAGAGAAGATTAAAAAATATATACAAAAAGAGTTTAATCACGAAATTTCAGATGAAGAAATGATGTATTTAACAGTACATATAAAAAGAATAATAAAAGAAGATTAAAAGGAAACTCAGCTTTCTTAGTTTGCTGGGTAAGTTTGATTAACTAAATCAAAGATTTAGAATTTTACTTAGGATTGTTACTAGTAATGTAGGCTATACCTAAGAATTATGGATTTGAGCGCTCATCTATAATTCTTAGGTTTTTTTATAAATAAAGGCTTAATTATGAAAGGTAGTTACTGTAAACAGAGGTTTTCTGTGTTATGGGCTTTACTTCATTAAAATTTATATATTTTAAATGGAGGAATAATAAAAATGGATTATGCAATAGTTGCAAAAAAGATACTAGAAAAAATAGGTGGAGAAAGTAATGTTAATAGTGTACAACACTGTATGACAAGACTTAGATTCGTATTAAAAGATGAAAGAAAGGCCGATGATGAGGCTATAAAGAAAATAAAAGGAGTAATGGGTGTTACTAAACAAGGTGGACAATATCAAGTAATTATTGGAAACAATGTAGTGACATGTTACAAGGAGTTAGTTAAGCTTGGAAATTTCCAAGAGGGAAGCTCTAATGAAGTAAAAGAGAAAAAAGGTGTAATAAATACTATATTAGATGTAGTATCAGGCTGTATGTCAGCTACAATGCCAGCTATAGTTGGTGCTGGTATGATCAAGGTTTTACTTGTAATATTACCGATGATTGGAGTATTATCAAATACTAGCCAAACATACACAATATTAAATGCTTTAGGTGATGCTACATTTTATTTCTTACCATTAATACTTTGTATTTCAGCATCTAAGAAGTTTAATATAAATGCATATACATTAGCAGCTGTAATTGGTGTTATGGTGTATCCAGAGTTTATTGGTCTTGTTGATGCCGGCGAAAAGATATCTATATTTGGGTTACCAGTAGCATCAGCTAGTTATGCTTATTCAGTAATTCCTGTAATTATGATGGCATGGATTATGACATATATTGAAAAATTTACAGATAGTATTACTCCAGCAGTTACAAAAAACTTTTTAAAACCTATGTTAACACTTTTAATTGCACTTCCAATTGCTTTAGTAGTTATTGGACCTATAGGATTTTATGCTGGTGAAGCATTATCATCAGCTATGGTGTTTATTTATGATAAAGCAGGATGGCTTGCTATAATGCTTATGGGTGCATTAATGCCATTATTAGTTATGACAGGTATGCATTGGGCTTTCGTTCCATTATCAATAATGAATATAAATAACCCTAATGTTGGATTTGATACTTTATTATTAGTTGGAATGTTATGTTCTAATTTAGCACAAGGAGCTTCTTGTTTAGCAGTATTCTTAAAATCAAAGAATAAAGATTTAAAGCAATTATCAGGTGCTGCAGCTGTTTCAGCTTTCCTTGCAGGAGTTACAGAACCAGCTATGTATGGTGTAACTTTAAAGTATAAGAAACCATTATATGCATGTATGATTGCAGGTGGAATTTCAGGTTTATATGCAGGTTTTGTTGGATTAAAATGTTATGTATTTGCTACACCAGCAATTTTATCAATAGTTCAATTTATTAATCCAAATGGTGGTTCTAACTTTGTAAATGCATTAATAGTTGCAGGAATGACTATGCTTATTGCTTTTGTATTAACTTTAGTATTGGGATTTGAAGATCCTGCTAATGAAGAAGAGGAAGAACAAATAAATGAAGAAGTAACTGTTGATAGAACTGAAGTTACATCAAGTTCAGTTGTATTATCTCCAATTGAAGGTAAAGCAGTTTCTTTAAAGCAAGTTAATGATATTACTTTCTCAGAAGAAATAATGGGAAAAGGTGCTGCTATAATACCAACAGTAGGTAGAGCTGTTGCTCCAGTAGATGGAATAGTTTCTGCATTATTTGAGACAAAACATGCTATAGGATTAACTGCAGATAATGGAGCAGAAATATTAATTCATATAGGATTAGATACAGTTAAATTAGGTGGAAAGCATTTTAAAGCTCATGTTAAGAGTGGAGATAAAGTAAAAGCTGGTGATTTATTAGTTGAATTTGATATTAAGGCTATACAAGAAGAGGGATATGAAATAATTACTCCAGTACTTGTTACAAATGTAGATAGCTATAATGATGTACTAGCATTAATTGATAAAGATGTTAAGGAAAAAGATGAGCTTATAAAAGCAGTTAAATAATATATAATTAATAGTTGGGAGAATATGT
The DNA here is from genome assembly GCF_026168755.1 of Clostridium sp. Classification (GTDB taxonomy): domain Bacteria; phylum Bacillota; class Clostridia; order Clostridiales; family Clostridiaceae; genus Clostridium. The sequence continues at coordinate 4,683 of NZ_JAPFDR010000065.1, read as the reverse complement.
AGATAAAATTTATTTATATTCTCTTAACTATTAAATAAGATAAATGGAGGTATTTAAAATGATTAAGTTTCCAGAAAATTTCTTATGGGGAGGAGCTACAGCTGCTAACCAATTTGAAGGTGCATATAATGAAGATGGTAAAGGACTATCAATTCAAGATGTTATGCCAAGAGGAATAAAAGGAGCACCAACTGAAGAACCAACAGAAGATAATATGAAGCTTGTTGGTATTGATTTTTATCATAGATATAAAGAAGATATAAAGTTATTTGCAGAAATGGGCTTTAAAACTTTTAGATTATCTATTGCATGGTCAAGAATATTCCCTAATGGTGATGATAAAGAACCAAATGAAAAGGGATTAGAGTTCTATGATAAGGTTTTTGATGAATTAGCTAAGTATGGTATTGAACCATTAGTTACTTTATCACATTATGAGACTCCATTAGCACTTGCTAAAAATTATGATGGCTGGGTTGATAGAAGAGTTATAGGATTCTTTGAAAATTATGTGAGAACTGTATTTACAAGATATAAGGATAAGGTAAAATACTGGTTAACATTTAATGAAATTAACTCAGCATTACATTTTCCATTAATGAGTGCTGGAATATGGACTCCAAAAGAAAAGTTAAGTAAACAAGATTTATATCAAGCAATGCATCATGAATTAGTTGCAAGTGCATTAGCAGTTAAGATTGGTCACGAAATAAATCCAGAGTTTAAAATTGGATGTATGATTTTAGGTGTACCAAACTATCCATTAACTCCAATGCCAAGTGATGTATTAAAAGCTATGGAACAAGATAGAGGAAATCTTTTCTTTGCTGATATTCATGCAAGAGGAGAATATCCAAAGTATATGAATAGATACTTTAAAGAAAATAATATTGAAATTAAGTTTGAAGAAGGAGATAAAGAAATACTTAAAAATACAGTAGACTTTATTTCATTTAGTTACTATATGAGCTCATGTGCAACTGCAGATCCTGAAAAGAATAAGGAAGGTAAAGGAAATCTTATTCCAGGAGTACCAAACCCATATTTAAAAGCATCTGATTGGGGATGGCAAATAGATCCAGAAGGGTTAAGATACATACTAAACTTCTTCTATGATAGATATCAAAAACCATTATTTATAGTTGAAAATGGTCTTGGAGCTGTTGATGAATTAATTACTGATGAAAATGGTAATAAAACTGTAAATGATGATTATAGAATTAATTATTTAAATGATCATTTAGTTCAAGTGGCAGAAGCCATTGAAGATGGTGTTGAACTTATGGGATATACTACATGGGGATGTATAGATTTAGTATCTGCATCAACTGCAGAGTTAAGAAAAAGATATGGTTTCATATATGTTGATAGAAATGATGATGGAACAGGAACTTTAGAAAGATATAAAAAGAAGAGCTTTGACTGGTATAAAGAAGTCATAGCAACTAATGGTGGAAGTTTAAAAAAATAAACTTTAATAAAATTAGCCTTTAATAAGAAAATGTATTTAAAATAAATTAGCGAGAAAGCGCTTGTGGAAACACAAGCGCTTTTATCGTATAGTTTTTATAATTATTTTAAGAAAACAAATTCATTAGGTTTTGAATGTTCTTCTGAATAAGAGAATCCAAGTTCCTTAAAGTCTTTAACTTTTTCTATATCAGTAATATTATTTTCAGCTAAGTAACGTATCATAAGCCCACGAGCCATTTTAGCTTCAGTTGCTTTTACTTTAATTTTAGAGTTAACAAAACTTCCAAAAACACATGTTATGAAAGTGTCGTCTTTAGTTAAATATTTTTCTATAGTTTTGCTATATTCTTTCGAAGCAAGATTTAAGATAATATTAGTATCTTTAGTAAGCTCTTTATATAAAGTATCTCCCCAGAAAGAGTATAAGTTTTTATCATTTCCTATTGCTAATTTTGCTTGCATTTCTAATCTATAAGGAACAATACCATCAAATGGTTTTAAAATGCCATAAAAACCAGATAAAATTCTTAAATAATTTGATATATAATCAAATTCTGAATTGCTAAATGAGTCTGGTGACATGTATTTATATTGAATACCATCATAAGAAAGAATAGCAGGAGATAAGTTCTTATATAAATTCATATCCTTATATCGAGAATAGTTAAGCTCTGCAATTTCATCATTACAAGCTAAAAGTTTTTTTAAATCATCATAGCTATAATCTTTTAAATTATTATATAAATATTCTGTTTTCTCTATAAAACAAGGTATAGATTCGCTTATAATATCATCATTATTTATATTCATTTTTTTTGCAGGCGAAATAATTATATTAAATGTTTTATTCTTCAAGTTAATCAGCTCCTAAATGAAATATCATAAATAGTATATCATACATAATAATAGTTATTATATAAAAATTAAAGTTTTAAAATGGATTCTAGTAATAAATAGAATTATGAATAGGAAAAAATTAAGAATATTCTATAATTTAACTTTTTATAGTATAATTTATTTAATAAAAAGTGGAAGAATATAGAGAGGATAATATATGAAAATTGGATTAGTATTAGCTGGCGGTGGTGGCAAAGGTGCATACGAACTTGGGGTATGGAAGGCATTAAAGCAATTAAATTTAACTAAATACATATCAGTTTTTTCTGGAACTTCTATTGGAGCTTTTAACTCTATATTATTTGCTATGGATGAAGTTGAAAAAGCAGATAAGCTTTGGGAAGAAGTAACAATGGAAAAATTAGTGCCAATTAGCAAAAAAGAATTGATTAAAAGAGGAATTGGATTATACATTGGAGGAAAGAATCTACAATTAGCAAAGAAGTTTTTAACTGATAAATTAGAACATGGAGCTATTAGTAACGATGGAGCTGTTGAAATAGTAGAAAAGTATTTAGATTTTAATAAAATTAAGGAAAATAATAAGATATGTTATGCAGCATGTACAAAGCTACCTAATTTTAATGCTAAGTATTTTAAAATAAATGATTATGATAATGAAACGGCTAAAAAGATTATTTTAGCATCAGCATCATTGCCTTTGATATATGATAGTACCGAGGTTTTAGGAGAAAAGTATATAGATGGTGGAATAGCTGATAATGTTCCAATTCAACCTGTATACGGAGAAAAGTGTGATATTATAATTGTAGTTTTATTATCTAAAGATGCACAAATTGATAGATCACTTTATCCAAATTCAAGACTTATAATAATAGCACCAGAAAATTTAGTTGAAAATGCTATAACAGGCACATTAAATCTAGATACTAATGCGAAGCGAGTAAGAATAATTGAGGGGTATAATGATACACTCAATAAAATAGAACCTATTATGGAACTGATGAGGTTTATTAATAAGAAAGAAGAGGAAGTAAAGAATCCAACCTTGTATAGAACTTATAATTATTTAAAGGGTGTAAAAAGAAAAATGAACAAGAAGAAAAAAAGAAATTAAATTTTGTATTCATTATGGATCAAAATTAATTAATAGTTGTATAGAAGAACAAATTTAAAAATATTTTTATATGGATATAAATTATAGCTTTATTTATGTTATAAAAAATATAAAACATCAATATATAGTTTGGAACTATATGAAATAGCATGTTACAATATGAAAAAAGTTATAAGCGTGTTTGGAAGGAGAAAATATGGGTTATAAAAGTCATTTATACTATCTGAAAAAGTGTGTAGAGGTTTCTAGGAGGTCACGTGAGTCTGGAAATATGCCATTTGGGTGTATTCTAGTAAGTAGTGATGGAGAAGTGTTACTAGAATAAATGAATATTGAAGGTACAAATTATAAGTGCACAGGACATGCTGAAACACAGCTAATGGAAAAGGCATCTATGAAGTATACAAAAGATTTTTTATGGGGATGTACTTTATATTCAACAGCGGAGCCATGTGCTATGTGTACAGGTGCTATATATTGGGGGAATGTTGGAAGAATAGTATATGGAATGTCAGAAAAGGATTTACTAAAGATAACAGGAAGTGATCCTAAAAATCCAACATTTGATCTGCCATGTAGGGAAGTACTTGCAAGGGGACAAAAAGACATTGAGGTTATAGGACCTTTTAAAGAAATTGAAGAAGCGGTAGCAGAGGTCCATAAGGATTTTTGGAATAAATAAAAAGTTTAATATAAACTTTAATTATTTTGGGATTGAGAAAGTGTCTAGAAAACAAGCTAATACCACTACTAATGATTATGGGCTTTGTATTGTTCTAGAAGATAAAAGAAAAGTTATGAAATTATTAATGGTAACTTAAAGTAAAAAAACTTATTAAAACTTATTGCAAAATATTAAAAATATATACATTAAATAGTAAAATAGAATAAAAGATAATAAAAAGCTAGGGGTGCCAATAAGGCTGAGAAGGAAAAATCCTAACCCTATGAACCTGATATGGTTAATACCAGCGGAGGGAAGCTATAGAAATTTTTATAATTAATAGAAATTTAAAAAGATATACGAAAGTATATTATTTTTTAAATTTTATTGTAAAAAATTATTTGTTTAAAAGCTGTACTACTGTTGGTACAGCTTTTTTATTGTGCGCCCAGCATGGGCAACAACTTGACGGTGAAAGTCCGTTGTGGGCTTGGTAGTGGGAACCACTAGCTAATGACAAGGGTGTCCATCGTGAGATGGAATCTGAAGGAAGTCGGAGGCAAAGTCTTGG
>NZ_JAPFDR010000102.1 GCF_026168755.1 Clostridium sp. | reverse complement strand
TAAAATTAATTTTATTTTGCTATTTTTCATTTATTAACCTCTAATTACAATTTACTAATTTACCACAAAAAATAGCCGAAAGCTAGATTTCATCTAACTTTCAGCCATTGAAAATTTTATACTTTCCTATACATTAAAAAAGAGAACCCCAATGAGTTCTCTCCTATAAACTATACTTTAAATACACTTTCAGATATTAATATATATAAAAAGGGTTCTCTAAACACTCATTAGAAAAAAATTTATATTTATTTTTGCAAAAGAAATAGCCAGCGCTAAAATAATAGCCCCAGAATATAAAATAAAAAAATCTATTAAATTTTGCAATTAAATTCTTTTCTAATCCTTTCATAATATATACCTCTTTTAATTTTAAGTAATTTACTTTTTCTTTATTTTAACCATATTTAACCACTTTGTCAATCTTTTTACATATTTTTCTTATCATTTTATATAACTCTATAAAATAGGTGCCAGCAATCTTATTAATGACTCTTTAATCTTTAAACTTCTAGACCTTTTATAATACTCCTCTCTTGTAACTAATTTAGACTTTAATTGATCACCTAAAAATATTTTTTCTTGTTCTTTAGCTATTGTTTCATTATAAATAAATGCATTTACCTCAAAATTCAATTTAAAACTTCTTATATCTAAATTTGCAGTTCCAATACTGCATACTTCACCATCTGCTACAATTGTTTTAGAATGAATAAATCCATTACCATAACGATATATTTTTATTCCATATTCTATTAGCAATCCTATATTAGCACTTAACATCCACTCCATAAAAAAATGATCTGGAGCTCCTGGAACTATAATTCTAACATCAACTCCTGAAAGAGCTGATATTTTTAAAGCTTCCATCATTGGACTATCAGGTACTAAATATGGAGTTTGAATATAAACATAATTTTTTGCATTATTTATAATTTTCATATAAGAATTTTTAATATATTCCTCCATATGATCTGGCCCAGAAGATACTATTTGCATACCTACATCACCTACCACTTCTGGAATTGGAAAGTACATTGACATATTTCCCATATTTTCATCTGCAGCATAGTCCCAATCTAATATAAATCGCTTGTTTAACTCATTAACTGCTTCACCTTTAACTCTAATATGAGTATCTCTCCAAAATTTAAATTGCTTTCCTTTATTAACATACTCATTTCCAACATTAAATCCACCAACATATCCAATTTTCCCATCAATCACAACTATTTTTCTATGATTTCTATAGTTAATACGTGTATTAATATGTGGCAACACCCCTGGGAAAAATACAGCCACCTTTATCCCGTAAGATTCTATTTCATTAATAATTTTTTTAGTAATTCGCTTTGATCCCATACCATCTATGACTAATCTTACTTCTACTCCATCTTTAGTCTTTTCATGTAATTCTTTTATCAATGCTCTTCCTAAATCATCATATCTAAAAATATAATATTCTATATGTATAAAGCTTTTGGCAGCTCTAATATCATTAAATAAATCTCTAAATTTATCTTCTCCATTAATATATGTTTTCACTTCATTTCCAGTAGTATAAACCGCGCCTGAATGATTATAATTCATTAAAATTAAATCTTCATAATTCTCATTAATTTCACTATCAAAATTAGGTAGTTCATGATTACTTATTAACTTATATCTTTTAATTTTATCTGCAAGTTTTTTTTCTCTAAATATTTTTTGTCTACTCAAATTTTGCCCCAATAATAGATATAGAATAAGCCCTATACCCGGTAATACAATTAGTATTATCAACCAAGCCCATGTTGTTGTTGGTTCTTTTCTTTCAATAAATATTAATGATAGCGCAGACAATAAATTTAATAAAAAAAACATTGTTATTAATACTATATATGCCATAAATCATTAATTCCTTTCAAGTATTAGCTATTTATTATTATACATCAATAAAGTATTAATTAATACTTCTAAGTAAATTATATATATTAAAAATAGCCATGCTATATAGCATGGCTATTTTTAATATATATAATTTTTTAGATATTAAGCAAAGTATCTCTTTAATAATCCTTCGAAAGCTTTTCCGTGTCTAGCTTCATCTTTGCACATTTCATGAACTGTGTCATGGATTGCATCTAAGTTTAATTGTTTAGCTAATGTAGCTAAATCCTTTTTACCTTGAGTTGCTCCGTGTTCTGCAGCTACTCTAGCTTCTAAGTTAGCTTTTGTATCAGCAACAACTACTTCTCCTAATAATTCTGCGAATTTTGCAGCGTGTTCTGCTTCTTCG
>NZ_JAPFDR010000031.1 GCF_026168755.1 Clostridium sp. | reverse complement strand
ATGGTTATTTTTGTTTTGTAAGAGATTCAATTTTAACATGAAATTAGGGGGTCGTTGTTTTTTTATACAAAAAAACTTTCGAAACCTTGATATATAAAGATTTAAAAAGAGAAGTAGTGTAGAAAACTTTACACTAACAAAATAGTATTGGAGGTAAATATATGAAAAAGGATATATGCAGTATTTTAGGTATTAAATATCCTATTTTTCAAGGTGGAATGGCTTGGGTTTCAGAAAGTACTCTTGCTGCAGCAGTTTCCAATGCTGGAGGACTTGGTATTATAGCAGGCGCTAATGCTCCGGCTAGCCATATAAGAGATGAAATAAGAAAGACTAAGAAACTTACCGATAAACCTTTTGGACTTAATATAATGCTTTTATCAGATAATGCTGATGAATTAGCTGATATTGCAATTGAAGAAGGAGTTAAAGTTATAACTACTGGAGCAGGAAATCCAGGTAAATATATAGACAAATGGAAAGATGCTGGGATTGTAGTTATTCCTGTGGTAGCTTCTGTTGCATTAGCTAAAAGAATGGAGCGCTGTGGAGCCGATGCTGTTATAGCAGAAGGCTGTGAATCAGGTGGTCATGTTGGTAAGCTAACTACAATGGCATTATTACCACAAGTTGTTGATGCTGTAAATATTCCTGTTATAGGGGCTGGTGGTATAGGTGATGGAAGAGGCATTGCTGCTGCATTTATCCTTGGAGCAAGTGGTGTTCAAGTTGGTACTAGATTTTTAGCATCAGAAGAATGTCAAATTCATGATAATTACAAAAATGCTGTAATAAAGTCAAAAGATATTGACACTGTTGTTACTGGAAGATGTACAGGACACCCTGTTCAAGTATTAAAAAATAAACTTGCAAAAGAATATTTAAAACTTGAAAGTGATAATGCAAGTATTGAGGCTCTAGAAGAATTAGGTAAAGGAGCTCTAAAAAAGGCTGTAGTAGATGGTGACATTGAAAATGGATCACTAATGGCTGGTCAAATATCTGGAATGGTGAAAAAAGTTCAAAGTGTTAAAGAAATAATTGAAGAAATGTTTAATGAATACGAAGAAGTAAAGAAAAGTCTATAACTAATAGATTAATGGAGGAATTATGAAGATAGCATTTATTTTCTCAGGTCAAGGTTCTCAATATATAGGAATGGGAAAAGAATTATATGATAATATTCCTAGCTGTAAAAAAATATATGATAAAGCTAATGAAGTTTTAGGCTTTGATTTGAAAGAATTAATATTTAATGGTGATAAAGAAGAATTAAATATTACTGAAAATACACAACCTGCAATATTAACAACTTCTATAGCTATTTTACAAGCTATAAAAGATAAAGGTATCAATCCAGATATAGTTGCAGGATTGAGCTTAGGAGAATATTCTGCACTTGTTGCTAGTGAAGCTTTAGACTTTGAAACTGCAGTTTCATTAGTAAAAAAAAGAGGTCGTTTTATGCAAGAAGCTGTACCTCAAGGTGTTGGTTCAATGGTTGCAGTAATTGGATTAGATGAAGATAAAATAAAAAAAGTATTAAAGGTAGCTAGTGAAAAAGGAATAGTAGAAATAGCTAACTATAACACTAATAATCAAATAGTAATAGGTGGAGAAAGTAAAGCTGTAGAATTGGCAAGTGAATTAATGAAAGAGTGTGGTGCAAGAAGGGTTATTCCTCTAAAAGTATCTGGCCCTTTCCATACTTCATTATTAAATGAAGCATCTATTAAATTGAAAAATGAATTTGAAAATATACACTTTAATGATCCAAAAATAAAGACAATAACAAATGTTACAGCTGATTTTATTAAAAATGGAAATGAAATTAAAGAATTATTAATAAATCAAGTTAAATCTTCTGTAAGATGGAGTGAAACTATTGAAAAAATGCTTGATGAAGGTGTAGATACATTTATTGAAATAGGACCTTTAAAAACTTTAAGTAGTTTTGTTCGTGAAATAAGCAAAGAAAAAAAAGCTACTGTAAAAATCTTTAATGTAGAAGATTTAAAATCACTTAATAAGACACTAGAAGGGATGGAAGCTATATGTTAAAAGGTAAAAATGTAATAGTTACTGGAGCTACAAGAGGAATTGGTAGAGAAATTGCATTAACTCTAGCGCAAAATGGAGCTAATATAGCTATGAATTATAGAAACTTAAATAGTGAAGTAGAAGATTTAATCAATGAAATTAAAAGCTTTGGTGTAGATGCTTTGGCAATAAAATGTGATGTAAGTATTACTGAGGAAGTTGATAACTTCGTAAAAGAAGTAAAATCTCACTATAATACAATAGATGTTTTAGTTAATAATGCAGGCATCACTAAAGATGGATTAATTATTAGAATGAAAGAAGAAGATTTTGATGATGTTCTAGATGTTAATTTAAAGGGTACCTTTAATACTACAAAATCAGTTTCTTCTATTATGGTTAGACAAAAATATGGAAAAATAATAAATATTTCTTCTGTAGTTGGTATAGCTGGTAATGCAGGACAATGTAATTATGCGGCTTCAAAGGCTGGAGTTATTGGATTCTCTAAATCAGTAGCAAGAGAGCTTGCTTCAAGAAATATAAATGTTAATGTAGTAGCTCCAGGATATATAAATACTGATATGACTAAGAATCTACCTGATAAGGTTAAGGAAGAAATAATTAAAAGTATACCTATGAAAAAAATAGGTGATCCAAAAGAAGTTGCTAATTTAGTATTATTCTTATCATCAAATTTATCGGATTATATTACAGGTCAAGTAATAAATGTTGATGGTGGAATGGTGATGGCATAAGGGAGGCATTAAATTGAAAAGAAGAGTGGTAATCACTGGACTTGGAGCAATAACTCCAATAGGAAATAATATAGATAGTTTTTGGGAAGGTATTAAATTAGGCAAAAACGGAATAGATGAAATATCTTTATTTAATGCCGAAAATTTAAAGGTAAAAATGGCTGCAGAGGTTAAAGATTTTGACCCTAGCAACTTTATAGATAAAAAAGATGCAAAAAGAATGGATAGATATACTCAGTTTGCTGTAATAGCAGCAGAAGAATCTATTAAGGATAGCAATCTTGATTTTAATACATTAAATAGAGAAAGAATTGGTGTAATGTTTGGATCTGGTATAGGAGGACTTTGTACTATTGAAAGTCAAATAAGAACTCTAGTTGCTAAAGGGCCTAATAGAGTATCACCACTTACTATTCCAATGGCTATATCAAATATTGCTTCAGGTACTATTGCAATAAAATATGGTATTTTAGGAAGCACATTAAGTTTAACTTCTGCATGTGCAACTTCAACTCATTGTATTGGTGAAGCTTATAGAAGTATCAAAGATGGTTATCTTGATATTGTTGTAGCTGGTGGAGCTGAAGCTTCTATATGTGAATTTGGTATCGCAGGATTTCAATCACTTACTGCATTAAGTAGAAGTGAGGATAGAAATAGAGCATCAATCCCATTTGATAAGGAAAGAAATGGATTTGTTATGGGAGAAGGTGCAGGTTCATTAATATTAGAGGACTTAGATAGTGCTTTAAAAAGAGGCGCAAAAATTTATGCAGAAGTAGTTGGGTATGGTTCAACTTGTGATGCTTATCATATAACTTCACCTTGCTTAGATGGTGATGGCGCATATAGAGCTATGAGAGATGCATTAATTGATGCTGATATAAGCACTGATAAAATATCTTATATAAATGCACATGGTACATCAACAGAAATTAATGATAAAGTTGAAACCTTAGCTATCAAAAAAGCTTTAGGTGATAATTATATGAATGCATATGTTAGTTCTACTAAATCAATGACAGGTCATTTATTAGGTGCTGCTGGTGCTATTGAAGCAATTGTTTCAATAAAATCACTACAAGATAATTTTGTTCCAGCAACAATTAATTATGTAAATGAGGATGAAGATTGTGATTTAAATCTTGTTGTTAATAAAGGAAAAAAATCTAACGTAGAATATACAATGTCAAACTCTTTAGGATTTGGTGGACATAACGGCACTCTTATATTTAAAAAATGGAGGTAGTTAGGATGTTAGACTATAACCAAATAAAAGAGCTTATTAAGGAGATAGATTCATCGTCTCTAAGAGTTTTTGAATTAGAGAATAGTGATATAAAATTAAAACTTAGTAAAAACGAAGAAAATTCTTTATATAAAGAAAATATTATTAATACAACATCTTCTGAAAGTTCTACAGTATTTACAAAGGAAACTAAAACTTTAACTGAGGAAACTTTAGTTGAAACTGAAGAATTAATAGAAGAAAACTTAAATATAGTTAAATCACCATTGGTTGGAACTTATTATTCATCTTCAACTCCAGGAGGAGCTCCATATGTTGAGATTGGATCTAAAGTAAAAAAAGGTGATGTACTTTGTATAGTTGAAGCTATGAAAATAATGAATGAAATCACATCAGAAGTGGATGGAGAAATTGTTGAAGCTTTAAGAAATGATGAAGAAATTGTTGAATTTGGAATGGAATTATTTAAGATTCGTTCATAATAATAAATATAATATAGATATTAGTGGTGGTAAAAATCTAATAAATATTTTTTACTGCCACTTATTAAAATATCTATTATTTAAGGAGATTTTTAAATGGATATTAAGGAAATTATGGAGATAATTCCTCATAGATATCCTTTTCTTTTAATTGATAAGGTTATAAAAATTGAGGAAAATAAAATAACTGCAATAAAAAATGTTACAGCAAATGAACATTACTTTCAAGGACATTTTCCAGTTGAACCTGTTATGCCAGGAGTATTAATAATTGAGTCCTTAGCACAAGCCGGTGCTGTAGCTCTTTTAAGCAAAGATGAGTTTAAAGGTAAGATAGCATATTTTGCAGGAATAAATAATGCTAAATTTAGAAGAAAAGTTGTTCCTGGTGACACATTAAGATTAGAAGTTGAACTTACTAAAATACGTGGCAAAGCTGGTGTAGGATATGGAATTGCTTATGTTGATGATAAGAAGGTTTGTGAAGGTGAATTAACCTTCATGATAGGTTAATAAAAAGAGGTGTTTTATGATTAGAAAAGTTTTAATAGCTAATAGAGGTGAAATTGCTGTAAGAATTATAAGAGCTTGTAGAGAGCTTGGATTAAAAACTGTTGCTATTTATTCCGAAATTGATAAAGATGCCATGCATACACAACTTGCAGATGAATCTATTTGTGTTGGAACTTCAAAATCTAAAGATTCTTACCTTAATGAAAGTAATATCATCAGTGCTGCAGTAGTAACAGGTTGCAACGCAATTCATCCTGGATTTGGATTTTTATCAGAAAAGGCTAGTTTTGCAAGTATGTGCGAGGAATGTAATATTAAATTTATTGGACCAAGTAGTGAAACAATAAATATTATGGGAAATAAATCGGTAGCAAGAGAAATAATGAAAAATGCAAATGTTCCAGTTATTCCTGGTAGTGATGGTCTTATTGAAAATATTGAAGCTGCTAAAATAGAAGCTAAAAGAATTGGATATCCAATTATGATTAAAGCCTCATTGGGTGGAGGAGGAAAAGGTATAAGAGTTGTTGCTAATGAAGACGAACTAGAAAATGCATTTTTTACTGCAAGAACTGAAGCGAAAAATAACTTTGGTGATGATTCAGTATACATGGAGAAATTCATAGAAAATCCAAGGCATATAGAATTTCAAATTTTAGGTGATACCTTTGGAAATATAATTCATCTTGGTGAAAGAGATTGTAGTATTCAAAGAAGAAATCAAAAAGTGCTTGAAGAAGCTCCATCTTATATCTTAAGTGATGAATTAAGAAAAGAAATGGGTGAAGCAGCAATAAAAGCAGCCAAGGCAGTTAATTATGTTAATGCTGGTACAATTGAATTTTTAGTAGATAAACATGGTGATTTTTATTTTATGGAAATGAACACTAGAATTCAAGTAGAACATCCTGTAACAGAAATGATAACTTCTGTTGATATAGTAAAAGAACAATTAAAAATCGCTAATGGTGATGAGTTACAGCTAACTCAAGACGATATAAAAATAGAAGGTCATGCTATTGAGTGTAGAATAAATGCTGAAAATCCTAATAAATCATTTGCTCCTTGTCCAGGCAAAATTAGTTTTTTAAATATACCTGGTGGCAATGGAATTAGAGTTGATACAGCTGTTTACAATGGTTATACTATTCCACCAACTTATGATTCTATGATTGCAAAACTTATTGTGCATGGAAAAACTAGAGAAGAAGCAATTAATAAAATGCTACGAGCTCTAGATGAATTTATTATTGAAGGAATAGAAAGCAATATAGACTTTCAAATTGATATTTTAAATAATGATATATTCCGCTTGGGAACTTTTGATACAAGTTTTATAAGCAAAGAATATAATATATAAGTTGGTGAAATTATGGGTATTTTTAAGAAAAAACAATATGGTGTAATAAATATGCCGTCTGTTGATACTAATGATATTCCTGTTGTTCCTGATGGAGCATGGGTAAAATGTAATCATTGCGGAAAGATTTTATATAAAAAAACATTAGAAGAAAATTATAAAATGTGTCCTAATTGTAAGTATTATTTTAGATTAGGTGCACATGAAAGAGTAGATTTAATTTGTGATAAAGATACATTTATTGAATTTAATAAATGTTTAGAGTCTAAAAATCCTATGAATTTCCCCGGCTATGATAGTAAGCTAAAGGTAAGTAAAGAAAATTCTAAAATTAATGAAGCCGTTATAACAGGAAAATGTAAAATAAACGGAATGGAATCTATTATTTGTATAATGGATTCAAACTTTATGATGGGAAGTATGGGTACAGTTGTTGGTGAAAAAATAACATTCGCCATTGAAAAAGCAACTTATGAAAACCTTCCTCTAATAATCTTTACTGCTTCTGGTGGCGCACGAATGCAAGAAGGAATTCTTTCATTAATGCAAATGGCAAAAATCAGTGCAGCATTAGCAAAGCATAGTGAAGAAGGGTTGCTTTATATCACGGTTTTAACTGATCCTACAACAGGTGGAGTTACTGCAAGTTTTGCTATGTTAGGTGATATAATCATTGCAGAACCAAAGGCTTTAATAGGATTTGCAGGAAGAAGAGTTATTGAAGGAACAATTAAAGAAAATTTACCTGATGATTTTCAAAGTGCAGAATTCTTATTAGAAAAAGGATTTGTAGATAATATTGTAAATAGAGATGAATTAAAAAATACACTATCCTTATTATTAGAATTACACAAACCTCAAGGAGGTGTATCAGTTGAGTAAAAAGGTTAAAGCATGGGACAGATTAACAATTGCTAGAATGGTTGAAAGGCCAAATGCTGAAGATTATATAAAACTAATCTTTAATAACTTTTTTGAATTACATGGAGATAGAAACTATGGAGATGATAAAGCTATTATTGGAGGAATAGGATTATTAGAAGATATTCCAGTTACTATAGTTGGTATCCAAAAAGGTAAAAACTTAAAAGAAAATATGGAGAGAAATTTTGGATCTCCTTATCCTGAAGGATATAGAAAAGCATTAAGATTAATGAAGCAAGCTGAAAAATTTAAAAGACCAATTATTTGTTTCATAAATACTTCTGGAGCATATTGCGGTGTAGAAGCTGAGGAACGTGGTCAAGGAGAAGCTATTGCTAAAAACTTATTGGAGATATCCCAACTTACTGTCCCTATTATTTCTATAATTATAGGTGAAGGTGGTAGTGGTGGTGCTATAGCACTAGCTTGTGGCGATAGAGTATGGGCATTAGAAAATTCTATATACTCTATTTTATCCCCAGAAGGATTTGCATCTATATTATTAAAAGATTCATCAAAAGCTCAAGAAATTTCAGAGATAATGGGAATTACTTCTTATGACTTATTAGAAAAAGGTGTAATTGAAAAAATTATTAAAGAACCAACTGGTGGCGCTCAAAATGATATTAATTTTGTTGCAAATGAAATTAAAACTAATTTAATAAATGAAATAAATCTTTTACAAACTAAAACCGTAAGAGAGCTTTTAAATCAAAGATATTTACGTTTTAGAAATTTTTAAAACAATAAATGAGTAGGTAATATTAAACCTACTCATTTATTGTTTTAAGGTAATTATACAGAGGTATGTGTAGCGTGATACACAAAATGTATCTATATTAAAGATTATTGACACTTTATATATTTTATACACAATATTAATATTTTTTATCATTAAATTGCAAATTTTAATTTAAATATAAGTCTTTCGTATAAGATAATAAATTTTAATTTAAAAGGATTTTTACAGAAAAATTTAATGAATTGCTTGAATAAATATCCATATAAAATGTTGACAATAACATTTAAAGGAGTAAAATAAATAATGTAGAGTTAGCACTCATCAAGATAGAGTGCTAACAAAAGTTATTAAGTTAAAAAGGAGAGAGTTTTATGGAAACAAAACAATTTAAAGCTGAATCTAAAAGACTTTTAGATTTAATGATTAATTCAATTTACACACATAGAGAAATTTTTCTAAGAGAGCTTATATCAAATGCTAGTGATGCTATTGATAAAATCTATTATAAGTCTTTAAGCGATGATAATATAAACTTTAATAAAGAAAATTTCTTTATTAAAGTATCTATAGATAAAGAAAATAGAACTATAAAAATATCTGATACAGGAATTGGTATGAGTAAAGAAGAGTTAGATAATAACTTAGGGGTTATTGCTAAAAGTGGTTCTCTTCAATTTAAAAAAGAAAATGAAATTAAAGATGGATATGATATAATAGGTCAGTTTGGTGTTGGTTTTTATTCATCATTCTTAATAGCTGACAAAGTTACTGTAATTACTAAAGCTTTTGGAAGTGATGAAGCATATAAATGGGAGTCTACTGGTGTTGAGGGGTATACAATAGAACCTTCTACTAAAGATACAGTTGGTACAGATATTATATTACATGTAAAAGCTAATACAGATGATGAAAACTTTGATGAATATCTAAATGAATATAAAATTCAATCTTTAATAAAGAAGTATTCAGATTTTATTAGATATCCAATTAAAATGGATCTTACTGAAAGAAAACTGAAAGAAGGAACTGAAAGCGAGTATGAAGACTACATAGATGAAAAAGTAGTTAATAGCATGGTTCCAATTTGGAGAAAAAATAAAAATGAATTAACTCAAGAAGATTATAGTAATTTTTATAAAGAAAAACATTATGGATTTGATACACCTTTAAAACATATTCATTTAAGTGTTGACGGAACTGTAAGCTATAATGCAATATTATATATTCCAGAAAATATGCCTTATGATTTCTATACAAAAGATTATGAAAAAGGATTAGAATTATATTCTAATGGAGTTATGATAATGAATAAATGCTCTGATCTTCTTCCAGATTACTTTGGATTTGTTAAAGGTATAGTTGACTCAGAAGATTTATCATTAAATATCTCTAGAGAGATTCTTCAACATGATAGACAATTAAGATTTATTGCTAAAAATATTAAAAATAAAATAAAGAGTGAACTTGAAAAAATGCTTAGAAATGAAAGAGAAAATTATGAAAAATTCTATAAAGCATTTGGAAGAACTTTGAAGTTCGGTGTTTATGATAATTTTGGTGCTGAAAAGGAAGTACTTCAAGATTTATTAATGTTCTACTCTTCAAAAGAAAAGAAGATGGTTACATTGGATGAATATGTTACAAGAATGGCTGAAGATCAAAAATATATTTACTATGCTGTTGGTGAGTCTATAGATAGAATAGAAAAAATGCCACAAACAGAATTATTATTAGATAAAGGATATGAAATTTTATACTTCACAGATGATATAGATGAATTCGCTATAAAAATGTTAATGAAATACAAAGAAAAAGAATTTAAATCAGTTTCTAGTAGCGATTTAGGAATTGAAAATAATGATGAAGAAAACAAAGTAGAAGAGAATAGCGAAGAGAATAAATCATTATTTGATGCTATGAAAGAAGTTTTAAATGATAAAATAAATGCTGTTAAAGTTTCTAATAAGTTAAAAAATCATCCAGTTTGTCTTTCAAATGAAGGTGATTTATCAATAGAAATGGAAAAATTACTAAACTCAATGCCAAATAATCAAGGAGTGAAAGCACAGAAAGTATTAGAAATTAATACTCATCATGAAGTATTCACTGCTCTAAAGGGTGCATATGAAAATGATAAAGATAAATTTAACTTATATACTAACCTTTTATACAATCAAGCATTATTAATAGAAGGATTATCAATATCAGATCCTGTTGAATTTACAAATAATATCTGTAAGTTAATGAAATAATAACAATATTGCCTAGGAAATATTTGTTAAACATATTATTAAATCCCTCATCTAATGTAATAAATGCATTAAATGGGGGATTCCTTATTATATATAAATTTAAAATTCATTATATATAATTATTTAGATTATTCATATTTAAATTTTACAATAATTTCTTTAATCTCACCTTTTGAATTTTTTCTAATAGAAAAATTCTTAATATCCTTAAATTCATTTTCTAATTGGAATGAAAGCTCATTAATAGTTGCTTTACATTTTTTTGATAAATCATTATCTTCTACAATAACGAATCTTGACTTTCTACAAGTTGTTTCATTTTGTAAATCGTCGATTATTACATAATAATCTGAAGTTTCCTCAATTACATGATACTCCTTATTTAATGTTAAACTTGAACACAAATTATTATTTATACATCTTAAAATCATATAAAATTCCTCCCTACCCTTTTTTTTAATTATAAATCATAATTTACAAAAATAAAATAGTAATATTACATAATTTTAACAACTTTTTTTAGTAAGAAAATCTATTATTTTAATAAATATATTTTACAAATATATATTTAATCCTGTATAATCAACAGTGCTAAAATAATTTTGCTATGCTAGTTGAGCTAAAGAAAAAACTTTTATCAATAATATTGGAGGGAAAGACATGGAAATAAAGGATAGAGGATTAAATGAAAAAATTAATCAATTAAAAAAAGGTTTAGAAATAGTTAATGGCAAATCTAATTTATTATCAGATGATAATAATGAAATTTTAAGCTATATTATAGAAAAGGCTTTTAACGATGGTGTCGTTAAATTTAATATAAATAATACTGAATATACTATTAATGAATTAATTAAATGTAAACAAGCTTATGAAATTTATTTTCTTAAAAATAAGTTAACTACTTTAAATTCAATAGTTTATAAAATAAAAAAATATGATACATCTTTAGACTCATTAATAAGAAAATATAAAAAGAGCAGATCATTAGAAGAATATAATCAAATAACTAATAGAATTAAAAAAACTTATAGACTTGATATTAATAAATTAGTTCTAAATAGTATTAATAGTGAAATTTTAAATAAATTAAGCTTAGAAGAACAAGAAACTTTTTATGGTGAATATTTAAGTCAAAAAAGAAAACAAATAATTGATGGTGTTATTAGTAAAATGGGGATAGTTTAATATTAAACTATCCTTATCATTTTATACACCTTCATTATTAAAATCAGGTACAAACTTCTCAGAGTTTGTTCCAGCCTCTTGAATAAATCCATTTTTTACACCTATTGAAAGGGCATAATTAATAAGAGAATCATATGTTTTTTCATTAATACTTTTATTAATTTCAGGATACATTTTAGCATTATACATAGGAGTATATTGATTCATTAATGATATATATATATATACTATCTCCAAATTTTTTATAAATTGCGTCAATAATCTTTTTTGAGTCAAATAGTAATCCTGGCAATAATAAATGTCTTACAATAACTCCTTTCTGAATTATTCCGTCTTTATTAAATTTAGGCTCACCTACTTGCTTTACCATTTCTTCTATAATTTCTATAACATTTTCTGAGTATCCTTTTATCTTTGAATATTTTAATGCATACTTATCTTCAAAATACTTAAAGTCAGGTAAATAAACATCTACATATCCATTTAAAGCTTTTATTGTATCTAATGAATCTATAGAATTAGTATTGTATATTATAGGTAAATTAAGTCCTTTATTCTTTGCTATTTTTAATGCTTCTATAATTTGTGGTACAAAATGAGTTGGCGTAACTAAATTAATATTATTTGCTCCTTTATCTTGTAACTCTAAAAATATTTTTGATAATCTGTCTATTGTAATTTCTGTTCCAAAGCCTTGACTTGATATTTTATAGTTTTGGCAAAAAACACATTTCAAATTGCAGTTTGAAAAAAATACAGTTCCTGAACCCTTTTCCCCTGAAATACATGGCTCTTCCCAAAAATGAAGAGCTGCCCTTGCAATTCTTATATTATTAGTACTATTACATACTCCTCTAGCCCCATTATTTCTATTTACATTACAATTTCTCATACATAAAGTACAATTTTCCAATAATTTAATATAATTCATATAAACACCTCGTAAAAATTAGTATATCAGCATATATTACATTAATCAATTTAATGTAACATATAGTTATTTTAAGTCAATTGTGCTATAATTTTAGCATAATGAAAATTCGAGAGGTGCAGAATATGAATACGGTGACGGTTATAATAAATGGTATTGAATATAATTTGAGAGGAAAAGAAGACGAAAGATATTTATCTGAAGTTGCCGCTTATGTAGATAATAAAATAAGAGAAATTTCAGGAACCAATAAGAAGTTAAATACAAGTTCTGCTGCAGTTCTTACTGCTGTTAACATTGCAGATGAACTTTTTAAATGCGATTTAGAAATTGGAAATATTACTAAGAAAAAAAATTCTCTTGAAGAACGTCATTTAACATTAAAAGAAAGATTAAGGGAACTTAAAGTTGAAATAGACGAAACTGCAAAGGCAAGGGCATCAGAAGTTGAATCCCTAAAATCTGTTATCTTTAATATGGAATCAAAAATGAAAGAATTAGAAAGCTATAAATTATTAAGTGAAGAGTTAACAGAGAAAGTAAAAACATTAACTGAAACAAATAATAATAATGAAGTTCAAATATCAGAGTTAAATAAAGAATTATTAGAGCTGCAAAGTAAAAATCAAGAACTTGAAGATAAAGTTAAAAATTGTACTGATGAAATAAATAATAGAGTAGAAATTTCTGAATTTGAAGAAGTAATTACAAAATTAGAAAAAACACAAAAAATTAATCTTATATTAAGTGACGAAAATGATGATCTTAAGGAAAGATTATCAACATATCAAAATCAAGTTAATAATTATTCTATTGAAAATTCAGAATTAAAAGAAACTGAACATAAATTAAGAGAAACAATAAAATTTAAAGAAGCTGAATTAGAAGAGTTTAAAGCATTAAACGAAAAACAAAGTTTAGAAGAAAAAACTACTTTAGAAAAAAGAATTAATTCATTAGAAGTAGAGCTACAAGATGCTCTAAAGAAAAAAGAAACTTATAGGCTACGTAATAAAGATATTAATTTCCAACTACAAAACTATAAATATAAAGTTTTAGATTTAGAAAAAAAACTTATTGATACTCAATTTAATCTAGCTGTAGAAAAAAGAGATAAAAATCCACTATTAAGATAAGTCTGCTCATCATTGAGTAGACTTATTTTAATTGCTATAGAAAAACAATAACAATTATGTTATAACAATAAGTAGTTATATTAGTTATATTAGAATTAATAGTAATTATTTATAGATTTTAAACAAAAGATTATATTAACTTTTTAGATTTAGGAGAGATTTTTATGAACAAAATAGAAGTTCTAGCACCCGCTGGAAGTATGGAGAGTCTGTATGCAGCTATAAATAAAGGTGCTGATGCTGTTTATCTTGGTGGAAATAAATTTTCTGCTAGAGCTTATGCATCAAATTTTGATAATGAAAACATGCAAAAAGCCATTGATTATGCTCATAGTTATGGTGTGAAAATTTACGTCACTATAAATACAATACTAAAAGAAAATGAAATTGAAGAAGCTGTTAGATATGTTGGATATTTATATGAAATAGGTGCCGATGCTCTAATAATTCAAGATCTTGGACTATTTAAAAGAATTAAAGAAGAATATCCTGATTTTGAGCTTCATGCTTCTACTCAAATGACAATTCATAATGGAGAAGCTGCTATATATTTTAAAGAAAAAGGCTTTCATAGAGTTGTTTTATCTAGAGAGATGACAATTGATGAAATTAAATATATATCTACAGATTTAATGATAGAAACTGAAATGTTTGTTCATGGGGCAATTTGTGTTAGTTATTCTGGCCAATGTCTAATGAGCTCAATAATAGGTGGAAGAAGCGGTAATAGAGGAAGATGTGCTCAACCTTGTAGAATGGAATATATATTAAAAGGTGAAAAATCTGGTGAACAAAAGGGACATTTATTAAGCCCAAAAGATATGTGTACTATAGATGATATTAAGGATATAGTAGAAAGTGGAACTCATTCTCTAAAAATAGAAGGAAGAATGAAAAGACCAGAATATGTAGCTGGAGTAGTAGATAACTATAGAAAAGCAGTGGATAAAGTATTATTTAAGAAAAAATACAATGTACAAGAAGGTAAAGGACAATTATTACAACTCTTTAATAGAAGTGGATTTACTAACGCATATTTAAAAGGAAATACAGGTAAGGATATGATGAGTTTCAATTCACCTAAAAATGCTGGAGTTCCATTAGGAACAGTAGAAAAATCTGGTGAAATTAAACTTAAGGAAAGTTTATCTTTAGGAGATGGAATTAGATATAGAGATAAAGGATTCTCAGTAAGTAAAATTTTATTAAATGGGAAAGAAGTTTCAAATGCTAAAAGAGGAGATATTGTTAAGCTTTTCCCTATAGATTATAAAAAGGGTGATGAATTATTTAAGAGCTTAAATAAACAACTTTTTGATGAATTAGAGGACTATATTAAACCTTATAATAAGAAGATAGCTTTAAATGCAAAAGTTAAATTTGTTGTTAATTCTCCAATTGAACTTACAATAATACATAATAATAAGGAATATATATTTGCTGGTGAAATTGTACAAAAAGCAGAAAAAAGACCTTTAGATAAAGAAAGAATAGAAGAGTCACTTAAAAAATCTGGTGATATCCCATTTAAGTTAGATTTTATTCAGTTTAGTGAGTTTGAAGATGGATTCTTACGTATTTCTGATTTAAACAATTTAAGAAGAGATGCTTTAGAAAGTATTACTAAAAGTATTTGCAAAGAATCTAGAAGAAAACGTCCAAAAAAAGAAAATAAAAAGTTATCTACTTCAATAAATAATAATACTAACATTTCTGAAATATATAGTTGTATTACGAAAGATCAACTTAATGCATTATTAGATTGTAAAGTTAAAAATATAGCCTTTGACATATTTAGTAGAGAGTTAGGGGCGCTTAGAATATCTGATTTAATAGATACATTTGAAAAAGTAAATGAAGAGGTAAACTTATATATTAAAACTTCTTCTATAATAAAAGGTGAATTCAATAAGATATGTAAATTTATAGATAAAGCTAAACCTTATATAAAAGGAGTAATAACTTCTAATATAGGTTTAATTAATGTATATAAAGATTCGCTTATGATAATTGGTGATTATAAGCTTAATATAATGAACTCTCAAAGTTTAGAATTTTATCAAAATGAATTTGAAATTCCTACTTTAAGTATGGAATTAAATAGATCAGAAATTAAAGAAATAACTCGTAAAAATAAAGGAAATAATGCTTATGTTATTTACGGTAAACCAGAGCTTATGATTAGTGAATATTGTCCAATAGGAAGTACTTTTGGTGTCAGAAAAACTAATGTAGAGTGTAATGCTATTTGTACTAGAGATAAATTTACTCTTATAGATAGAGTAAATGAAAAAAATAGGGTAATGACTGATTTATTCTGCAGAAGTTATATTTTAAATCCAGTTCCACTAAATCTATTTGATGAAATTAGTACTTTGAAGGAAATCGGAATTAAGACATTTAGATTTGATTTTAGAGATGAAAGCTATGAAGAAGTAAAAAAAGTAGTTAATATGTATAAAAATAGTGAAGTTTATGATAAGAGTAATTACACTAAAGGTCAATTTAGAAGGGGAATAGAATAGGAGAGTAAACTATGAAAATAATAAATTTATTATTATTAATTGCTGTATTTATATTTGGTGTCATTCAAATGAGAAAATCATCATCTATAATTAAAACAGACTGGTTTAAAAGTTTATCTTACAATGAAAAACTTCAAACAACCTCTAAAATAAAAAGCAATTGGAAAACAAGTATTATTTTACTTGCTATAATAGTTTGTGCAATGCTAATTTTAATTTCTTCTTTTATTGGGAAAACTCATTATTATGAAAATATAATTAATATATTAATATTAATTATAGGTATTATAGTAACAATATTCTTAATTATTAATAACCAAAAATTGGAGAAAAAATTAAAAAATTAGCGTTTATATAGGAGAAATTTATGAAAGAAAGAACTTTTAGAATTTTAGAATTTAACAAAGTAAAAGATAAACTTAGAAGCTATGCTGTAACTAGTGGTGGGAAAGAGTTAATAGATAATCTTTCTCCTTACAACTCAATTTATCAAGTTGAAAATAAACTAGAAGAAACTAATGAAGCTTTAGATATATTAATAAAAAAAGGAACTCCACCCTTTGAAGGCTTACATGAAACAAAAGAAGAACTCGAAAGAGCTGGTAAAGGTGGTACATTAAATCCAGGCCAATTAATGAAAATCGGATCAATGCTTAGATGTTCTAGAAGATTCAAAGAATACGTTGCAAGAAAAGAAGAAGAAATAGGTTATAAACATCTTGAAGATTTAGCTTATATTTTAGTACCACTTAAAAATCTTGAAAATGACATTGATTCTGCTATTATTTCTGAAGATGAAATAAGTGATAAAGCAAGTGGAACTTTATATAATATAAGAAGAAGTCTAAAAGAAAAAAATTCATCTGTTAGGGAAAAAATTAATTCTATTGTTAGAGCTAACTCAAAATATTTACAAGATTCTCTTTACACAATGAGAGGAGATAGATATGTAATTCCTGTCAAAGCAGAATATAAAGGTGCCGTACCTGGTCTTGTACATGATCAAAGCTCTACTGGTGCAACACTTTTTATTGAGCCAATTAGTCTAGTTAATTTAAATAATGAAATTAAAGAATTAATGCTTAAAGAAAAAGCTGAAATAGAACGAATATTAAGTGAGCTTTCTGCAAAGGTTCATGATAATATTGATGCTTTAAGAAGTAACTCTAACATTCTAAGAGAGTTAGATTTTATATTTGCTAAAGGAAAATATGCTTCTTCATTAAATGCAATAAAGCCAACTGTTAGCAAAGATAGAAGTTTTGATATCTTAGGTGGAAAACACCCTTTAATTGATCCAAAAGTAGTAGTTCCTTCTGATATATATTTAGGTAAAGAATTTACTACACTTATGATTACAGGACCTAATACAGGAGGTAAAACTGTAACTTTAAAAACTGTAGGATTATTACATTTAATGGCTCTAAGCGGCTTATTAATACCAGCAAAAGATGGCTCATCAATTGGTTTCTTCAAAGATATTTTTGCTGATATAGGTGATGAACAAAGTATAGAACAATCTTTATCAACCTTTTCATCACATATGACTAATATAGTAACAATTTTAGATGCTGCTTCTTTTGACTCATTAGTGTTATTTGATGAATTAGGCTCAGGAACTGACCCAACTGAGGGTGCTGCATTAGCTGTATCAATTATCGAAACCTTAAATAAAAGAGGATGTAGAATTATAGCTACAACACATTATAGTGAATTAAAAGGATACGCTTTAAAAACAGCTGGTGTTGAAAATGCCTCTGTTGAATTTGATGTAGAAACATTAAGACCTACATATAGATTATTAATAGGTGTGCCTGGTAGATCTAATGCTTTTGAAATTTCAAAAAGACTTGGCTTAAGTGAAGATGTTATAGTAAAAGCTAAAGATTTTATGTCTGAAGAAAATCTACAATTTGAAGATTTAATTAGAGATCTTCAAGAAAAGAGTATAATAGCTAATCGTGATGCAAGAGAAGCTAAAAGAATAAAAGAAGAAGCAGAAATCTTAAAGAAAAAGTATGATGAAAAGCTTAAAAAGCTAGATACAGTTAGAGATAAAGTTTATGATGAAGCTCGTCAAGAAGCAAAGCAAATCATTTCTAATGCAAAAGATGAGGCTGATGAAATAGTTAAAGCAATGAGAGAGCTTGAAAAAATGGGAATAGCTGCAGGTGGTAGAAATAGACTTGAAGAAGAAAGAAGAAAACTTAAGGCTAGCCTTGAAGAAAAAGAAGCAGCTATGATTAAGTCTAGAGAGAATACTGGTGAAGCTATTACTAAAGTTACTCTTGGTATGGAGGCATTCCTACCATCTTTAAATCAAAGAGTAATAATTCTATCAAACCCTGATAACAAAGGAGATGTACAGGTAGAAGCAGGAATAATGAAAATTAATGTTAAATTAAAAGATTTAAGAAAGGTGCCAGAGGAACCAAAGAAAAAAGAAAAAAAGAAAAGAGAAGTTAAATTAAATATGAAATCTGTTGATAGTAGAATTGATTTAAGGGGAATGGACTCTGAAGAGGCTTGTTATAGAACAGATAAATATTTAGATGAAGCATACTTAGGAAACTTAGGTGAAGTTACTATAGTACACGGAAAAGGAACAGGAATTTTAAGAAAAGCTATTAATGACATGTTAAAAAGACATCCACACGTAAAATCATATAGACTAGGTGTATATGGTGAAGGTGGCGATGGAGTAACAATTGTAGAGTTAAAATAGAGTCAAATTAATAAATTAAATTCATTTGAAACCCTTTCCTAGTATGCTATAATTAAAGCATACTAAGGAGGGGTTTTATGTATTTAATAAGCGCATGTTTGTGTGGAGTAAATTGTAAATACAACGGATTAAATAATTATAACGAAATATGTGATAAATTATTTACTTCTGGAAAAGCAATTTTAGTTTGTCCAGAGCAGTTAGGGGGATTACCTACACCACGTATACCAAGTGAAATTATAGGAGAATCTTCAAATATATTAAATAATAATAATGGTTCGGTAATTGATAAAAATGGTAATGATGTAACACCACAATTTGTAAAAGGTGCAAAAGAAACATTACAAATTGCAAAAAAGCTAAATATTAAAAAAGCTATACTAAAGGATGGTAGCCCATCATGTGGTGTTAATTACATATATAATGGTAATTTTAACGGAAGTAAAATAAAAGGTATGGGCCTAACAGCACAATTATTAAAAGAATCATCTATTGATATAATAAGCGAACTTGAATTAGGAGGTAACATAAATGGGGATATTTGATTTTTTTAAACGAAAAAAAGATGTTGATGAAGATATTAATTTAGAAGAAGCTTTAGATATAAAAGAAATAAAAGAAGAAGATAATAATACTACAAATAATATGAATATTACAAATAATGAAACTGATAGCTTTAACTATAATTTTGTAATAGATAATATAGAAGAGTTTCATAATAGAAATGAACTTACGCCAGAAGAATTAAAATCTTTAATAACTGGTGAAATATTAAAAGTAGTTGATAAATCGCAAAGCTTTGATTCAATGGAAGTATATGCAAAAGAGGCTGCAAAAGCAATAGGAATAGAAAACATACAACCATTAACAGAATATTTATACGGTGGTATTTCCAAACCTAATGCTTTAAAAGGAAGATATAATGGATTAGGAGCTTGGCCTAATGCTGTAAAAAATGCAGTATTAACTATATTATATTCATTTAATGAACATAGTGTTGATGAACTATTAAAAATAGCTAATGATAAATCTAGTAATAGTATAAAAGCTGTAAACTTATTATGCAAAATGGCTGCTAAAGGAATTGAAGAAGATAAAATTATAGACTCCATCATTTATATAATGGAGAATTTTACTGATGAAAATATTATTTCGACATTAGGATTTTTATCACAAGTAAAAAATAATGCAAAAGTTTCAAAAACCCTAGAAGTTTATTTTAAAAAGTATATTTATGATAATAATATTGAATCAGCATATGATGTTACATTAAGTATAATAAATAATGTTGGAACATTTACAAGAGAACAATTAATATTTTTAAAGGCAGTAGCACTTAGTGACGAAGTATTAGAATTATCATTAATTTTAAAGAACGAAAATGGTGAGTTTGATCTATCATCTGTAGCAGAAGATTTAAGACTTAAAGCTGCTTTAAGTTTTTATTCTTTACATAATAAAGATGAAGAAATAAATAGTAAATTAATGTACCTAAGAGATAACTCTTTAGATATGGAACTTAGAAAATATTTAACTGATATTTTAGGTTAATTTTTAATATTATAAAAACAATTAGAATGATGAATAATATATTTATCATTCTTTTTCTTTTCATAAAAAATAACTGGAAAACTATTGCTTTTAACGCTTTAATATGATAAAGTATTAAATGATAAAAGTATTAACTGAGGGGGATATACTTATGAATTTATGTAAATTAATGAAAAAGATAATTTTAGTGGCAAGTATTTTAACTTTGGCAATTGCCTGTGTTGGATGTTCTAATAAATCTTCTGATAGGACATTAGATAAAGATACACTTATTGTTGGAATAGATGATGTATTTGCTCCATTGGGATTTAAAGATGAATCTGGCGAAATAACTGGATTTGATATTGATTTAGCTAAAGAATTAGCTAAAAGGTTAAATAAGAAAATAATTTTTCAACCAATTGATTGGACAATGAAAGAATCTGAATTGAAATCAGGTAATATTGATTTGATATGGAACGGATATACAATTACTGATGAAAGAAAAAATAAAGTAGATTTTTCAGTTCCTTATTTAAAAAATAAACAAGTCATAGTAACACTAGCAAATAGTGATATTAATTCAAAATCAGACTTAGCTAATAAAAAAGTTGGTGCCCAAAGTGAATCTTCAGCTGTTGCTGCAATGGAAAAAGAGTCAGATTTATATAATAGCTTTAACAGTGGAGGTGCTATTACTTTTGAAGATAACAACCAAGCTTTAATGGATTTAGAGGCTGGTAGACTTGATGCAGTAGTAGCAGATGAAATTCTTGTAAGATACTATTTAAGCTTAAAGGGAGAAGATAAATTTAAGATCTTAGAGGATAACTTTGGCGAAGAAGAGTACGGCGTTGGTATTAGAAAGGTGATAAGGAAATGGTAGATGCCTTTAACAAAGCTTATAAAGAAATGCAAGAAGACAGTACATTAAAAGAAATATCTGAAAAATGGTTTAATGAAGATATTACAATGAAAGTTAAATAAATAAAAAGAGAGGAGCAACTAAATTGGACAATATAATAACTACACTTTTAAATTATTTTTTTACCTTATTACCACAAATTTTAGATGGATTAAAGGTAACACTTGAACTATTTATTTTAACATTAATACTATCTATTCCTTTAGGGATTATTGTAGCATTAGGTAAGTTGTCCAAAATAAAAGTTATTAACAAAATAACAAGTTGTTATGTTTTAATAATGCGAGGAACTCCTCTTCTTTTACAAATAGTATTTATATTTTTTGGACTTCCTAATCTAAATATTATAATTGATAGATTTCCAGCAGCTATAATTGCATTTACATTAAACTATGGAGCTTACTTTGGTGAAATATTTAGGGCTGGGATATCTTCTGTAGAACTTGGGCAATACGAAGCTTCTCATGTATTAGGGTTGTCAAAAAAAGATATATTCTTTAGGATAATCTTTCCACAAGCTTTTAAAACTATATTACCACCTGTAACAAATGAAATAGTAACTTTAGTAAAAGATACAGCTTTAGTATATGCTATAGGCATAGATGAACTATTAAGAGTTGGTAAAATAGCATGTAATAGAGATTCATCTTTATTGCCATTAGTAATTATAGGAGTAGTTTATTTAATTCTTATAGGAGTTTTAACTAAAATATTAGACAAGCTTGAAAGAAAATATCAATACTATAATTAAGAGGTGAATTATGTTAAAGATTAGAGGTTTAAAGAAATCTTTTGGTAATACTACAGTATTAAAAGGTGTAGATTTAGATATAATGGAAGGTGAAATTGCTGTAATTGTAGGTCCATCTGGTGGTGGAAAAACAACTTTACTTAGAGTAATAACTGGTTTAGAAACTTGTGAAGAAGGTACTATAGAAATTGCTGGGGATGTACTTTGTAAAAATGGAAAGTATGCTGACAAAAAATCAATTAATGCTATTAGAAAAAATATAGGCCTTGTTTTTCAAGGGTTTAACCTTTTTCCTCATAAATCTGTATTAGAAAATATTATTGAAGCGCCTATTAGAGTCTTAGGTGAAAATAAAGAACATGCAATAGAAAATGCAATAGAAATTTTAACATTCTTAGGATTAGAAGATAAAGCTAAGAACTATCCTTGTGAACTATCTGGTGGACAAAAACAAAGAGTGGCTATTGGTAGAGCATTAGCATTAAATCCAAAATTAATGTGTTTTGATGAGCCAACTTCAGCTTTGGATCCATCCTTAACAAAAGATGTTGCAACACTAATTAAAAGTTTAAGCCAAAAGGGTATGTCCATGCTTATAATTACTCATGATATGGAATTTGCAAAACTTGTTTCTAATAAAATTGTATCAATGGATTCAGGGATAATTATTGATAAACATATATATAACGACAAAATTGAAATTTCACAAAATACCCCTATATAAAATTAAATTAGTAATTTAGAACAGATTCAATTAATAATTTAGTACAAAAATGACAATTTTATTTATAGCAAACATTTGTTCTTTAATCCGTTATTATAAATTTCTATAATAATTTCCTCTTCTTTTTATAATACTAATATTATTAATGTTATAAGGAGAGATTAAAATGGCTGAAAAAACTATGAAATTTACAGATGATGCAGGAAACAAGGTTGAATATGCTATATTAGAGCAAAAACTAATTAATAAAACTGAATATGTTGCAATGGCCCCAGTAAATAATAAAAGTGCTGTGGAAATATTTAAAATTGCCTTTGATAAAAATTGGAATGAAACATTAATTCAAGTTGAATCTAAAAATGAATTAAATATGGTTAGACAGGTATCTAGCATTAAGTTTTAAGTCTAAACAATAAAAGATCTAGTAATTAGGTCTTTTTTTATTTAGATAAATATATCAGATATATTTATCTTTATAATTGATAATTATATCTAGATGATAATGATTATTTATGATAATCTATAACAAAAAAGATTTTTTAGGAGGATATATGAAAAAAATAAAATTAAGTAATAGAACAAAAGGTGTTTTATTTATAATAATGTCTTCATTTGGATTTGCTATGATGTCTGCATTTGTTAAACTTTCAGGAGATTTACCATCATTTCAAAAGACATTTTTTAGAAATATAACATCTTGTATAATTGCATTTATATTAATAATTATTAATAAAGAAAGTTTCTTTGGAAAATTAGAAAATCAGAAAACTTTAATTTTACGATCAGTATTTGGTACTCTAGGAATAGTTTTTAACTTTTATGCAATAGATAAATTAGTATTATCTGATGCTAATATGTTAAATAAATTAAGTCCATTCTTTGTAATAATATTCAGTGCCCTTTTCTTAAAAGAAAAAATAAATATAAAACAAGGACTAGCTATTATTGTAGCTTTTATAGGGGCATTATTTATAATTAAGCCACAATTTAATTTTGATATAATTCCATCATTGATTGGTGTATTGGGTGCTATATGTGCAGCTGCAGCTTATACTTGCTTAAGAGCTTTAGGTGGAAAAGAAAAATACTACACTATTGTATTTTACTTCTCATTCTTTTCTACAATAGCTATATTACCATTTATGCTAATAGTATATAAAGAAATGTCAATGTTACAATTTGTTTATTTAATTTTAGCAGGTATATTTGCTAGTATTGGACAATTTGGTATTACTATAGCTTATAAATATGCAAAAGCAAAGGAAATATCTATATTTGACTATAGCAATATTCTATTCTCAGCAATAATAAGTATAGTTTTATTTAATGTTATTCCAGATTATCTAAGTGTAATTGGATATATAATTATATTTGCTGTATCATTATATATGTTTTTATACAATAAAAAGTTAGATAAAATTGAAAGAAAATAATAAGAAAAAAAGTTGTACTATATGTAGTGCAACTTTTTTCTACTCTTTATACTTCTAAATACTTATTTACCTATGATATAATTAAAACTTGTAAAGGAGGGGTAATATGTATAATAATAAAACTTCAAATGTTTTAGATATCCTTCTTAATAATAAAAATAAAGAAGAATTAAAGATAGAAGTGTATTTAAATAAAATAGATTATAAAGGACAACTCTCTATAGAATTTAAAATTGGTTTAAAAAACAAATCGTCTAATAAATTAAATATAATAAGAGATATAAGACAGTTTTTGGTCTATTACGAAAATAATATCTCCCTAAAATATAGTAATGATTTCACATTTGATATAAGTAAGCAGTATTTTTCAAGTAAGGATCTTGCTTTAATTGACTTTATGTATGAACTTCTAGAAATAGAAGGGAGTAAATCTAAATATCTAAAATCTGATGATAAATTGATTGAAGGTAAATACATATATCCACCTAAATATCTAATTAAGGAATTATTTTATATTATAAAAGATCATCGTATTTACTTTAATTATGGTTTCTTTAATAGACCTGTTGACTGTGAAATACTATTAGGAAATCCTTATATAGAAATGAATTTAGAATATATAGATAAAGAGTATAATCTAAAACTTCTGTCTGACTTACCTATAATACTAAACAACAACTATAATGTTTTACTTAAAGGTACTACCATATATTTACCAGATAAAAACTTTATTAATAAAATAAAACCTTATTTTGAAATCTTCAAAAAATATAATAAAGTTATTATACCTAAAAGTGAAGAGGAAAGAGTTTTAAAAGAGCTTATTCCAACCCTTAATAATATAAGTGATAACTTAATATTATCTTCAAATATTAAAGAAAAGGTTGTTTTAGCTAAACCCCAATTTAACTTTTATTTTAATAAAGAAAATAACTTTGTTCTAATGACATTAAAAGTTCAGTATGATAAATTTGAATTTAATATATTTAGTGAATTTGATGAAAAAATAATATATAGAGACTTCAATAAAGAACAAGAAGTTATGTCAGCTTTAAAATCACTTGGATTTGATTATGTTAATGATAAATACTATTTAACATTAGGTGATGATTATATATATAATTTCTTTAAAAATAAGATTCATGAGCTACAAAAATTTGGTGAAGTTTATTATTCTGAAAATTTTAAAGGTATTCGTAAGATAGATTCTAGAGGAATAATAGGACATATCTCTGTAGGTAAATATGATTATTTTGAATTAAAATTTGATATAAAAGATATACCTCAATTTGAAATAAGTAATATTTTAAGAGCTTTTAGAGACAATTTAAAGTATTATAAACTTGAAAATGGCGAATATTTAGATTTAGAATCTTTAGAATTAAATAACTTTTTAAAACTACTATATAATCTTAATTCCTGTAACAATATAGAAAATAACACAATTGAATTTCATAAGAGTAAGGGTTTATACGCAAATGAATTTATAAAAGGAAATAATATCAAGTTCATGAAAGGAATTGGATATCTAAGAAACCTTAAATCTCAATTTAATAATATAAATAAATTAAAATATGAAATTACAAAAGAGTTTGTAGGAGATCTTAGACAATATCAATATACAGGGTATTGCTTTTTAAAAACTTTATATAATCTAGGATTTGGGGGAATATTAGGGGATGAAATGGGGTTAGGTAAAACTATACAAACTATTGCCTTTTTATCATCTATCAAAGATAAAATTTCTTTAATTATAGCTCCCTCTTCATTAGTCCTTAATTGGAAACAAGAGTTCAGTAAATTTGCTCCTGAATTAAATGTTAAGTTAGTTACAGGTATAAAAGAAGATAGAAGTAAAACTTTAGAGAATATCGAAGAATACGATGTTTTAATAACTACATATTCATTATTAAGAAATGATATAGATAAGTACTTGAATATTGATTTTAATTGTGTAATATTAGATGAAGCACAAAATATAAAAAATTATACATCACAAAATGCAACATATGTAAAACAACTTAATAGTAAAAGTAAGTTTGCTCTTACGGGAACCCCTATTGAAAATTCTTTATTAGAATTATGGTCTATATTTGATTTTATAATGCCTGGATACTTATTTGACAGAGATACTTTTATAGTAAAATATTATAGAAGATTTATGGATAATAATGAATTATCTATAGAGTTTAAAAATTTAATAAAGCCATTTATATTAAGAAGACTAAAAAAAGATGTTCTTAAGGAGCTCCCTGCAAAAATTGAAAAAATTATTGAAGTAGAACTTCCTAAGTCTCAACAAAAAGTCTATAGCATTTATAATAATAAGGTTATAGATTTAATTGAAAAGAAAATACGTGATGATGATTTTTCAAATGGCAAGATAGAAATACTATCATATATAACAAAATTAAGGCAAATAGCATTAGATCCAAGTGTTGTACTAGAAAATTATGAAGGTGAAAGCGGTAAAATAGATGCTTTAATAGAATTATTACATCAAGCTAATGATGAAGGTCATAAAATATTAGTTTTTTCTCAATTTACTTCTGTTTTACATAATATAAAAAAAAGATTAGAAATAGAAAGTTTGAAATATTGTTATTTAGATGGTACACTTTCTCATAAAAAGAGAAATGAGGAAGTAGATACCTTTAATAAAAGTAATATTCCAATATTCCTAATAAGTTTAAAAGCTGGTGGTACTGGTCTAAATCTGCAAAGTGCAGATGTTGTTATACACTTTGATCCATGGTGGAATCCCTCTGTAGAAGATCAAGCAAGTGATAGAGCTCATAGAATAGGTCAAAAAAATATAGTTGAAGTAATAAAACTTATATCTAAAGATACAGTAGAAGAAAAAGTTATTAAACTACAAAATGAAAAGAAGCAATTAATAAATAAAATTTTAGATGATAATTCTCTAAACACTAATAATATTTTTGATCTATCAAAAGATGAAATATTACGGTTATTTGAATAATTTAAATAACCTATCTAAAATACAATAAAAAGAGGTATTATAATGGAATTAAATAAAGACTTTTTAGAAAAATATAATGATTTAATGAATGAAGATGTTGAATTAGCTCTAGAGTTTTCATTAAATGCATTAAAAGAAAGTAACAATGTAGATTTCTATGCTTATATTGCTGATTGTTATATGTCATTAGACGAGTTTGATAAAGCTGTAAATACTTTAAAAATAGGTTTATCTAATAATTGTAGTAATAGCACATATGCTAAAAGTTTATTAGGAGAATCTTTATTTTACTTAAATAACTTTGAAGAAAGTAAATCAGTATTCGAAAATTTAAAATTAGAAAATCCTAATAGTTTTTTCGTTACAGCTTACTTAATTGATATAAATATTAATTTGAATAAATATGAAGAGGCTATTAAATTAGGCATAGATATATTAAATTCTAATGTACTAGATTCAAATGATACTGCATATATATTAGTTAATCTAGGATGGATTAATTTAAAATATCTAAACACTAAAGATAAAGCTCTAGAATATTTTAATAAAGCATTAGAACTTGATAAAAACATTGGTAGAGCATATATTGGATTAGCTGAATATTATTTTAGTATTGGAGATTATAATATCTCATTAGTAAATTATGAAAAAGCAATAGATTTACAAGAGGGAACAATTGATGTCTATTTTGGTATTGCAATGTGTTATAAAGCCTTAAAACAATATGATGATGCTTTAAGTTATTTACACATAGTACATGATGCAGATATCACTAACGAAATATACATAAAAGAAATCAGGGAAATAGAAAATTTATAAATTTGAATTAAGTTTGAAAAAAGTGATTATACTAAGGTTGAGGTGATACTTATGTACCAAAGTATAGGAATAAACTTAAGCAAAAATTTAGATGCTGCTACAAAAAGAATAAAAGTTCCTGCTATTACACAAAGAACATATTACAAAGATTCGGATAATTGCGAAGAAGAATTCATTAATTTTTATAAATCTGATTCTGATTATAATAATATCGATTATGATGATAATATTAGCTATTTAGATGATGATTATGACCAATCTATAAATGATGATTCTGAATGTTCATGTGAATGCTGTAATAAGTGTT
This sequence comes from Clostridium sp., assembly GCF_026168755.1. Classification (GTDB taxonomy): domain Bacteria; phylum Bacillota; class Clostridia; order Clostridiales; family Clostridiaceae; genus Clostridium. The sequence goes on along the minus strand of NZ_JAPFDR010000031.1, from coordinate 9,600 downwards.
CATTAATGGATAAAATGAAAAATATGGATTCTAAAGTTGCAGTTATGGCTGGAGTAGGTGCTTTAATAGGATTCATTGGTTTGTATAAATTGCTTAAAAGAAAATAAAGTATTTATGAATATCTTTAAAATAAGCGTCGTAAATTACTAACGACGCTTATTTTATATATAGTAATCTTATAAAATCCTATTTAATTATAAATCATTATTAAGGAGAAGTTTAAAATGAAAGAAATTATAGTTTGTGTTGATGAAAATGACAATGAAATAGGATATATTGAAAAAATGGATGCTCATATTAAAGGAGTACTTCATAGAGCATTATCGGTATTTATTTTTAATGAGAAAAATGAACTGCTTCTACAGAAAAGATATGCTAGAAAATATCATTCACCTAGTCTTTGGACAAATACTTGTTGTACACATCCTAATAAAAACGAAAGTACAGATTCTGCTGCTAAAAGACGTTTGCAAGAGGAAATGGGATTTTCTTGTGATTTAAAAGAAGTATTTTCTTTTATGTACTATATTAAGTTTGATAATAATCTTATAGAGCATGAATTTGATCATGTATACTTTGGTAGATATTCAGATAAGATTTATATAAATCCCTTAGAAGTTGAAGATTATAAATGGATGTCAATAAATGAAATAGAAATTGATATAAAAAATAACCCTGAAAAATATACTTATTGGTTTAGATATATAATAGAAAATCACATAAAAGAAATTGAAGAAAATATAAATTTTTAGACTTATATAATATATTACTATTGTAAGTAAATTAATAGTAATATAAAATATTTTATATAAAATCTAATTATTTTACAAATGAAAGGAAATAAATAAATATGGATAATAAAAAGCCACAAGAATATATAGCTAATATAGCTAAGGCATCATCTTACTTTGCATTTAAAAATGGTCCGATCAAAGAATTATGTAAAGCCGGAAAAATTTCTGAAGAAGAAATGAATAATTTGCAAGCGTATATGCAAAATCACTTAGCTTATCTTTATACAGTATTACTTGAAGAAAATAATCTTAAAAAATTTGATTTAGTAATTAGTACTATGAATAAATTTTATGTTGATGATAAAGAAGAAGTGTTATTAGCTGATGATGGCTTTGATAAGTTTTATGAAAACTTATTTCCACAAGTATCAAATATATCAATAAATAATATAAAAAAATAGTATTGACCTATATCCATTTTATTAATATAATAGTGCTAACAACAAATTTTAAATTCTTAGACAAGGGATAGTAGTATATCTTAGTTTCAATAAAGAGAGTTAAGGATGGTGAGATCTTAACAAGAAAGAGTTATATGAATGGGCCTTAGAGAAGTAAAGGGAAAAGTTTTCTTAGTACCGGATACCGTAACCTACACGTTATAGTAGGACAAGTATGTTAGTACTTGGTTTTAAGTGATGAAGTTTATTGTTTAAATTTCATAAATTAGGTGGTACCGCGGATTATTTACTCCGTCCTATAATATAGGACGGAGTTTTTTTATTTATAAATTGAAGGAGGTGATTAATATGGTATGAACAATAGCTAAATCAAATTTGAATTTTGAAATTTATAATTATTATTTAAATTTAGGAGGAATGAAAATGAAAACAAATATGAATACAAAAAAACTGGTTATTAATGCTCTTCTTTTAGCTATAGGTGCTATATTACATCAAATAACTCCAGCTATAGGCTTACCAATGCAACCTGATTTTGCTTTAGCAATGCTTTTTATTATTATGATAATTAATAATAATGACTATAAAATATCTCTCATCTCTGCAATAATTACAGGTGTATTTACTGCCTTAACAACTAAATTTCCGGGTGGTCAACTGCCTAATATTATAGATAAACTAATAACTGTAAATTTAATGTATATTATTTTATTAACTTTAAACAAAACATTAGAATATATAAATATTAATAATAATATTAAACAAAACTTATTAGTAATAATAAGCTTTCTATTAGGAACATTAATAAGTGGAACTACTTTCTTGATATCAGCACAATATATTGTTGGATTACCAGCAAAATTTTCAATACTTTTTGTAACTACAGTAATTCCAACACTTTTAATAAACACAATAGGTGGATTTATTCTTTACCGAGCAATAAATGTATCATTAAAAAGAATCTTAAGATTTAATTAATATTTGTTGTTGATATTTATATTTTATTTTGTTAAATTATAAATAAGCTTTTTGGGATATAAAACCTTTTACAAAAAGTAAAATCACTTTTTGTAAAAGGTAAATAAAAAACTAGGAGGAAACATAATAATGTACATAGCATTTGGAAATAGAGTTTTAGATAGTAAGGATATTAAAAATATAATTGAAGAAAATACTGAGTTTAAAGTAATAAAAGACATGAGTAAAGGTTCTAAAAGAGAAGATATAATTGCCTTTAATTTAAGTGTAAGTATAGATATATTAAATCAAGAAATTGATGAAAGTACTAACATTAATGAATTAGACGAAGATTCTTTATTTGATGAATATATGGCTTCTACAGAGGAATTAGGTTTTGAACTTGAAGAATACTTACCTGAAGACTCTATAATAGATTTTAAAGCTTATAAATGGGAGCCTTCTGATAATGATATAAAGGCTGTTTTAGTTATGGCTAATGAAGAGCTAGGATATAATAAACTAAAAGATGTAATGAGAAGATTATTAACACAAGTTGAATAAATCTAAAATTACTTTTTAAATATATTAAATTATTAAAGAAAGTTATCATAACTAATATTCATAAAAATATAAATATAAATAATATATTGATTTATAACACTATAAAATATATTAGTTTGCATCTAGATATTTTATAGTGTTATTTGCTTTATAATTCTAATTATATAAATAATATATTAATCAAAAAATATTAAATTTAACCTTACTTTTTATTATGCCTAACTATAAATAAATTTATATATTAAATCATATAATTATTCTGTGAATTAATTTAATATAAGGAGAAATAGTTTGAGAGCAAGAAGTGCATTAAGAAACTTTATAATGTGGGCAAGCCTTGCCTTTGCAGTTAATGTATTTATTTATTTTATTTTTGGAGCAGATTATGGTATTGAATTTTTAGGTGGATACATAATTGAATTAAGTTTGAGTGTAGATAACTTATTTTTATTTTTAATTATATTTACCTCATTTAACATTCCAATTCCATATCAAAAAAGAGTACTTACTTATGGTATCCTAGGTGCTATCATATTGAGATTTGTATTTATTTTTTTAGGAGTTGTAATAATTAATAAATTTAACTGGGTTTTATATATTTTCGGCTTTTTCTTATTTTGTAGTGGTTTAAAAATATTATTAAATAAAGAAGAAGAGTTTGATTTTTCAAAAAGTAAAGTTTTAAATGTTATGGAACATTTTATTCCAGTTACAAAGGAAATACATAAAGAAAAATTCTTTGTTAAAATTAATGGATTATTGTATGCAACTCCTTTATTATTGATTTTAGTCTTAATTGAAAGTTCTGATATTATATTTGCATTAGATTCTATTCCAGCAATATTTTCTATCACCACCAATCCATATATAGTTTATTCATCTAATATATTTGCTATTTTAGGTTTAAGAAGTATGTATTTCTTATTAGTAAAATTAAATAGTATGTTTATTTATATAAAATATGGAGTTGCATTTATTTTAATGTTTACAGGAATAAAACTATTTGTTTCATTCTGGGGAATTAGTATATCAACAGTAATATCATTACTAGTTATTGCTATTATTTTATTAAGCAGTATTTTATTTTCATTAATAAGAAGTAATTAATTATGATGTTTAGAATACTATATATAAGTCTTTAAATATTATAGATTTAAAGGCTTATAATCTCTATTTTATACTATTTTATAAAACTCTATAAGGAGGTAATATCTTTTGAGTGATGCTCTTGACTTACTTATTTATCTTGATGAGGCCTTAACCAAGAATTTAAATTCTTTGGTTATAGATGGATTTATTGAAAAAAGGACCTCTAGATTTATAGAAGATAGAACCTTAAATGCCAAAACAGGAGCTGAAGGTAGTAACCAACATTATGGTGAAGATAGATGCATAAGGGATGAACGTGATGGATATAAAGGAAAAAACTTCACTGAAGCTGATACCGTAACAACAGTAAATAGAGAAAATCAATCGTTGGAAGGTAGAAGATTTGTTAGGCGTGAAGAAGAGTTAACTAGAATATTTACAACATTTGAAATACATCAACAATTGATTCAAGGTTTAAATCAATCAAATTTAATAAAAGAATTAAATAGCAGTAGTTATTCAACATCTAATATAAATTCAGGTGATTATGTTAAATTAAGTGGGCAAATATCTAGTGAATCTATGGTATCTTATATAGATAGTTTATCTAATTTGTTATCATGTATTGGAACAGATAATCTAAATTCATATTGTCAAACTTTAAAAAGTACTAATAGTTCATTTGTAAACTATGATACCATGTACAAGCAAGTTAATTACTTAAAATCACTTTTAACTACTAATAACAGTCAAGATATGATTGTAAAATGTGGAAATATGGATATTGTATTAACAGTTAATAATAGTAATTTTATTAGTACCTATGCAAATATTTATGATAGTGCAGATTGTCCATGTACCATAGTTGGGAAGGTTATTAGAAAATGTAGCTCAGATCAATGTATTCATTTGTTGAGGAAATCTGGGCAACCTAATTTTTATGAAAAGTTTTTAGGATGTTGTTCTCCTCTTATGGATAATATATCTAATACAGGAATATATCTACCTGAACAACCGCGATTTAAAGTTCCTGGGGAATCTTTACTTTTAATACCTATTAGTATGCTAATTTAAAATTATATCAAAAATACTAATCAATAATTACTAATTTTTATTTATAAATAATATATTAAAATATATTGATTATAAAAGGATGATAAAAATGATTAAACCTAAACCATTACAAAAAGGTGATAGCGTAGCTATAATAGCACCTGCAAGTCCCTCTGATAAAAATTTAATTGATAAATGTATAACTTCATTAAATGAGTTAGGATTAAAGGTAGTAGTAGGGGAAAGCTGTCTATCGGAACATGGATTTTTATCTGGAACTGATGATATAAGAGCAAATGATATAAACTGTATGTTTGCAGATAAAAATATAAAGGGAATCTTTGCACTTAGAGGTGGCTATGGCTGTGCTAGATTATTAAATCTTATAGATTTTAAATTAATCAAAAAAAATCCTAAAATATTTGTTGGTTATAGTGATATTACTGCACTTCATATTGCTATAAATCAAAAAAGTAAACTTATAACATATCATGGTCCTATGATATCAACTGAGCTAATAAAAGGATTAGATGAATATAGTGCTGATTATTACCAAAAATTCATTTTTGGATACGAGAAAGTAGAAGAATTAGTTAACCCTGAAGAAGATAATCTTGAAATTATTAATACTGGTATAGCTACTGGCCAACTTGTTGGTGGAAATTTATCATTAATTTGCTCTTCCTTAGGAACAAAATATGAAATAAATACAAAAAATAAGATATTATTTTTAGAAGAGGTCGAAGAAGTACCTTATAAAGTAGACAGAATGCTTACTCACTTAAAACAATCTGGAAAGTTAAAAGAAGCAAATGGAATAATTTTGGGAGCTTTTACTAATTGTATTGCTCCAAATAATAAAAAAAGTTTATCATTACAAGAAGTTTTCAACGAAATTATTTTGCCATTAAAAAAACCAACTATAAGCAACCTAGCTTGCGGACATTGTCTTCCAACTTTGACGCTTCCTTTAGGAGCTAAAGTACTTCTTGATGCTAATAATAAAAAAATTAAAATTCTTGAATAATATTGTGCATCCAGTAACAGGTAATAATTAATTATATAACCTAAAGGAATGGTGTAATTTGCGTTAAGAATTTATATCTTTCTTTCCGTAAAAACTGCTAAAGCTTCGAAGGGCATTTCATTCCCTTAAGTGAGATTCAAAATTTTAATTTTGTTAATCGAACTTACACATTCGACGTAAGGAGAAGGTGCTTTCTTCTAAAAGGAAACTCACTCTTCACTATTGATCAGAGGAGTAAGTTAAGCTAACTAAATTTAAAATTTAGTTAGCTTAACGCAGTTTTTACTCCAAGAAAGATTAAATTCTAAAACTTAATTACAATATTCCTTCCAGTAATATCATTAATATTTTCTCTTTTACTTTGGATTAACTTCAATGCAATCTTAATATTTAATTAGTTTTACTTAATATATAATCAACAATTTTCATATATAAATTTAGTGCTTCAGTGTTTGATAAGTTTTCTAGATAATGAGTACAATTTTGCAAAGTATATAATTCAAAATTATTGTTATACTTTAATGCAGTTTCATATAATTCTACAGAAGTTTCATAAGGTACAATATTATCCTTTAAACTATGAATTATAAGTGTATCAGGTAAATCTTCTTTTACATATTCAATTGGACTAAATTCTTTAGATAGTTTTTCTATATCATTATCACTAAACCTTTCAACAACCTCTTTTGGTCCCACTGATAAATTTACTTTACTTAACCTAGCTGGACCAAACAAGTCAATTATGTACTTTACTTTAGATGAATATGATTTTAATGATTTATCTCCTATAAACTCATCATCCTGTGAAAAGGCAGCCATCATTGAAAGTTGAGCACCTGCAGATGGTCCTATTATTCCTATGTTATTTACATCAAAATTATACTTATCTTTATTTTTATATACCCATCTAATTGTATCTTTAACGTCTGATATTTGTTCTTCTAAAATAACTTCATCATCCATTAATTCATATGATGTACTAATTACTGCATAACCTTCATCTTTAAGTAAATCAATAATAGATTCTATAGCTGAAGGGATTACTTTATCACCATACATCCACCCATTGCCAAATACGTATATAATTACCGGTGTTGCTTCATTTGCTTTTTTATCGGTATAAATATCTAATGTAAGTTCTTTATTATCTCTTTTTTTATATATCACATCTTTATATGTTATATCTTCAATTGGTTCATTATAAAAATCGCTAGAAATAGTTGGTAGACTATTACTTAGCTTTATAATTTCAGCTAAAAACTTTAATTTTTTCATGCTAACAGCTGAAATAGTGACTAGTATTAAAATGATAATTGTAAAAATTAAAGGTCTTTTTTTTATCTTCATAGCTATCTCCTAAAAGTATAATTTTAAAGTATAATTTTTCAAATTGTACTTTTATTTTTTAATTATTGACATATTCAAAATATACTAACCATAAATATAATTTTATTTAAAATATTTATTAGCTTTTTTTTCCGAATGATGTTACAATATTTAAGAAAAATATACATATTAAAGGAGTTGTTTTCTATGCAAAAATACAAACAAGAATTTATTGAGTTTATGGTAAGAAGTAATGTTTTAAGATTTGGAGAATTTGTTACAAAAAGTGGACGTCAAACACCATTTTTTATTAATACAGGAAACTATACTACAGGAGAACAACTTGAAAAATTAGGTGAGTTTTATGCTAAAACTATTAATGAACGTATTGGTTGTGATGTAGATGTATTATTCGGGCCTGCTTACAAAGGGATTCCATTAACTGTTACTACTGCTATATCTATGAATAAACTATATGGAGCAAATGTTGAATATTGTTCAAATAGAAAAGAAATTAAAGATCATGGAGAAGGTGGAATTTTACTTGGCGCTAAATTAGATAGCACAAAAAAAGTAGTTATAGTTGAAGATGTTATGACTGCAGGAACTTCGATTTATGAAACAGCACCAATACTAAAATCTCAAGGTGATGTAGAAATTGCTGGATTAGTAATATCTGTTGATAGAATGGAAAAGGGGAAAGGTGAGCAATCAGCTCAAGCTGAAATTAAAGAAGCATTTGGAATTACAACTTATCCTATAGTTACAATGGCTGAAGTTGTTGAATACTTATATAATAGAGAAATTGATGGAACTGTCTATATTGATGATAAGATAAAAGCTGCTATAGCTGAATATTACAAGAAATATGGAGTTTAAAATTTAAGTATAAAAAATATAAGTGAGCCTGTAAATAATTTTGTGTATTCTAAATTTCCTCTTGGAAATAATGAGTGATTTTCAAAATCTAAATTTTATTTAGTTTTGTCTAAATATAGGTTTTATTGACATTTTAAATATTACCCTATATGTATATTATCCCCACTTATTGGGAATAATATACGTTAGGGAAAATATCAAAAGAACTTTATTTTAGGTTTATCCTAATTTAAGGTTCTTTTTTCATCTAAAATATCACTAAAAATAATATTCAATTGATTAATAACTAAATCCCAATCTGCATAAGCTCTGGTCCATTTCTTTGCTACGCGTTCAACGGCTAGATATAGCATTTTCATTAAACTATCATCATTAGGGAATATTAATTTTGTTTTAGTTATTTTTCTAAATTGACTATTTAAACTTTCTATAACATTAGTTGTATAGATTATTTTTCTTATATTACCAGGGAAAGCAAAGAATGTACTTAAGTTATCCCAGTTATCTTCCCAGCTCTTTATTGCATTAGGGTATTTATTACCCCATTTATCCTTCATAGCAAGTAAATTATCCATAGCAATCTCTTCGTTAACGGCAGTGTAAACGCCTTTTAAATCAGCTACAAAAGCTTCCCTATCTTTATAAGATATATATTTCATACTAGAACGTATTTGATGTATTATACACCTTTGAATTTTAGCAAATGGGAAAGTAGCTCCAATAGCTTCCTTAAAGCCATTAAGGCCGTCAACGCAGAATATAAGCACATTTTGAACACCTCTATTCTTTAAATCATTTAATACAGATAGCCAAAATTTACTTGATTCATTAGCTCCAATCCATATTCCTAAAACCTCCTTTTCTCCATCTAAATTGACACCAATAACAACATACGCAGCTTTAATCACTACTTGTTTATCTTCTCTAACTTTATAATGAATTGCATCCATAAATACAAATGAATATGTTTTTTCTAGAGGTCTACTTTGCCATTCGGCTACCAGCGGTAAGATTCTATTTGTAATATTAGATACAGTTTCAGGACTAACATCCACTCCATAAAGTTCTTTTACTTGTTCAGAAATATCACGTGTTGTCATTCCAGTTGCATATAAACCTAATATTTTTTCCTCTATTCCATTAACTGATCTTTGATGTTTAGGAACAATTTTAGGTTCAAATTCACCATTTCTGTCTCTTGGTATACTTATTTCAACTGGTCCTAATTCTGTTTTTATTGTTTTCTTTGAATAACCATTTCTACTATTATCAACAGATTTGCTACTAGAATCATACTTTCCGTAGCCTAATGCTTCATCCATTTCAGCTTCTAATGATTCTTGAAGCACATCTCTAAACATATCTTTTAGGGCGTTTAAAATTTCATTTGGATTAGTAAAGTTTTGCTCCTTAATATATTCTCTTAATAATTCTTTCGACATATTTGACATATAAAAAACTCCTTCTTGTAATAATTTCTTATCTCAATTATTGCCAAGAAGGAGTTGAT
>NZ_JAPFDR010000054.1 GCF_026168755.1 Clostridium sp. | reverse complement strand
TTTTATTTTTGCCTCCGATACCGAAGGTCTTTTTGTCATATCCAATTTTTAAATTTTAGTTGATATTACAACGTTATTTTTTAATTATTATTAAAAATTAGCCATAGGCTATTTTTTCATACGAAACTTTACACTATCTTATTTTTCTTATATTGATGCTCTAAATATATTAATAAAACTGATATATCCGCTGGAGATACTCCAGATATTCTTGATGCCTGACCTATACTTACTGGTCTTATTGCACTTAATTTTTGAATTGCCTCTACCCTTAAACCTTTTACATCACTATAATCTATATTTTCAGGCAATAACTTTTTCTCAAATTTTTTAAACTGCTTAACTTGATCTAGCTGACTAGCTATATACCCTTCATATTTAGCTATAATATTAACTTGTTCAACAATATCATCTGTATATCCTGGTCTTTCTAAATCTAATGGTGCTAACATGAAGTAATCTAATTCTGGTCTTTTAATTAATTCATACATACTTATTGGTTTCTTAAGCTCTGTAGAATTAAGTGATACTAAAAATTCATTATTTTCTCTCTTATTAGTTATTTGTAAATTCTTTAGTCTTTCAACTTCATTTTCTATATTAGATTTTCTATTTAAGAATCTATTATATCTTTCATCACTTACTAAACCAACTTTTCTTCCTATTTCAGTTAATCTAAAGTCAGCATTATCTTGTCTTAATAATAGTCTGTATTCCGCTCTAGATGTCATCATTCTATAAGGCTCATTAGTACCCTTAGTTACTAAATCATCAATTAAAACACCTGCATATGCATCAGAACGTGTTAATATCATAGGCTCTTCACCTTTAATCTTTAATGCAGCATTTATACCTGCAACAATTCCCTGTGCAGCTGCTTCTTCATATCCAGAACTACCATTTAACTGACCTGCCCCATATAAACCTTCTATTGTTTTAAATTCTAAGGTTGGTTTTAATTGAGTTGGGTCTATTGAATCATATTCTATAGCATAAGCAGTTCTTAATAACTCTACATTTTCTAACCCCTCTAATGTTCTATACATCTTTACTTGAACATCTTCTGGTAATGATGATGACATTCCCCCAACATACATCTCTAATGTATCTTCACCTTCTGGTTCTATAAATATTTGATGTCTATTTTTATCTGGGAACTTCATTACCTTATCTTCTATAGATGGACAATATCTTGGCCCAACACCTTCGATACTACCATTATACATAGGAGATCTATCTATATTTTCCTTTATAATATTGTGTGTTTCTTCATTAGTATAAGTTAACCAACAAGAAACTTGTTCTCTATCTATATTGTCATGCATAAATGAAAATGGAACTATTTTTTTATCTCCAGGTTGTTCAATCATTTTTGAAAAATCTACAGATCTTCTGTTAATTCTTGCTGGAGTTCCAGTCTTAAATCTTCTCATTTCTATTCCAAGATCCATTAAATGTTGTGTTAACTCATTAGCTGCTGCTAATCCATTTGGTCCACTATTATAAGTTACATCTCCAATTATTATTCTTGCTCTTAAATATGTACCTGTTGTCAACACTATAGCTTTACATTTATAGAAAGCACCATTTTTAGTTAAAGCTCCAACGACCTTTCCATCCTCAACTTCAATATCAATAACTTCTAATTGTCTAACTTCTAAATTTTCTTGCTTTTCTAGAACACTCTTCATTCTATTTTGATATTTTTTTCTATCAGCTTGTGCTCTTAAAGAATGCACTGCTGGTCCTTTAGATGTATTTAACATTCTTGATTGAATAAATGTATGGTCAATATTTACCCCCATTTCTCCACCTAATGCGTCAACTTCTCTTACTAAGTGACCTTTTGCTGTACCTCCTATATTGGGATTACAAGGCATTAAACCAATTGCATCAAGATTTAATGTACATACTAATGTCTTTAATCCCATTCTAGATGAAGCCAGCCCTGCTTCACATCCAGCATGACCTGCACCAACTACAATTACGTCGTATTCTCCTGCATTATATCTCATTTTCTACTCCTACTTTCCTACACAGAAATCTCCAAATATTTTATTTACTAAATCTTCTTCTAATTCATCTCCTGTAATTTCATTTAAAGCTCTTAAAGATGAAGTTACAAAAATAGATATTAAATCTAAATATTCATTCATTCTTACTCTATTTAATGCATTTTCTACATTTTCTAATGCTCTAAATAATGCTTGCTTATGTCTTGAATTAGATATTATCAAACTTTCTGTATCAATTTTTCCACTAAAGAATAACTCTTTTATTGTTTCTTTTAAATCACTTAATCCAAGTTCTTCTTTAGCTGATACCTTAATTATATTTTCAAAACTATTTATCATATTTTCATCAATTTTAGACTCTAAATCTATTTTATTTAATATAACAATACATTTTTTATCCCCAACTGACTCAATAATCTCTCTATCTTCATCATCTAGCTCTCTTGATGAATCAATAACTAATAAAACTAAATCAGCTTCTTGAATTTTTTCTCTAGATCTTTCTACTCCAATTCTTTCAACAACATCCTCAGTTTCTCTAATACCTGCTGTATCAATTATTTTAACTGGAATACCATCTAAATTTATGTACTCTTCAATTATATCTCTTGTAGTTCCTGCAATATCAGTTACTATTGCCCTCTTTTCTCTTAATAAAGCATTTAATAAAGATGATTTTCCTACATTTGGCTTTCCAACAATAGCAAGACTTAATCCTTCTCTAATAAGTTTTCCTTCATCGGCATTTTTTAAAAGAACTTTCATTTCACTTATAGCCTTTTCTAAACTTTCTCCAACCTTTAAAGGAATACTTGGATCTACCTCTTCATCATCTTCTGTAAAATCTACAGCAAACTCTACTAATGCTAATACATTTAACATATATTCTCTTAATCTATTAATTTCTCTAGATAAATATCCTGTACTTTGCATTAAAGCAGATTTCATTGCTAAATCTGTCTTAGCTGTTATTATATCCATAACAGCTTCAGCCTGTGATAAGTCTATTCTACCATTTAAAAATGCTCTTTTAGTAAATTCTCCTGGCTCTGCAAGCCTAGCGCCAGCCTTAATTACAGCCTCTAGAACCTTATTTGTAGATACTACACCACCATGACAGTTTATTTCTATAGTATCTTCTGCTGTAAAGCTTCTTGGCCCTTTCATAAAACTAATTATTACTTCATCAATTAATTCATTAGTTTCTATATCATATATATGACCATATTTCATTGTGTATGGTTTCATATCTTTTATATCATCATTACTCTTAGGTCTAAATATTTTTGATGCTATATCTAACGCTTTATCTCCAGATATTCTTATAATTGCAATTCCGCCTTCACCTAAAGCTGTAGCTATCGCACATATTGTATCAAACTCTTTCATTTTATCCTCCAGTTTTAGTGACAAGTGGATAAATTTCTACATTACAAAGTTGTCACTATTATTAATACTTTTACTAATAAGTATATTTAAATTCTATCCTTATTTTCTTTTTTAATTATTATGCCCTATTTTCGCTATTATTCATTTTACAAAACAATTTTATATAAGTCAAAATTCTAAAAAAATAATAAGAGAAAGCCTAAATTAAGGCTTTCTCTTATTATTTTTTTAAACTTATAATTATTCTTCTGAATGGTTCTTCACCTTCACTATATGTGTTAATATCAGTATATTCTTGTAGTGCTGAATGAATAATTCTTCTTTCATAAGGATTCATAGGTTCTAACTTATATGGTCTTCCAGATTTTTTAACTTTATAAGCAGTCTTTTGAGCTACATTTATTAAAGTTTCCTCTCTTTTGTGCCTATAGTTTTCTGCATCTAAAACGACTTTCTTATACGGATTTTCATGATTCTTATTAACTACTAATGAAACTAAGTATTGAAGCGAATCTAAAGTTTCACCTCTATATCCTATTACTAATCCCATCTTAGAACCCTTTAAATTAATCTTAATAATATTATTTTCCTCTTTAATATCGATGTCTGCATTTATATTCATAGAATTTAAAACATTAACTAAGAATGTTTTTGCATCATCTAAAGAGTCTGGTTTTGCAGTAACTTTAACTTTAGCAGGTTTTATACCAATTAAGTTAAATAATCCCTTACTCCCCTCATCAATTACTTCAACATCAACTTTATCTTTAGTTAACTTTAACTCATCTAATGCATGTTTTAAAGCTTCTTCTACTGTTTTACCAGTCATTTCAATTGTTTTCATACCCTATTCACCACCTAGAAAATATGATAATTATCTCTTTTTAGTTTTTGGTGTAGATTTTTTAGCTTTTTCAATTTTAGATTGTGCTGCTTTTTCTTCTTCAATTTTTTTCTTTTTCATTGCTGGTAAATAATTCAATAAATATGTTTGTATTAATTGAATTATTCCACCAGTTATCCAATAAATTACTAATATTGGTTGGAATTGAAGTGACATAAATCCCATCATACCTGACATAACTATGTTCATAGTACTCATATTCATTCCGCCTTCTTGTTGAGGCATTGATTTGCTCAATAATAATGATGGTATATAAGTACTTAATGCAGATAATATTGCTAATATAATTGAAACAAATCCAAATCCACTTGGCGGAGCAAAAATATCTGGAATGAATAAGAATGATGTATCAGCTCCTGGCGTAGCTGTTATATTTCTAAACACTCCATATAAAGCAAATAATATTGGTAAAGGTAATAATGCAGGTAAACATCCCCCAAACATACTAACATTATTTTCTTTCATTAATTTAGAAGTTTCTAATTGTAACTTCTGTGGATCATTTGCATACTTTGCTTGAAGTTTCTTCATCTCTGGTTGAATTTCTTGCATTTTTGCATTTGATTTTGTTGATTTAATATTAAGAGGTAATATTAATAATCTAATTATCGCTGTAAATAATATGATTGCTAATACATATGAAACCCCTTCTGCCTTTTCTGGTACCCCTAATGCTATAATTAAACTATGTAAAGCCTCAAACATCTTCGTCATTACATCTACTATCGCATTCCACATTCTATAGCCTCCTTATTTTACCGGATCATATCCCCCGTTTTTGTTAAAAGGATTACACCTTAAAATCCTCTTTATAGATAAAAATCCTCCCTTTAAAGCCCCATATTTAGTGATGGCTTCAACTGCATACTGAGAACATGTAGGTACAAATATACATCTTCTTGGACGCATAGGAGAATAATATTTTTGATATAACTTTATAATTGTTAAAAGCAATTTTTTCATTGCAAATATATTCCTGCCTTTTTAAATAAGTTTATCATAGCAGCTTCTACATCGCTATATTTTTTTTCATTTATAGCGCTTCTAGCTACAAAAACAAAATCATATCCTGATTTAATATCTTTTATATTTAATCTATAGCTTTCATATATAAGTCTTTTACTTCTACTTCTAACTACGCTATTTCCAACTTTCTTACTTACTGAAATACCTACCTTATTATATGGTAAATTTTCATCATTTATATTTTTCTTATTTTTGAAAACATATAAAACTAACAAATTATTAGCATAAGACTTCCCTCTTCTGTAGACAAGTCTAAATTCAGTATTTTTTCTTAATTTATATATCATAAGTTTTAATAAATTCTCCTTAAAATTCCTGCATTTGCAGAAAAAAGGCCACAAAGTGCGGCCCTTATGCTGTTAATTTTTTTCTACCTTTTTGTCTTCTTCTCTTAAGAACAGTTCTTCCTGAAGCAGTGCTCATTCTTTTTCTGAAACCATGTTCTTTTTTTCTTTGTCTCTTTTTTGGTTGGTATGTCATGAACATTCGAAATACACCCCCTTTGAGTGATTTATTTTATAGTAAAAACTATACTTCTCAAATTAAATTTACTTTATTATTATATATATTTACCTTTTTACTGTCAATATTAATTAAATTACATAAAATTGTTGATAAAGTTATTCACAGTTTAAAATTTGTGGATAACTTATTGATAACCCATATTGATTTATGATATTATTAAGTGTAAGTGTTAATAAATATGTGAATAACTTAACTTATCCACAACTGTGGATTAATCTGTGTATAACTTGTTCAATTTTTCTTAATATTTATTTAGTTTTTTATATATTTTTGTCAGAAATAGGGCTTTTATTAGCTGTTAATAATATTTAGATTAATAATATCAAAAACTGTGGATAACTATATCATGATTATATTATCTACATAAAATGTTAATATGTTATTAATTTTTTCAACTTTGTCAACAGAATGATTTTTTTGTTAATAATTCTGTTGATATCTTGTTTATAATTTTTTAAAATTTCTTTTTTTGGAGGATAGTAAAATGGAGACTGAGCTTAAAGAACTATGGGAAAAAACCCTGAATATAATAAAAGGCGAGTTAACTGAGGTTAGTTTTAACACTTGGATTAAAAGCTGCGAGCCACTATGCATATCAGCCAATACAATAAAAATCAGTGTCCCTAATTCCTTCACTCAAGATATATTGGAAAAAAGATATAAGGATTTAGTTATAAATTCAATAGAAGCAGCTTGCTCTAAAACTTATAATTTAGAGTTTTTAATCGCTTCTGAAATACAAGAAGCTGAAGAGAAAGAAAAAAAAGAAAAGGAAAATACTAAGGATAATATAGCTGTTACAGTTAATGATGAAATGTCTAGTACATTAAATCCTAAGTATACTTTTGATTCTTTTGTTATAGGTAATAGTAATAGATTTGCTCATGCTGCATCTCTTGCTGTTGCTGAATCTCCAGCTAAAGCTTATAATCCTCTTTTTATCTATGGAGGCGTAGGATTAGGTAAAACACACTTAATGCATGCTATTGGACATTATATACTTCAAAATAATCCAAATGCTAAAGTTGTGTATGTCTCATCAGAAAAATTCACAAACGAATTAATAAATGCTATTAAAGATGATAAGAATGAAGAGTTCAGAACTAAATATAGAAGCGTAGACATTCTGTTAATAGATGATATTCAATTTATTGCAGGAAAAGAGCGAACTCAAGAGGAATTCTTCCATACTTTTAATACTCTACATGAAGCAAATAAACAAATAATTCTATCATCAGATAGACCACCTAAAGAAATTCCAACTTTAGAAGATAGATTACGTTCTAGATTTGAATGGGGTCTTATTGCTGATATTCAAGCTCCTGATTTTGAAACAAGGATGGCTATTTTAAAGAAAAAGGCAGATGTAGAAAAACTAAATGTACCTAATGAAGTAATGGTATATATAGCAACAAAAATTAAATCTAATATTAGAGAGCTTGAAGGAGCATTAATCAGAATAGTTGCTTATTCCTCATTAACAAACAGAGAAATAACTGTGGATTTAGCTACAGAAGCTTTAAAAGACATAA
This sequence comes from Clostridium sp., assembly GCF_026168755.1. Classification (GTDB taxonomy): domain Bacteria; phylum Bacillota; class Clostridia; order Clostridiales; family Clostridiaceae; genus Clostridium. Next base: position 8,476 of record NZ_JAPFDR010000054.1, on the reverse strand, counting down.
TTTCAAATAAACAAAATAAAAGCATCACTATTGATCTAATTCAAGACGTAGTCGCTGCTTATTTTAATTTAAGAGTTGAAGACCTAAAATCACAGAGAAGAACTAGAAATGTAGCATATCCTAGGCAGATAGCTATGTACTTAAGCAGAAAGCTTACAGACATGTCACTCCCTAAAATTGGTGAGGAGTTTGGGGGACGTGATCATACAACTGTTATACATGCTTATGAAAAAATATCAGAAACTCTAAATAATGACGAAAGCTTAGAACATACCATAAACGATATAACAAAAAAGCTAACACAAAAATAATCAACAATTGTACATAATAACTAGTGAATACTTTGTGGATAAGTCATTTTTTAGTGTTTCAGTGTGGATACTGTGGATAAGACTATCAATTTGTTACCGACTTATCCACAGTATTTTTTACATGCATTTTGTTGAAATATAAGAGCTGTAAGTACTTATCCACAAATCCACATCCCTTACTACTACTATTATTATATTTATTTATTATATTTATCTTATTATATTGCATAGTTCAATGTTAATAACTGTGTATAACTTAGGAGGTAAAATTATGAACATAATATGCTCAAAACAAAAATTACAAGAAGGTATTTCTATAGTAACTAAAGCAATTACAGGAAAAACAACAATGCCTGTATTAGAAGGTATATATATAGAAGCCAATAAAGAAGGTTTAACTCTTATTGGTTCCGATATGGATGTAAGTATAGAAACAAAAGTTGAAGCTGATGTTATTAAGGAAGGTAGCATTGTTATTGATTCAAAGATTTTTTCTGAAATTATCAGAAAGCTACCAAATTCTGATGTAAAAATAGAAATAGCAGAAAATGATTTAATACAAATTACATGTGAAAAGTCAGTATTTAACTTAGTTTTCATGAATCCTAGTGATTATCCTGCATTACCAAGTATAAATGAAGATCTTAGCGTTGAAGTTCCTCAAAACTTATTAAAAAATATGATAAAAGGTACATCATTTGCAATAGCTCAAGATGAAGCTAGACCAATATTACAAGGTATACTTTTTGAGGTAAAAAATAAAGAATTAAATTTAGTTGCATTAGATGGATATAGATTAGCTGTTAGAAGTGAATTATTAGATGTAGATGATAACATTGAAGTTGTTATTCCTGGAAAAACTTTAAATGAAGTTTCAAAAATATTAGAGGATAATACTGATATTGTAAAAATTACATTCACAAACAATCATATATTATTTAATATTAATAATACAAAAATTATTTCAAGATTATTAGATGGTAAATTTGTTAACTATATTTCTCTTTTACCTCAAGAATATAAATTATTAGTTAATGTTAAAAAACAAGAACTTCAACAAGGTATTGAAAGAGCATCACTAATGGCTAAAGATGGAAATAGTAATTTAATAAGATTAGATGTTCAAGAAGATACTTTAGTTATAACTTCCAATTCTCAATTGGGAAAAGTTAGAGAAGAAGTTAGTATAAATCTGCAAGGAAACGAAGTTCAAATTGCATTTAATTCAAGATATTTATTAGATGTTCTTAAGAATATGGAAGAAGAAGATGTAGTTATAGAGATGACATCAAGTGTTAGTCCATGTGTAATAAAGGGAAAAAATAGCAATAATGCTAAATATCTAGTTTTACCTGTTAGACTAGTTAGATAGGAGGAATCTTGTATAAAATTTGAATGAATATACAAGAAAAGTGTTATGAATGAAATAGAAATAAGTACAGAATTTATAAAATTAGATTCGTTTTTAAAATTTTCCGGAGCAGCTTCACTAGGATCAGAAGCTAAAATGTATATTTTAGATGAGCTTGTAAAAGTTAATGGTCAAATTTGTATACAAAGAGGGAAAAAATTATATAAAGGTGACATAGTTGAATTTAATGGAGAAAGCTACAAGGTAGTTTAAAAAACTATTTTTTCCAGAGTGATTATCCTTATTAAATTTAATATGTTATAATTAAAGGTGTTTAAGATGTTTATTAAAAGATTGCAAATGCTGAATTATAGAAATTATAATGTATTGGATATAAGTTTAGGTCCACATGTTAATGTTTTTATGGGAGATAATGCCCAAGGAAAAACTAATATATTAGAGGGCATATACTATTGTGCTTTTGCAAGATCTCATAGAACGTCAAAAGATAGAGAACTTATCAATTGGAACTCTGATAATGCATTATTAAGTGTTACAGTTGGTAGAGAGAGATTAGACAAGAGAATAGATATAAGCATTCTTAAGGACGGAAAAAAAGCAATACAAATAAATAAGATTAAAATAAAAAAAATAGGAGAACTATTTGGAAATTTTAATGTTGTAATGTTTTCTCCGGAAGATTTAAAAATAATTAAAGATTCTCCCGGTGTAAGAAGAAAATTCATTGATATGGAGTTATGCCAATTAAATCCTAAATACTATTATAATCTTGTTCAGTACAATAAAGTTTTGAATGAAAGAAATAGTATATTACGAAATAGAAATATAAATAAAGATATTTTAGATATTTATGATATGCAATTGGTGGAATTTGGATATAATATAATAATAGATAGGTTAGAATATATTCAAAAGTTAAATAAATACTCTACTAAAATTCATTCTGATATAACTTCAGGCAAAGAGAAAATTGAATTTAAGTATATTAGCACTATTAAAGATTTAGAAAACATAAAAGAAAATTTCTATTCGCTTTTAGAAAAAAATAGAAGTAGAGATTGTGAAAGAGGAATTACCTCTATAGGTCCACATAGAGATGATTTTACTGTTTTAATAAATGATATTGATACTAAAAGTTATGGATCTCAAGGACAACAAAGAACTGCAGTTTTAACTATTAAATTTTCATCATTGAAAATAATAAAGGAGCTTACAGGAGAACATCCAGTATTACTTTTAGACGATGTATTATCGGAATTGGATTTTAGTAGAAAAAGATATATTTTAAGCACAATTGGAGATATACAAACTATTATTACATGTACTGGAATAGAGGATTTGTATGAGTATTTAGATGATAAATCTAAAGTTTTTAAAGTTAAGGATGGAGAAATCCTAAACTAAGGGAGGAGATCTTATGTTTTTACATTTAGGAGAAAACGTAGTAGTACCAATAAAGGATGTAATTGGTATTTTTGATTTACAAACATCAATGTATAGTTCAGATACAATATCATTTTTAAGAATGGCTGAAGAAGACGGATTTGTTGAAAAGATTTCAAAGGAAAGTCCTAAATCATTTGTTATAGCAGAAGTTAATAAAATGAGTAAGGTGTATTTATCGCCTATTTCATCATCTACTTTAACTAAGAGAACAAATATTGATTATAATCCTTAAGTCCAATATTTAGCCTTCAGAGTTAAGAAAACAAAAATATAAGGAGGAGTTTATGTTGGAAGAGAATAAGCAAAGTTATGATGAAAGTCAGATTCAGGTTTTAGAAGGTTTAGAAGCTGTTAGAAAAAGACCGGGAATGTACATAGGGAGCACTAGCTCTAGAGGACTTCATCATTTAGTGTACGAAATAGTAGATAATAGTATTGATGAAGCTTTAGCTGGATTTTGTAAAAACATAGAAGTTACAATAAATGAGGATAATTCAATTACTGTAATAGACGATGGTAGAGGTATGCCAGTTGGTATACATCCAAAAATGGGCAAGGCAACAGTAGAAGTAATAATGACTGTATTACATGCTGGTGGTAAATTTGGAGGCGGAGGATACAAGGTATCTGGTGGTCTTCATGGAGTTGGTGCATCTGTTGTTAATGCATTATCTGAGTATTGTGAGGTTACTGTAAAAAGAGAAGGTTTTATATGGCAACAAAAATACTCAAGAGGAAATGTATTGTGTGATTTAACTAAAATTGGTGAATCAGATGAGCATGGAACTAAAGTATTATTTAAACCAGATCATGAAATATTTGAAGATACTGTATTTGACTTTGAAGTATTATCAAGTAGATTACGAGAATTAGCATTCCTTAATAAGGGTATAGCTATAACTTTAATAGATAAGAGAGAAGAGGAAGAAAGAGTTGAGAAATATCATTATGAAGGTGGTATAAAAGAATTTGTTTCTTACTTAAATAGAAATAAAGAAGTACTACATGAATCACCTATTTATGTTGAAGGAGAAAAAGATGGAATAATAGCTGAAATTGCACTTCAATATAATGATGGATATAATGAAAACTTATATTCTTTTGCAAATAATATAGATACAATTGAAGGTGGAACTCACTTAGCCGGATTTAAGAGTGCTTTAACTAGAGCAATAAATGATTATGCTAAGAGATTTGGTCATATAAAAGATAATGACAAGAACCTTTCAGGTGATGATGCTAGAGAAGGACTTACAGCTGTTGTATCAGTTAAGATTTCAGAACCTCAATTTGAAGGTCAAACTAAAACTAAGTTAGGAAATTCAGAAGTTAGAGGTGTTGTTGATTCAATTGTTGCTGAAGGAGTAAGTGTTTTCTTAGAAGAAAATCCTGCAGTTGGAAAAATCATAATAGATAAAGCGTTAATGGCTGCTAGAGCTAGAGATGCAGCTAGAAAAGCTAGAGAGCTTACAAGAAAATCAGTACTTGAGAGATCAACACTTCCAGGAAAACTTGCAGATTGTTCATCTAAGGATCCTGCTGAATGTGAAATTTATATAGTCGAAGGGGATTCAGCGGGAGGTTCTGCAAAGCAAGGAAGAGATAGAAAATTCCAAGCTATATTACCACTAAGAGGTAAAATACTTAACGTTGAAAAACAAAGACTTGATAGAATACTTAATGCTGATTCCATAAGATCAATGGTTACTGCTTTTGGTGCAGGAATAGGTAAAGATTTTGATGTTGAAAAGTTAAGATACAATAGAATAATAATCATGACAGATGCCGACGTCGATGGAGCTCATATAAGAACATTATTATTAACATTCTTTTATAGATATATGAGACCATTAATTGATGAAGGTCATGTATTTATAGCACAACCACCATTATTTAAAGTTAGCAAAGGTAAACGCGAAGAGTATGCATATACAGAACCTGAACTTGAGAAAATCTTAGAAGATTTTGGTGGAAAAGATAGTTCAATAAATATTCAAAGATACAAAGGGCTTGGAGAAATGAATGCAAATCAATTATGGGATACAACTATGGACCCAGAACATAGAATTCTTAAAAAAGCAACTGTAAGTGATGCAATTGCTGCAGATGAAATATTTACTATTTTAATGGGCGATAAAGTTGAACCAAGAAGAGAATTCATTCAAAAGAATGCTAAAAAAATAAGCAATTTAGATATTTAGTACTAAGATATTTAGTATTAGTTGAGGTGAGTGCATGAACTTAAATGAGGGAAAATTTATACATGTAGATATAAATAAAGAAATGAAACAATGCTATATCGATTACGCAATGAGCGTAATCGTTGGGCGTGCTCTTCCAGATGTAAGAGATGGTCTTAAACCAGTTCATAGAAGAATTCTTTATGCAATGCAAGAATTAGGCTTAGAACCAAACAAAGGATACAGAAAATGTGCCAGAATAGTTGGTGAAGTTTTAGGTAAATATCATCCACATGGTGATACATCTGTTTATGACGCATTAGTAAGAATGGCTCAGGATTTCTCAATGAGATATATGCTTGTTGATGGTCACGGAAACTTTGGTTCTGTTGATGGTGATAGTGCAGCTGCAATGAGATATACAGAAGCAAAGATGAATAAGATAGCAGTAGAAATGCTTAGAGATATAAATAAAAATACTGTAGATTTTATGCCAAACTTTGATGGTGAAGAACAAGAACCTAGAGTATTACCATCAAGATATCCAAACCTTTTAGTTAACGGATCATCAGGTATTGCTGTTGGTATGGCAACTAATATCCCACCACATAATTTAGGTGAAGTTATTGATGGAACAATAATGTTAATAGATAATCCAGAGGCTACTGGATTAGAACTTATGACATGTATAAAGGGCCCTGATTTCCCAACAGGTGGAATAGTAATGGGTAAATCAGGCATAAGAGCTGCTTATGAAACTGGTAAAGGTAAAGTTGTAGTTAGAGCTAAAACTGATATAGAAGAAGAAAATGGAAGACATAGAATCGTAGTTACTGAAATTCCATACCAAGTTAATAAAGCTAAGCTTATTGAAAATATTGCTGACTTAGTTAAAGATAAGAAAATTGTTGGGATATCTGATTTAAGAGATGAATCTGACAGAGAAGGTATGAGAATAGTAATAGAACTAAAGAAAGATGCGAATCCTAATGTTGTATTAAATTTATTATTTAAGCATACAAAAATGCAGGATACATTTGGAGTAATCATGTTAGCTTTAGTTAATAATGAGCCACATATATTAAACCTAAAGCAAATATTAAGTCATTATATAACTTTCCAAAAAGAAGTTGTAACTAGAAGAACAATATTTGAACTTGAAAAAGCACAAGTAAGAGCTCACATATTAGAAGGTTTAAGAATTGCTTTAGATAATATTGATGAAGTGATAAGTATTATTAGAGGTTCAAAAACTGGAGAAATAGCTAAGAATACGTTAATTGAAAGATTTGGATTATCTGAAAAGCAAGCAATTGCTATTTTAGAAATGAGATTAAGAAGATTAACAGGATTAGAAAGAGATAAGATTGAAGAAGAATATGCAGAGTTAATGAAACTTATTGATTATTTAAATTCAATTCTTTCAAGTGAAGAATTGTTATTAGGGGTAATTAAAGAGGAATTACTTGAAATAAAATCTAGATATAACGATGAAAGAAGAACTCAAATAGAGAAAGTTGTAAATGATATTGATATTGAAGATTTAATTCAAGAAGAAGAAACTGTTATAACTCTAACTCATACAGGATATGTCAAGAGAATATCAGCTGATACATATTCTGCTCAAAGAAGAGGGGGAAGAGGAATACAGGCAATGTCTACGAAAGAAGATGATTTCGTTGAACATGTTTTAGTAACTTCAACTCATTCGGATGTATTATTCTTTACTAATAGAGGTAGAGTATATAAAAAGAGAGCATATGAAATACCTGAAGCAGGAAGAACAGCTAAGGGTACTAATATAATAAATCTTATTCAAATAGAACAAGATGAAAGAATAGAAACAGTATTAACTGTTAGGGACAATATTGTAGATGGATACTTATTCATGGCAACTAAACAAGGTTTAGTTAAGAAAACTCCATTATCAGAATTTAAGAACTTAAGAAAGAGTGGGCTTATTGCTATTAACTTAAGGGAGGGAGATGAACTTCTTAAAGTTAAGGTAACAAGAGGAGATGCTGATATAATAATAGTTTCTCAAGATGGTAATGCAATTAAGTTCAATGAACAAGATGTAAGACCTATGGGAAGAACAGCATCAGGAGTTAAGTCAATGAACTTAAGAGATGAAGATGTAGCTGTTTGTATGGATATAGCTTCAGATAATGAAGATTTATTAGTTATAAGTGAAAATGGATTTGGTAAGAGAACACCATTAACTGAATATAAGAGACAAAATAGAGGTGGAGTAGGTCTTATTACTTATAAGATAAGTGAAAAGACTGGTAAAGTTGTTGGAGCAACTGTTTGTAGTCCAGAAGATGAATTAATGCTTATAAATACTAGTGGTATAGCTATAAGAATAAATGTTTCTGATATTTCAGTAACTAGTAGATCTGCAATGGGCGTTACGTTAATGAGAACTTCAGAAGAGGAAAAGGTAGTAGCTATTGCTAAAATAACTGGTACTGGCGATAATGATGATGAGGAACAATTAACATTAGAAGCTTGTGTAGATAATGAAAGTGATTTAGATAATAAAGATACTAGCTTAGATAGATTAGTTGAAGAGATTCAAAAAGAAGATTCAGAACAATAATATAGACACTTTTATTTAAAAGATTAATATCATGTGGCAAGTTATGAATACTATTAAGTATTTAGTGGCTTGCCACTTTTTATATTTAAATTAGTGTAAAAATAGTATTTAAGAGTTAATATATAAGTACTCTTATCCTAGTGTATCAATAATAGAAAAATAAAGAAATAAGTAGAAAAAGAGAGAATAATAAAAATAAATTAATATAAATATAAAATGAGTTAAAAATAAATTATAGTTACATGATAAGATAAAACACGTCGCTGATGACTAACAGAAAAGCAACATAAAAAAAGTTGACATGTTAGAAATTAAGTGATAAGATAAGTTTCGTTGCTTGAGCGAAACGTCAAAAAAACTTTTAAAAAAGTTGTTGACAGTAGCAAAGAGTGATGATAAGATAAAGAAGTCGCTTCGGTGCGACGGAGTAAATGGTCTTTGAAAATTGAACAGAATATAGTTAAAGTAAACCAGCAATTCTTTTGAGAGTCTTAAAACAAAGACTCAAAGTAATTTGAGCAAATGATTAAACTTTTTAGTGAGAGTTTGATCCTGGCTCAGGACG
>NZ_JAPFDR010000040.1 GCF_026168755.1 Clostridium sp. | reverse complement strand
TCCATTATATGGATCCTCCTTTTGTCTATTAAATTGGGCTGCGAACCTTTTTTAATTATTGACAAAAGGAGTTTTTTTATATACTCACCGCTTAAGCTACTCTGAACATACCTGCAAAGCAGGTAGTATTCATTTATACAAGAAGAAGGAGTACCCTTTATAGATACTCCTTCTCCTCTTGAAGACTTTTTGCTCTTTTATTTAGCTCATCTTTTCTTTGCCCTATAGACTTATATAATTTTACTACATACATTAAGAGAATAAATCATATTAAAATATAGAAACAAAAAATTTTATGTGTAAATATCCTATTTAAAATTCAATAATTACTTTACCATTAGTCTTTCCATTAGCAACTAGTTTTAACGCTTCATTTGCTTCTTCAATAGTAAATATACGTGAATCTATTGAAGGCACAATATTATTTTCTTCAACAATTCGTGTAATTTCTTTTAATTGCTCTCCGTCAGCACGTACAAAAATAAAACGATATTCTTTTTCCTCTTTTTTGGCTAAATTATCATATTTTACTCCCGCAATTGAAAATAGTTTTCTCTTCCAAAATGGAAATCCATTTTTTTCAGCAAACTTTTTGTTTGGACCTGTACGCAAACTTAATAATCGACCACCTTTTTTTAAAATAGACAATTCCCTTTTAAACTCTTTAGGACCAAGAGTATCTATTACAAAATCAACTTCCTTGATAATCTCCCAATAATTATCTTTAGTATAGTCTAAATAATTGTCAACTCCCAACTTCATCATTCGCTCACGTGATCTTGAATTACCCGAAACAATAACACTAAGTCCCATCGATTTAGCTATAGGAATAGCCATTTGTCCAAAGCTTCCAGAACCACCTGGAATAAATACAGTTTGCCCTGCCTTTGCTTCTAATTCTTCATGTAATCCTTGATATGCAGTTAAACCTGTTAATGGGACAGCAACTGCTTCTTTAAAATCAAGATTTTTAGGCATATGGCTAATTGCATCAGCATCAACTGCTACATATTCAGCAAATGCTCCTATTTTATTTATAGGAAGACGAGAATATATTTTATCTCCTTTTTTAAACTTAGTAACATTTCCTCCAACTTCTTCTATTATTCCTGATAATTCATTTCCTAATGTCAATGGCATATTATAGTCTTGAATTAATTTTACACTTCCTGTGACAATTAAAATTTCTAATGGATTAACAGCCGCTGCTTTGACTCTTACTAAAACTTCATTATCATTAATTTTAGGAACAGGAATATCATTAATTTTTACATTTATTTCTTTTGAATATTTATTAATTTGTACAGCTTTAATATATTTTTCCTTTCTATCTTAAATCAACATATTAATTTTTTTCTAATTCTGGCATATCTTTTTATATTTCTTATTATATAATTTATTCTTTATTAGTATTATCCGGAATCCAAGATATTATATAATTTGTATTTTCAGTAATATAAATATTGTCTTGTGCTAATTTTTCAAATTTTCCATTTAATCCATTTTCTAATGTTGTTTGATGGAAATGACTTAAACCTATACCTAGGTCAACTTTCTTTATAAGCTTTTCTTCTTGTTTTGCATTAGCATTATGAGTTTCATAAAAATGATAAACTCCTTCTTTTTTTACAACTCTCCATGGTTGTGCATTAGTAGCTGAAGGAGCTAAACGAAGCATTTCTAATGAAATAGCATATTCATTAGCATCCTTCTCAGTTAAAGGAGTTGAAAAATCATCTTTAAAGAAAATATCCTTCCATGGTTTTCTCTGATCTGATTTCATAGTTTTACGCATAACTGATTCCCTTAAGCTTCTTTTAGTAGCTGGATATCCTACAGGAGAAATGGCTGGAAATAATTCATTTTCTTTAATACCCATAGCAGACATAAAGCTATCACGACTAAAAGTTGCTGCTAACCATACTGTCCCAAGTCCCATATGAGTTGCATATAAAATTAGGTTTTCAAACTCATATCCTGCCGCTTCAAGACCTAGTTCAATATTTTCTACCGATACTCCTAAGAAAGTAGTGGCTCCTTTAATAACTCCATAAGTTCCTAATTTTTCGCCTTTTGAATTTAAATCTTTTTCTATAATATGAAAATTTACTTTTACTCCAAATGGATTTGTTAAACTATCAGCATATGCCATAAGTTTTTCTTTATCTTGTATAGAAAGTTTTTTTTCTTCATATGATCTTACGCTATTACGTTTTTTTATAGTTTGTTGTACTGGAATATTTATTTTCATTTTTTACCTCCAAATAATTAATATTTTAATTAACTTTTATACTTAGCTATTAAATCTTCCAACGTGTATTTTGACATAATCTCTTTTATTCCTTCACGAACAGCATTGTAAGGCTCTTCTAAAACATCATATATTTTACAGCCAACTGGACATTCAGGAGATGGATTTTCATGTACTCCAATTAAGTTTTCTAATGATTTTGGATCAACTGCATTATATACATCAAAAATAGTAATTTCTGATGGATTCATCGCTAATTCTGCACCTGAACATCCTTGGCGAATCTTAATAATTCCTGCTTTTTTTAATGATCCAAATATATTACGAATAATAACAGGATTAGTTCCTGTACTATTTGCAATTATTTTACTTGTTACCTTAACTTTATCTGAAAACATTGCTATTGATATTAGAATGTGTATAGCTAGAGAACATTGTGTATTTATTTTCAAAATTTTTTCCTCCTGTATAATAATAATTAACTTGTAACAATAATCATTACAAGTTAATTATTATTATATCATACCATTATTTTATATACAATAAAATTAAAAATTATTAATTTTATAGTTAACTAGATTTTTAGAAATATATAACTTTAAGTTTATGTTGATTGATACACTTTTACTCTAAACTAAAAAAAGCCAACCATTAATATGGTTAGCTCTTATACTTCTATTTCCGAATATATATTTTAACTTTCTGCTTTTAATATATATATTCGTGATTTAAAGTCACCACCCTTTTCTTGAGAATCAGTATAAAAATTATCCGTTATATTTAATCCTATTGTCATTAATTCATCACCATAAGAAAAAGTTTCACTTTTATCTATTCTATATAAATAATCAGGATTTAGACCTTTTACTTTTAACTTTTTATAAGATGAATTTATTTCATTTAAAATTGCCATGTAGAACACTATTGCTATCTTTTTATCCTTTGATATTACTATCCAAGAAACATAGTTTCCTTCAAAAGGACTTAATAATCTATAAAAATCTCCAAACTGAATTAAATCTCTATATTCTTTCATAAATTTTATTTGTTCTTTTATCTGCTCTATTTCATCATTTGATAAACTTAAAATATCTAATTCATATCCAAATGTCCCAAAATAAGCTACATTTGCTCTTGTATTTAATGGGGTTGCTCTCATCATCTGATGATTAGGAATATCAGAAACATGTGTACCCATAGAACTTAAAGGATAAACTACACTAGTCCCAAATTGTATTTTACTTCTTTCGATCGCATCAGTATTATCACTTACCCATCCCTGAGGAGCATAATATAACATTCCTGGATCAAATCTTCCTCCTCCACTTGCACAAGATTCAAATAAAATATTAGGGAATTTTTTTGTTAATCTATTATAAAGCTCATAAACACCTAATATGTATTTATGATAGATAGTTCCCTGTTCATCAAAATCACTAATTTTTGAATAAACTTCACTAAGTGATCTATTCATATCCCATTTTATATAGTATACTTCTGAATCATTTAATATTTTTTCTATTTGTTTTTCTATTTCATCAATAACCTTAGGATTAGAAAAATCAAGTACATATTGATTTCTACCTTGTGAAGTATGTCTATTAGGCGTTTTTAATATATAATCTGGATTTTTTCTATAAAACTCACTATCCATATTAACCATCTCTGGTTCAATCCATAATCCAAATTTTAGCCCTATATCTTTAATCTTTCTACTTAATCCTATAATTCCACTTGGAAGTTTATCTTTGTTATCATACCAATCTCCAAGAGAACTTTTACTATTATTTCTTTTTCCAAACCATCCATCATCTAGCACAAATAACTCAATTCCAACTTCTTTTGCTTTTTTAGCTATTTGTAATAGTTTATCTTCATCAAAATCAAAATAAGTCGCTTCCCAATTATTAATTAAAATAGGTCTGATTTTATCTCTCCACATCCCTCTTGCTAATCTTGATCTATATATATCATGATAAACTTGACTCATTCCATTAATACCGTTATCACTATATACAATAACAACCTCTGGTGTTTGAAAACTTTCATTTAAATCTAATTTCCAGCTAAAATTTTGTGGATTAATTCCTAACATTACTCTAGATACATCATAAGTATCAACATCAACTTGTGCTAAGAAATTTCCTGAATAAACTAATGAAAATCCAATTATTTCTCCATTAAATTCAGTTGTTTCTTTACGCTTTAATGCAATAAAAGGATTATAATTATGTGAGCTATGTCCACGCAAACTATAAATAGAAGAAACTCCATGCTCTAAGCTTCTAAATTTAATATACCTTTCTCTAGCCCAAGCTCCTGTCAATTCACACATCTCATAATTACTATCCGGCATATCTATATTCATGCTCATAATTTTATTTATATAAATTTTATTTTTAAAGCCATTTTGTAAATTAGCACTTCTAGTTATTACAGGATAATCTTCATATATTGTATAAATTAAATTTAATTTGCAATCAATAATATCATCATATAACATAATCTCTAATGTAGTTGCCTCATCATCATTCTCTACATAAGTTGCAGGAAGTCCTTGTAACTTAGGCTTTCCTTTAGTTATTTTATGATTCAAATATTTAAAGTCTGAGATTCTACTTCCATTCTCTTGTAATATTTCTATGGCTGGTGACCTCATATCACCTGTCCCATATGATGGATATTCTTGTCTAATATGTTCTAAGCTAAAAGTTTTATCTCCATCATATTGCCATACATTCATCATTCTAGGATAAAAATCTAATAAATGATCGAAGCTTATTCTATCCTTTATCTTTTTTCCATAATAGATATTTCCTAAGTGTCCATTTCTTAAAACTTTAAATATATAACTTATTTGATTATTATAAATATGAAACGTATTTGATTCGTTATGAAATATAATTGGCATACCTAATTTCTCCTTCTATTCTAAAAGCCTTATACTCTTAATAATAAGAATGTAAGGCTTTCAATTTTATTTTTATTTTTTTGGCTCATCAATCCCTAACATATATGTTAATCCAAAAGCTATTGCAAATGTGATTACTCCAACCAATATATATAATGGCAACTGATTGTTTAAGTATAATAACATACCAGGAATTCCTGTTAAAGACATTCCATTAGCTTTTAATCCTAAAATAGAAGCTAGGCACCCACCAATACCACCTGCTATCATTGACATTATAAACGGTTTTACTAATCTTAATGTTACACCAAATACTGCTGGTTCTGTAATCCCTAATAGTGCTGATATAAATGATGGATATGCTATCTGCTTCATCTTTACATCTTTATATTTCATGGCTACAGCTAAAACAGCTCCTGCTTGAGCTATATTTCCACAACTTCCAATAGGATTTAATAAATTCCATCCATCAATAGCTAACATATTTATTTCTAATAAGTTAAGTATATGGTGTATTCCAAATATACCCAATAGTTGTCCGAAGCATCCATATAAAAATCCACCAATTCCTAAAGGTAATGTTAGAATTGTTTCAACTACTATTAGAATATAACTTTCTACATAATGAAAAGTTGGTCCTATTATAAATAAAGCAAGTGTTATACTAACTAAAAGAGTTAAAAACGGTACAAATATTAAATTAAGTGAATCTGGTATGTACTTTTTTAAGAATTTTTCAAAATTAGCTCCCACAATACCAGTAATAAAAGCTGGAAGAACTGATCCTTGATATCCTACAACATTAATAAATCCAAAGTATTTTAATGGTTCTGCTGAACCTGAGGCAACATCATAAGCATTAGGTAAATTATTACTAACTAACATTAGCCCTATAACTATACCTATAACTGGATTTCCACCAAAAGTTTTAAAAGTTGACCAACATACTAATGCTGGAAGGAATGTAAATGCTGTATCTGTTAAAATCTGAGTAAAAGTTATAAAAGAAGAAGGGATACTTGTATTTGTTAATCCAAAAATGGCTAAAACTTTATCTTGCATAATTAATCCACGTAATCCCATAAATAATCCTGTAGCAACTAAGACAGGTATTATTGGTACAAATATATCTCCAAAAACTCTTATTGCTCTTTGAAACTTATTTCCGCTCATTTTTGCTTCATTAAGTGATATCTTATTTTCTTCACCTACAACTTTAATAAATTCATCATAAACCTTATCTACAAGGCCTGTCCCAAAAATAATTTGATATTGTCCTGAGTTAAAAAAACTACCTTTTACTTTATCAATATTTTCAACAGCATCTTTATTTAATTTATCTTTATCAAACACTATAATTCTTAATCTAGTGGCACAATGTGCAACTGATTTAACATTTTCTTTTCCACCAATATTTTTTAAAATTTCTTCTACAATACTCTTATTATCCATTTATGAGTACCCCCTCTATAATTTTAACTGATAAAATTTTATTCTTACATTATCATCACATTTAATATTAATATCGTTATAATCAGTATCACAAAAATAACGAAGTGTGCAAACATATTTCCCATCATTTATAAATAATTCAAAGCTAGATTCCTCTAAAAAAAGTTGCATATTTTTTAAATTTTCTTCTAGATTAATAATACTTTCTTGTATTTTGTGAGTACTCCAATTATATCTTTTTATAGATATTAAATTTAAAACTACATCATATTTAACTTCAATAATATTCCCTCTCATTTTAAAGGTGAAATCTTCTTTCATAACTTCTGGGAAATCAAATAAAAACTCTAATTGAAAATTTGAAAATACATTTGATTCATTATTATTCCATATTTCTTCATTTCCTCTAAGTTTTTTTAACTCTTCTACTGGACTTTGATATAGAGTATTATTTTTATATGTTAATACCCTTGGAATACTTAAAGAATGTACATATCCAAATTTTCTAGTTGGTAAAGCTTCTTCTTCTTCTTCGGTCATTCCAGCCATCCACCCATAAACTATAACCCTACCATTTTTATCAGTAAACGTTTGTGGAGAGTGAAAATTGAATCCATAATCTATCTTATGAAAACAATCATTACTTTTAAACTCTTCTTTATCCTCTAAAAAATGGCCCTTAAAATATCCACACTTTCCAATAACTTTATTTTCGAATCTTTTTTGAGGTGAACATAACAAGATATCCCCTTCATCAAACCTTAAAATATCTGGACATTCGCACATATTATCTAAATCATCATTTTTTAATATTGTTTTACAATACTCCCATTTATTAAGATCATATGATTTACATAAAACTACTGCACCTTCAAGCTTTTCTGTTTGAGCTCCTATTACCATCCACCAATTATTTTTTCCTTTAAATACCTTAGGATCACGAAAATGTTCACTATATCCTGGTGGCGTCTCAAAAATTACTCCCTTTTTCTCAAATATTCTTCCATCAGAACTTTCTGCTTTACATTGATAACTTTTTCTTTCACCTAACTCATTCTTTACATTTCCAGTATAAAATATATTTATTTTATCATCATGCTCTATCGCACTTCCTGAATAGACTCCATTTTTATCAAAATACATATCTGGTAATAAGGCTACTGACATATCAGTCCAATTTACCATATCTTTTGATTTAAAATATCCCCAACATTTATAACTATGATTTGTTTCAAATTTATTCCATTGATAAAACACATAATATTCATCTTTATAATTAATAAGTCCATTTGGATCATTTAATAATCCAAACTTTGGAGTTAAATGGTACATCATTGAATATTTATCTATTTTTTTGTCATTTTTCAAATATAAAACCTCCTTAACAATAATCATCAAGTGTAATTGTTTACTTCATATAAATAATAGCATTCTATTAACCTATAAAATATGACTTTTTTTAACTTTAATATGGTATTTTCTAATATTTAGTATTATTATAATAAATATTATCATTTTATAATTAAGGAGGTATCATTATGCTTAAACAATACATAAATACATTTACAAATAATAATTCAAATAATAATTCTGACTTAATTTTATATGGTTGTGGCATTGAACAGTGTATTAATGGATATGGATATGGTCCTAGAGCTAGAGAATATCATATGATACATTTTATATTAAAAGGTGAAGGTTTTATAAATATTAATGGAATACATAAAAAAGTTAAATCAGGGCAAGCATTTGTAATACCTGCTAATCAAGTATCGTATTATAAAGCAAGTGAAAAAAAACCTTGGTTGTATATGTGGATATCTTTTACTGGATTAAACTCTGATTTATATATTAAATTAATATTAGAATCATCAAAAAATACATATGTAATTGATGATTTTGATATTAAATTTATAGAGGTAGAAATAAATAAGATTTTATCATTACAAATGCAAGGATTACCTGCTTTTTTAGAAACCAACGCTTCCTTACTTCATGTAATGGCTAATCTACTCTCTTCTAAAAATATAAAATATACACCAGAAAACACCAATAACTATGCTATAGAAATACGTAATTATATTGATAATAATTATGATCTAGATATAAGGATAGGTAATATTGCTAAAATGTATGGATTTCATCCAAATTATTTATGCTTTTTATTTAAAAAAGAATTTCACATATCTCCAAAAAAATATTTAACAAACTTAAGAATTAAAAGAGCTTGTAATCTATTAAAAAATACTGATTACTCAATTAATATAATTGCAAATTCCGTAGGTTTTCAAGATCAATTAAAATTTTCAAAGACTTTTCATAATTTAATTGGAATGTCTCCTAGTAAATATAGAAGTTCTTGATTAAAACAGTATCATTAATTAGATAATAACAATATTCGCAAATTAAAATATAAAAGTAGATAGATTTTTTTATTATACAAATCTATCTACTAACCATTTTAAAAAATAATTTTATTAAATTTAACTTTAATTGTTAATGCTATAAACCTCATTTATTTATGGTACGGTTCATTTTACATTATTCTAAATCTATAAAGACACCATCAGCAATTCTGCCAGATAATCTCTTTACTTTCATAATATTCTTATATATCTCTTCTAAAATACTTCCCTTCAAAATTAACCATTTCAGTTAACTTATAAGCTTCTTCCCTAGCTTCCTCAACAGTTCTACCTCTGCCAACAACAGATAACACTCTTCCTCCACTAGTTTTTAAAACTCCATCAACCAATTGAGCTCCAGCTAAGAACACCTTATCCTTAATACTTTCATCAATAGTTATTTCAAATCCCTTTTCAAAAGTTCCTGGATATCCTTTAGAAGCTAAAACTACATTAACACAAGCTCCATCATACCACTTAACTTCAACTTCATGCAATCTACTATCTAAAGCTGCTTCAACTAAATCAACTAAATCGCTTTCCATTAAAGTTAAAACAGATTGAGTTTCAGGATCACCCATTCTTACATTATATTCTAATAAATAAGTACCTTTTTTAGTTATCATAAGACCAAAGAATATAATTCCCTTAAAATCAAAGCCTTCTTCTTGAATTCCCCTTAAAGTATTAGCCACTATATTTTCTTCAAAATCTTTCATTAATTCTTCAGTGACAAATGGATTTGGTGCTAAAACTCCCATACCTCCAGTATTTGGTCCTTTATCTCCATCAAATATTTGCTTATGATCTTTTCCTGATATAAATGGTATTAAAGTCTTACCATCAGTAATTGAAAGAATTGAAGCTTCTACACCTTCAAGGAATTCTTCAATAACAACCTTTTGTCCTGCTCCCTTGAAGATATCAGAAATCATAAAATCATCAACTGTTTTCATAGCTTCTTCTTTAGTTGCTGCAATTACAACACCTTTACCAGCAGCTAATCCATCAGCTTTAATAACTATTGGATATTCACAGTTTTCTAAATAAGCTTTAGCTTCTTCACATTTTGTAAAAGTTCCATATTGAGCAGTTTTAACTCCATACTTATTCATAAAATCCTTAGAAAAAGCTTTACTTCCTTCTAATTTGGCACCAGCTGCATCTGGCCCAAAGCATCTAAGACCTGCTGCCTTAAACTTATCTGTTATCCCTTTTGTTAGTGGATCTTCTGGTCCAACAAAAGTTAAACCTATATTATTTTCTTTTGCAAATACTACTAATTCATCTATATCAGTGATATTAACATTTTCACATTTATTTTCAATTGCAGTTCCACCATTACCAGGTGCTACAAATATCTTACTAACCTTTTCACTCTTAGCTAATTTCCAAGCAATAGCATGCTCTCTTCCACCAGAACCAACTAATAATATTTTCATAATATTAAAAAACCTCTCTTATAATAACAAAATACTTCCAAATAATGTATTGACCCCGGAGGTGCTTCCATATTTTTCATTGACCTCCGAGGTAACTACTAGTGTTTAAAGTGACGAACTCCTGTGAATACCATAGCAATTCCATGTTCATTACAAGCATCAATTGATTCTTGGTCTCTCATTGAACCACCAGGTTGAATTATTGCTTTAATTCCATATTTAGAACATTCATCAACTATATCTCTAAATGGGAAGAATGCATCTGAAGCTAGTATAGTAGCTCCTTCTCCTCTTCTTAAAGCATCCATTGTTGGCCAAATTCTATTAACTTGTCCACCACCAATTCCTACAGCAACACCATCTTTAACTGTAACTATAGCATTTGATTTAACATATTTAACTACCTTCATACCAAATACTAAATCTCTCATTTCAGCTTCAGTTGGAGCCTTTTCTGTAACAACCTTTAATTCATCTAAAAGCTTAGTATCTTCTTCTTGAACTAAAACTCCTCCATCAACAGTTACCATGAATTTCTTATCACATGGCTTAACGTTACACTTAATAACTCTTAAGTTCTTCTTAGTTCTTAAAACTTCTAAAGCCTCTTCATCAAAATCTGGAGCTGCAACTACTTCTAAGAATATTTTAACCATTTCTTCAGCAGTAGCTTTATCAATCTTCTTATTAATAGCAACTATTCCACCAAATATTGAAGTTGGATCTACATCGTGTGCTTTAGTGTAAGCTTCTACAGCAGTCTCACCTATTGCAACACCACATGGAGTATTATGTTTTAATGCACAGCAAGCTGTTTCTTCAAATTCATTAGCAACTTTCCATGCTATATCTAAGTCCTTAATATTGTTATAAGAAAGCTCTTTACCATTTAATATTTCAAAATCATTCATACCACCGTCAAATTCATTTGAAACATAGTATGCAGCACTTTGATGTGGATTTTCACCATATCTTAAGCTTTGCTTCTTCTTGTATGAAATTGAAAGATATTCTGGATATTCTTCTTCATCACCTAACATAAAGTTAGAAATTGCTGCATCATAAGCACTCATTAAATTAAATACCTTACCAGCTAATTTCTTTCTCAGCTTATAGCTAACATCTCCAGTTTCTTTAATTTCATCCATTACAGCTTGGTAATCAGAAGCTTCACTTATAACAACAACATCTTGGAAGTTCTTAGCTGCTGCTCTAAGCATTGTTGGCCCACCAATATCTATAAATTCAACTTTTTCTTCAAAGCTTAGATCTTCTCTTACTTTTTCAAAGAAAGGATATAAATTAACTATAACCATATCTATAGTTTCAATATTTCTTTCTTTTATAGTATTCATATGTTCTTCATTATCTCTTATAGCAAGTATTCCTGCATGAATAATTGGATGAAGAGTTTTAACTCTTCCATCTAGCATTTCTGGAAAATTAGTAACTTCATTAACTTCTGTTACTGCAACTCCATTTTCTTTTAAGTGCTTATAAGTACCTCCAGTTGAAATAACCTCAACACCATTTTCTGCTAAAAATTTTGAAAAATCTAAAATTCCAGTCTTATCAAATACACTAATTAATGCTCTTTTAATCATGTAAAAATCCTCCCTATTTTAAAATATTTACTCTGCCGTCTATAATATCAATTTTACCCCTACTTATTAAATCAATTGCTTTAGATAATAACTTATGCTCTTCTACTAATACTCTCTTTTGAATATCTTCTGCAGTATCTTCAAAATATACTGGAACTACTTCTTGAAGTATTATTGCCCCACCATCTACTTCTTCATTTACAAAGTGAACTGTACATCCAGTAAACCTAACCCCTGAAGCTCTTACTGCATTATGTACATGCATTCCATACATTTTATCTCCACAAAAACTTGGTATAAGTGAAGGATGAATATTTATTATTCTATCTTTAAACTCTTTTAATATTTCCCCATCTAATATTGAAAGATAACCAGCTAAAACTATTAAATCAACTTTGCCCCTAGTTAATTCTAATATCTTATTAGAAGTTTCATTTCCATACTCTTTTCTTGAAACAACATATGTAGGAACTCCAGCATTTTTAGCTCTTTCTAAACCATAAATACCTTCTTTACTTCCAATAACCATTTCAACTTTAAAAGTCTCTTGTCCATAATCTAAGATTGATTGGAGGTTTGACCCTCCACCAGATACAAGTACTGCTACTTTAAGCAAACTCCTTCACCTCCAGCTGTTACAACACCAATTTCATAAGCCTTTTCACCTAATTCAATAAGCTCTTTAATAACAGCATCAACATCTTTTTCATCAACACATAATACAAAACCAATCCCCATATTGAATGTATTATACATATGATCTCTATTTACACCTTTATTAATCATATCTTCAAATATTGCTGGTGATGGATAACTATCTTTGTTTATTTCTGCAGTTAATTCTGAACCATTAAACATTCTTGGAACATTTTCAATAAATCCTCCACCAGTTATATGAGACATACCTTTAATATCAAACTTTTCAATTAAACTTAATATTGGTTTAACATATATCTTAGTTGGAGTAATTAATGTCTTCCAAACCTCTTCTCCATTAAACTCTTCATTTAAATCTGTATATAATTTTCTAACTAAAGAAAATCCATTTGAATGTACCCCTGAAGAAGCAATACCAATTAACTTATCTCCTGGTTTAATATTTTTTCCGTTTATTATTTTATCTTTATCTACAATACCTACTGCAAATCCTGCAATATCATATTCTCCCTCTTTATAGAAGCCTGGCATCTCAGCTGTTTCTCCACCAACTAAAGCACAACCTGACATAACACAACCATCAGAAACACCTTTAACTAAATCAGCAGCAACTTCTGCTTCAAGCTTTCCACAAGCTATATAATCTAAGAAAAATAATGGCTTTGCTCCATGACATAAAATATCATTTACACACATAGCTACACAGTCAATACCAACTGTATCATATTTCTTAGTTTTAAATGCTAATTCAAGCTTAGTTCCAACACCATCTGTACCAGAAACTAAAACCGGCTTCTTATATCCTTCTGGTAATTCAACCATTCCAGCAAAGCTTCCAAGACCATTTAAAACATATTCACTCATTGTTCTTTGTGCATATTCCTTTATAAGCTTTACTGACTTATAACCTTCTTCTATATTAACTCCAGCATCTTTATAAGTTATCATTTAAATTACCTACCTTTCCGTTTCTATTGGTGTTGCAACTGGATATACTCCATTAAAACATCCTACACAATAACCTTGATCTGCATTAAAGCATTTGTACATACCATCCATAGATAAATATCCTAAAGTATCACAACCTATTATTTCTCTCATTTCTTCTATAGAATGGTTCGCTCCTATAAGATCTTTTCTATAAGGAGTATCAATTCCAAAATAACATGGATACTGAACTACTGGTGATGCTACTAAGAAATGGACTTCCTTAGCTCCTGCTCTTCTTAATGACTCTACTAAGTGCTTTGAAGTAGTTCCCCTTACTATAGAATCATCTATAAGAATAACTCTCTTATCCTTAATGTTTACCTTTAGAGGATTTAACTTAACTGCTACAGCTCTTTCCCTTACTTCTTGAGAAGGTGTAATAAATGTTCTTCCTACGTATCTATTTTTTACAAATCCAGTATCATAAGGAACTCCTGATGCTTTAGCATATCCTATTGCTGCTGGTATACCTGAGTCTGGAACAGCAACAACTACATCTGCTTCTATTGGGAATTCTTTATATAATTGTTCTCCAGCTCTTACTCTTGATTCATGAACATCTAATCCATCTATAATAGAATCAGGTCTAGCAAAATATATATATTCAAAAGCACAAGTTTGGCATTGAGTATTTTCAGAATATCTATATGAATTTATTCTACTTTCATCAATTACTATAATTTCACCTGGTTCAATATCTCTAACTAATTCTGCACCGATTGCATCTAAAGCACAACTTTCAGAAGTTAAAATATACCCTTCTTCAATTTTTCCTAAGCAAAGAGGTCTAATTCCATGTGGGTCCCTTACACCTATAAGTTTATTTTCAGTTAAAATAACCATTGCAAATGATCCTCTAACAGCTTGAATAGCATCTAACACTGCTTTTTCAACACCCTTTTTAGCACCTCTTGCAATTAAATTAGCAATTACTTCTGAATCTATTGATGTATGAAATACATGTCCTCCATCCTCTAATAACTCTCTAATAACATCTGCATTAACTAAAGTTCCATTGTGTGCCATAGCTATTGGCCCTAACTTTGTTTTACTTAGTAATGGCTGTGCATTTTCAATTCTAGTATCTCCACTTGTTGAATATCTAACATGTCCAATTGCTGTAAAACCTTTTAAAGAATTTATATCTTCTTGAGAAAATGCTTCTGTAATAAGCCCCATTCCTTTTTTTATATTTATCTCTTCACCATTAGCAACAGCTATACCTGCACTTTCTTGTCCTCTATGTTGAAGTGCATATAAACCATAGTAAGTTATAGATGCTACATCTATTTCTCTATTAGAATAAACACCAAATACTCCACATTCATCTTTAAATTTATCATTACTTGGATCCATTATTATATTGTCTAACTTTGGATTCATACTTTATAACCCCCACCAAATTAGTTTTGAGTTAGCAGTCTAGGATAAAACTCTTAACTTCTAACTATTCTTTAATTCTCTTTAATATTTCAACATAAGCATCTTTAACATTACCAAGATCTCTTCTGAATCTATCCTTGTCTAACTTTTCTCCTGTTGTTTCATCCCAGAATCTACATGTATCTGGTGAAATTTCATCTGCTAAAACTATATCTCCGTTAAATCTACCGAACTCTAACTTAAAGTCTATTAATCTAATGTTAGATTTTAAGAACATCTCCTTTAAAATATCGTTAATTTTTGCTGTTAAAGCATAAATCTTTTCTAATTCTTCAAAAGTTGTAGCTCCAATACCAACTGCATGGTAATCATTTATTAATGGATCTCCTAGAGAATCATCCTTGTATGATAATTCAAATACTGTAGTTTTAAGTTCAGTTCCTTCTTCTAATCCTAATCTCTTAGCCATAGAACCTGCTGCAACATTTCTTACTATTACTTCTAGAGGTACTATTTCAACCTTTTTACATAATTGTTCTCTATCATTTAATTTTTCAATAAAGTGTGTTGGAACGCCTTTATTGTTTAACATTTCAAATAACATTGACGTAATTGCATTGTTTAAAACACCTTTATCCTCGATTTGCCCTTTCTTTTCTCCATTAAAAGCAGTTGCATCATCTTTGTAATAAACTATTACTTCATCAGCCTTATCTGTAGCATATATTTTCTTTGCTTTACCTTCGTACATCATTTCTAATTTTTCCATTATAAATCCACTCCTTCACCATTTTCAGCTATAAATTTTTCTTTCATATTTTTTCTATATTCAACTAATTTAGCTTTTAATTCTTTATCATTTACTGAAAGCATTTGCACTGCAAGCATTCCAGCATTATAAGCATTATTTATTCCAACTGTTGCAACTGGAATAGATTTTGGCATTTGAACTATTGAAAATAATGCATCTAATCCTTCAATTGCTCCTTTACATGGAACTCCTATAACTGGCATTGTTGTTTGAGAAGCTATTACCCCTGGTAAGTGTGCTGCAAGCCCTGCACCTGCAATTACAACTTCACATCCTTGTGCTTCACATTCTCTTAAAGTTTCTTCTAACTTTTCTGGAACTCTATGAGCAGATAAAACAAATGCTTTATACTCAACCCCAAATTCCCTTAAGCAATTAGCTGCCCCTCTCATTATTTCTGTATCTGACTTAGATCCAAAAAATATTGCTACTTTCATTTTAAAACCACCCTTTCTTTAGTTGCAAGTGACGAGTGGAGAGTGATAAATTAATGTCAAAACACCTTAAGGTATTTCATAAAATATATATTTTCTAAATTCAGCACTCACTTAATTTATTCTTTAACTTGCCACTGTTCACTTGAAACTTGTCACTATTTAAAGTATTTTACTCCTGATTCGAAAATCTTTTGATCAAAGTTTCCTGGTACATTCTTATAAAGGTTATCTCCAATTCTTTCAGAGTGTCCCATTTTACCAAGAACTCTACCATCTGGACTTGTTATACCTTCTATTCCTAGCATTGATCCATTTGGATTAAATGGCATATCTAATGCTATATTTCCTTTATTATCAACGTATTGAGTTGCTACTTGTCCATTTTCTATTAATTGTTTTAATAGCTTTTCTGGAGCAACAAATCTTCCTTCTCCATGTGAAATTGCTACATTGTGTATATCTCCTAGTTCAACTCCACTAAACCATGGTGATTTTTTAGAAACAATCTTAGTTTTAATTATTGAACTCATATGTCTATTAATTTCGTTATAAGTTAATGTAGCCATCTCTTCTTCAATATCAACTATTTCACCATAAGGAACTAATCCTAATTTAATTAATGCCTGGAAGCCATTACAAATACCTAACATTAATCCATCTCTATTCTTTAATAAATCCATAACAGCATCTTTAATTCTTTCATTTCTAAATACTGTTGAAATAAATTTACCTGATCCATCTGGTTCATCTCCTGCAGAGAATCCACCTGGCAACATTATTATTTGACTTTCTCTAATTTGCTTTTCTAGGTTTTCAATTGATTCTACAAAAGCATCATTAGAGTAATTTCTAAATACTAAAGTTTCTATTTCAGCCCCAGCATTTCTAAATACTCTTTCACAATCATATTCACAGTTTGTTCCTGGGAATACTGGAATTATTACTTTAGGTTTAGCAACCTTTATAATAGGTGATTTAATATTTGATTCATTATATAAAACTTCTTTTACAGTTTCATTTTTATCAGTAGTTTCAATCTTAAATACTTTTGATAACTTTTCTTCATAAGCTTCTTCTAAATCATTTAGGTTTAAATCTAAATCATACTCTTCTGAAACTATTACTTCATCTTTAACTGTGCATCCTATTGCCTTGTAAGCGCATCCTTCAAACTCTACATCTACATTTACATCCTGCTTTACTTCTAAAACTAAACTTCCATAGTTTAAACCAAAAAGCTCTTCCTTAGTTAGATTATAGAATTTAACCCCAATTTTATTTCCGAAAGCCATCTTAGAAAGTGTCTCTGCAACTCCACCAAACTTAACTGATGATGCTGATATTACTTTTCCTTCTAAAATAAGCTCATGTAACTTCTCTAAATTCTTTTTATATTGCTCTACCTTTAATGTATAATCTTCATTTCTTTCAGCCATTAAAAATACTAGCTTTGAACCTACTTCCTTAAGCTCTGCTGAAATTATATTTTTTGCTTTTTCAACTCCAACTGCAAAAGCCACTAATGTTGGAGGAACATCTAAACTGCCAAAGCTTCCAGACATTGAGTCTTTACCACCAATTGCTGCTATACCTAAATCTATTTGGGCTTGGTATGCTCCTAGTAATGCAGCAAATGGTTTACCCCATCTTTCTGGATTCTTACCTAGTTTTTCAAAATATTCTTGAAGAGTTAATCTTGCTTTCCTGTAATCTCCGCCAACAGCTGCAAGTTTTGTTACTGCTTCAATTATTGAATAATATGCCATATGGTATGGACTCCAAACTCCTAAGTCTGGATTAAATCCATAACTCATTATTGTTGCTTCTTTACTTACTCCATCTAATACAGGAATTTTAGCAACCATTGCTTCTTGTTCTGTTGCTGAGTCTTTACCACCATAGGGCATAAGAACTGTTCCTCCACCTATTGTTGAGTCAAATCTTTCAACTAATCCTTTTTGTGATGCCACATTTAATTTCTTTAAGTTACTTATCCACTCTTCTTTAACATTTACTTCTCCAACAGCTAAAGGATATTCACCTGGTAATTTAACTTCTACATTAGTTACTTGTCTTGCTCCATTTGTATCTAAGAAGCTTCTCTTCAAGTTAACTATTTCCTTACCTCTCCAATACATTCTTAGTCTTTCTGTATTAGTAACTTCTGCAACAACAACAGCTTCTAAATTTTCTAGTTTAGATAGTTCTATAAATCTATCTACATTTTCTTTATTAACTACTACTGCCATTCTTTCTTGTGATTCAGAAATTGCAATTTCAGTTCCATCTAAGCCTTCATACTTTTTAGGAACCTTATCTAAATTAATATCTAATCCTCTAGTTAATTCTCCAATTGCAACTGAAACTCCACCAGCTCCAAAGTCATTACATCTTTTAATCATCTTAGCAACTTCAGAGTTTCTAAATAATCTTTGTATTTTTCTTTCTGTTGGCGCATTTCCCTTTTGAACTTCAGCTCCACATTGATTTATTGAATCTTCAGTATGTTCCTTTGATGAACCTGTAGCTCCGCCAACACCATCTCTACCAGTTCTTCCTCCAAGAAGGATTACTATATCACCGGCTTTTGGCTCTTCTCTTACTACATTTTCCTTTGGTGCTGCTGCTATAACTGCACCAACTTCCATTCTTTTTGCTACATAATTTGGATGATAAACTTCTGAAACTTGTCCAGTTGCTAAACCTATTTGATTTCCATATGAACTATATCCATGTGCTGCTCCTAATGTAATAGTTCTTTGTGGCAATTTCCCTTTAACTGTATCTTCAACAGGTACTGTTGGATCTGCTGCACCAGTAACTCTCATTGCTTGATATACATATGTTCTACCTGAAAGTGGATCTCTTATAGCTCCTCCTAAACAAGTTGCTGCTCCACCGAAAGGTTCAATTTCAGTAGGGTGATTGTGTGTTTCATTTTTAAACATCACTAAGTATTCTTCATTGCCCTTATCTGTTTCTATGTTAACTTTTATTGAACAAGCATTTATTTCTTCAGAAATATCTAAATCATCTAACATTCCTCTTTTTCTCATTTCTTTCATAGTAATAACTGCTATGTCCATTAATGTTTCGTCTCTATTAGTTTCTCCATAAACGAAGTCTCTTGATTGTAAGTATGCTTCATATGATTTTTGTGATGCATTATTTAATTGCCCTATTTCAAAAGTTACATCTTCAATTGCAGTACTGAATGTTGTATGTCTACAGTGATCTGACCAATAAGTATCTATTACCTTTATTTCAGTAATAGTTGGTATTCTATCTTCATCTTTAAAATAATCTTTTATCATTAATAAATCATCCACACTCATTGCAAGTCCCAATTCTTTATGGAATTCTTCTATTTGCCTTCTATCTTTACCAACAAAATCATGAAGCACTTCTACATCGTTAGGTTCTGATAGTTTTGAAGAAAGTTCAATATTATCTATTTCTATTTCTCTAGAATCTACTGGATTTATATAATATCCTTTAATTTTTTCTATATCTTCTTTGCTTAAATCACCTTTTAAAACTATTACCTTGGCTGATTTAACTTCTACTCGTTCTTCAGCTCCTAATAACCCTATACATTCAGAAGCTGAATCAGCTCTTTGATCATACTGACCAGGTAAAAACTCAACTGCAAATGCAATCTCATCTTCATCAACTGGAAGAGTTCCCTCATATAAATTATCTACTGTCTTTTCAGCAAATATTGTATATAACGAGTTCTTATAGTAATCTTCTGCTATTTCACCTAATATATATTTATTTATAACTCTTACTTCTTTAAGATTATTTATTCTAAGATTGCTTTTAAAGTCTTCCATAAGACTTTTAGCCTCAACATTGAAACCTTCCTTTTTTTCAACAAAAATGCATTTAAACCCTAACATAATCTACCTCCATAACTCCACCAATAAAACACGAACATTTTTGTATTTTTTATATATATTTTTCGTATTAATTAAATTTTACCAATCCTTTTTCTTCCTGTCAACATTCTTTGTTTATTTTTTATAATTATTCGTTACATATAACGAATATTATTTAAATTAATAAATTTTATATTCGATTAATTTCGACTTTTCATATTTATTTTCCTATTATTGTATTTTTTTAAAATAATTTTATTATTCCCCAATCTACTTTTAATATTTGATTAAATTGTTATATTAAGAAAACAATATATTATTTTCTATTTAAAGTATTAATAAAAAGAAAATTAGTAATACTATAAATAAATTGTATTATTTATCTGTTTTACTAACTTTATAAATTAAGGAGTGAATCAAATGAGACTTCCTAATCATATTGGAATAATTCCAGATGGAAATAGGCGCTGGGCTGAAAATAACGGCCTAACTAAAGAAAAAGGTTATAACTTAGGAATAAATCCTGGTTTATTATTATTTAAACTTTGTCAAAAATTAGGTATTAAAGAAATTACCTATTACGGCTTTACAACAGATAATACTAAAAGACCAGCTAATCAAAAAGAAGCATTTACACAAGCTTGTATAGATGCTGTAAAATTACTTTCTCATGAAGATGCCGAGTTATTAGTTATTGGGAATACAGAGTCACCATGCTTTCCCCCAGAATTATTACCCTTTACTAAAAGAAAAACATTTGGTAAAGGTGGAATAAAAGTAAATTTCTTAGTAAACTACGGATGGGAATGGGATTTAAATTTATCAAGAAAAACAAATAATAAAAGAAAAAATTTAGATTTAGCTTTACAATCAAAAGATATATCTAGAATAGATTTAATAATACGTTGGGGGGGAAGAAGAAGATTAAGTGGTTTTTTACCAATACAATCTGTTTACTCAGATTTTTATGTAGTTAATGATTATTGGCCCGATTTTAAACCTCAGCATGTTTATGATGCATTAGAATGGTACGCAACCCAAGATATAACATTAGGTGGCTAAAATTTCATCTAATAATATTACTTTTAATAAAATTATAATTTATAATCACATTAATAAAAGAAGAGATTGTATCAAAATTTATAATGGGAGAGTAGATAGATTTGTGTAAAAAACAAATCTATCTACTCTTTTTTTGTATGATTAGTTGGTAGATTTGGAATAATATACTATATAAATTTTAGGAGGATTTTCTATGGGAAGAAAAAATGATATCAACTTTGATTAC